>NZ_JBDPMF010000002.1:0-889299 GCF_039871645.1 Mycobacterium sp. B14F4 | reverse complement strand
GCTGCGGTTCTGGTTCGAAAAGGGCGCCGACCTCAGCGGCTACACCAAAACCGACCTCAAACGGGTCCAAGACAAACTCAACAGCCGACCCCGACCCACCCTGAATCTCGACACTCCAGCCCAACGCCTAGCCGCCCTCCTCGACCAAGCCGCGTAGCCGCATTGCACTAACCACTTGACTTTGAGCCCGAAATCACCTGCAGACCTTCAGTTTCGGCGAGAAGTCAGGCCGTCCACCACGGGCGCAGCGGCAGCCCGCCGTCGTCGCCGTTGCCGTCCAGCTTGACCGCCAGAACCTGGTGCAGCTGAACCACATTCGTCTCGAAACCCAACCGTGAGCCGGCCATGTAGAGGCCCCACACCTTGGCGGTCGGCAGGCCGACCTCCGCGACGGCCTCGTCCCAGTGCTCGACGAGGTTGCGGCACCAGTCCCGCAACGTCAACGCGTAGTGCCGGCGCAGGTTCTCCTCATGCACCACCTCCAGTCCGACGTCCTGAACCTCGGAGATGATTCGGCCGGACCCGGTCAGCTCACCGTCGGGGAAGACGTAACGGTCAATGAAACCCCCCGCAGTCGGCCCGGTGCGGTTGTCGGGCCGGGTGATGCAGTGGTTGAGCAACAGCCCGCCGGCGCGCATCTTCGACTTGAGGAACCGGAAGTACGCGGGGTAGTTGTGCACTCCGATGTGCTCGGTCAGCCCGATCGAGGACACCGCGTCGAACCCGGACTCGCGTACATCGCGGTAGTCGGCGTGCCGTACCTCGGCGAGGTCGGCGAGGCCCTCCTCGGCGATCGCCTTCTGCGCCCACGCCGCCTGCTCCTTCGACAGCGTCACCCCGACGGCCCTGACCCCATGCCGGGCCGCGTGGCGCACCATGCCGCCCCAGCCGCAGCCGACGTCGAGCAGCCGGTCACCCGGCGACAGCCGCAACTTCTCGAACACCAGGCGGTACTTGTTGTCCTGCGCCTCCTCCAGCGTGGCGTCGGCCTGCGGATAGCACGCGCAGGTGTAGGTCATCGACGGCCCCAGCACCCATTCGTAGAACCTGTTGGACACGTCGTAGTGGTGATGGATCGCCTCGGCGTCACGGGTTCGACTGTGCCGCAACCCTTCTGCGATACGACGCCAGCGGGGCAGGGCCTCCTGCGGCGGCGGGGCGATCGGCTTGAGGTGCTCGATGCCGATGGAGCGCACGATGTCGACGAGCACGCGCGCCGGTGGGCGCTTGAAGTCCATCTTGTCGGCCAGCGCCTTGAGCAACTCGTACGGGTCGCCGGGATGCACACCGCGCGCTTCCAGATCGCCCGACACGTACGCCCGCGCCAGGCCGAGATCGCCCGGCGCCGTGGCCAGATACGTGGTGCCGCGCGGCGTCAGCAGGTCCAGGCCGACGGGCGCGTCGTCGGGTCCGGCCGAGCTGCCGTCGTACGCGGTGAACTTCAGCGGCAGTTGACCCGCCGCGAAGATCTCGAGTATCTCGGCAAGCGTCAGCTTGTGTTCATGGGTGGCCGAGGGTGCCGTGCCTTCTCTGAACGTCGTCATCAGTGTCCTCCGCTCTTCGCGCTAGCGCTCATCAGTGTCCTCCGCTCTTCGCGCTAGCGCTCATCGCCGTTGCACCGCCTTCGCATACAGGTTGAGGAGTCGCGAATCTGGGTCGTATGTCTTTTTTACGGTCTTATAGGTTTCTCCACCATAGAGTTCGTCGAACTCCTCGGCGCTGTAGTAGGCGTCGGAGTACAGCGACTTGTGCCCGTCGAGTTTGCTGACCTTGCGCTCGATCAGCTTGTTGGTGTGGCCCTCCTCTGGTCCGGCGGGCACCGAGGACCAGAACCCGACGTTGACGTAGGTGTGGTGCGGCCGGATCGGATACAACGGCCACCCGCCGGCGTCACGAAGCCGCAACGGGCACAACCAGATCGGCTCGATGGGCACGTTGGCCAGGAACCAATCCAGGAACTCGGTTACCCGTCCGATCGGCACCTCGACGTCCTGCACGACACGCTCACGCAGCGGCGTGTCTGGCCTGACGACACTGCGCTTCTCGATGCGGTCGGCGATGTCGAATCGCTGGTCGTAGCCGATGAGCTTCCAGTAGAAGCTGCTGCGCCGGTACCGCCGAGGCCAGAACCGGCGGATTCTCGGATTCTGCGCGCCGAACGCCCGTGAACACCAGAACCAGTCGGTGTCCCATCGCCACAGGTAGTCGTGGATCGTCAACCGGTCGTGCTTCTCGCCGTCCTCGTGTTGTATCGAGCGGTAGTAGATCTGCTGGCCGGTGTAGTCGCTGACCGGCCCGGCAGTGGCACTTCGGAAGCCCAGCGTGAGGTAGCTTTCGCCGGCGGAGAACACCACGCCGTCCAGGTAGTCCACCGGGGTGCCGTCGTGCCCGCCCGTCTCGATGATGCGTTCCATCTTGGCGACCAGGTCGGCCAGCGAGTCGAATCGCAGGTGCCGCAACGCCACGAACGGCTTCACCGGCTCCAGCTCAATCTTGATTCGTACCGAATAGCCAAGCGTGCCATAAGAATTGGGGAAGGAGCGAAAGAGGTCGGCGTGCTGGTCGGCCGAGGCGGTGACGACATCGCCGGTGCCGGTGAGGATGTCCATCTCGAGCACCGACTCGTGCGGCAGGCCGTTGCGAAACGATGCGGATTCGATTCCGAGCCCGGTCACCGCACCGCCGAGGGTGATCGTCTTCAGTTGCGGAACCACCAGCGGCGAAAGGCCGTAGGGCAGCGTGGCCGCGACGAGATCCTCGTATGTGCACATGCCCGCCACATCGGCGGTGCGCGCCTCGGGATCGACGGCGATGACGCTGGTCAGACCCGAGACGTCGAGCCCCTTGGCGGTCGTCTTGGCCCGCGCCCGGAACAGATTCGACGTGGGTTTGGCCAGCCGGACGGTTGCGTCCGGCGGGATCTCGCGGTAGCTGGCGATGAGCCGCCGCACCCCCGCGGTGTGACGAGCACGTGCGTCAGTCTCGGCAGCGGACACGGATATACGCTAGTCCGCGGTCGCATCCGACGCGACCGCATCAACGCCGACACCGAGGAGCTTGCAGGAGATGGGACAGGTCAGTGCGTCAAGCACGGTCTTGATCGACGCGACGCCGGAGACCGTGTTGGCGGCCGTCGCGGACTACGCAGGCGTCCGCCCGAGGATCTTGTCGTCGCACTACAGCGAGTACCGGGTGCTCGAGGGCGGGCAGGGTGCGGGCACCGTCGCGAGTTGGAAGCTGCAGGCGACCAAGAAGCGGGTGCGCGACGTCAAGGCCACCGTCGACGTGGCAGGTCACACGGTCATCGAGAAGGACGCCAACTCGTCGATGATCACGAACTGGACCGTCGCCCCGGCGGGCCCCGGCTCGTCGGTCACGGTCAAGACGTCGTGGCAGGGCGCGGGCGGCATCGGCGGGTTCTTCGAGAAGACGTTCGCACCGCTGGGGCTGCGCAAGATCCAGGCCGAGGTGCTGGAGAACCTCAAGAAAGAGGTCGAGTCGGCACGCTGAGTCGCTAACGGGTCGATTGCACGCACCTGGTGCGGGGAATCAACCCGTCAGAGCGCAAGAGGCCCCTAACTGACTCCCAGGAAGCCCGCGATCCCGCGGACGACGGCGTCGGCGTACTTCTGCCTGCCCTCGGGCGTCTTCATCAGCGCGGAGTCGACGGGATTCTTCATGTTCCCGAGTTCGACCAGGATCGACGGGTACTGCGCGAGGTTGAGCCCGGCGATGTCGGACCGCGGGTTCAGCCCGCCCGATCCGATGTAGGTGGACGGCACGAAGCCCGCCGCCTTCAGTTGGTCGCGCATGATCGCGGCGAGCTGGGGAGACGGCCCGGCCTGCGCGTCGTTGAGCGGCGGGGCCGAGTACAGGACGTGGAACCCGCGTCCGGTCGGCGGCCCGCCGTCGGCGTGGATGCTCACGATCGCGTTCGGTTTGAGCGAGTTGGCCAGCGCAGCGCGCTCGTCGACGCAAGGTCCGAGGCCGGTGTCGTCGCCGCGCGACATCGCAGTGCGCACGCCCAGCGCGGACAGCGCCTGACGGACGCGCAGCGTGGTCTCCCAGGCGAAGGTGTGCTCGGGATAGCCGTCGTCGGTCGAGGTGCCGCTGGCCTGGCAGTCCTTGGTGCCGCCGCGGCCGGTCGGCACCTGCCTGCTGATCGAGGCGTCGTTGGAGCCGTTATGGCCGGGGTCGAGGAACACGACCTTGCCCGCGATGTTGGCGGGTGCGGCGTTCACCGGTCCGGCGAGCGTCGAGGCGACGACGAGTGATCCGGCGGCCACCGCGGCGCAGACACGCACTGCTCTGGTGGCCCCGACACGCAGGCGGGCAGGCACGGGCGTCACCGTAGCCGCATCCACGACTACGCTGAAAGGCCAAACCGCCGCACGCGGCCGAGGTGAGACCAAGTCGAAACCGATACGCAAGGGGACTGTCATGCAACCCGGAGGCCAACCCGATATGTCGGCCCTGTTGGCGAAGGCTCAGCAGGTGCAGCAGCAGCTGATGGAGGCACAGGAGGCGCTGGCCAACTCCGAGGTGCACGGTCAGGCCGGCGGCGGTCTGGTGCAGGTGACGATGAAGGGCAGCGGCGAAGTGGTGGCGGTGTCGATCGACCCGAAGGTGATCGATCCGGCCGACCCCGAGACGCTGCAGGACCTCGTCGTCGGCGCGATCGCCGACGCGTCCAAGCAGGTCACCATCCTCGCCCACGACCGGCTCGGGCCGTTGGCCAGCGGGATGGGCAATCTCGGTCTGCCGGGAATGTAATTGTCCTTCCATGTTTGAAGGACCCGTCCAGGATCTGATCGACGAGCTCGGCAAGCTGCCCGGCATCGGGCCGAAGAGCGCGCAGCGGATCGCCTTTCACTTGCTGTCGGTCGAGCCGCCGGACATCGACCGGCTGACCGCTGTGCTGAACAAGGTGCGCGACGGGGTCATGTTCTGCGCGGTGTGCGGCAATGTGTCCGACGCCGAACGCTGCCGCATCTGCTCCGATCCGAGGCGCGACGCCTCACTGGTGTGCGTCGTCGAGGAGCCCAAGGACGTGCAGGCAGTTGAACGCACCCGCGAGTTCCGCGGGCGCTACCACGTGCTGGGCGGGGCGCTGGATCCGTTGTCGGGGGTGGGGCCCGATCAGCTGCGAATCCGCGAGCTGCTCAACAGGATCGGCGAGCAGGTGGACGGGGTCGACGTCAGCGAGGTGATCATCGCGACCGACCCGAACACCGAGGGCGAGGCCACCGCGACGTATCTGGTGCGGATGCTGCGCGACATCCCGGGGCTGACCGTGACCAGGATCGCCTCGGGGCTGCCGATGGGCGGGGACCTGGAGTTCGCCGACGAGTTGACGCTGGGCCGCGCGCTGGCCGGCCGCAGGGCGATGGCCTGAGGAGAGGATCTATGCCCGACGAGGAGTTCAAGGTCGAGGTCGAGCTCGGCAGCCACGAGCACCGGCTCTCCTTCTGGGAGAAGCTGCGCGCGCTCGACCTCGACGACGACGCCCGCAAGCGGCTCGGGTCGCGGGTGACGGTCACGCGCAACGGCGACCGCATCCAGCTCTACACCCGCACGCTGGCCGATGCGCAGGAGGCCGAGCGCACGGTGCGCGGGCTGGTCAGCGACGACCACGTGAGCGCGCAGTACACCGTGAGCCGGTGGGACGCCGCCGCGCAGGAATGGGTGGATCCCGCCAGTGGGCAGGAGGTGCACGACGATGCGCGCGAGGCGCCCACCCCGGACCCGAGCTACGTGATCCTCGAGGCCTACAAGCCGCACTTCCTGCGCGACCTGGGCCTGTAGCGCTTCTGCTGGAATTTCATCTCGGCGACATGTCGGTGCCTTGAGGCACGATGCGGGGCATGGTTGAGGTCATTCTCGGCGGGGAGGCCGTCGCGGCGGGTGTGGTGACGCGCCATCAGCTCAGGACGTCGTACCGGGTGGTCTACCGCGGGGTGTACGCCGCGAACGGGCGCGAACTCACGCTGCGAGACCGGGCCATCGCGGCGTGGCTGGCCACCCGACGCAAGGGGGTCGTCGCGGGAGTGGCGGCCTCGGCCCTGCACGGCGCCTCGTGGGTGGACCCGGCACAGCCCATCGAGGTGGCCGGTGTGAAGTGCCGTCCGCAGGACGGGCTGGTCCCGCGTACCGAACGCATCGCCGACGACGAGGTCACCCGGGTGTTCGGCCTACCCGTGACCACCGTGGCGCGCACCGCGTTCGACGTCGCGCGACATCTCGACCGGCCGGCTGCGCTGGCGCGCCTCGACGCGATGATGTGGGCGCAGCCGTTCGGTGTCGACGACGTCCGCGCGCTGGCGAAGCGGTATTTCCGGGCACCCGGCAGCCGCCAACTGCGCGAACTGCTCACGCTCGTCGACGGGGGAGCGGGGTCGCCGTGGCAGAGCCGCACCCGCCTGCGGTTGATCGACGGCGGCTTCCCGCGCCCGCAGACCCAGATCCCGGTGCTCGCGGGTGGGCAACCGGTCGACCATCTCGCGATCGGCTGGCCGGAGTACCGGGTCGCGGTCGAACACGGCATCAAAGACGTTGCACGGCAACGCATGCTGGAGGCACTCGGCTGGCTGGTGATCCGGATAGCCGGCGAGGACCGGCCGCAGGACTGGCTGCCGAAGGTGGAAGCGGCGCTGGCGAATCGCGGCTGCTTCGTCGAGATCACCCAGGCGGCGTGACCGCTACACCCGGCGCGGGGCGGCCAGGCGTTCGGCGCGCAACCGCTCCACCTCGTCGAGCTCCAACGGCGACAACTCGCCGACGACGCGGCCGAGCAGGTGATCGGCCAGCTCCGGATTGCGGGCCAGGCACGGCCCGTGCAGATAGGTCGCGACGACGCTGCCCTGCACCGCACCGTCGTAGCCGTCACCGGCGCGGTTGCCCGCCCCGCTGATCACCTTGGCCAGCGGCTGCGCATCGGCGCCGAGAACCGTTCCGCCGCGGTGGTTCTCGAAGCCCGTCAGCCGCTGCGACAAGCCGGGCAGCAGCGGCTGGGACACCACCTCGCCGATCGTGCGCTCCTTCTGGGGCGAGGTGGTGACGTCGAGCAGGCCGACACCCTCGACCCGTTCCCCCGTCGACGTCTCGTACCAGTGCCCGAGCACCTGGATGGCCGCGCAGATCGCCAGCACGGGCGCGCCCCGCCCGGCGGCCTGCTGCAGACCCGGATACCGCAGCAGATGCTTCGTCGCCAGTCGCTGGGCGTAGTCCTCCGCACCGCCGAGCGTGTACAGGTCGAGTTCGGCGGGTACCGGATCGGACAGCGTGATCTCGATGACCTCGGCGTCGATGCCTCTGAGCCGCAGGCGCTGTCGCAACACGACGGAGTTGCCGCCGTCGCCGTACGTGCCCATCACGTCGGGCAGCACCAACCCGATCCGCACCGTCGACTCACGCACTGGGCAACCGCCTGTTCAGCTGCAGGAACGCCGTGTAATTCGCGATCACCTCGACGTGTCCCGGCGGACAGGACGCGATCGCCGACAGCGTGTCGTGCACCAGGGTGTGCTCGACGCCGGCGTACCCCAGCCGCACCGCCAGGTCGGTGCCGCGTTCGCCCGCGGCCACCACGTGGGTGTCGTCGAAATGCTCGAAGCGGACGTCCCACAGCCACGACAGGTCCTCACCGTCGGGCACCTGCCCGTTGACCGAGATCACCACGCCGGCACCGTGCTTGTCGACCATCGACAGCGCCTCCTGCCAGCCGGCCGGGTTCTTGGCCAGCAGCACGCGCACGGTGTGCTGGCCGAGGCGCACGGTGCGGTACCGCCCGGCGACCTCGTCGACCGCCGACACCGCCTCGACCGCCGCGGCCGGGTCGGCGCCCATCGTGACCGCGGCCGCCACCGCCTGCGTCGCGTTGCCGCGGTTGACCGTGCCGGGCAGCTTCAGCGTCATCGGCATCGAAAACCCGTCGGGCCCGTGGATGTCGGTGTCGTCGAACCACCACTGCGGCTCAGGCCGCTTGAAATCCGTTCCTGTCGAATACCATTCGCGACCGTCGCGCACAATGACCTCACCCGAGCGCGGGCAGCTGACCGAGTCGTTGGCCCAGCTGCCGCCCGCGGCCACCCACACCACCTTCGGGCTGTCGTAGGCCGCCGACGTCATCAGCACGTCGTCGCAGTTGGCGATCACCACCGCCGAGGGGTGACGGGCCAGCCCGCCGCGCAGCGTGCGTTCGATGAGGTTGATCTCGCCGACGCGGTCCAGTTGGTCGCGCGACAGGTTCAACAACACGAGGACTTCCGGGTCGGTGGCATCGGCCACGTGGGGCACGTGCATCTCGTCGACCTCGAGGGCGGCCAGCGACGCGTCGCGCGCGCCGGCCAGCGCGGCCACCAGGCCGGCGTCCATGTTGGCTCCGGTGTCGTTTGTCGCCACCGTCGGATGTCGCCGGCTGCCCGGCTCCGCCGCGATCGTGCGCAGCGCCGCCGCGACCATGCGGGTGGTCGTCGACTTGCCGTTGGTTCCGGTCACCACGACCGTGCGGCGGCCGGCGCCGAGTTGGCGCAGCAGCGACTTGTCGAGGGCCAGCGCGACGAGGCCACCGATCATCGCGCCGGCGCCGCGGCCGGTGACCCGCGACGCCCATCGCGCCCCTGCGCCCGCCGCCAGCGCGACGCGTCCACGAGTGGTGACCATCGCAGAGCAGTTTAGGGAGCCGACACGCATGCCGGCGATCCGGCGAGGTCCCGGCATTGTCACTGCACCGTGCCATTCTGACGAAGTGAGCCAAACTGGAGCCGGATATCGCCGGCCGAGCGGCTCCTGGGGCCGGCCGGCGACGGAGACCGGCGCGGGCTGGGCGGTCGTCGACGTGGAGACGACGGGTTTCCGGCCGGGGCAGGCTCGCATCGTCAGCATCGCCGCACTGGCCCTCGGCGACGACGGCAACGTCGAGCAGAGCCTGTACAGCCTGCTCAACCCCGGTGTCGATCCCGGGCCCACCCATGTGCACGGCCTGACCGCCGAGATGCTCGAGGGGCAGCCGACGTTCGCCGACATCGTCGGGCCCCTCCTCGAAGTGCTCGACGGGCGCACCCTCGTCGCGCACAATGTCGGGTTCGACTACTCGTTCCTGGCAGCCGAGGCCGAACTGGCGCGCGCCGAACTACCGACCGAGACGGTGATGTGCACCGTCGAGCTCACCCGCCGGCTCGACCTGGGCACGGAGAACCTGCGGCTGGAGACGCTGGCCGCGCACTGGGGCATCACGCAGATGAAGCCGCACGATGCGCTCGACGACGCGTTGGTGCTCGCGCAGATCCTCAAGCCCGTGCTGGTGCGGGCACGTGAGCGGCGGGTCTGGCTGCCGGTGCATCCGGTGACACGCCGAAGCTGGCCGAACGGGCTCGTCACGCACGACGAGCTGCGCCCGCTCAAGGCGGTGGCCTCTCGGCTGCCGTGCGCGCACATGAACCCAGGGCGCTTCGTCGCGGGGCGGCCGCTGGTGCAGGGCATGCGGGTGGCGCTCTCGTCGGAGGTCGAGCGCACCCACGAGGAGCTCATCGAGCGGATCCTGTACGCCGGACTGGCCTACACCGACACTGTCGACCCCGAGACCTCGCTGATCGTCTGCAACGAGTCCGAGCCCGGGCAGGGCAAGGGATACCACGGCACCGAGCTGGGTGTTCCGCTGGTGAACGACGCAGACTTCATGCGCCACCTCGACGCCGTCGTCGGCGGTAGCGGCATCGAGGAGTTCACCGACCCCACGCTTGCCGGCGACCAGTTCGCCCTGTTCTGAGATGGCAGGCCACCGCATCACCCTGGTGGACGCCGCGACCGCTGGCGTCGTCTTCCGGCTCTCGCTCGTCGACGCGCCTCGGTGACGCTCGGCAGGATAAGAGCCGATGGCACCCAATCCGGAACGGCGGAACCGGATCCTCGACGCCGCGATCGACATCCTCTGCGATGACGGCGTCGGAGGTCTGACGCACCGGCAGGTCGACAGGCGCGCCGACGTCCCGCCGGGCACCACGTCGAACTACTTCCGCACGCGGCGGGCGCTGCTGGAGGCGACGGCGTCGCGCACGGTCGACCTGCACTGGCAGCGTGTCGAGGCGCTGAGATCGTCGGTCGGCCCGCTGTCGCGGAATGCGCTGCAGGCGTTGCTGGTTCGCATGCTCGAACCCGACGAGGAATTTCGCCGCTGGACACTGGCGCGGTTCGAGCTGTTCATGGAGAGCACTCGGCGTGAGGAGTTGCGGCCGCTCATGGGTGAACTCCAGGCGGCCGCGGTGAAGTCGGCGACGCTCCTTATCGAGGCCGCCGGCTTCACCCCGGCGCCGGAGAGGATGGACGAACTCAGCAGGCTGCTCAACGGGCTTGTGTTCAGCAACCTCACCATCACGCCGCGCGCATTCGATGCCGCCGGTCTTGTGGACCGGCTGCTGAGTGCCTTCCTCGACTCAGGGGCTAGCGCGCGGCCCGGTTGACCGCCGACACCACCGCACGCAGCGACGCGGTGGTGATCGACGTCGCGATGCCGACGCCCCACACGGTCCTGCCGCCGATGGACGCCTCGACGTACGCGGCGGCCTGGGCTTCTTCCCCCGCCGACAGCGCGTGCTCGGAGTAGTCCAGCACCGAGACGTCGATCCCGATCGCGCCCAACGCGTCGACGAACGCCGCGAGCGGACCGTTGCCCGCTCCGACGATCTGGCGCTCGACACCGTCGACCTTCACCACTGCCTCGATCGTGTCGGTGCCGCCGTCGACCTCGGACGCGGTCACCTTCTGCCGGATCCGCTCCAGGGGCCGCACGGGCGTCAGGTACTCCTCGGCGAAGACGTCCCACATCTCCTTGGGCGACACTTCGCCGCCCTCGCCGTCGGTGATCTTCTGGATCGCCTGGCTGAACTCGATCTGCAGCCGGCGCGGCAGCACCAGGCCGTGGTCGGCCTTCATGATGTAGGCGACCCCGCCCTTGCCGGACTGCGAGTTCACCCGGATGACGGCCTCGTAGGTGCGGCCCACATCGCGCGGGTCGATCGGCAGATACGGGACCTGCCAGAGGATGTCGTCGACATCGGCGTCCTGCTCGTCGGCCGCCACCTTCATCGCGTCCAGCCCCTTGTTGATCGCGTCCTGGTGGCTGCCGGAGAACGCGGTGTAGACCAGATCGCCGCCGTACGGATGGCGTTCGTGCACCGGCAGCTGGTTGCAGTACTCCACGGTGCGCCGGATCTCGTCGATGTTGGAGAAGTCGATCTGCGGGTCGACGCCGCGGCTGAACAGGTTCATGCCCAGCGTCACCAGGCAGACGTTGCCGGTGCGCTCACCGTTGCCGAACAGGCACCCCTCGATGCGGTCGGCACCGGCTTGGTACCCCAATTCGGCTGCGGCGACCGCAGTTCCGCGGTCGTTGTGCGGATGCAGGCTCAAGATGATGGCCTCGCGCGGGGTCAGGTGCCGGTGCATCCACTCGATCGAGTCCGCGTAGACGTTGGGGGTGGCCATTTCGACGGTGGCGGGCAGGTTGACGATCAGCGGCACCTCGGGGGTGGGCTCGATGATCTCGGCGACCGCGTTGCAGACGTCGACCGCGTATTCCAGTTCGGTACCGGTGTAGGACTCCGGGCTGTACTCGAAGCGCCACTTGGTGTCCGGGTACTTCCTGGCCTCCTCGACGCACATCCGCGCACCGTCGGTGGCGATGGTCTTGACGGCGTCGCGGTCGGCGCGAAACACCACGCGCCGCTGCAGGATCGACGTCGAGTTGTAGAAGTGCACGATCGCGCGCGGTGCGCCCTGGCACGCCTCGAACGTCCGCTCGATCAACTCGGGCCGGCACTGGGTCAGCACCTGGATGGTGACGTCGTCGGGGATGGCGCCCTCGGTGATGATCTCGCGGACGAAGTCGAAGTCGGTCTGGCTGGCCGACGGGAAGCCGACCTCGATCTCCTTGTAACCCATGCGCACCAGCAGGTCGAACATGCGGCGCTTGCGGGCGGGGCTCATCGGATCGATCAGGGCCTGGTTGCCGTCGCGCAGGTCGACTGCGCACCACATCGGCGCGCGGTCGACGACCTTGTCCGGCCAGGTGCGGTCGAAAGGAACCGGTACTGAGCCCAACGGCGGGCTCCCGCCCGGTACCTCTTGGGCGAACGGGCGGTAGCGGCCGACGGGCATCGCGGTTCCGCGCTGGGTGTTCCATGCCGGCTGGCCGGGGTTCGGCGGGCCGGAGGGCTGATGGATCTGGCGTGCCTCAGCAGACCACGCGAACGCGTCGGGTGAATCTGGTGCGGGTTTCGAGAAGGTGGTCACGATGGTTGCTCCGGGGGTAGTCGAGGGACCTCAGAAAGGTCGAGACCGGCGCATCGCGAACACCCGCGACGGGAAGCCGGTCCGATCAGACCCCGTCGCGGCTGCCGAGAAGGAGCACCCGCTGCACGACGGCAACTGTACTCCGGGAGACGTCCAGCGACCAAATGCGCCCCTTCGGCCGCGAGCGCACAGCCAGGTACAGTTTCGGGCCCCGAATCTGTACAAGGCTGAGCGCTCGCCGAAGAACTACATCTGCGCGTTAAGAGTCCGGCGCTGGCTAGAGTGCGAGCGGTGATGAGGCTTGATCGACGGTGGTGGATCGCCATCGGCGTCGGGGTCGTGACGCTGATCGCGCTGCTGTACACCGTGATCCGCCAGCCGCCGGAGGAGTGCCGCCCGGTCGCCGACCTGATGGAGTTCAACAGGTCTTCGGGTGAGGCCATCGCAGCGAGGAGCGAGGGTGCCGAGGGGCTGCCGAGCGCGGCCGACGAGATCGCCTATCAGCAGTGGGCCGACGGCCTGGCCGAACGGGCGCGCAACATCGATGCCCGCGAGCTGCGCTTCACTGCCGTCGAGGTCGCCGACCTAGCCGGCGAGTTCGTGCAGAAGCTGCCCGAGCTGCGCTCCGCGTCGGCCGCGCGGGCACCCGGCGCCCCGACCCCGCAGGTCGTCTACGAGATGGCCGCGCTCGACGACCAGATTCAGCGCAAGCTCGCGGAGCTCGCGGACGCCTGTTCGGGCTGAGCCTCTTGCGCCGAGCGGCCACTCATCGCGCGGAAACAAGCCCACAACGCGGGATAACTGGCCACTGAGCAGGGGGCGCCACCGGCGGGAAAAATCGAGTGCGCCCAACCCTTATCCTTGGTGGGATCTTCCCCCAGTTGAAAGGCATGGTCAGTGGCGCTCGTCGTGCAGAAGTACGGCGGATCCTCGGTGTCGGACGCCGAGCGGATCCGTCGCGTCGCCGAGCGGATCGTCGAGACGAAGAAGCAGGGCAACGACGTCGTCGTGGTCGTCTCGGCGATGGGTGACACCACCGACGACCTGCTCGACTTGGCCCGCCAGGTCAGCCCCGCGCCGCCCGCGCGGGAGATGGACATGCTGCTGACCTCGGGTGAGCGCATCTCCAACGCCTTGGTCGCGATGGCGATCGACTCGCTGGGCGCGCAGGCCCGCTCGTTCACCGGATCGCAGGCGGGCGTGATCACCACCGGCACGCACGGCAATGCCAAGATCATCGACGTCACACCCAGCCGGCTGCGGTCCGCCCTCGACGAGGGACTGATCGTCCTCGTCGCCGGTTTTCAGGGGGTCAGCCAGGACAGCAAGGACGTGACGACGCTGGGCCGCGGTGGGTCGGACACCACGGCGGTCGCGCTGGCCGCGGCGCTGAACGCCGACGTGTGCGAGATCTACACCGACGTCGACGGCATCTTCACCGCCGACCCGCGCATCGTGTCGAACGCCAAGCACCTGGACGCCGTGTCATTCGAGGAGATGCTCGAGATGGCCGCGTGCGGCGCCAAGGTGCTGATGCTGCGCTGTGTCGAGTACGCCCGCCGCTACAACGTGCCGATTCACGTGCGCTCGTCGTACACCGACAAGCCCGGCACCCTCGTCAAAGGATCGATAGAGGACATCCCCATGGAAGACGCCATTCTCACCGGAGTCGCCCACGACCGCAGCGAGGCCAAGGTCACCGTGGTCGGCCTGCCCGACGTTCCGGGTTACGCCGCCAAGGTGTTCCGCGCGGTCGCCGACGCCGACGTGAACATCGACATGGTGCTGCAGAACATCTCCAAGATCGAGGACGGCAAGACCGACATCACCTTCACCTGCTCGCGTGACAGCGGTCCGGGAGCCGTCGAGAAGCTGACCTCGCTGCAGAGCGAGATCGGGTTCTCCAAGGTGCTCTACGACGACCACATCGGCAAGGTGTCGCTCATCGGCGCGGGGATGCGCAGTCATCCCGGGGTCACCGCGAGGTTCTGCGAGGCGCTGGCCGAGGTCGGGGTCAACATCGACCTGATCTCCACCTCCGAGATCCGGATCTCGGTGCTGATCAAGGACACCGAACTGGACAAGGCCGTCGTCGCGCTGCACGAGGCGTTCGGCCTCGGCGGCGACGAGGAAGCGGTCGTCTACGCGGGAACGGGACGGTAGCGCATGGTTTCGATCGGTGTCGTGGGCGCGACCGGTCAGGTCGGCCAGGTGATGCGAACACTGCTGGAGGAGCGCGACTTCCCCGCGAGTTCGGTGCGGTTCTTCGCGTCCGCACGCTCGCAGGGCCGCAAGCTGCCGTTCCGCGGGCAGGAGATCGAGGTCGAGGACGCGGCGACCGCCGATCCGTCGGGTCTGGACATCGCATTGTTCTCCGCGGGCGCGACGATGTCGCGGGTGCAGGCGCCGCGGTTCGCCGAGGCCGGCGCCGTCGTGATCGACAACTCGTCGGCGTGGCGCAAGGACCCCGACGTGCCGCTGGTGGTCAGCGAGGTGAACTTCGCTCGCGATGCCGGTCGCAGGCCGAAGGGCATCATCGCCAACCCGAACTGCACGACGATGGCGGCGATGCCGGTGCTCAAGCCGCTGCACGACGAAGCGGGTCTGGTGCGGATGATCGCCTCGACGTATCAGGCGGTGTCGGGCAGCGGGATCGCCGGCGTGGAGGAGTTGTTCGGCCAGGCGACCGCGGTCGTCGGCGACAGCAGGGATCTGGTCGCCAACGGTAGCGCGCTGGCGTTCCCCGAGCCGTCGAAGTACGTGGCGCCGATCGCGTTCAACGTCGTCCCGCTGGCGGGTGCGTACGTCGACGACGACTCCGGCGAAACCGACGAGGACCAGAAGCTGCGCAACGAGAGCCGCAAGATCCTCGGCATCCCGGATCTCGCGGTGAGCGGGACCTGCGTGCGGGTGCCGGTGTACACGGGTCACTCGCTGTCTCTGAACCTCGAGTTCTCGCAACCGCTTTCCGTGCAGCGGGCCAAGGAACTGCTGGCCGGTGCGCCCGGCGTCGAGCTGGTCGATGTGCCCACTCCGCTGGCCGCCGCGGGCGTCGACGACTCCCTGGTGGGCCGTATCCGCCAGGATCCGGGCGTTCCCGACGGCCGCGGCCTGGCGCTGTTCGTGTCCGGCGACAACCTGCGAAAAGGTGCCGCGCTGAACACCATTCAGATCGCCGAACTGTTGGCCGCCGAGCTCTAGCCGCGGCGAGATTGCAGCTACGCAGACAAAGTGCGAGCGACCGCCTGCGTGAGTGCAATCTCAGCGGTGCTGGCCGTGCTCGGCGCCCCGGTGGCCCTGGCACAGCCGGCCCCGATTCCCGATCCGGTGCTGCCGCCGCTGGCGCCCGGGCAGGTGCTGCGTATCGGCCCGACCGCCGGAACGGGAACGCCCACCCGCGATTACGGCATCGGCGCGACCGACCTGTGCGAGTTCATGGAGTTCTCCAGCGGGATCCTGCAGGTGTGCGGAGACAGCTTCGTCGGGCAGGGCGTCGGTTTCGGGGGGTGGTACTCGCCCATCGCGTTGCACGTGGAGACCGAGTCGATCGACGATCCGGCGGGCGTGCGCTACGACGGCGTGACCGGTGTGGACAAACCGCTGCTGGCCGAGCCGACCCCGCCCGGCACCTCGCAATTGCCCGCCGGAGTCGTGCAGATCAACCGCGAGAACTACATGCTGGTCACCACCGTCCGGGACCTCGAACCGGTGTCGTCGCGGCTGGTGAAAGCCGATGCGGCACAGGGCAGTTGGCCGACGGTGCCGGGTTCGGAGCGCGAGGCGTCGTTCGCCGACGGGCGGCAGTCGCAGATCAGCGGCTATTACGACCCGATCCCGCGGCCGGACTCCGAGCGCGGGTGGGTGTACATCGTGGCCAACAACTTCGACCGCAGCGCACCGCTGGTGCTCTACCGGGCTACCCCGCAGGATTTTCCCGACCGTGCGAAGTGGCAGGGCTGGTCGGCGTCGCTGGGCTGGGGCCGACCGCCGACGCCGCTGTGGTCGGACTGGGTCGGGGAGATGAGCATCCGGCAGGTCGACGGCGAGGCGGTGCTGTCGTACTTCAACGCCACCACAGGCAACATGGAGATGCGGGTGGCCGACGACCCGACCTTGTTGGGTAGCGCGCCGGTGACGACGGTCGTCGTCGCGACGGACTGGCCGGACCCGGTCGAACACCTGGGGCCGCCGGAGAACAACCGGCTGGCCCAGCCGTACGGCGGGTACATCTCGCCGGGGTCGACGCTCGACGAGGTGCGGGTGTTCGTCAGCCAGTGGAACACCGGTCCGCGCGGTGGATCGCCCTACCGCGTCATCCAGTTCGCGGTGAACCCGTTCAAGCCGTGACGTGGGTCCACCCCGGCCGGGATCCGCTGTGATCCGAGGGGTGGTTGCCTCCAATAGGCTGACCACAGCGCGGATTTCGACGTCACCGGACTTGGTAGTCGATCTCGCCCGGGGTGGATACAGCTTTCTAGCGCATCGATCGTGCATCGATCAATGGCTCCGGCGACATCAGGGTCCAAAGTCCTCTACTTTGAGGACCCCGGGGGCTCACAGCTGATTCATAGGCAAAACATGACCGGCACATTGGATCGGTTCACAGAATCGGGGTCATGACCGAACCAACGTCGTCCCCGTCCGAACCAGCGACGGATCCCGTCGCGACAACACCGCCGCCGCCCGTACCGCCCACCTACGCGGAGTCGCCGCGCCGGTCCCGCCTGACCACCATCGCCGCCTGGGTCGGCATCGTCGCCGGTGTGGTCTTCATCGTCGCCGTCGTCTTCTTCTCCGGGTTCGTCCTCGGCAAGAACGCCGACGGACCGCGCGGCGGCGGGCATCGTGGCGATCACGACGTCGCGATCTTCCACCGGGGCGGGCCGCCGCCGATGTTCCCGATGGGACCCCGTGGCGAGTCCGAGCGCCCGCCGTTCGGCGGCCCCGGTGGTCCGGGGATGCAGCCACCCCAATCGCCGCGGTCGCCTGGCGCTCCGACCACCACGGCACCCGCGCGACCGTAATCGTTCGACTCGAGGGCCCGGCGTCACGTCGGGCCCTCGGGCAGTGCTGACCCACGCAGGACAAGACTGGTCAAACCGCCTTTCACATGGGCCTATCCGCTCGACGCTTAGCGGCGTAGGGTTCGCCTGTACCACAGGCCCGCGAACCATTCACCTTCGGCGCCAGGGTCCGCGTTGCGTAGCTGTGGCAACCGGCGCCGGGCAACGAGTGAAGGGAACTCGCATGACCAGTGCCTCACGCATCCGACGACTTGTCCAGGCGGCCGTTGTCGCGAGTGGGTTAGCCCTCGCGGCGGGTCTGTTCACCTCTCCCGCGAACGCGGACTACAAGGAACAGGACTTCGCAGCGTGCCTGGAGCGCGACATGCCCACGGACTACTGCTGCGAACACGCCGGGGGCGTGATGCGCACCGGTGCGTGTATCGATCCGGAAACCCTCAAGAATGCCGTCGACGCCGGCAACCCGGCGCCGCCGCCCAACCGGATTCCCGACGTAACGGGTCCGCAGTTGACCGAAGTCGATCCAGGCCCCGCCCCCGTCTGCAACCTGCCGTTTGGCTGCAACAACGCTCCCCCGGCAATTGCGGTTAATCCGGCCCCCTGAGCCCGCCGCGGCGAGGATGACGTTGGGCCCGGGAGGTCCCCGCAGCCCATTCTTTGTTGAAGTGCGCGCTGGCCGGTCAGCGATGGGCGTTGGTCGGCGGGCCAGACCCGATCGGGCATGGCGAGATTCGCCGCAGTGAAACGGGACTTGCGGCCCTACTCATCGGGCGCGCGAGTCTGCGATGTTTGGAATCGATCCACTCAGGGGGATTCACCACGAGGCGGCTCAGTCCATATGCCACCCCATTCGAGGAGATGATCCGGCGATGACCGAGAAGTACACGACGAACGACGCAGGCAACCCGATCCCGAGCGTGGAGCACTCGCTCACCGTCGGCCCGGACGGCCCGATCCTGTTGCACGATCACTACCTGATCGAGCAGATGGCGAACTTCAACCGGGAGCGCATCCCCGAACGCCAACCCCACGCCAAGGGCGGCGGTGCGTTCGGCCACTTCGAGGTGACCCAGGACGTCAGCGAGTTCACCAAGGCCGCGGTGTTTGAGGCCGGCACCAAGACCGACACCTTGATCCGGTTCTCGACCGTCGCAGGCGAGCGCGGCAGCCCGGACACCTGGCGCGACCCCCGCGGTTTCGCGCTGAAGTTCTACTCCACCGAGGGCAACTTCGACATCGTCGGCAACAACACCCCGGTGTTCTTCGTGCGCGACCCGATGAAATTCCAGAACTTCATCCGCTCACAGAAGCGCATGCAGGCCACCAACCTTCGCGACCACCACATGCAGTGGGACTTCTGGACGTTGTCCCCCGAGTCGGCGCATCAGGTCACCTGGCTGATGGGCGACCGCGGCATCCCCAGGACGTGGCGGCACATGAACGGTTACTCCAGCCACACCTACAGCTGGCTCAACGACGCCGGCGAACTGTTCTGGGTCAAGTACCACTTCAAGACCGACCAGGGCATCGAGTTCCTCACCCAGGAAGAGGGCGATCAACTGGCAGGCGAGGACGGCGACTATCACCAGCGCGATCTGTACACCTCGATCGAGGCGGGCAACTTCCCGAGCTGGACGCTGCACGTCCAGATCATGCCGTTCGAGGACGCCAAGACCTACCGTTTCAACCCGTTCGACCTGACCAAGGTGTGGCCGCACGGCGACTACCCGCTGCACGAGGTCGGCCGACTGACGTTGGACCGCAACGTCACCGACTACCACACCGAGATGGAGCAGGCCGCGTTCGAACCGAACAACATCGTGCCCGGAACCGGCCTGAGCCCGGACAAGATGCTGCTGGCCCGCGGGTTCTCCTACGCCGACGCACACCGGCACCGGCTCGGCGTCAACTACAAGCAGATCCCGGTCAACGAACCGAAGGTCGAGGTTCGCGCGTATTCCAAGGACGGTCCGATGCGCATCCGCAACGTGACCGACCCCGTCTACACACCGAACTCGATGGGCGGCCCCGAGGCCGATCCCCGGCGCGCGGCCGAAGTGCACTGGGCGTCCGACGGCGACATGGTGCGCACCGCCTACACCTTGCGCCAGGACGACGACGACTGGGGCCAGGCCGGCACGCTGGTTCGCGAGGTGCTCGATGACGACGCGCGGGAGCGGTTGGCCCACAACGTGATCGGGCACGTGTCCAAGGGTGTGCGGGAACCGGTGCTGTCGCGGGTGTTCGAGTACTGGCGCAACGTCGACGCCGACCTGGGCAAGGCCATCGAGGAAGGGGTTCGGGCCAAGGCCAACGGCGACGGGAACTGAGCCGGGCGCCCCGCCGTCTTCGGGGCGGTGGGGGGAGATCGACGAGCCCGGGCTGGCATGATCGAGCCCATGAGCATCGAAGTCGTTTTCACCTCGGAGTCAACTGCAACCGGTGGTGGCCGTGAAGGCCACGTGAAGTCCTCGACCGGAAAGATCGACCTGGACACCAACCATCCGAAGGAGATGGGCGGTAGCGGCGTGGGCACCAACCCCGAAGAGTTGTTCTCGGCCGGCTACTCCGCCTGCTTCCTCGGCGCGCTGCGGTTGGTGGCCAAGAACAACGACATCACGCTCGACGACGCCAGCGCCATCACCGCTCAGGTCGGATTCGGCAAGGACCCCGCGGGCGGCTTCGCCATCAACGCCCATCTGATCGGCTACCTGCCGGGCCTCGAGCAGGGTGCCGCCGACGACCTGATGAACAAGGCCCACGAGGTGTGCCCGTACTCGAAGGCCACCCGCGGCAACATCGACGTCAAACTCTCGGCGAAGGTCTGACCGACGATGCCCCGACGGCGGCGGAGCGGCCGGTGGAAACCGGCCGCCGTCGCCGGCGTCGGCGTGGCCATCGGCCTCTCGGCGGTGGCGCCCGCTGATGTCGCCTCCGCCCGCCCCTCGGACCCGGGTGTGGTGAACTACGCCGTGCTCCCGAAGGGCTCGGTGGGCAACATCGTCGGCGCCACAATGCGTTTCGAGTCGACGTTCACCGAACCGTTTCAGGCCTTCTCCGTCGACAACCCGGTCTGCAACAACTGGGCCGACATCGGTCTACCCGACGTCTACGCCGACCCCGACCTCGCGTCGTTCAACGGCGCCGTGACGCAGGAGTCGCCGACCGACGCGACGCACCTCGTCAAGCAGGCCGTCGGGGTCTTCGCCACCAACGACGCGGCCGAGCGCGCGTTCCGCCGCGTCGTCGATCGCACCGTCGGCTGCAGCGGTCAGACCACCGCCATGCACCTGGACAACCTCACCACGCAGGTGTGGTCGTTCACGGGCGGGCCCGCCACGGCGGCCGACGCCGACTGGGTCAAGCTGCAGGCGGGCACGGACCGGCGCTGCTTCACCACCACCCGGAAACGGGAAAATGTTTTGTTGCAGGCCAAGGTGTGCCAATCTGGCAACGGCGGTCCAGCGGTGAATGTCCTGGCCGGCGCAATGCAGAACACCCTTGGGCAATAGCGGGCGGTCGGGAGTCGAGTTCCGGTAACGAAGGCGTCATCCAAAAATCGCGGGACTTTGTCGGTGTCCTCTGGAAGATGGACTGAAGCGGGGGACCGATCCAAACCCGGAAGGGGATGGTTGAGATGACCTTCACCATCACGTCCGAGGTGGACGACGCACACCCACCCGAAGCCGCATCTCCGGAGTTGACCAGCGCCTACAGCGCCGCGCTGCACGTCGGAGGCAACTGCCTGACCGACGGTCCGGCCGGCCGGGTCGGGTTGGAGATCGAGGCGCACTGCTTCGATCTCGCCGACCCGATGAAGCGGCCCGCGTGGGACGAGCTCACCGGGATCATCGCCGATCTCCCCGAACTGCCCGGCGGCAGCAGGGTGACCGTCGAACCCGGCGGCGCCGTCGAACTGTCCGGCCCGCCCATGGCGGGGCCGCTGCCTGCGATCACCGCAATGACCGCGGATCGCACCGTGCTGCGCGCAGCGTTCGCCCGGGCGGGGCTGGGCCTGGTGCTGCTAGGCGCCGACCCGGTGCGCCCACCCAAGCGCGTCAACCCGGGCGCCCGCTACAGCGCGATGGAGACGTTCTTCGACGCCAGCCACACCGGTGCCGCCGGTGCGGCGATGATGACGTCGACGGCGTCGGTGCAGGTGAACATCGACGCGGGCCCACGCGACGGCTGGGCAGACCGGGTGCGGCTGGCCCACGCCCTCGGCCCGACCATGATCGCGATCGCCGCCAACTCGCCGCTGCTCGGCGGGCAGTTCTCCGGCTGGCGCTCGACGCGGCAGCGGGTGTGGAGCCAACTGGACTCCGCCCGATGCGGCCCGATCCTCGGCGCCAGCGGCGACGACCCCGCCAGCGACTGGGCCCGCTACGCACTCAAGGCGCCGGTCATGCTCGTCAACGACGCCGCGACCGGGGAGGCCGAGCCCGTCACCCAGTGGGTTCCGTTCGCCGACTGGGCCGAGGGCCGCGTGCTGCTCGGGGGGCGCAGACCCACCGAGGCCGACATCGAGTACCACCTGACCACGTTGTTCCCGCCGGTGCGGCCACGCCGTTGGCTGGAGATCCGCTACCTCGACAGCATGCCCGAGGCCGTGTGGCCGGCGGTGGTGTTCACCCTCGTCACCCTGCTCGACGATCCGGGGGCCGCCGAGCTGGCCGCCGAGGCGACCGAGTCCGTCGCCACGGCCTGGGACCGTGCGGCACAGCTCGGGCTCGGCGACCGCAGGCTGCAGGCCGCCGCTCAGCGGTGTGTCCAGAGCGCCGCCGAGCGCGCGCCCGCCGAACTCGAGGAATCGATGCAGCAGTTGGTGCGTTCGGTCGACCAGGGACGGTCTCCGGCCGACGATTTCGCCGACCGGGTCGTCACGTACGGGATCGCGCCCGCGGTCGCTCAACTTGCACAAGGGGAGATGTGACGTCACGCGAAACGATCGCGCGCGAACTGACCCGGGCCCGGGACCGCACGCTGCGGCTGGTCGACTTCGACGATGCCGAGCTGGGCCGCCAGTACAGCCCGTTGATGAGCCCGCTGGTGTGGGACCTCGCGCACATCGGCCAGCAGGAGGAGCTGTGGCTGCTGCGCGACGGCAACCCGGACCGGCCCGGAATGCTCGAGCCCGGCGTCGAGCGTCTCTACGACGCGTTCGAGAACTCCCGCGCCAGCCGGGTCGATCTGCCGCTGCTGCCGCCGTCGGACGCCAGGGCGTACTGCGGCACCGTCCGCGACAAGGGGCTCGACCGGCTGGACGCGTTGCCCGACGACGACTCCGGGTTCACCTTCGCGCTGGTGATCAGCCATGAGAACCAGCACGACGAGACGATGCTGCAGGCGCTGAACCTGCGCACCGGTGCGCCGCTGCTCGACGCGGGTGCGCCGCTGCCGGCGGGACGCGCCGGTGTCGCGGGCACATCCGTGCACGTGCCGGCCGGCGAATTCGTCCTCGGCGTGGACGCGGTCGGTGAACCGCACTCCCTCGACAACGAACGTCCCGCGCACGTCGTCGACGTACCCGCCTTCCGGATCGGCCGCGTGCCGGTCACCAACGGCGAGTGGCGGCGATTCGTCGACGACGGCGGCTACGACGACCCGCGGTGGTGGTCCGAGCGCGGCTGGGCGCACCGGCAGGACGCCGGTCTGCGCGCACCGCAGTTCTGGAACGACGGACACCTTGCCGGCACCCGGACCCGCTTCGGCCACGTCGAGGACCTGCCCGCCGACGAACCCGTCCAGCACGTCTCGTATTTCGAGGCCGAGGCCTACGCGACATGGGTCGGGGCCCGGCTACCCACCGAAGTGGAGTGGGAGAAGGCATGTGCTTGGGACCCGGCGGCCGGTGCGCGTCGCCGCTACCCCTGGGGATCGTCCGAACCGACGGCGCACCTGGCCAACCTCGGCGGCGACGCGCTGCGGCCCGCCCCGGTCGGCGCCTACCCGGCGGGGGCGTCGGCGTATGGCGCCGAACAGATGCTGGGCGACGTGTGGGAGTGGACGTCATCGCCGCTGCGGCCGTGGCCCGGCTTCACGCCGATGATCTACGAACGCTATTCGGCGCCGTTCTTCGAAGGTGTCGGGGCCGGCGACTACAAGGTGCTGCGCGGCGGATCGTGGGCGGTCGCGCCGAGCATCCTGCGGCCCAGCTTCCGTAATTGGGACCACCCGATCCGGCGGCAGATCTTCTGCGGTGTTCGCCTGGCGTGGGACGCCTGATGTGCCGGCATCTGGGTTGGCTCGGCGAGCCGGTTTCGGTGGCCTCGCTCGTGCTCGAGCCCGCCAACGGGCTACTGGTGCAAAGCTATTCGCCGCGCCGGCAGAAGCACGGGTTGATGAACGCCGACGGGTGGGGCGTCGGCTTCTTCGACAACGGCACACCGAGGCGCTGGCGCAGCGCGACGCCCCTGTGGGGGGACGCATCGTTCGCGTCGGTGGCGCCGGCGCTGCATAGCGGATGTGTGGTCGCCGCCGTGCGGTCGGCCAGCATCGGCATGCCGATCGAGGCGACGGCCTCCGCGCCGTTCAGCGACGGACACTGGCTGCTGTCCCACAACGGTCTGGTGGACCGTGCGGCGCTGCCCCTGGCGCCGCGCGCCGAGTCGACCAACGACAGCGCACTGCTGGCCGCGCTGGTCTTCGACCGGGGCCTCGACGCGCTCGGTGACACCATCGTCGAGGTCGCCGCCGCCGATCCCAACGCGCGGCTGAACATCCTCGCCGGCAACGGAACCCGGCTGCTGGCCACGACGTGGGGCGACACCCTGTCGGTGTTGCGCCGACCCGACGGCGTCGTGCTGGCCAGCGAACCCTACGACGACGACCCGGGCTGGCAGGAGATCCCCGACCGCCACCTCATCCGCGTGCAAGCCGCCTCCGGCGTCGAACTGATCCCGCTGAAAGGATCGTCATGACCCTCTCGTTGTCGAACTACCTGTCCGCCGACTCGGCCGCGGTGGCGCTGCGCCGGGACGTGCTCGACGGGTTGACGCAGTCACCGAAGTCGTTGCCGCCGAAGTGGTTCTACGACTCCGTCGGCAGCGACCTGTTCGACCAGATCACCCGGCTGCCGGAGTACTATCCGACGCGCACCGAAGCGCAGATCCTGCGGGACACCTCGGCCAAGATCGCCGCGGCGTCCGGCGCCGACACGCTGGTCGAGCTCGGCAGCGGCACCTCGGAGAAGACCCGCATGCTGCTCGACGCGTTGCGCGACAGCGGGTCGCTGCGGCGGTTCATCCCGTTCGACGTCGACGCGAGCGTGCTCACCTCTGCCGGTTCGGCGATCAGCAGCGAGTATCCCGGTATCGAGATCGACGCCGTGTGCGGTGATTTCGAGGAGCACCTGGACCGGATCCCGCGGGTCGGGCGGCGGCTGGTCGCGTTCCTCGGGTCGACGATCGGCAACCTCACCCCGGGTCCGCGCGCAGACTTCCTCGCCGCGCTGTCGGACGCCCTGCGGCCCGGCGACTCCCTGCTGCTGGGCACCGACCTGGTCAAGGACACCGGCCGGCTCGTGCGGGCCTACGACGACAGCGCGGGTGTGACCGCGCGGTTCAACCGCAACGTGCTGGCCGTGGTCAACCGCGAACTGCGGGCCGACTTCGACCTCGACGCCTTCGAGCACGTCGCCAAGTGGAACGCCGACGAGGAGCGCATCGAGATGTGGTTGCGCGCCAAGGACTCTCAGCGAGTCACGGTGCGTGACCTCGAGTTGACCGTCGACTTCGCCGACGGCGAGGAAATGCTCACCGAGGTGTCGTGCAAGTTCCGGCCCGACGGTATCGCGGGTGAACTCGCCGCCGCGGGCCTGCGGCGCACGCACTGGTGGACCGACGCCGCCGGTGACTTCGGGCTCTCGCTGTCGGTCAAATGAGCATCGCCGAACAATGGCGGGCGGCGCGACCCGCCGTCGCAGGCCTGCATCTCGACAGCGGGGCCTGCTCGCGCCAGAGCTTCGCGGCGATGGATGCGGTCGGCCAGCACGCGCGTCACGAGGCCGAGGTCGGCGCGTACGTCGCCGCCGAGGCCGCCGCGCCGGTGCTCGACGCGGGCCGCGCGGCGATCGGCGCGCTGACCGGACTCGACGCATCCGGGGTCGTCTTCACCACCGGCGCCAACCACGCGCTGGACCTGCTGCTGTCGGCCTGGTCGGGACCGCGCACCCTGGCCTGCCTGCCCGGCGAGTACGGACCGAACCTGGCCATCATGTCCGCCAACGGTTTCGACATCCGTCCCCTACCGGCCGACTCCGACGGCCGCCTCGACGTCGACGCGGCCACCCGGTCGCTGGCGAAGGATCCGCCCGCGCTGGTGCATCTGACCGCGCTGGGCAGCCATCGCGGTGTGGCGCAACCCCTCGCCACCCTGGCCGACACCTGCCGTGGCCTGAACGTGCCGCTCGTCGTCGACGCCGCGCAGGCGCTGGGGCATCTCGATTGCGCGGTCACCCCGTCGGTGATCTACGGCTCGTCGCGCAAGTGGATCGCGGGACCGCGCGGGGTGGGCTTCCTGGCCGTAGCGCCGGAGTTGACCGAGCGGTTGCGCCCGCGGCTGCCGCCGCCGGACTGGAACTTGTCACTGTCGGTGATGCAACGCCTTGAGCATGGCGAGGCGAATGTTGCCGCGCGCGTTGGGTTTTCGGTTGCGCTCGGCGAGCATCTGGCGGCGCGCCCGGTGGCGGTGCGGGTGCGGTTGGCCGAAGTCGGCCGGATGACCCGCGAGACGCTGGCCGGCGTCGAGGGCTGGCGGGTGGTCGAGGCGCCCGAAGAACCGACGGCCATCACCACGCTCGCGCCGACGGAGGGCGCGGATCCGCAGAAGGTGCGGGCCTGGCTGATCGCCGAGCGCGGCATCGTCACCACCTACGCCGAACAGTTGCGCGCGCCGTTCGAGATGACCACGCCGGTGCTGCGGGCCTCACCGCACGTGGACGTCAGCGTCGAGGAACTCGAGCAGTTCGCCGAGGCGCTGGCCGCGGGCACCGCGCAGGTGTGACCGCACCGGTGCCTTAGCGATGTGCATCCGCGCTCAGGGCGGGGGCTCGTCGAACCGACCTGTCGTACAGGCAGCGAGAAGAAACCGCGACTGCACGCCCGGCGGCGGTGCCAGACCCGGCAGCCTGCACCGACCGCTATGCCGCTGACTAGCCGACAGCGGACCTCTGACCAGCGGAAACTCAGCGCGAGGCATTTACTTGGGCGTCATCTGGACTTAACATTTAACCCGTGGCCGCTCCGAGGAGTGTGGAGCGGCGACCGGTAAGGAGGCAGACGGATGCCAAATCGAACTGCACAGCAGAAAACCAATCTCAAGCGGGCCTCGGCTGTCATGGGTGGCAGCGCTGTGGTGGCGCTGGCCGCCCTCGGAGTGGCCATCGGGCAGGACTCGGGGACGACTGTCGGCGCCCCTGACACCGGGGCCGCCACGACCTCGACCACACCGGTCAAGATGGCGAGCCCGACCATCAAGGGTCCTGCGCCGCTGCCGTCGGAGCAAGCGGCAGCGACAGATTGAGGGAAACTCACCCACCCCTGGTCCGGAAAGGTACGCGTCGCCCCAGTCCATGAGGCCGATGTCATCGGAGTCGAGGCTAGTTCGGTCGGCTTACCAGCAGCGTCGCTCGGTAGTCTTCGAGGGTGGCCACGTCGTCCGGGGTGCGCGGGTACGGGTCGAGCGCCTGCAACGCGATCAGATACCCGTCGGAGCGCACCGCCTGCCTGTTCTGGCCGGGCGCTGGGTTGGTATTGAACTCGACCGTCGTCGGCCGGCCCTGACCGCGCTCGACCTCGACGGCGACACGCGCCTGCCCGGTCCAGACACACTCGACCTCGGTCGGGCACCGCGAGTCCTCGAGTACTTGCGTGAACCGAAGTCGCAGCGGCGCGCCGATGATCGTGGCCTGCTGCCCGCCGGCCAGCGTGAACGGCTGGCCGAGGGCCGCCTCGATGCCGTTCGCGCGGGCCGGGTGGCCGCCCTGACACGAGACGAGCGCCAGCACGACCACCGCCGCCAGCCACGTACGCGCCCTCACCCGTCGAAACCTTCGTCCCAGGTGTGCACGGGTTCGTTGCTGTGCATCCGCACCCCGTAGCGGCGCAGCATCTCGGCCAGCGCAGCGGGCCGGGCCATACCGTGCTCCTGCAGCGCGCGCACCGTCGACACCTGCCATGCGGCGCCGTTGCGCCCGGTCTTGGCGCGGCCCTCGATCACGCCGAGGTAGCGGTCCCGCACCTCGGCGGCGACCTCCCAGCGGCGCAGCCCCTCGTCGGCCATCGGCAGCAGCTGGCGCAGCACCAGTTCGTCGGGCGTCACCTCGCCGAGGCCGGGCCAGTACAGCCGCGCGTCCATCCCTCGCTGGGCGGCCTCGGTGAAATTATGGTGTGCCGCAGCGAAACTCATCTTGGTCCACAGCGGGCGGTCCTCCTCGGACAAGGTCCGCAGCATGCCGTAGTAGAACGCGGCGTTGGCCATCATGTCGACCACCGTCGGACCTGCGGGCAGCACGCGGTTCTCCACGCGGAGATGAGGACGGCCGTTCACGACGTCGTACACCGGCCGGTTCCACCGGTAGATCGTGCCGTTGTGCAACCGCAGCTCGGACAGCCTCGGGGTGCGGCCCTCGGCCAGCTCACGAAGCGGGTCCTCGTCGGACAGCTCGGGCAGCAGCGACGGGAAGTAACGGACGTTCTCCTCGAACAGGTCGAAGATCGACGTGATCCAACGCTCGCCGAACCACACCCGCGGGCGGACGCCCTGGGCCTTGAGTTCGTCGGGCCGGGTGTCGGTGGCCTGGGCGAACAGCTCGATGCGGGTCTCGGCCCACAGCTCATGGCCGAAGAAGTACGGGGAGTTGGCGCCCAGCGCCAGTTGCGGGCCGGCCAGCACCTGCGCGGCGTTCCAGTTCTTCGCGAAGTCGGCGGGGGAGACCTGCAGGTGCAGCTGCATGCTGGTGCAGGCGGACTCCGGGGCGATCGACTCGGTCTGCAGGCTCAACCGCTCCGGGCCCACGATGTCGATCAGGATGTCCTCGCCGCGGGCGGTGAAGATCGAGTCGTTGAGTGCCTGATACCGCGTCGACTCGCTCATCCAGTGCCCCGACAGGTGCTCGGGCATCAGCGTCGGCAGGATCCCGATCATCACGATGTGCGCGTCGTGGCGGCCGGCCTTGGCCTCGGCCGCGTTGAGGCTGGCCCGCACGTCGTCCTCGAGTTCGAGCGCCGCCCGGCCGGGCAGCCGCCGGGGCGGAACGTTGAATTCGATGTTGTACGCGCCCAACTCGGTCTGGTAGGCCGGATCGGCGATCGCCTCGAGCACCTCTTGATTGCTCATCGCGGGCTGGTAGGCCGAGTCGACGAGATTGCACTCGATCTCCATGCCGGTCAGCGGGCGCTCGAAGTCGAAACTCGATTGGTTGAGCATGGTTTCGAAGACGTCGAGGCACTGCTGCACCTTGCGGCGGTATTCACGGCGGTGCGCGTGGCTGTAGTCGGTCTGCTTGACTTCTTCGCCCACACCGCCATTGTCGGCGAGCGTGCGGGTTTGCACACTGACACGCCGCGAATTGCGACATTTCTTGCCCGCTCACTCCCTTCATCGGCAACGCCACCACCCTGATCTCCGGCGGGGGCGTGGCCCTGCTGACCGACCCGAACTTCCTGCACCGGGGCCAACACGCCGACCTCGGCTACGGGCTGGCGGTCACCATGGACGGCCGCCAGGGCGCCGACACTGTCGAACTTCTCGGCCTGCCGATGACGATCCCGGTGCACTTCGACGGCTACGGTGTGTTCGCCTCGCCGCTGTCGGACTTCGTCGACGAGATGAAGCGGCGCGGCCTGGCCGACCGGATCATCGAATTGAAGCGCGGTTCGTCGGTCGCCGTCTGATACTGACTCAGTGTCAGCGCCATGGCCGGGCGACGTGGACCAGGGTGGACTCGAACAGGTTTCGACGGTTGACCGGGTCGCGTCGCTCACGGGTATCCGAGCCGTCGCCGCGTTGCTCGTGATGGCCACGCACGCTGCGTACGGCACCGGCGCGTACAACCGCGGCTACCTCGGACTCGTCTTCGCACGCATGGAAATCGGTGTCGCGATCTTCTTCGTGTTGTCGGGCTTACTGCTGTTCGGCGCGTGGGTGCGGGCGGCCGCCGAGGGAACCGCGCCGCCGGCGCTGCGCCGGTATGCCCGCAGTCGGTTCCGGCGCATCATGCCGGCCTACATCGTGACGGTGCTGCTGGCCTTCGTCCTGTACGAGTTCCGTGACATCAGCCCAAACCCGGGCCACACCTGGTCGGGCTTGCTGCGAAACCTCACGCTGACGCAGATCTACAGCGAGAACTATCTCACCCTCTACACGCACCAGGGCCTGACCCAGATGTGGAGCCTGGCGGTCGAAGTGGCGTTCTACGCCGCGTTACCTGGGCTCGCGTACCTGTTGCTGGTCGTGCTGTGCCGCCGCCGGTGGCGAACGGGTGTGCTGTTGGCCGGGCTCGCCGTACTGGGTGCGCTGAGTCCGCTGTGGCTGGTGGTCCTACATACCACCGATTGGCTGCCGGACGGCGCCGGCCTGTGGCTGCCGCACTATCTGGTGTGGTTCGTCGGCGGCATGACTCTTGCGGTGTTGGCGGCCAGCGGTATTCGGTGTTACGCGGTCGCGGCCGTTCCCGTCGGGGTCATCGTGTACCTCGTGGTGGCAACTCCGATCGCGGGCGAGATCGACGCTCCCGCGCTCAATTTGGCCCAGGATGTGGTCAAGGTGGTGTGCTTCGCGGCGATCGCGACGCTGGTCGTCGCGCCGTTGGCCCTCGGGGACACCGGTTGGTACTCCCGGTTGCTGGGGAGCAGGCCGATGGTGTGGCTGGGTGAGATCTCTTACGAGATCTTTCTTCTGCACGTGCTCGTGATGGAGATCGCGATGGTGTCGGTGCTGCGCTGGCCGGTGTACACCGGCTCGGTGGTGGTGCTGTTCGTCGTGACGCTGGCGCTCACGATTCCGGTCGCCTGGCTTCTGCATCGGCTGACCCGGCCCGCCCGCCGCGTCGAACGCGTCGCGGTTTGAGCCGCATTCAAGCGGGTATCAAGATCGAGTGAAGCTGATCGGCGCGCTCATCGCGCGGCATCCGGCGCTGTACGACGTGCTCGATGCCCTCATCGAGTACGGCCAGGAGCGTTGGCCGTCGGTGTGGCGCGCCGTCGAGCGTCAGCGGCGGGCCACCACCACCTGAGGGCTGATCGGCCCGCCGCGCAACTCGAGGCCGATTCGCGGATCGGCGTGCGCGGCCAGCGCGCGAAGCGCGGACGGGCTGTAGGCGCGCAACGAGCTGATCACGCCGTCGTGCGCGAACGGAATCACCGGCGCGAGCGGCAGCATCGTCGCCAGCCGCAGCAGATGCAGCGGCGCCGGCGGCCGCGGCAGGTCGATGATGAGCAGCGTGTCCGCCACGCGGGTGCCCTCGGCGAACACCCGGGATGCCGCCGACGGCGGTAGGTGGTGAAACGACAGCACGAACACCGCGAGGTCGAACTCGCCGTCGGCGGCGTCGATCGCCGTGGCGTCCATGCGCCGCACCGTCGCCCGCGGGTGCGAACCGAGATCGCTCTCGGCCATCGCCGTGACGGTTTCGTCCCCGACATCGGTCACGGTGAGGCGTGCGGTGGGATGCCACTCGAGCAGCTTGCGCGACAACCCCCCGTGGCCGGCGCCGAGCTCGAGGATCCTCGGGTCGGGCACGTCGGCGACCGTGTCGAGGGTGATCGTCGCGAATCTCTCGGTGTTGCCGAAGAACTCGCCGGTCCACTCCAGTGCCCGGATGACGCTGCGCTTTATCGAGTCGTCGACGTCGTCGCGATCGAGGTATTCCCGTCGATCCGTGCGCAGCATCCGATCCAGGCATGACGCGTCCGGCCCGCCGCGGGGCATGCGGTCAATGTCGGTGAGCGGCTCTGCCATGTAGTCCATGATGGACGACGGAGCGCCGTCACCGAAGGGAGCAGGGTTGGCCGAGGACCGCGAGTTCGTAGCCGCGATCGACCAGGGCACGACGAGTACCCGATGCATGATCTTCGACCACGGCGGCGCGGAGGTCGGCCGCCACCAGCTCGGACACGAGCAGATACTGCCCAAGGCCGGCTGGGTGGAACACAACCCCGTCGAGATCTGGGAACGCACCGCGTCGGTGCTGATGTCGGCGCTCAACAAGACGAACCTGTCCGCCGCGGACCTCGCGGCGCTGGGCATCACCAACCAGCGTGAGACGGCGCTGGTATGGAACCGCAGGACCGGCAGGCCCTACTACAACGCGATCGTCTGGCAGGACACCCGCACCGACCGCATCGCCTCGGCGCTGGACCGCGACGGCCGCGGCGACGTGATCCGCAGCAAGGCGGGACTGCCTCCGGCGACGTACTTCTCCGGCGGCAAGGTGCAGTGGATCCTCGACAACGTCGACGGGGTGCGCCGCGACGCCGAGAACGGCGACGCGATCTTCGGCACGTCCGACACCTGGGTGCTGTGGAATCTCACCGGTGGGCCGCGTGGTGGTGTGCACGTCACCGACGTGACCAATGCCAGCCGGACCATGCTGATGAACCTGGAGACGCTGGACTGGGACGACGAGTTGTTGTCGTTCTTCGGCATTCCGCGTCAGATGCTGCCCGAGATCCGGCCGTCGTCCTGCCCGCAGCCCTACGGCGTCACGCTCGCCGACGGGCCGGCCGGCGGTGAGGTACCGCTGACCGGCATCCTCGGCGACCAGCAGGCGGCCATGGTGGGGCAGGTCTGCCTGGACGCGGGCGAGGCCAAGAACACCTACGGCACAGGCAATTTCCTGCTGCTCAACACCGGCGAGAAGATCGTGCGCTCGGAGAACGGGTTGCTCACCACGGTGTGCTATCAGTTCGGGGAGGCGAAACCTGTTTACGCGCTCGAGGGTTCGATCGCGGTAACCGGATCGGCGGTGCAGTGGTTGCGCGACCAGCTGGGCATCATCCGCGACGCCGCGCACAGCGAACCGCTCGCACGTGAGGTCTCCGACAACGGCGGTGTGTACTTCGTGCCCGCGTTCTCCGGACTCTTTGCGCCGTACTGGCGTTCGGATGCCCGCGGCGCGATCGTCGGGTTGTCGCGGTTCAACACCAACGCCCACATCGCCCGCGCGACGCTCGAGGCGATCTGCTATCAGAGCCGCGATGTCGTCGACGCGATGGAGGCCGACTCCGGCGTGCACCTGGAAGTGCTCAAGGTCGACGGCGGCATCACCGCCAACGACCTGTGCATGCAGATCCAGGCCGACGTGCTCGGCGTCGACGTCGTCAAGCCGGTGGTGGCCGAGACGACGGCGCTCGGTGCCGCGTACGCGGCCGGTCTGGCGGTCGGGTTCTGGGAGAACCCGGACGACCTGCGCTCGAACTGGCAGGAGGACAAGCGCTGGACGCCGTCGTGGAGCGAGGATCAGCGCGAAGCGGCCTACGCGGGTTGGCGCAAGGCGGTCGAGCGCACGCTCGACTGGGTCGACGTCGAGTGATCTGTGCACCGCGACCGGCGCTCACCGCCGGACTTATTCCGGTGCCGACCGCCTAGTCGGACTCGCCGAGGATGCCGTAGATCTCGCGGCGCGCGTTGTTGACGATGTCGACGATCCGCTGCTGCTGCTCGTCGTTGGCGGCGTAGGCGGACTGCGCGACGGCGCCCATCAACTGGGCGACGGCACTGCGCAGGTTGACATGGCCCGGCTCGACACCGTCGGCGATCTCCTCCCACGGCGGCGTCTCGATCTTCTCCGCGGCGGCGCGACCGTCGTCGGTGAGCTCGAAAAGCTTCTTGCTGCCGGCACTTTCGGTTCCGGCGATCAAGCCCTCATCGACCAGCAGCTGCAGCGTTGGATACACCGATCCGGGGCTGGGTCGCCACAGGTTCTGGCTGCGCTCGGCGATCTCCTGGATCATCTCGTAGCCATGCATCGGCCGGTCGGCGAGGAGCTTGAGGATGGCAGTGCGCACGTCTCCGCGACGGCCACGTCCGCGACCGCCACGTCGACCCCCGCGCGGTCCGCCAGGGCCGAAACCGAAGCCGCCGCGCGGATCGAAGCCGAACTCGAAGCCGCCGCGACCGGGCCCGAAGCCCGGAAAGCCGGGGCCGGGACCGGCGTCGTGCTGGCGCATCTGCTCGCGCAGGTTCTCGCGGAACTCGCGCCGCGCATGACGCCGCTGCTGGTGCAGGGCGCGGCGATCGAGTGGGGTGAAGCCGAAGCCGCCGGGTGGCGGCGTGAATGGGTTGGTCATCTGTGTCCTTGCATCGGGAGGAAACGCCCGATCGCGTTTCCGATACGTTGACGATATATCGGAAACTATCGTGATGCAACGCCCGGCGACGATGGGCCTCGACGGCGCGGAACCCACACCGACACGGACGTTCAGTAGACGACCTGCTGCGTTGCGCTGTTCACACCGTTCTGGCAGGAAACGTCGACGTCCCAGGTCGTGCCCGTTTGGATACCGGGGAACCAGAGGTTGTGGGTGCCGTTCTCTTGCAGATAGAAGGGGACGCCGTAGACCGGCACGCCGGGTCCGTTCGGAATCGCGGTGTAGGTGCACCACCCACTGCTGGCCGGGCCGCCGAAGGACATGACGTGAACGGTGACGCCGAGCGCGTCGGTGTTCGTGTTGACCCAGGTGAACGCATGCGCGCTGCCGGCACCCGCGAACAGCGCCGCGGCGGCCGCGGTCGTGCCGAGGCCGGCGACGACGGACTTCTTGAGGCTGCGCTTCATGGTGGAACTCCTTCTCATGGTCGCGACCCCCGGTGGGCCGCTCTCACGGGTAGGAGTGCGCGCCTGCGCGGGCTCTTACGGTTTTTCCCCGACGGGATCGGCACGCGCGTCGATCCCGTCGATCACCGAGCGTGCCCACTCGGCCTGCATCACGTTCGACCGCAGGCCGTAGTCCAGCGCCGCCAGCCCGTAGAACGTGCCGTCGTCGTCGCCCCATTCGATCGAATCCCGCAGTGCCGTCAGGCGTTCGACCTCGGTGTCGGCGTGCTCGGCCATCGCCACGAGGTGCGCCCGGGCCTGCGTGCGCGGTATCTCGCCCAGCAGGAAGACGCGAAGCAGGCCGGCGCTGCGAAACGGTGGGTCGTCCTGCGGGCTGGTGATCCACCGGCGCAGCTCGGCGCGTCCGGCGTCGGTGATGCGGTACTCCTTGCGGCCGCGCGGCCCGATGTCGGCCACCTCGATCAGCCCGTTGTCGGCCAGCTTGTTCAGCTCGCCGTAGAGCTGGCTCTGCGTGGCGGGCCAGACGTTGGCCATCGACTTCTCGAAGACTCGCAGCAGGTCGTACCCGCTCGCGGGATGTTGAGCCAGAAGCCCCAGCGCCGCAATCCGCAAGCTCATGGACAGACCATACACCATTGACATGTCATGATCGACATGTCAGAGTCGGAATGTCGAACACAAGGAGACCCCCATGACCGAGACTTCGGACGCCTCAGCACTCTTCGGCACCGGCGCATTCCACCTGCGCGGCAACTACGCGCCCGTCGCGGACGAGTTGACCGAGTACGACCTTCCCGTGGATGGCGCGATCCCGCCCGAGATCGACGGCTGGTATCTGCGCAACGGGCCGAACCCGCGTCAGGCGACCGCACACTGGTTCACCGGCGACGGCATGATCCACGGCGTCCGCATTGAGGGCGGCCGCGCGAAGTGGTACCGCAACCGGTGGGTGCGCACCGACAGCTTCGTCTCCGACTTCCCCGTCTACAACGCCGACGGGACCCGCAACCTGCGGTCCAGTGTCGCCAACACCCACATCGTCAACCACGCGGGAAAGACGCTCGCGCTCGTCGAGTCGTCACTGCCCTACGAGATCACCAACGACCTGGAAACCTTGGGTGCCTACGACTTCGGCGGCAAGCTGGTCGACTCGATGACCGCACACCCGAAGATCTGCCCGACCACCGGTGAACTCCATTTCTTCGGGTACGGCAACATCTTCACCCCGCATGTCACCTATCACCGCGCCGACTCGAACGGCGAGCTGACCATCAACCGTCCGCTCGACGTCCCCGCGCTGACGATGATGCACGACTTCGCGCTGACCGCAGAGCATGTCATCTTCATGGACCTGCCGATCGTGTTCAACCTCGACGCCGCGCTCAGCGGTGAGGGTGACATGCCGTACCGCTGGGACGACGACTACGGCGCCCGGCTCGGGGTGCTGCGCCGCGACGACCCGTTCGGCGCCGTCACGTGGTTCGACATCGACCCGTGTTACGTCTTCCACGTCGCAAACGCCTACGACGACGGCGATTCTATTGTTCTGCAGGCAATCCGGTACCCGGAACTGTGGCGCGGCACCGGCGGATTCGACGCGGACGGCGTGCTGTGGTCCTGGATCATCGACCTGACGACCGGCACGGTGTCCCAACGCCAGCTCGACGACCGCGCGGTGGAGTTCCCGCGCATCGACGACCGGCTCGCAACGCTGCCCGCCCGGTACGCGGTCTCGGTCGGCGACGGGCGACTGGTGCGCTACGACCTGACGACCGGCGACGGGGTGGAGCATGCGTTCGGATCGCCGGAGGCTCCCGGCGGCCCGGGCGAGGCGGTGTTCGTCCCGTCGACGTCGGGACCCGCGGACGAGAGCAGCGGCTGGTACCTCGGCTACGTCTACGATCCCGTGCGCGACGGCAGCGACCTGGTCGTCATCGACGCCTCCGACTTCACGGGTCCCCCCGTCGCGAGAATCCAGCTGCCGCAGCGCGTTCCGTACGGCTTCCACGGCAACTGGATCGCCGGCTAGCCCGGTGGCGTGAAGCCGCCGGATTGCGGAGGTGGCGGAACCGGCTGCGGCGCAGCGGCCGGGGCCGGGTAGGACGCCGATGGCTGCGCAGGCGCCGGCCACTGCGGCGGTATCGGCGGCTGCGCGACCTGCAGGCGCGCGAGTTCGCGCCGGTGCCGCTCGGCGAGCACGGCGGCCAGCACGAGCTGCGCGGGTGTGCCCGGTGGCGGTGGCGGCGAGATCTGCGCCACGACGTCGCTGGTGATCCGGTAGGCCATCTGGTCGCGCACCACGGGATCCAATTGCGAGGCGCGGCTGAGGAATTGGCGGGCCAACTCGGCCTGTTCGGGACGCAGCCCCGACAGCTGCAGCGACGACGCCCACCACGCGAGGTGGGGCGGCATCGGCGGCGGCGGGGTCATCCGCGGCGCGCGCTCGCTGATCACCATCGTGCCGGCGAAGATATCACCGATGCGCTTGCCCTTCGACGACAGCAGGCTGCAGATGACCGCAGGCCCGCCGCTGAGCATCCAGATCTCGATGACGCCGGCGAGCGCGCGAAAGAGCGCTTGCCGGAACCGCTCCGGGCCGCCGTCCTCGGACACCACTCGCAGACCCAACGCGATCTTGCCCAGCGACCGGCCGCGCGTCGTGGTCTCGAACACCAACGGATAACCGACGAGGGTGAGCACGGTGAAGATGATCAGCACGGCACCCGACAGCGCCGGGTCGAAGTCCAGCAGCGTGACGGCCCACAGCAGCACCCCGATGAGGTAGAGCAGCGCGACGACGGTGATGTCGATGATCGCGGCCACCGCACGGATCGGTAACTGGGCGATCTGAACGTTTAGAATCACCGCGTCCCCGGTGACGACGGGTTCTTGCGGGCCGACCATACCCGCCCACGCTACTAGGATTGCGCAGGTGGATGTCGACGCGTTCGTGCTGGCGCACCGCCCGACGTGGGACCGGCTCGAGCAGCTGGTCAAGCGGCGGCGGAACCTCACCGGCGCCGAGGTCGACGAACTCGTCGATCTCTATCAACGGGTCTCGACGCACCTGTCGATGGTGCGGACCGCGTCCGCCGACTCGGTGCTCGTCGGGCGCCTGTCGGGGCTGGTGGCGCAGGCGCGCTCCGCGGTGACGGGTGCCCACGCGCCGCTGTGGCGCGAGTTCGTCCGGTTCTGGACGGTGTCGTTCCCGGTGGTCGCCTACCGGGCGGGGCGGTGGTGGCTGGCGACGGCCGTCGCGTTCCTGGTCGTCTCGGCCCTGATCGCCCTGTGGGTGTCGGGCAGCCCCGAGGTGCGCGCGACGGTCGGAACGCCAAGCGAGATAGAGCAATTGATCAACAACGATTTCGCCGACTATTACAGCGAGCACCCGGCCGCGTCGTTCGCTTTGCAGGTGTGGGTGAACAACTCGTGGGTTTCGTTGCAGTGCCTGGCGTTTGCGATCCTGCTCGGTATCCCGATCCCCTACGTGCTGTTTCAGAACGCCGCCAACCTCGGCGTGATCGGCGGCCTGATGTTCGGAGCCGGCAAGGGCGACATGTTCCTCGGCCTGCTCACCCCGCACGGGCTTCTGGAGCTCACGGCCGTCTTCTTGGCCGCGGCGGCGGGGATGCGGCTGGGCTGGACGGTCATCTCGCCGGGCAACCGTCCGCGGGGGCAGGTACTCGCCGAACAGGGCCGCGCGATCGGGGCGGTGGCGGGCGGACTCGTGGTGATGCTGTTGGTGGCCGGTCTCATCGAAGCGCTCGTGACGCCGTCGCCGCTGCCCACCGCGGCCCGCATCGCGATCGGCGTGGCCGCCGAGATCGCGTTCCTGGCGTACATCGTCCACTTCGGCCGCAGGGCCGACCGGGCGAGGGAGACCGGCGATGTCGAGGACGCACCCGACGTCGTACCGACCGGCTAGGGCGGACCGGCTAGAGCCGGCCGGTGGCCTTCATGGTCAGATAATGGTCGGCCAGCGCCGGGGCCAGCTCCTCGGGCGGCGCATCGACGACGTCGACGCTGCTGCGCCGCAGTCGCGCCGCCATGGCCCGCCGTTCGTTGCGCGCCCGCTCGGCCGCCGCGGCGTCGTAGACCTGCGCGGCGTCGGCGCGACCGGCGGCCAGCGACTCGACGCGCGGATCGGCGACCGCGGCCAGCATCACCTCGTGCCGGGTCGACAGCTGCGGAAGCACCGCCATCAAACCCTCGTCGAGCGATGACGCGTTGAGGTCGGTGAGCAGTACGACCAGCGCGCGCCTGCGCACCCGGCGGCCGACGGCGGCGACCATGGCGCGGGCATCGGATTCGAGCAGGGCCGGCTCGATCGGCGCCATCGCCTCCACCAGTTGCGCCAGCAGTTCGGTGCGCGTGGCGTTGAACACCGCGGCCCGCGTCACCCGGTCGTGGGCGAGGAAGTCGACGTGGTCGCCTGCGCGCGACGCCAGTGCGGCCAGCAGCAGCGCCGCATCCATCGACCAGTCCAGCCGCGGCCAGCCCGACGGGTCGTTCGCTTGGGTGGGGTCGACGCCCACCCGGCCCGCCGACGTGCGGCCGGTGTCGAGCACGATCACCACCCGCTGATCCCGCTCGGGCCGCCAGGTCCGGACGACGACGTCGGCGCGCCTGGCGCTGGCCCGCCAGTCGATCGACCTGACGTCGTCGCCGACGACGTACTCGCGCAGCGAGTCGAACTCGGTGCCCTGACCACGGATCAACACCGGCGTATTGCCCTCCAGCTCACGCAGTTTGGCCAGCCGCGACGGCAGGTGCTTGCGCGACAGAAACGGCGGCAGGATCCGGATCTCCCAGGGCACGCGGTGCGAGCTCTGCCTGCCCGCCAGTCCGAGCGGCCCGACGGACCGGACGGTCACCAGGGCCGACTGCTGATCTCCGCGACGGACCGGCCGCAGCGTCGTGATCAGCCCGACCTGTTGTCCGGCAGACAGTTTGACCGGATGAAGGCGCGGCTCGGCCCGCGCGCTCGGCGCCCAGGCGTCGCGGATGACGCCGCGCAGGCGACGACCGCCGGTGTTGCGGGCGAGCAGCACAGCGTCGACCTGTTGGCCCAGCCGCGCGGTGGTGTCCCCGGATCGGTCGAACTCGACGCGGCGGGCGTTGCCCGCCAGCGCGGCGTCGACGGCCACGACGGCGAGCAGTGCCGCCAGCAGCACGACGAAAGTGACTGCCGGCAAGGGGGAGAACGCGATCGGCAGGACGCAGAGCAGTGCGACCAGGCCGGTCCGTCCGGTGAGGATCACTACCGCGGCACCGGAACGGACGCGAGGATCCCCTCGAGAACCCCGTCGGGACTGGCGCCTTCCAGCTCTGCCTCCGGGCGTAGCTGCACCCGATGGCGCAGCGTCGGACGGGCCATCGCCTTGACGTCGTCGGGAGTGACGTAGTTGCGGCCCGACAGCCACGCCCACGTCCGCGCGGTGCCGAGTAGCGCCGTCGCCCCGCGCGGGGACACGCCCAGTTGCAGCGACGGCGAATTCCTTGTCGCCGCGGCGATGTCGACGATGTAACCGAGCACCTCGTCGGCGACCAGCACGCGCCGCACCGCCTCTCGCCCGGCGGCGAGTTCGGCGGCACCCGCGACGGGTCGCACGGCGGACAGATCCCGCGGATCGAAGCCACCTGCGTGCCGGTCCAGGATCGCGACCTCCTGCTGACGAGTCGGCAACTGCACGTGAAGCTTGAGCAGGAACCGGTCCAGCTGCGCCTCGGGCAGCTGATAGGTGCCCTCGTACTCGATCGGATTCTGGGTCGCGGCGACGATGAACGGATCGGGAAGAAGCCGCGGTTCGCCCTCGACGCTGACCTGCCGTTCCTCCATGGCCTCCAGCAGCGCGGCCTGGGTCTTGGGCGGGGTGCGGTTGATCTCGTCCGCGAGCAGCAGGTTGGTGAACACCGGCCCGGAGCGGAACTCGAACTCCGCTGTGCGGGCGTCGTATACGAGTGAGCCGGTGACATCACCGGGCATCAGGTCCGGGGTGAACTGCAAGCGCTTGAAGTCGAGCTGCAGCGCGGCGGCCAGCGTGCGCACCAGCAGGGTCTTGGCGACTCCCGGGACTCCCTCCAGCAGCACGTGGCCGCGGCACAGCAGCGCGATCACCAGCCCGCTGACGACCGCGTCCTGGCCCACGACGGCCTTGCCGATCTCGGCGCGCAGCGCGAGCAATGCCTCCCGGGCCGAATCCTGTTCGCCTGACTGAGTCACGAGTGTGCGACCTGCCTTTCGATGTCGTCGAGTTCGCGCGCGAGGTTGACCAGTTCGGCGTCGTCGCCGGGCGGCGGACCGAACAGCGTGCGCATCGCCGACTGCGGCGCTGTCCCGCAGAGGAACGCGACCCCGTGTGCGACGGCCGTCGGGTCGGCGTTGCGACCCAGACCCAGTCGCGGCACGATCCGCTGCAGTGCGGCGGTGCGCAGTGCGTCGGCCGCGCGGTCACGGGCCCGCCGCGAGCGGTACAACCGTCCGCGTCCTTCGACGGTTTCGGAGGCGCGCACCACGACGGGCAGCCGTTCGGCGACAAGCGGACCCACGCGGCGCGCCTTCGACACCGCCAGCAGCGCGACCACCAGGACGAGCTGCCACAGGATCCACCACACCTGATCCGGGATGAGCTCGAACAGCGTTGCGCCGCCGCTGGACTCACCTTCGGTGAACTGCGGGGCGAACCAGATCATCCGGGGGTTGGTGCCGGTGAGGTTCATGGCGAGAGCGGCGTTGCCCTCGTCGAGCAGCGCGTCGTTGGCCATGAACTCGGAGCTGCCGACGACGGTGACCCGGCGTCCGCCGGCGATGTACCGGACCAGCGCACCGTCGTAGCAGCGTGTCACCGGGATGTCACCGGACGCTTCGTACGCCGCGCTCATGTCGAGCTTCACCGCCCCCGCGCGCGTCGCCTCGCGCAGGTCACAGGCCGGCCGTCGGCCGCTGCCGAGCGACGTGCTGCCGGCCGACTCGATTCCCGGCGCCAGGGCTTCCCGGGTCCGCGACATCGGCTCCACGAGGAGCCGGTCGCCCGGCAGCGCGGCCAGTCGCCCGAGCAGCTCCTCGTCGACCAGGTGGTAGGTCTGCACGACCACGATCAAGGCATCGGGCCGCGCGGCCGCCTCGACCGCCGCGACGTCGGGGGCCTCGACGACGTCCACGCCCTGCTCGCGCACCAACGTGACCAAGGCCCGCGCGCCGTCCGGCGACGTCGACGTCGGGTCCATCCGGCCGCCGGGACGCGGCGCGGTCAGGTACGCGCTCAGCGCCGCGAGGCCGACGATCACCACCAGCGCGAGCAGAACCCAGCGGGCACCGCGCCACCGCTGCCGCAGCGTGGGCCCGACGGCCGAGGAGACTGAGCGCGTCGTCATCGGACCTGCGCCCAACCATCGGTCGATCCGCCGGGCGCCGCCGTCACCGCGGCTGTCCGGGGCCGTGACCCGAGGTGCTCGTCGAGCTCGGCGATCATCCGGTACGCCGCCTCGGTGCCGGGTCGCTCGCCGTAGGTGACGTCGTTGAAAGCAATTGCCGCCGAGGATAATTCGCTCTGGAGTTCGGGCAGGACCCGGCCGGCGTCGCGCGCGAGTTCGGTGGCCGTGCGGCCGGGAACCGGGTCGAGGACGCCCGACTCCTCCAGTTGTCTGGCGACGGCCCGCAGCCGGTGCCGGATCGCGGCGGCCCACTCACCCGATGCGGCACTCCGTTCGGCCGCGGCGCGATGCTCGGCCGCGCTGCGGTCGTGGGCGCCGAACAGCGCGGCATCGCGGCCCCGGTTGGTTCGCAGGGTGCGCCGCGCGACCCGGACCGCGACGATCAGGGCGATCACCAGCAGGATCAGTAGCACCGAGATGGTCAACCAGCCGCCCGGCACCGACGCGCCCTCCTCGATCACCCGGTACAGCAGGTCGCCGAGCCGGTCGACGAGGCGGTCTTTCAGCGAAGCCTTGGGATAGATCGGTTTCGACAGTTCGCGTTGCGCAGCGTCATGGGCGGCATCGCTGTCGATGTCTATCGTCGGCACGTCAGTGTTGGCGGGTCAGCCACAGGTGGTCGGTTGAATCAGAGGGAGCGGACGGACCGAATCCGGCACCGGTCTGCAACACCAGGTCGAACGCTTCGCCGCGGATTCGGCCGTCGGTGTACTGCAGCACCACCACGCCCGCGGTGAACGGCGAGGTGATGACCTGGGCGATCGCGCCGCCGGTGGTGATCAGGATCAGCGCGAGCAGTGCGGCCGCCGTCGACGACGCCGACATCAGGATGAACTGGCCGCTGATGCTGAACGGGATGGCCACCGCGCTCGCAATCAATTGCGCGACGATCACCGACAGCAGTCGGATGCCCAGGACGCGCCAGAAGTCCTTCTTGATGAGCTTGAACGACCGCTGAACGGCCGCGACGATGTCGAGGCGCTCGAGCACGATGATCGCCGGGGTGTACGTCAGCATCGTCGCCAGGTACACCAGCGCCGCGAGCAGGGCCAGCACCAGGGGGATGCCGATGACGACCGCGGCGGCACCGCCGGCCGCGACGGCGATCCAGAAGATCAGGCCGGCGACCACGGCGATCAGCACGCCCGCGCCGAGCACCTCGAGCACCGAGAACGCGATCAGCGCCCAGAACCGCGGCCGAAGTCGTTGCCACGCTTCGCGGATGGTGATCCCGGCGCCGAAGACGGACCTGCCCACCACGACGGTGAGCATTCCGCTGAGCAGTATCGACGCCAGCCCGGTGGCAATCGAGCCCGCGAAGCTCGAGACCGACGAGCCGAGCAGCACGCCGGTCGGCACCTCCTCACCGGTCAGCGTGGGCGTGAACTGGCCGGACACCGCGAGCGGTCCGACCGACAGGATCAGCGCGACGAGCTGGGTGATGACGACCACCACGGTGGTCAGCCCGAGAGTGGCCTTCGGATTGGCGCGGATGTAGGAGACCGCACCGTTGAAGATGTCGGCCAGGCTCAGTGGACGCAGCGGGATGACGCCCGGTTTCAGTGTCGGCGGGCCGTAGCCGGGCATGCCCCAGCCCGGTGGTGGTCCGTACCCGGGTGGGGGTCCGTACCCGGGTGGGGGTCCGTACCCGGGTGGGGGTCCGTACCCGGGTGGGGGTCCGTAGCCGGGTGGCGGTCCGTACCCCGGCGGCGCGTATGCGGGCGGTGGTGCGAATCCGGCAGGCGGGTAGCCCGGCGGCGGATAGCCCGAGGGCGGGTAGCCGGAGGGCGGGTAGCCCGGCGGCGGTGGTCCGGTCATCCCTGACCCGCCGGCGTCGGTGCTCATGGCCACCATCCTGTCGATCACCGGGCAGATTGACAACGTCGTCTCCGCGACCGCGCCGGCCGCCCGCGGCGTAGCTTTGGCCCCATGGCGGAACTCACCGAGCGGTTGCGGCACGACCTGACGACCGCGATGAAGGCCCAGGACAAACTGCGCACCGCGACGCTGCGCATGCTGTTGACCGCGATCCGCAACGAAGAGGTATCCGGCAAGGCCTCGCGCGATCTCGACGATGCCGAAGTGCTCAAAGTGCTGGCAAAGGAGTCCAAGAAGCGTGGCGAAGCCGCCGAGATCTACACACAGAACGGCCGAGGGGAACTGGCGGCCAACGAGCACGCCGAGGCGCGGATCATCGATGAGTACCTGCCCACACCGCTGACCGAGGCCGAGGTCGCCGACGTGGCCGATACGGCGATCGCGCAGGTCGCCGAGGCGATCGGCGAACGGCCAGGCACGAAGCACATGGGCCAGGTGATGAAGGCCGCGACCGCCATCGCCGCGGGGAAGGCCGACGGCGCGCGGCTTTCGGCGGCCGTCAAGTCCAGGTTGTAGCCGTTTTCGCCGCGTGGGGCTGGGGTACCCAGAGGTCATGACGCGTTTCGGCTACACCCTCATGACCGAGCAGAGCGGACCCAAAGACCTTGTGCGCTATGCGGTTTCGGCGGAGCGCGAGGGGTTCGACTTCGAAGTCTCGTCCGATCACTACTTCCCGTGGTTGTCGGCACAGGGACATGCTCCCTATGCCTGGTCCGTGCTGGGCGCCGTCGCGCATGCCACCGAGCGGGTCGAGCTGTTCACCTACGTCACCTGCCCGACCATGCGCTATCACCCCGCCGTCGTCGCGCAGAAGGCCGCGACCCTGCAGATCCTCGCCGACGGCCGGTTCACGCTCGGCCTCGGCAGCGGTGAGAACCTCAACGAACACGTCGTCGGCAAGCGCTGGCCCACGGTGGGGCGGCGCCAGGACATGCTGCGCGAGGCCATCCAGATCATCCGCGAACTCTTCGACGGTGAGCTGGTCGACTGGAAGGGCGAGTACTTCGAGGTGGACTCGGCCCGGCTGTGGGACATCCCGGAGACGCCGGTCGGCATTGCCACCGCCGTCTCCGGTGAGCGGTCGGTCGAGACGTTCGCGCCGATCTCCGATCACCTGATCGCCGTCGAGCCGAACAAGGATCTCGTCGACTCGTGGCACGAAGCCAGGCGGGCCACCGGCCTGCCCGGCGATGTGCGCGTCGTCGGGCAGATCCCGATCTGCTGGGATCCGGACCGCGACGCGGCCGTCCGACGCGCCCATGACCAGTTCCGCTGGTTCAGCGGCGGATGGGCGGTCAACTCCGACCTGCCGACGACCGCGGGATTCGACGGCGCGACGCAGTACGTGCGACCCGAGGACGTTGCCGAATCCATCCCGTGCGGGCCGGATCTCGACGCGATCGTCGAGGCCGTCGGCAAGTACTGGGAAGCCGGGTTCACCGATATCGCGCTGGTGCAGATCGGTGACGAGGGCCAGGAGTTGTTCCTCAAGGAAGCGGCTGCGCCCCTGCTGGACAAACTGCGCTCTGCCGCGCGCTAGAAAGGATCCGTCATGCCAACGGGCAAGGGTATCTACGACGACAACGACGCCGACGAGCGCGACGAGCGCAAGGCGCAACGCACCGGTCCGACCGACGAAGGCGGCGACGGCGGCATGGCGACGCGGGAGAACGCCCCGGATGTCGCCGAGTCGGGCGGCGAACCGACCGCCTGAGCCACCGTCACCGGGCGTCGCGGCCCTGCCTGCTGCGCTTGTAGGCGGCGCGCCGGAAGTCGCCGAGCCAGCGGGGTGCCAGCTCGACCTCGGGGTCGCTGTGCAGGGCCGGGTCGAACGCGATGTCGTCGCAACTGGGATCGATATGCCGCAGAGTCAACCGCGCCAACGGTTGGAAATGGCCGGTCCCGGGTGCTTGCTCGATGGTGAAAGTCAGTCCGTCCGAATCGATCTGGCGCTCAACGACGTCGAGCGACAAGCCCGGCGCATCGATCTGCGAGGCCAACCGGGCCCGCACCCACCACACCCCGCCGTGGAAGCGCAACGGCATCAGGCTGGAGAACGTGGCCCCGGTCCAGGACGCGGCGGGCGCCAGCGCGACCCGATTGCCCGCGAACGTCGTCGCCAGCAGCACATCCCACGGACTGCACGAGCGCAGATCCGGCGGCGGCGGAATGCGCCACGCCAGGCCCGCGATATCGGGGGTGGCACCAGGCAGGCCGATGCCCTTCGAGACCCGCGCGATCACGTCACAGGAGTTCATCGGCAAGCCCTCACCCTCGGGCGCGACGCGCTCGAGGAGACCTTCGGCCATCACCCCCGCGGGATGGAAGATCCTGCGCTGGCGAATGGCCGAGCCCAGCCGAATGGGCAGTGCGGCGATGTCGGATGCTTGCACCACCCAGGGATAGCCGCGCGGTCGCCTCGTGAAACGACCGGCGACGTTTAACCGGGCCGATACCGGGCATTAATTCACGGCAGTGCTGCGTCGCCGCAGCGAAGAGACCTGTCGAGAGGCCGATGTGACGACCGCATACACCGACGTCCGTGATCCGCTGGTTGCGGCCGAGGGCGTTTATGTTCCGCAGGAAGATTCGCGACTGCTCATCGACGTCATGGAGGCCACTGCGTTGGCGCGCGAGCGCCACGTCGTCGACCTGTGCACCGGCAGCGGAGTCGTCGCCGTCGGCGCCGCCGAGCAGGGCGCCGCATCGGTGACGGCGCTCGACATCTGCCCGCGTGCGGTGCGCTGCGCACGGGCCAACGCGGCGGCGGCCGGTATGAAGGTCGACGTCCATCTCGGATCATGGGCCCGGGCAGTTGAATTCGGGCCGTTCGACCTGGTGGTGTGCAATCCGCCGTACGTCCCGCACGATCCGGGCGCCGACTGTGAACCGCTGCCGGCCTACGTCGGACCACCCCGGGCCTGGGACGCCGGCTACGACGGCCGGATGGTTCTCGACCCGCTGTGTGAGGCGGCGCCGCGACTTCTCGGTCACGGCGGGACGCTGCTGCTGGTTCAGTCGGAGTTCGCCGGGCCGCGAGAAACCCTCGGCGCGTTGGCCAGTGTCGGGCTCGATGCGGAAATTGTTGCACGACAGTGGATTCCGTTTGGACCGGTGTTGACCTCGCGGGCGGAGTGGCTGGAGGAGACCGGTCGCCTGGAGCCCGGGCGTCGCGAAGAGGAGCTGCTGGTCATCCGGGCGGACAGGCCATGAGCGACGCCGAACCGCGCACTGTCCGGGTCGTGCCGTCCGGCCCGCTGATGGTGCAGGGCCCGGTCCGCATCGAGATGCCCGACGGTCGGGTGGTGGAATCCGACCGGTTCATGGTCGCGATCTGCACGTGCCGGCGCAGCAAGGACTATCCGATGTGCGACACCAGCCACCGGTGCCGGCCGCGCCGCGAATCGCCGGCCAAGGCGTCAGCCGAGCGGTCGGCGTAGCGACGAGAGGTTGTCGGTCCAGCACTCCATCAGGTGCTCGGCCAGCCGGTCCTCGACGACGTCGCGGGCCCGGATACCGAAGACCACGTCGCGCTCCAGATGCGGTTCCCTGGCCAGCAGATCGCCGACCACATCGGTCCGGACCACCTGCTCGTGAACCGCGTCGGCCACCACGTGCTCGCGGTAGAAGGCCACGCACGTCTCGGGCGCGCCCATCCGCTCGAGTGCGTCCACCAGCCGGCGGGAGCCGGGAGACGAGGTGATCTCGGTCGAGGCGAAGTGGCCGATCGTCGCGCCGCGCAGCTCGCGGTGCAGGCCGAACAGCGACATCAGGTTCACCGACGCCAGCGCGTCGGCCGAAACATTGTCGAGATAGGCCAGATACGAGGCATCGAGGCCCGCGGCTTCCATCAGGTCCGCGAACAGGTGCGCGTGCACATGATCGCCGCGGCCGCCGCCGAACTCGTCGAATTCGACGGCGACGAACGCGGCCTTGGAGTGACCGGCGAGGCGGGGGATCGCCCACGCGTGCGGATCACCCTCCTTGAGGTGGTACACCGAGCGGTGCACGAAGTACTCGCGCATCTGCTCGAAGGTGCCCTTGTCCCGCAGGTAATACGACGGGCCATCGCCGTCGACCGGTTCGACGGACAGCTTGTCCATCTCCGCTTCCGCGGCCTCCTCCGGGCCGATCTCGCCGACGTCCTGGCGCACCGCGCTCAGGAACGCCTCCTCGAGCCTGCCGCGCAGGTGCAGCAGGGATGGGTTCCACTCCCACTTCGGGTTGACGCCGGCGAAGCCGCGGTAGTGCAGTTCGTAGCAGACGTATAGGGCCAGTTGCAGATCGAGGCCGTACGGGTCGGCTTCGCACATCGGGACGTCGATCGGCCGCACGTGCAGCGCGGGCCGCCCGCGCCGCAGCAGGTCGACGATGGTGGCGGACAACGGCCCGACGGCCGTGGGGAGGGCAGGTTCGACTAGCGTCGACGGAAGGGTCACGCACTCAGCGATACCCGCGTTATCGCCGGTCAAACCGATGGAGGGGTGCCGCGGCACCCAACACCCTGTTTCGGTTTGCGCCGGGCGGGGTAGCAGATCTGCATCGATGTGGGTCGAGGGAAAATGTCGATGGTTGACATGGAGCTTCTACTAGGGTTCTACTTCTGCGGCTGGGCCGTCGTGTCGCTGGGACTGTACGCCGCGGGCAGGCGCCTGTCGGACAACGAATCGCCTGCGCCGCACCCGCTGTGGATCAGTTTTCTCGGCGGCGCCGTGTGGCCGCTGGTGCTGATCGGGTTTGTCGAGCTGAGTTCCGTCGTGGTCTACACAAAATCCCAGAACAAGGCCGGGCCCGGGATCGGCATTCTGGCATAGCCAGACGAGTCTGCCGTCGCCTGCCGTTCCGCCGCCGTGACCGCGCCCGCGAACTTTACGCATCAGTTGTGCATCGAAATTCACGTAGGTGGGTACGTCCTCCGTTGCAGGCCCGCCGTCTAGATGATCGCGACTCCCCCCATCGCACGCGTCTGGCGGCGGGTCCCGATATGAGACGGTGCGGGCCGAAAGGTGGGTCCACATGGGCGCTGGACAAAGGAAGAAGTGGTCTGAAAACGCTCCGCCGTGGTTCAAGCGGGCGATCGAGTTCGTCGACACCTACGCGCACACCCAGATCACGCTGGCCGACATCGCGACGGTCGCTCATGTGACACCGCGGGCGTTGCAGTTGGCGTTCCGCGAACAGCTCGAGACCACCCCGATCGGCTATCTGCTCGGCGTGCGGTTACAGCGGGCTCACCTCGAGCTGACGGCCGCGCACCCGTCGACCTCCACGGTCCGGGAGATCGCCCGCCGATGGGGCTTTCGGCACTCCGGCCGCTTCGCGCGCCAGTACCGGAAGAGGTACGGGGTGTATCCGGAGGACACGCTCAAGGGCGTGTATCGGACCGCCGGATGACGGCGGTTCATCGGCCGGTCACACAGTCGGGGTGGCGGGATTCGAACCCACGACCTCTTCGTCCCGAACGAAGCGCGCTACCAAGCTGCGCCACACCCCGCGTGAAGCCACGACAGCGTATCGCACGGCCGGGGTGCTAGGCCAAACGCCTTTCGCCGGGCGGACCTTCGAACTCGCGAAGCGTACGCCATGGCTGCGATCCCGCGCTTGGCCACGACCCTGGTGTACATCTCGCGACGCCTGGCGCCCCGAGAAGAGGCGCACGTCACGACACGCCGCGGGAAGCAACCGAGGTGTCGGTGGCGTTGTGCACACTGACGACAGGAACGACGAAGCGAGGCGGAAATGACTGGGCTCGGCGCATCCATCTACTTGGGGTTCTTCGCCCTGGCCGCGGTGTGGCTGTTCCTCACCTCGGACGGCCCGCTGACCGGTCGAGCCGACGATCAGGGCCAGCGGCCCGAGCGCTCGAACTCGACCAGCACCGGGGCGAACGCCGAGGGGTCCAGCCCCTGGCGCCTCACCCACTCGTCGCAGAAGTAGGTGTCGGCGTAGCGGTCACCGCTGTCGGCGAGCAGCGTGACCACCGACCCGCTGCGGCCCTCGGCGATCATCTCGGCCAGCAGGCCGAACGCTCCCCACAGATTGGTACCGGTTGACGGTCCGACCCGCCGGCGCAGCACCGCGCTGGCGTGCCGCGCGGCCGCCACGGACGCCGCATCCGGCACCACGTCCATGCGGTCCACGACATCCGGCAGGAATGACGGCTCCACCCGCGGCCGCCCGATCCCCTCGATCCGCGACGAGATCCCCGTGACGACGTCCCGGCGGCCCAGCGCGTACGCCGGGAAGAACGCCGAGTTCTCCGGGTCGACGACACACAGCCGGGTGGCATGGCGCCGGTAGCGGATGTAGCGGCCGATCGTGGCGCTGGTACCGCCGGTGCCCGCGCCGACCACGATCCAGTCCGGGATTGGATGAGCCTCGTCGCGCATCTGCTCGAAGATCGATTCTGCGATGTTGTTGTTGCCGCGCCAGTCGGTGGCCCGCTCGGCGTTGGTGAACTGGTCGAGGTAGTGGCCGCCCGTCTCCTCGGCCAGCCGTTCGGCCTCGGCGTACACCTGGGAGGACTCGGCGACGAAATGGCAACGCCCACCTTGTGTTTCGATCAACGCGATCTTGCTGGCGCTGGTCGACGACGGCATCACCGCGATGAACGGCAGCCCCAGCAGCGCCGCGAAGTACGCCTCCGACACCGCAGTCGACCCCGATGACGCCTCGATGATCGTGGTGTCCTCGTCGATCCAGCCGTTGCAGAGCGCATAGAGGAACAACGACCGCGCGAGCCGGTGTTTGAGGCTGCCGGTGATGTGGGTCGTCTCATCCTTCAGGTACAGCTGGACGTCGCAGTCTTCGCACCACGCCAGGGGCAGCGGGTACCGCAGCAGGTGCGTGTCGGCGCTGCGCCTGGCGTCGGCCTCGATCAACCGGACCGCATTGTCCACCCACGTGCGTGGCGCAGAACGGGTCGCCGTGCCTGATGGTGCGTTCACTGCGTTCACTGCACGGCGAAGCGCTGCCGATTCACCGCACCGAAACGCTCGGGTGCGATCTGCCCGCCCGGACGTCGGTGTCGCGTCCACCGATCGGCGCCGCCACCAGCGTCAGCAGGGTGGCCTCCGGCCTGCAGCAGAACCGCAGCGGTGCGTACGGCGACGTGCCGATTCCCGCCGAGACGTGCAACTGGGTGTGTGCCCCCCACCGCGACGGGCCCTTGACCCGCGACCGGTCGAGATCACAGTTGGTGACGATCGCGCCGTATAACGGCAGGCACACCTGGCCGCCGTGGGTGTGACCGGCCATCACCAGCTGGTAGCCATCCGCGGCGAAGCGGTCGAGCACCCGCGGCTCGGGCGAGTGCGTCAGCCCCAGAGTCAGGTTGGCTGCCGGGCTCGGCCGGCCCGCGATGGTGTCGTAGCGGTCGCGCGACAGGTGCGGATCGTCCACGCCCGCCGCGGCGATGCGCAGGCCGGCGACGTCCAGCTCGCGGCGGGTGTGCGTCATGTCCAGCCACCCGCGCTCGGTGAACGCCGCCCGCAGGTCCTGCCAGGGCAGCGGCTCACCGTGGATGCGGTGGCCAGGGTTGGTGATGTAGTTCAGCGGGTTCTTCGGCCGCGGACCGAAGTAGTCGTTGCTGCCGAAGACGAACACCCCCGGGACCGAGAGCAGTTCGGACAGCGACTGCACCACCGCGGGCACGGCCTTGGCGTGCGCGAGGTTGTCGCCGGTGTTGACCACCAGGTCGGGCTCGAGGCCCGCGAGCTCGCGCAGCCATTCCTGCTTGCCCCGCTGACCGGGCCGCATGTGGATGTCGCTGATGTGCAGCACCTTCAACGGCGACGACCCGGGCGACAGAACCGGCATCGTCAGCTCGCGCACCACGAAGGCGTTGCGCTCGATCAACGATGCGTAACCGACTCCGGCCACCAGCGCACCGGCGGCCGCGACGGCGGAGTTCTTCAACAGGGTCGAACGGGCGGACATGCCGGCCAGCCTACTGCGAGTCCCGCCGACTCACCGCTTTCACCCGCCCGGCGTGGGCGATCACACGTCGCGTCACGGTGGTGGCGGCGCGGGCGGCGGCGGGCCGAGCACCGGCACCGTGATCGGCGGCAGTCCCGGAATTTGGACAACCGTCTGCCCGACGGGCGCCGGCAAGCCCGGAATGGCGGGGATGCCGGCAGGCGGCGGCGGGGGCGGCGGCGGGATGCCGTTGGAGATCTGGATCGTGATGATCGCGCCCGGCACCGTCTGGCCGCTGGGCGACGTGCCGACCACCGTGCCGTAGGACGACGAGCTGTTCACCGAAGTGGCCTGGTCGGCGACCTGGAAACCGGCGTCACGCAGTCGCTGCCGGGCCGCGTCCTGGTCCAGCCCGACCACGCTGGGCACGCGTGAGCCGGGGCCGCCCTCGACATACTGCGGATCGGTCGGTGGGAGCCGGACCTCCCCGAAGTTGGTGGCGATCGGCTTCATGGCGGCGAACCAGGTGCGCGCGGGCTCGTTACCGCCGAAGAGGCTGCCCGATCCGCACTTGCGCAGCGGGAAGGAACACAACTCGCCGGGAGTCGTGGAGTCGTCGTAGATGTAGTTGCCCGCGGCAAGGGTGCTGGTGAACCCGAGGAAGGCCGACGAGCGGTTCGATTCCGTGGTGCCGGTCTTTCCGGACATCGGCAAGTCCCAGCCGACGGAACCGGCCGCCGCCGCGGCCGTGCCCGCGCCCTTGTCGTCCTTGCTCAACGCGTTGGCCAGCGTGTTGGCCAGCCCCTCGGGGACGGCCTGCTCGCAGGTCTCGGTGGTGACCGACACCTCCTCGCCGTGGCGGTCGATCACCTGGGCGATGGGCGTCGGCGGGCACCACACGCCGCCGGAGGCCAGCGTCGCGCCCACGTTCGCGAACTCGAGCGCGTTGATCTCGATGGGGCCCAGCGTGAACGAGCCGATGTTCTGCCGCTTGATGAAGTCGGCCAGGCTCTCGTTGCTCTCCGGGTCGTAGTCGCGGGCGGTGCCGGGCAGGGCGTAGGACCGCATGCCCAGCCGGACTGCCATGTCGACGGTGCGCTGCACGCCGATCTGAGAAATCAGCTTGGCGAACGCCGTGTTCGGTGACGTCGCCAGCGCGTCGGTGATGTTCATCTGACCGCGGTAGCCGCCGGCGTTCTTGACGCACCAGGTCGCCGCCGGGCAGCCGGGGGTGTCGCTGCTGCCGAGGCCCTTGGCCTGGAACTGGGCGGGGACGTCGAGTTGGGCGTTGATGCCCATGCCCATCTCCAAGGCCGCGGCCACCGTGAAGATCTTGAACGTCGACCCGGCGCCGTTGCCGACGAGCGAGAACGGCTGCGGATGCATGGTTTCGCCGGCTTCGAGATTGAGTCCGTAGTTCCGGCTGCTCGCCATCGCCAGCACTGGATGCGATTCCTTGCCGGGCCGGATCACGTTCATCACGCTGGCGACGCCGTCGAGGTCGGGGCTGGCGAACTGGTTGACCGCCGCCTTCACCGGGTTCTGCACGTCGGGATCCAGCGTGGTCCTGATGAGGTAGCCGCCGCGGGCCACCTGCTCCTTGCTGATCCCGGCGCGCGCCAGGTACTCGAGCACGTAGTCGCAGAAGAACGCACGGTCGCCGGCCGCGATGCAACCGCGGGGCAGTTCCTTGGGCTGCGGCAGAACGCCCAGCGGCTGCTCCTTGGCGGCGCGCAGCGCCTCGGCCTCTTCGGGGATGTTCTGGATCATGGTGTCCAGCACCACGTTCCGGCGAGCCAGCGCGCCCTCGGGGTTGGTGTAGGGGTCGAGCGTGCTGGTCGACTGCACCATGCCGGCCAGCAGCGCGGACTGCTGCCAGTTCAGATCGGCGGCGTTGATGCCGAAGTAGGTCTGCGCGGCGTCCTGCACGCCGAAGGCGCCGTTGCCGAATGACACCAGGTTCAGGTAGCGGGTGAGGATCTCGGGTTTGGTGAACGTCTTGTCCAGCGTCAGGGCCATCCGGATCTCGCGTAGCTTGCGGGCGGGCGTGGTCTCGATGGCAGCGCGTTTCTCGGCGTCGGTCTGGGCGATCACCAGCAGCTGGTAGTTCTTGACGTACTGCTGCTCGATGGTCGACCCGCCGCGGGTGTCGAGGTTGCCGGACAGATATCCCGACAGCCCGGTCAGGGTGCCCTGCCAGTCCACGCCGTTGTGCTCGGCGAAGCGCTTGTCCTCGATGGAGACGATCGCCAGCTTCATGGTGTTGGCGATCTGCTCGCCGGACACCTCGAATCGGCGCTGGCTGTAGAGCCAGGCGATCGTGTTGCCCTTGGCGTCGACCATCGTCGACACCTGCGGCACCTCGCCCTCGACCAGCTGGGCCGAGCCGTTGGCGACGACGTCGGAGGCCCGGTTGGAGACCAGGCCGAAGCCGCCGACGACGGGGAACATCAGGGCGGCGGTGATCACACTGGCCAGCAGAACGCACCAGGCGAGCTTGATCACCGTCACCGCCGCCGGCGGTCGGGTCGGCTCACTCTCCGGCATGACCTACAGACTAACGACGCCGCAAAATGGCAGCCCCCGACGGTCGATTGCCAAGCCCAAATACCGTGCTGAACGGCATGGTCGTCAATTTCGTCCCCTGACGGCACGGTCGTCCCAAAAAAGTGGGGTTCTACGTATTGCGCAGACCGCCTTTGACCATCTAATTTGATCGAACAGTGCGATGCAGGTCACACTGACCCCTCGCAATGTGGCGTAGATCGCATCAGCGGTTTACACCGGAGGACTACGCCGTGCCGGTGTTGGCCGGAGGGCGGCTGGAACGAAGGGAACGCTGGTGTCAGCTACAAGGCCCGCGGCGCGCAGGACCGCAATGACGTCCTCGGCTCACAGCATCGTCCAAGGCGCCGAGGCCGAGGCTCGTATCGCCTGGGTCTCCCAGGCCCGATGCCGCCAGGCGGATCCCGACGAACTGTTCGTGCGCGGTGCCGCACAGCGCAAGGCCGCCGTCATCTGCAGGCACTGTCCGGTGATCCTCGAGTGCGGCGCCGACGCCCTCGACAACCGCGTCGAGTTCGGCGTGTGGGGCGGTATGACCGAACGTCAGCGCCGGGCCCTTCTCAAGCAACACCCCGAGGTGGTGTCCTGGGCCGAGTTCTTCTCCGCCCAGCGCAAGCACCGCTCCGCGGTCTGACGGACAGGCCGCTTTCCCCGTAGTTCGCCCAGTCCGCCGCTACGCGGCGGCCGCCTCGCCGGTGATCTGGTCGGCGATGGCCCGCAGCGCATCCAGGTCCGACACATCGAACGGCAGCGACGGCACGCCCACGATCGGCACGTGCGGGTTGGCGCCGGTGAACCGTGACAGCAGCCGGATCTCCCGTCTGGCCGTCATCGCACGGTCGGCGTGAATCGTGAGCACCGCCGCGGTCAGCGAATCCGGGTCTGTCTCGCCGATGGTCTCGGCCGCTTCGATCGTCTTCTCGGCGTGCAGCTCCGAGAGCATCGGGTGGGTGCGGTTCAGGATCAGCCCGGCCAGCGGCATGGTCTCCTCGGACAGCCGGTCGACGAAGAAGGCCGCCTCGCGCAGCGCGTCGGGTTCGGCCGCCGACACCACCACGAACTGGGTGCCGCGGCGCTTGAGCAGTTCGTAGGTGCGGTCGGCCTTCTCCCGGAAGCCGCCGAACGTCGCGTCGAGCGACTGCACGAAACCGGCGGCGTCGGAGAGCATTTGGGAGCCAAGGATGGTCGACATCGCCCGCATCGCCAGGCCCACTGCGCCGGTCACCAACCGTCCGATTCCGCGGCCGGGTGCCAGCAGCATCCGCCACAGTCGGCTGTCCATGAAGCTGCCCAACCGTTTCGGCGCGTCGAGGAAGTCCAGGGCGTTGCGTGACGGCGGGGTGTCGACCACGACGAGATCCCACTTGTCCTGCGCCAGAAGCTGACCCAGCTTCTCCATCGCCATGTATTCCTGCGTGCCGGCCAGTGACGTGGCGACGGTCTGATAGAACTGGTTGTCCAGGATCGCGTCGGCCCGATCGGCCCCGGAGTACTGGATCACCATCTCGTCGAACGTGCGACGCATGTCGAGCATCATCGCGTGCAGCTCACCCTTGACCTCCGGCGCGAGGGGAACGCGCTGCGGCGTATTGCCGAGGTCCTTGATGCCCAGCGCCTGCGCGAGACGCTTGGCCGGGTCGATGGTCAACACCACGACGGTGCGGCCGTATTCGGCCGCACGCAGCGCCATCGCCGCGGCGGTGGTGGTCTTGCCGACGCCGCCGGCGCCGCAGCACACCACGACGCGGTTCGCGGTGTCGGCCAGGATCGCGCCCATATCGAGGGTCGGAGGAGTGGCGCTCATTATCGAACCCCCTGACGTTCGAGCTCTTCGGCGAGTTCATAGAGGCTGCCCAGGTCCACGCCGTCGGCGATCTGGGGCAGCTCCAGGCGGGCCACGTCCAGCGCATCGAGTTGTTCGGCGCTCTCCGCGCGCGCCTTGATCCGGGTGGCGTGCTGGATGGTCTCGGTGAGCAGGCCCGCGAAGTCGCTGTCGGACAGGGTGATTCCCACATCGGCGAGTTGCGTGCGAACGGTGTCGGCGTCGATGTCGCCCTCGGCGGCCTTGGCCAGGTCGTCGGGCGCCAGGTGCGCCGGGATGTTGCGGTTGACGATGACGCTGCCGATGGGCAGGCCGAGTGCGCGCAGTTCGTCGATCGCTTCGAGCGTCTCCTGGATGGGCAGCGCCTCGAGCAGGGTGACGAGGTGGATGGCGGTGAGATCGGAGTGCAGCACCTTGACGACGCTCTCGGCCTGGGCGTGCACCGGCCCGCCCTTGGCTAGGTCCGAAACCGCCTTGGTGACGTCCAGAAAGCGGGCGATGCGACCGGTCGGCGGCGAGTCGACGACGACGGCGTCGTAGACGGGCTGTTTGCTCTTCTCGGCGCGGGTGACGATCTCGCGGATCTTGCCGGTCAGCAGCACGTCGCGCAGTCCGGGTGCGATGGTGGTGGCGAACTCGACGGCGCCGATGCGGCGCATCGCGCGGCCGGCCAAGCCCAGGTTGTAGAACATCTCGAGGTACTCGAGGAACGCCGCCTCGGTGTCGATGGCCAGCGCGTTGACCTGTCCGCCGCCGTCGGCGGTCGCGATCTTGACCTCTTTGTACGGCAGCGGCGGCACGTCGAACAGCTGCGCAATACCTTGCCGCCCTTCGACTTCCACCAGAAGCACCTTTCGGCCGCCCGCGGCCAGTGCCAGTGCCAGCGATGCGGCGATGGTCGACTTGCCGGTACCGCCCTTGCCGGTGACGAAGTGCAGGCGCGCCTTGGTCAGCCGGGAGGGCCAGCCGACGGGTCTACCGCCATTGGTAGTGGAAGCCACGTCTGCATGCTAGCTGGGGGCCGTATCGCCGCCCGATAAGCTCTGCACATGAGCGAAGCGACCCGCTGGGAGTACGCCACCGTCCCGCTGCTGACCCACGCCACCAAGCAGATCCTCGACCAGTGGGGCGAGGACGGCTGGGAGTTGGTGTCGGTGCTGCCCGGCCCCACCGGTGAACAGCACGTCGCCTATCTCAAACGGCCGAAATGAGCGCGTCGGCCCGGCTCGCCGAACTCGGCATCGAGCTGCCCGCGGTGGTGCCACCGCTGGCGGCTTACGTGCCCGCGGTTCGAACCGGCAACCTCGTCTACACGGCCGGCCAGTTGCCGATGCAGTCCGGCTCGCTGCTGCAGACCGGCAAGGTCGGCGCCGAGGTCACCCCGGAGGACGGTAAGGCGCTGGCCCGGGTGTGCGCGCTCAACGCCATGGCGGCGGTGCATTCGCTGGTCGGCATCGACGCGGTGACCCGCGTCGTCAAGGTGGTCGGGTTCGTCGCGTCCGCACCGGGATTCAACGGCCAGCCAGGGATCGTCAACGGTGCGTCCGAGTTGCTCGGCGAGGTGTTCGGCGACGCAGGTGCGCATGCGCGTTCGGCGGTCGGGGTGTCGGAGTTGCCGTTGGATGCGCCGGTGGAGGTCGAACTGATCGTCGAGGTCGCGTGAGCGACGATCGAGCGGAGGTCGCGTGAGCGACGATCGAGCGGAGGTCGCGTGAGCGACGATCGAGCGGAGGTCGCGTGAGCGACGATCGAGCGGAGGTCGCGTGACGTTGGAGCACCCGGCGTACGGCCGGCTGCGCCCAGTCACCGCGACGGCTTCGGTGCTGTTGTGCGACAACCCCGGCAAGATGACGCTGGAGGGCACCAACACCTGGGTGCTGCGAGGCCGCGGCAGCGGCGAGATGGTCGTCGTCGACCCCGGCCCCGACGACGACGAGCACCTGGCGCGGATCGCCGAACTCGGCAGCGTGTCGCTGGTGCTGATCAGCCATCGCCACGAGGACCACACCGGTGGCATCGACAAGGTCGTCGACGCCACGGGAGCGGTGGTGCGGGCCGTCGGCAGCGGATTCCTGCGCGGCCTTGGCGGGCCGCTGACCGACGGCGAGGTCATCGAGGCCGCCGGTTTGCGCATCACGGTGATGGGCACGCCCGGCCACACCGCCGATTCGGTGTCGTTCCTGCTCGACGACGCCGTGCTGACCGCCGACACCGTGCTGGGCCGTGGCACCACCGTGATCGACAAGGAGGACGGCGACCTCGCCGAGTACCTGGACTCACTGCACCGGCTGCGTGGACTCGGGCACCGCGCGGTGCTACCCGGCCACGGCCCGGATCTCGACGACATCGAGTCGGTCAGCGACATGTACCTGACGCACCGCGAGGAGCGGCTCGAGCAGGTGCGGGACGCGCTGCGGGTGCTCGGCGACGAGGCGAGCGCGCGGCAGATCGTCGAGCACGTCTACACCGACGTCGACGAAAACCTGTGGGACGTCGCCGAATGGAGCGTCCAGGCGCAGCTCGAGTACTTGCGTCAGTAGTAAGTCAGTAGTGATTTGTGCACCCTTTCCGGCGGTGAGCGCCGGTCGCGGTGCACCAAATCGTTAACGGGCGCGGCGGGCCAGCCGTTCGGAGTCGGAGATCAGAACGCTCTTGCCCTCCAACCTAATCCAGCCACGGTGGGCGAAATCGGCGAGCGCCTTGTTGACGGTCTCCCGGGACGCGCCGACGAGCTGGGCGATCTCCTCCTGCGTCAGGTCATGCGTCACGCGCAGCGCGCCACCCTCCTGGGTGCCGAACCGCTGCGCCAGCTGCAGCAGCTGCTTGGCCACGCGGCCGGGCACGTCGGTGAAGATCAGATCGGCCAGGTTGTTGTTGGTGCGGCGCAGCCGGCGGGCCAGCACTCGCAGCAGCTGCTCGGCGATTTCGGGCCGGTCGGCGATCCAGGCGCGAAGCGCATCGCGGTCCATCGAGACGGCGCGGACCTCGGTGATCGTGGTCGCGCTCGAGGTGCGTGGGCCGGGGTCGAAGATCGAGAGCTCGCCGAACATGTCCGACGGGCCCATGATGGTGAGCAGGTTCTCCCGCCCGTCCGGCGACCGCCGGCCGATCTTGACCTTGCCGGAAATGATGATGTAGAGCCGATCGCCCGGCTCACCCTCGGCGAACACGGTGTGCCCACGAGGGAAGTCGACGGGCTGTAGTTGCTTGGTCAGCGCGGAAACGGCGCTGGGTTCGACCCCCTGGAAGATTCCGGCCCTAGCCAGGATCTCGTCCACGTTGCCCCTCTTAAGCTGTTGGGTGAAGCCGACCTCTATCCGGTTAGCGAGATCAGTCTAGAGGTACCCGATTTCGTGACCAGCCCACGCTACACACGATCGGCATGTCGAGTCGGCTGAAATTCGGTTTTCGGCGGGTGATGGGCGTATACCCGGGTGGGCAAACCCGAATCGTGGACTGCCGCGGTCGTGAGGGCGTCCTGGGCGTGCTGGCGGCTGCGCAGGCCGGCGAGCGCGTGGCTCATCCCGTCACGCGCCAGAGTGCTGACATCCGATGGTTCGGCATGCTCGAAGAACTTCGCCACATCGGTGGCGGAGACGGTGTCGGGGTTGAGCCCGGCTTCGAGTCGCTGCAGTCCGAAGGTCACCACCATCAGCAACCCAGGGATCAGCCCCACCAGCAACCACGACACACGGTGAAGTAAACACCGCGAAGGTCTCAGCGGGATCACGAATTGTCACCGGTCCGCGCCGAGGATGTCCGAGCACGTCAGTACGCTGGCTGACGTGACCGTGGGTGAGACGCCAGCGCGAAGACCGGCCGCGGCCAAACGCGCCCGAAAATGGGACGAGGAGACCCGGATCGGTCTGGTCCGCCGGGCGCGGCGAATGAATCGCACGCTGGCACAAGCCTTTCCGCATGTCTACTGCGAGCTCGATTTCACCGACCCGCTCGAACTCACCGTGGCGACCATCCTGTCGGCGCAGAGCACCGACAAACGGGTCAACCTGACCACCCCCGCGTTGTTCAAGAAGTACCGCACCGCCCTCGATTACGCGCAGGCCGACCGCACCGAGCTCGAAGAGCTCATCCGGCCGACCGGGTTCTACCGCAACAAGGCGAACTCGCTCATCCGGCTGGGTCAGGAGCTCGTCGAGCGCTTCGACGGTCGGGTGCCCGCCACCCTCGACGAGCTGGTCACCCTGCCCGGCGTCGGCCGCAAGACCGCCAACGTCATCCTGGGCAACGCCTTCGACATTCCCGGCATCACCGTCGACACCCACTTCGGCCGCCTGGTGCGGCGGTGGCGGTGGACCGCCGAGGAGGATCCCGTCAAGGTCGAGTTCGCCGTCGCCGACCTGATCGAGCGCAAGGAGTGGACGGACCTGAGTCACCGGGTGATCTTCCACGGCAGGCGGGTCTGCCACGCCCGCAAGCCGGCCTGTGGAGTGTGCGTCCTGGCCGCCGACTGCCCGTCGTACGGCACCGGGCCGACGGATCCGATGATCGCCGCACCGCTGGTCAAGGGCCCCGAGACCGAGCACCTGCTCGCGATGGCCGGGCTGTGACCACGTTCGGCCGGTAGCCATGCGCGCCTCGACCCGGTGGACCATCGCGGCGTTCGTCGTCGTGGTGGCGCTAGTGGTCGCGATGGTGGCGCAATTGAACGAGGACGCGCCCTCGACCGGCCCGACCGGTCAGGACACTGCCCGAGACCGCCGCGACGCCGACACCGCCGAAGCCCTGGCCGGGCCGCGGGCCCAGGCCGACCTGCCGCCCTGCCCGGCGCCCGGCGCGGGTGACGGCCCGGCGCCTCTGCGCGGTATCACGCTGGAGTGTGCGGGCGACGGGTCGATCGTCGACGTCGCCGAAGCACTGGCCGGCCGCACGGTGGTGCTGAATTTGTGGGCGTACTGGTGCGCACCGTGCGCCGAGGAACTGCCCGCGATGGCCGAATATCAACGGCGGGTCGGGCCCGAGGTGACCGTGCTGACCGTCCACCAGGACGAGAACGAGATGGCCGCGTTGCTGCGACTGGCAGAACTCGGGGTGCGACTGCCCACGCTGCAGGACGGCCGCCGCCTCATCGCCGCTGCGCTGCGGGTGCCCAACGTCATGCCCGCCACCGTGGTGCTGCGGGCAGACGGTAGCGTTGCCGACATTCTGCCGCGCTCGTTCGCCACCGCCGATGAGATCGCCGCAGCGGTAGGACCGAAAGTCGGCCCTAAGACAGGGGAGCCGGGGTGAGTTGGGTCAGCGAGGCTAGCGGTTTGACCCCCCACGCTGCCCCAGCCTGGCTCAAGCCACTGCTCGACAAGGCCCACGACGTCAAAGAGGCCTATCGGCGACGGGTGCCGCCCGAGGTGTTCGCGATGGTCGCGGCCGCCAGCGAGGCCGCACAAGCGGCGGTTTCGGGCCGGGATGCCGCGGTGCTGGTGTTGTTCTCCGGCCCGCCCGACGCCTCGCCGGGCGGTCTACCCGAGGATGTCGACCTGCTGGTCACCGTGCGGGCCTCGACACTGCGCCACCACGCAGGTCAGGCGGCCTTTCCTGGCGGCGCCGTCGAGCACGGCGACCACAGCCCTGTGCAGACCGCGCTCCGCGAGGCCAGCGAGGAGACCGGCCTCGACACCGGGCGGTTGCATCCGCTCGCCACGCTGGAGCGGCTGTTCATCCCTCCTTCGGGGTTTCACGTCGTGCCGGTGTTGGCGTATTCGCCGGATCCCGGGCCGGTGACCGTCGTCGACGAGGCCGAGACCGCGGTCGTGGCGCGTGTGCCGCTGCGGGCGTTCGTCAATCCCGAGAATCGAATCATGGTGTACCGCAACGCCAACACCCGCCGTTTCGCGGGACCGGCATTCCTACTGAACGAGATGCTGGTGTGGGGATTCACCGGTCAGGTGATCTCGGCGATGCTCGACGTGGCCGGCTGGGCCCAGCCGTGGAACACCGACGACGTTCGTGAACTCGAGGAGGCAATGGCGCTCGTCGGAGACCAAGACGGTTACGGTGTTGCTCAACCATGACATCGTCACAATGGGTGGACCTGGTGGTCCTCGGCATCGCCTTCGTCGCAGGCATCTCGGGCTGGCGCTCGGGGGCACTGGGTTCGATGCTGTCGTTCCTCGGTGTGGTGCTCGGCGCGGTCGCCGGTGTGCTGCTGGCCCCGCACATCGTCGCCAACATCGACGGCCCCCGCACCAAGCTCTTCGTGACGTTGTTCCTCATCCTCGCGCTGGTCGTCGTCGGTGAGATCGCCGGCGTCGTGCTGGGCCGTGCCGTGCGCAGCGCCATCCGCAACCGCACGCTGCGGGCGGTTGACTCGCTGGTCGGCGTCGCGATCCAGATCGTCGCGGTGCTGGTCGCCGCGTGGATGTTGACCTACCCGCTGCAGTCGTCGGACCAGCCGAACCTGGCCGCCGCGGTGCGGGGTTCGAAGGTGCTCAAGCAGGTCGACGACGCCGCACCGGGGTGGCTGCGGTCGGTGCCGACGCGACTGTCGGCGCTGCTGGACACCTCCGGCCTGCCGGACGTGCTGCAGCCGTTCGGCCGCACCCCGATCGTCGCGGTCGACGCGCCCGACGCCGCATTGGCCGCCGACCCGATCGTGGCGGCGACGCGGCCCAGCGTGGTCAAGATCCGCGGCGTCGCGCCGGGATGCCAGAAGGTGCTGGAGGGCACCGGTTTCGTCGCCGCACCCAACCGGGTCATGTCGAACGCGCACGTGGTCGCCGGTTCGGAGAGCGTCACCGTCGAGGCCGACGGCCAGACGTACGACGCGTTCGTGGTGTCCTACGACCCGCAGGCCGACATCTCGATCCTCGACGTTCCGAACCTGTCCTCGGCGCCGCTGCAGTTCGCGGAGACCCCGGCGACCACCGGCACCGACGCGGTCGTGATGGGTTATCCCGGCGGAGGGGACTTCGTCGCGACTCCGGCACGCGTGCGCGAGATCATCGAGCTCAGCGGTCCGGACATCTACCGCACCGCCACCGTGGAGCGTGAGGTCTACACCATCAGAGGCAGCGTGCGACAAGGCAATTCCGGTGGGCCGATGATCGACCGCGAGGGCCGGGTGCTGGGTGTGGTGTTCGGCGCCGCCGTCGACGATGCCGATACCGGCTTCGTGCTGACGGCCAACGAGGTGTCCCACCAGATCGCGAAGCTGAACAACAGTCAGCGTGTGCCGACCGGCGCCTGCATCACCTAGTACACCTGCCGCAGGAACCGGCTCAACTGCTCGGTGACCATCTCGGGCGCCTCTTCGTGGCCGTAATGCCCTGCGCCCGCGAGGGATACGTACCTGCCGTGCGGCGCGTACTGCTGGGTGCGGTAGACGGGATCGGCCAGCACGTACGGGTCGGCGTCGCCACGCAGATGCAGCACCGGGACGTTGAGGGGCCGCTTCATCGACCGCATGAACCGGCGGCCTTCACCGCGAAGTTGGCTGCGCACGGCCCAGCGCTGGTACTCCAACGCCGAGTGGGCAGCGCCCGGGATCCGGATCGCGCGCCGCATGTGTGCCACGGTTTCGGAAAAGTCCTCGGAGACAACCCATTTGCTACTCGCGCGGCTGCGCATGAGGTGCTCGAGTTCCTCGGCATCGTCTCGGGTGAGCGCGTGCTCGGGCCACATCGGCACCTGGTAGCGCATCATCCACGGCAGCAGCGCGCGGCCTTGATCGCGGCGGCGCAGCACCGAGGCGCGCAGGGCGACCGGATGCGGCGAACTCACCACCGCGATCGCCTTCACCACGCGGGGGTGCAGCACCGCCGTCGCCCAGCACACCAGCCCGCCGTCGGCGTGCCCGACCAGCGTCGCGTTCTTGTGGCCCAGCGCCCGCACCAGGCCGGCGGTGTCACCGGCCAGGGTCCACCCGTCGTAACCGCGGGGCGGTTTGTCGCTGGCGCCGTAGCCGCGCAGGTCCACGGCCACCACCCTGGCACCGGTCAACCCCCTGAGTTGGTGGCGCCAGGACCACCAGAACGAGCCGAAGCCGTGCAGCAGGATGACCAGTGGGCGCTCGGTGCCCGGCGGAGCGCCGTCGGCTTGCGCCTCGACGACGTGGAAGCGAATCCCGTTGGCGTGCACCTCGCGATGGCGCCACGGGCCGTCGATGCGGACGACGGACGGGCCCGGCGGGTGCCGGCCGTCGCCGCCGCGCGCGGGCACCTACCAGCCTGACGGATCGGCCGTCGCGGCGGGCTTGCCGTCGCCCGACGCGACCTCCTTGGTCTTGTCGTGGTCTTGCCGTTGCCCCGGCGTCAGCGCCTCGGGGATCTCCTTGACCGTTTCGATGGTCTTCTGCGGACCGCGGATGCGGCGCACCTTCAGGTAGCCCAGGAGCGCGAACACGGCGGTGACCACCACCATGACTCCGAACACGATCAAGAATGCCGCCCAGCGCCAGATCCAGGTGTCGAGCAGTTCGGCTGCGAAGAAGAAGAAAAAGAACGTCGAGTAGAACAGCACCACCAGCGCCAGGATGAAGAAGACGCTGCCGGTCAGGCCCTTCTTGACGTCCCGGGTGATCTCGGCCTTGGCCAGCTCCACCTCGGCCCGCACCAGCGTGGACACCTGGGTGGTGGCGTCTTTGACGAGGTCACCGATGGACGGGTCGGCCTTCGGGGCATGGGGGTCGACCAGCGGTATCGACGTCACGGTGGTCGGCACGCCATTCCTGCGATCGCTCACGGACAGTTCCTCCCGAGTGTCGGTTGCGGTTCATGTTGCCATGTGGCGTGCGCTGAAACGATCCCGGCCGACGATAGACTGGCCTGGTTCTTGGCAGGGCAGGTCGAGCGCGTCGATGGGAGACTCGTCAGTGAAGTCCAGCGGCCGCCTGCGCTTTGCCGCCGCGATCGCGGTCCTGCTTGCGGCGCTCATCGCGCCGGTCGGCGTCGCCCACGCCCAGGGGGTCGTCACTCTCGGTGGCGGTTCCGGGCTCGTCGTCAACGGCGAGTCGCTGTGCACGCTCACCACGATCGGTAACGACAACCGGGGCAACCTGATTGGCTTCACGTCCGCACACTGCGGCGGGCCGGGCGCCCAGATCGCCGCCGAGGAGGCCGAGAGCGCCGGGGTGCTGGGCACGATGGTGGCGGGCAACGATGCGCTCGACTACGCGGTGATCCAGTTCGACCCGCAGAAGGTGCGTCCGACCAACAATGTCAACGGTTTTCGGATCGACGGCCTGGGACCTGACCCGGTCGTCGGCGACGTCGCGTGCAAGCTGGGCCGCACCACGGGTTACTCCTGCGGTGTCACCTGGGGGCCGGGCGAGGAACCCGGCACGTTCGTCAACCAGGTGTGTGGCCAGCCGGGCGATTCCGGTGCACCGGTCACGGTCAACAACCGGCTGGTCGGCATGATCCACGGCGCGTTCTCCGAGAAGTTGCCGACCTGCATCATCAAATACGTCCCACTGCACACGCCCGCGGTGAACATGTCGTTCAACACCCAGCTGGCCGACATCACGGCCAAGAACCGACCCGGAACGGGCTTCGTCCCGGTCGGAGCGGTGGCGTAGAGAAGGTCAGGCTTCGGCCTTACTCGCCCGGATCGCTTCGAACACGTTGGGGTCCACCAGCGTTGAGGTGTCTCCGAGCTCGCGGCCCTCGGCGACGTCGCGAAGAAGCCGGCGCATGATCTTGCCGCTGCGGGTCTTGGGAAGTTCGGGCACGACGTGGATCTCGCGCGGCCTGGCGATCTTGCCGATGTCCTTGGCCACCTGCTCCCGCAGTTCGTGCGCCATCTCGTCCCCGTCGCGATGCTTGGCGTGCGACTCCAGGATGACGAACGCGCAGATGCCCTGGCCGGTGGTCTCGTCGCTGGCGCCGACGACCGCGGCCTCGGCGACGTGGGAGTGGCCCACCAAAGCGGATTCCACCTCAGTCGTGGAGATCCGGTGGCCGGACACGTTCATCACGTCGTCGATGCGGCCGAGCAGCCAGATGGAGCCGTCGGAGTCGACGCGCGCGCCGTCACCGGCGAAGTACCAGCCCTTGCCTCCGTACCGGGACCAGTAGGTCTCCTTGTAGCGCTCCGGATCTCCCCAGATTCCGCGCAGCATCGCCGGCCACGGTTGGTCCAGCACCAGGTACCCGGTGACGTGCTCGGCCTCGTCGGCGCCGGGCACCAGCTCGTTGCCCTCTTCGTCGACGATCTTCGCCGAGATGCCCGGCAGCGGTGTCATCGCCGAACCGGGCTTGGCGGCGGTGACACCCGGCAACGGCGAGATCATGATGGCGCCGGTCTCGGTCTGCCACCAGGTGTCGACAACCGGAGTTCTGTTGCCGCCGAACGCATCCCGGTACCAGCGCCATGCCTCCGGGTTGATCGGCTCGCCGACCGATCCGAGCAGCCGCAGACTCGACAGGTCATGCGCGTCGGGGATCTCGCGGCCCCACTTCATGAACATCCGCACCAGCGTCGGTGCCGTGTAATAGATGGTGACGCCGTACTTTTCGATCACCTCGAAGTGCCTGTGCTCGGTGGGCGAGTTGGGCGTGCCCTCGTACACCACCTGCGTGCACCCGTTCGACAGCGGGCCGTACACGATGTAGGTGTGCCCGGTGACCCAGCCGATATCCGCGGTGCACCAGTACACGTCGCTCTCCGGCTTGATGTCGAACACGTTGTAGTGCGTGTACGACGCCTGGGTGAGGTACCCGCCGGAGGTGTGCATGATGCCCTTGGGCTTTCCGGTGGTGCCCGAGGTGTAGAGCAGGAACAGCGGATGCTCGGAGTCGAACGCCTCGGGCGTGTGCTCGGCCGAGGCCTTGTCGACCGTCTCGTGCCACCACAGGTCGCGACCGTCGGTCCACGGTGTGTCGATTCCGGTGCGGCGCACCACCAGAACGTGCTGGATGGACTTCTGGCCGACGCAGGCCTCGTCGACTGCTTCCTTGAGGGACACGGCCTGGCCGCGGCGGTACTGCCCGTCGGTGGTGATCACGAGCTTGGCTTCGGCATCCTCGATGCGGGCACTCAGCGCCGATGCCGAGAAGCCGGCGAACACCACCGAGTGCAGCACCCCCAGGCGCGCGCAGGCCAGCATCGCGACGATGGCCTCCGGGATCATCGGCATGTAGATCGCGGCGCGATCGCCTGCCACCAGTCCGAGATCGACCAGCGTGTTGGCGGCCTTGCACACCGCCGCCTTCAGGTCGGCGTAGGTGATATCGCGGCTGTCACCGGGTTCACCCTCCCAGCGGATCGCCACCCGGTCACCGATGCCGGCCTCGACGTGCCGGTCCACACAGTTGTAGGCGACGTTGAGCTTGCCGCCGACGAACCACTTGGCGAACGGGGCGTCGGACCAGTCCAGCACCTCGGTGAAGGGCGTGTCCCAGGACAACCGGTTCGCCTGTTCGGCCCAGAAAGCCAAGCGGTCGGCCTCGGCCTCGCGGTAGAGGTCCGCCGTGGCGTTGGCGTGCTCGGCGAAATCGGCCGAAGGTGGGTAGACGGACGGAACTTCGGTGTGCGTCTCGCTCATGTCTGTGAGACTAGTCACCAACTCCGTGGCGCACGTTGGCAAGTCACAGGTCCCTCTGCGGGTGGCCGGTCCCGCGCGCCGAGCGGTCGACTAGCGTCGGCTGGCGTGACGGACCCGCTCGCCCCGCTGGCCGATCTGCCCGGCGTCGCGGACGCCGGCGAGCAGGCGCGCGAGGCGCTGGGCCGCGCGCACCGGCACCGCGCCAACCTCCGCGGCTGGCCCGCGACCGCGGCCGAGGCGGCGCTGCGAGCCGCCCGCGCGTCGTCGGTGCTGGACGGCGGTGCACTGCAGTTCTCCGTCGACGGCGAGCCCGACCCGGTGCTCGCCGGCGCGCTGCGGGTGTCGGAGGCGCTCGAAGGTGGGGAGACGTCGCTGGTCGGGGTGTGGCAGCGGGCGCCCCTGCAGGCGATCGCCCGGCTGCACGCGTTGGCGGCCGCCGACATCGCCGACGACGACAGCCTGGGCAGGCCGCGCGGGGATGCCGATGTGGGCCGCCGGTTGGCGCTGCTGGCCGACATCGTCACCGGTGCGACGCGGGTTCCCGCACCGGTGCTGGCCGCCGTCGTGCACGGCGAGCTGCTCTCGCTGGCGCCGTTCGGCACCGCCGACGGCGTGGTGGCCCGCGCGGCGTCGCGGTTGGTCACGATCACCACCGGACTCGATCCGCACGGCCTCGGCGTCCCCGAGGTGTACTGGATGCGTCGTTCGGGCGACTACCGCGCCGCGGAGCGCGGCTTCTCGTCGGGCACGCCGGACGGGCTGACGGCGTGGATTCTGCTGAGCTGCCGCGGTCTGGCCGAGGGCGCGAGAGAGGCGTTGTCGATCGCACAGGCCGCGTCGTCGTGAGCGTGCCAGCAACGCGAAGCGGGCGACGCTCCGAACTGATTCGGCTCGTCGCCCGCTAGCACGGACTCCGGTTACCAAGCGTGCTTTGTGGGCTGCGTGGGTGGCCTCGGCGTCTTGTCGATGCGCTACGAACCCGACCCCACCCAAAGGGCCGTGGTGGCCGTCCGCTCTTCGCAAATACGCAGGCCCGCAACACTTTTGCCTATTCCGCGGCATGTGCTCGCCGTGGGTGCCGGGGTCCGTGCTGGGGAGCCTGGATCGGGAGAACCGAGCCTTCTCTTCCGGCTCGGCCTTGGCCTAACCAAGCTTCCGTGGTTTCCTTTGTACTCCGTGACCGCAGTCACATCAAGGCCCAAATCGAGCGCGAATCCGGATCGTTACGCCACTGCTGGCTACCGTGCGAAGCGTCGGTCAGAATGCGAAGCGCCGCAACAGCGAATAGGTCAGCGCGCCGGCCGCGAGCGCACTCACACCGACGGCGGCAGTGGTTGCCACGGCCGCGCCGGAGGGTGCCGGGATGCGGTCCCGCAACGACACCGGCTTGGAGAAGCTGAGCACCGGCCATCCCCGGGCGGTCGCCTCTTTGCGCAGCGCGCGGTCGGGGTTTACCACAGTCGGATGGCCCACCGCCTCGAGCATCGGCAGATCGGTGCTGGAGTCGGAGTAGGCGTAGCAGTATTCGAGCGCGTAACCCTCCCGCGCGGCCAGTTCGCGGATTGCGGCGACCTTGCCCTCGCCGTAGCAGTAGAACGCGATCTCGCCGGTGTACCTGCCGTCCTCGACGACCATCCGGGTGGCCATCGCGTGCGTCGCGCCAAGGGCACGGGCGATCGGCGCGACGATTTCCTCACCGGACGCCGAGACCACGACCACGTCACGGCCGCACAGCTTGTGGTCGGCGATCAACTCGGCGGCCTCGGCGAACACGAGGGGATTGACGATGTCGTGCAGCGTCTCGCCGACGATCGACTTCACCTGCTCGACGTCCCACCCAGCGCACATGTTCGTCACATACGAGCGCATTCGGTCGATCTGGTCGTGGTCGGCGCCGGACATGAGGAACAGGAACTGCGCATAGGTCGACTTGAGCACGGCGCGGCGATTCATTAGCCCCTGCTCGAAGAAGGGTTTGCTGAATGCCAAAGTGCTGGATTTCGCAATCACCGTTTTGTCGAGGTCGAAGAAGGCGGCGGTGCGCACCGGTTCATCGGCCGGAGCACCCGTTTGCGGAGCGGTTGACGCCCCTGCCGTCGACTCAGATGCGGTCACAGCGTCAGCATAGGGGCGGCCGTGTGACACTTGGCGAGAGAGTGTACAAACTGGCAGGTTGCGACACCTGCGGGTGAGTGTCCACTTTCCAGATTTGTGCTTATTTCGTTAGCAATGAGCACTTGCGCCGTTCCGGATGGGCGTGTGTATAGTGAGCATTACCCGGCTTATGCTGGGTGTGCATCAGCCCGACCCCCCGGGGCTGATTCACGACGACCTCCGCCTCCTCCCCCCCTGGCGGGGGTCGTCCCTTTTCCGGGGGGCTTCGCAAAGCGGATAGATCTATTCCCTGAGCTAAGTTGCGGAACGCGATTTTCGCTCTCCAAACCCATCGACTTATCCCCATTACCGGATACATCCACAGATGTCGTGGGGGCTCTCGCGCGCCGTCACTTCCCACGCCCAGGCTGGTGGCATGGGTTCGCTTCCTGGATACCTCGCTCTGATCTCCGATCCCACGCTGCGCGACGACGTCGACCGGGTGTGCGCCGCCGCGGGGGTGGGTGTGGTGCACGCGTCCGAACCGTCCAGCCGCAAGGTCTGGACCGGTGCGGTGGCCGTCCTGCTCGATGTCGCGGCCGCGCGCCGGTGTGTGCAGCGGGCGTTTCCGCGCCGCGGCCGCGTCGTCCTCGTCGGCCGGGCCGAACCGAGCGCCGCCGACTGGCAGACCGCGATCGCCGTGGGTGCGCAGCGGGTCATCACCCTGCCCGCGCAGGATGGCGAGCTGATGGCCGAGCTGTCCGAGGCCGCCGATGCGGTCGACGACGCTGGACGGCGCGGTCCGGTGGCGGCCGTGATCGCCGGTCGCGGTGGCGCGGGCGCATCGGTGTACGCCACGGCACTGGCGCACACGGCTTCTGAGGCGTTGCTGGTCGATGCCGACCCGTGGAGCGGCGGGATCGACCTGGTGGTGGGCAGCGAAGGGGGAGCCGGGTTGCGTTGGCCGGACCTGGAACTGCGGGGTGGCCGGCTGACCTACGGCGCCTTACGGGAGGCGCTGCCCCGACACCGGGGGATCAGTGTCCTGTCGGGCAGTGCCGGCGGTGGCGATGTGGAGGCTGCGCCGTTGGGTGCGGTGATCGACGCGGGAAGCCGCGGCGGCGCGACGGTGGTGTGCGACGTCCCGAGGCGCACGACGGTCGCCGCCGAGACCGCGCTCGTCGCGGCCGACCTCGTCGTCGTGGTGACACCGGCCGACATCCGGTCCTGCGCGGCGGCCGCCGCCGTCGGGCGCTGGGTGTCGACGGTCAATCCGAACGCGGGCTTGGTGGTGCGCGGGCCTGCACCGGGAGGTCTGCGTCCGGCCGACGTCGCAGCGATCGTCGACCTGCCCCTGCTGGCGGCGATGCGACCGCAGCCGGGCATTGCTCAGATGCTCGAGAGCGGCGGCCTGCGTATCGGGTCGCGCTCGCCGCTCGCGGTCGCCGCGCGCGAGGTGCTGGCGATGTTGCAGCAACATCCCGGGGTGGTGGCGGCGTGAGCGCCTCGCTGATCGACCGGGTGCGAGAGCGCCTCGCCTCCGAGTCGGCGCCGTTGAGGCCCACCGTCGTGGCCGACGCCATCCGGGCGGAATCCGGCGGCCTTCTCGGCGACACCGAGGTGCTGAGCGGGCTGCGGGCATTGCAGACGGAGCTGACCGGCGCCGGCCTGCTCGAACCGCTGCTGTCGGCCGACGGCACCACCGACGTGCTGGTCACCGCGCCGGACGAGGTGTGGATCGACGACGGGGAGGGTTTGCGCCGCAGCGCGGTCCGGTTCGCGGACGAGGAGTCGGTGCGAAGGCTCGCGCAGCGGCTGGCACTGGCGGCCGGGCGGCGCTTGGACGAGGCGCAGCCATGGGTGGACGGCCAACTGACCGGCGTAGGCGCCGGCCAGTTCACCGTTCGCCTGCATGCGGTGCTGCCGCCGATCGCGTCGAGGGGGACCTGTCTGTCGTTGCGGTTGCTGCGCCCCGCCACCCAGGATCTGGCGTCGTTGACCCGGATGGGCACCATCGAGCCGAGCGCCGCCACGCTGCTCGAGGACATCGTCCGAGCGCGACTGGCGTTCATGGTCACCGGCGGTACGGGAGCGGGAAAGACGACGCTGCTGGCCGCGATCCTCGGCGCCGTCGCACCCGACGAGCGGATCGTGTGCGTCGAAGACGCCCCCGAACTGGCGCCCGCGCACCCGCACCTGGTCAAGCTCGTCGCGCGCTGCCCCAACGTCGAAGGGGTCGGCGAGGTCACGGTGCGCGACCTGGTCAAGCAGGCGCTGCGGATGAGACCGGACCGCATCGTCGTCGGGGAGGTTCGCGGCGCCGAGGTGGTCGATCTGCTCGCCGCGCTGAACACCGGCCACGACGGCGGCGCGGGAACCGTGCACGCGAACAGCCCGGTGGAGGTGCCGGCGCGCCTCGAGGCGCTCGCCGCGGTCGGCGGGTTGGACCGGGCGGCGCTGCACAGCCAGTTGGCCGCCGCCGTCCAAGTGATCATCCACGTCAGCCGCGCCCGCGCCGGCGTCCGCGAACTCAGCGAGATCGCGGTGCTGCTGCCGGCGGCCGACGGCCGTGTCTACGCCTCCACCGCCTGGCACGTCGACCGCGGCTTCGACCGCGGCGCGGATCATCTGCGGGAACTGATCGCGGGGCGGAGACGCACATGAGTGGCGCGGCACTGGCGTTGGCACTGGCGGTCCTGGTGGCGCCGACACCGTGCCGGCACCGAACCCGGCTGCGCACGGTGCACACGAGTCAGCGCGCACGCATACCGGTAGTGCCCGGCCTCGTCGCTCTGTTGGTCGTGATCGCGGTCGTCGCCCCAGCGGGTGTCGTCGTGGCGGTCGGCGCCGTCGCGGTCACCGGTGTAGCACGCCGACGACGACGCCGTCAGCAACGCCGCCGCGTCGGCGAAGCCGCGGCGCTGCAGGGCGCGCTCGACGTGCTGGTCGGGGAGTTGCGCGTCGGCGCGCACCCGGTGGTGGCCTTCGACGCGGCGGCCGGGGAGGTCGTCGGCAGCGTCGCGACGTCGTTGCGGACCGTGGCGGCGCGGGCCGGCATGGGGGCCGACGTCGCTGCGGGTCTGCAGAGTGTCGCGCGCAGGTCGTCGTTGCCCGCGTACTGGGAGCGCCTCGCGGTGTGCTGGCAGCTCGCGCACGCGCAGGGTCTGGCGATCGCGACGTTGCTGCAGACCGCCCAGCGCGACATCGCCGCGCGGGAACGCCTCTCGGCACAGGTGACCGCGGGCATGGCGGGAGCCAGAACCACCGCCGCTATTCTCTCGGGGTTGCCGGTGCTCGGGATCGGGCTCGGCGAGATGATCGGCGCCGAACCGGTGCGCTTCCTCACGTCGGCCGGCGCCGGGCAGTGGCTGCTGGCCGCCGGCGTCGCGCTCTCATGCGCCGGGCTGGCGTGGTCGGATCGGATCACCGGGCGGGTGACGGAATGACCCTCGCTGCATTACTTCTCGCGACCGCGCTGCTCGTCAAGTCCGATGCGGCAATGTCACGCCTGCGCGCATTCGAGGCGCCCGAGCCCGCATCGACCGCGGTGACGCCGGTGGGCGATCCGCTGGCGCTCGCCTCGACGCTCGACGTGCTCGCGGCCTGCCTGCGATCGGGAATGGCGGTGTCGACAGCCGCTTCGGCGGCCGCGACGTCGGCTCCACCGCGGCTTGCGCGCCTGCTGGACCGCGCGGCGCACCTGCTCGCACTCGGTGCCGATCCCGCGAAGGCGTGGTCCAGTCCGGCCGGGACCGTCGACCGGCACGTCGATGCCTTCATGCGACTGGCCCGGCGCTCGGCGTCCTCGGGGATGGCGCTGGCACAGGGTGTGGAGGACCTTGCCGCACGATCGCGCGACGACACAGCGGATGCGGCTCGCGCGACGGCGGAGAAGGCATCGGTGTTGATCGCGGGCCCGCTGGGCGTGTGCTACCTGCCAGCTTTCCTGTGTCTGGGGATCGTGCCGGTGGTCGCGGGCCTGGCCGGTGACGTGTTGCAGTCGGGACTGCTGTGAGGGGCAGCCGAGGAGGGAGAACAGAACATGGTGTGGGGCAACGGTATTCGAGCGTTACGGGCTCGGCTGACGATGCTGATGGTGCAGGAGGATGGGATGTCGACGGTCGAATACGCGATCGGCACGATCGCGGCGGCGGCCTTCGGTGCGATCCTCTACACGGTGGTGACCGGCGACTCGATCGTCAGCGCGCTGACCAACATCATCAGCCGGGCGCTGAACACCAACGTCTAGTCGATGACGCCGGCGGTGCCACGGTCGAGGCCGCGTTCGCGTTGGCGGCGTTGGTCACGGTGCTCGTCTGCTGCGTGGCCGGTCTCACCGCGGTGTCGATGCACATCCGATGTGTCGACGCGGCACGCGAAGCCGCGCGCCTGGTGGCACGGGGCGACGACGGGATCGGCGTGGCACGGACGATCGCGCCGGAGGTCGCGGACATACGCGTGCACGTCGAGGGCGGCCTCGTCGTCGCCACCGTCACGGCGCGGTCGCCGCTGTTGCCCGGGCTGGCCATCGCGGCGCGCGCGGTGGCGGTGGCGGAGCCGGGCCGGCGCTGAACACGGGTCGGCCAGCCTGGTCGCCGTCGCGATGGTTGCGGTGTTGCTGGGAATCACCGGCGGCGCGGCCTATGTCGGCGTCGCGGTGATCGCCCGGCATCGAGCGCAGTCCACCGCCGATCTGGCCGCGCTGGCGGCGGCGGGCCGGCTCACCGACGGCGTCGCGGCGGCGTGCGCTCAGGCGGCGGCGGTGACGACGGCCATGCGGGCGAACATCTCGCGATGCGACGTGAATGGCCTGGATGTCATTGTGGCCGTGACTGTTTCGGTCGATCTGGGCCGCTTCGGCGTCGGCCCCGCCCATGCGGTGGCACGCGCCGGGCCCGCAGAGCCAGGCGGTTAGTGCTCGCCCGCCTCGCTCGGTTCGGGCAGTTGTCCGGCCGTGTCGAACCCCGCACTGCTGAGTTCGTCGGCGGTGGGCCGGCGCAGTGTCGCAAGTCCGGCGTAGACGTCGTCGTCGAGTTCGACCCGGTTGACGGTGACGTGCACCGGTGCCCACCCGCCGTCCCTTCCGGACGGCATCCGCAACACACCCGACGCGGTGCCCGTGGCGAAATCGTCGGCCATGCGGGCCATTTCGGGCCGGTCGGCGGGTTGCACGACGTGCTCGCCGGCCAGGCTGGCGCGCCAGTCGAAGAACGGTGCCGGGTCGTCGAGCCACTTGAGCAGGGTCCAGTTCGACAGGTCGACCAGCGCGCGGTGCACACCAGGTTGCGCCAGCCCGTCGAGGATTCGTTGCGCGAGCTGGTCCCGCGCCGACGTCGGCCCTTCCGGCTCGCCACGCCAGTTCATGGCCCGGCAGAGCAGGCGTTCGGTGCCGTCGTCGGCGGGCTCTGACACCGTGCGGGCGACGAAGCCGACGGTGATCGGCTCACCGCGGTAGTCGCTGACGTCCCACGAACTGCACAGCGTCGTGCCCGGCTCCCGCTTGATGGCCATGGCGAGCACCTTCGCTTCGTTCGGGTTGAGCTCGCGCGTGGGCAGGTCGTCGGCGAAGGTGCGGTTGCGGGTCGGTTCGTGCTTCGGGTCCCAGCCGCTGTTCCGCAGCGCCTCGGGGGTGTCGGTGGCGATGCCGCTGTCCAGGTCCCATATCAGCGGACCGGGTACCGGCCGTTCGGGTGGCTCCATGTCGGGCGGCCCGATCCACACGTGCACTCCGTGGATCCGTCCATCGGTCATCTGCACGACCTCCGTGCGGATCACGCGGTCGTTCTTCGGTGTGATGCTGCTCAGCCCCTGACCGCCACGCACCGTCTCTCCGATCGCGGTCTGGATCGCCATCAGGTGGGGATTGCGCCTCAGAAACGCACTGATCGGGACCAAGTTCCTGGTTCGGTGACCTTGTGCGACCACGACGGGTTCACTACCCAATGTTTCCACGAGCAGCCAGTCGTGGGTCATGGCCCGTATTTTACGGTGGCCGGTTTTCGACCACTGCGTCAATACCCACCTACGGATTTCGTGGGAATCATACCGGCAGCCCGATTTTCATCGACGTCAAAAGACGTCGGAAAGTTGCCAATGACGCGATCTACGCGGTATTTTTCCACTGCACCCGGCAGTCCGGGATTGGGAACGGATCGCGTAGTCCGGCCGTTCGCCGCAACGATCTGTGTGCTCGGCGCTCGCACGCCCCTAGCCGCGGATACCGTGGGGGGCGACCGTCGAGGGGTCGGTCGCCCCCCATTTATCGCGGCGCGCCGACGCGACCGTCACGCAAGTTCATTCAGCACCGAGCGCAGCACTCTCACGGCGCCTCCCTTGTCCAACGGGTCGTTGGCGTTCCCGCACTTCGGTGACTGCACGCACGACGGGCAGCCGGCCGGGCATTCGCACGCCTCGATGGCGTCCGCCGTCGCCGCCCACCAGACGTCGATCTTGCGGAAACCGCGGTCGGCGAAACCCGCCCCGCCCGGATAGCCGTCGTAGACGAATATCGTAGGCAGTCCCTGCACCGGACCCACGGCGGTGGAGACTCCGCCGATGTCGCCGCGATCGCAGCTGGCGACCAGGGGCAGCAGCCCGATGGCCGCGTGCTCTGCGGCATGCAGTGCGCCGGGCACCCGAAGCAAATCGAGGCCGTTGTGCTGCAACGCCTCTGGCGTGATGGTGCACATCACCGCGGTGGTGTCCAGTGTGCGGGTCGGCATGTCGAGTTCGACGAAGTCGATGACCTCACCCGTCACGCGTCGCCTCAGGTAGCCGATCACGGTGTTGGTCACCGACACCGGTACCAGCCCAACAGTCACCGGCCCGAACGTCTTTCGCTCACCTTCGCCGGTGACGACGATGTCGGTCAGCTCGCGGGCGGACGTGATGTAGCCCGGATCGCCCTCGTGCACGAAGGCGATCCCGTCCTCGAAGTCGAGCGAATCGACGACGTAGCTCTCACCCTGATGCAGATAGACGGCCCCGGGATGCACCGAGGCGGGCGCCTGCCCGGCACCCGTACTGCCCAGCATCCGTCCGGTGCCGGCCTCCAGGATCGCGATCTGGCCGCCCGACGAGCCTCGGATGTCGACGGCCGGATGGGGATCCACACCCGGGGTGGGAAAGTACCCGTTGGCCCGTCGCCGCAGCAGGCCGTCGTCGACCAGTGCGCCTGCCACCGACTCTGCGTTCCACAGCCGCACCTCCGCGTCGGTCAGTGGGAGCTCCGTGGCCGCGCACAGCAGTTGCGGGCCAAGCACATAGGGGTTCGTCGGATCGATCACCACGCGCTCGATCGGCTTGTCCAGCAATGCCGCGGGATGGTGAACCAGGTAGGTGTCGAGGGGGTCGTCACGGGCGATCAGCACGATCAGTGCGCCCTGGCCGCGTCGCCCGGAGCGGCCGGCCTGCTGCCAGAACGACGTCACCGTGCCCGGGAAGCCCGCCAGCACCACGGCGTCGAGTCCCGCGATGTCCACCCCCAGTTCGAGGGCGTTCGTGGTCGCCAGCCCGCGCAGTTCACCGTCGGTCAGCGCGCGCTCGAGCTCGCGACGATCCTCGGCGAGGTAGCCGGCGCGGTAGGAGGCCACCCGGCCGGCGAGTTCGGGAGCGATGTCCTCGAGTCGCGCCCGGGCGCCGAGCGCGGTGAGTTCGGCGCCCCGGCGGGACCGCACGAACGTCAGCATGCGCGCGCCCTCGGCGATGAGGTCGGCCATCACACTCGCGGCCTCCGCACCCGCCGAACGCCTTACCGGTGCCCCGTTTTCACCGACCAGGTCCTCGAGCAGCGGCGGCTCCCACAGGGCGACCGTGCGCGCGCCGTGTGGCGACCCGTCGTCGGTGACCTCGACGACGGTCTGTCCGATCAGCTCCGAGGCGGTCTCTGCGGGCGACGCGGTCGTCGCACTGGCGAAGACCACCGTCGGTGAGGACCCGTACCGGGCGCACAGCCGCAGCAACCGACGCAGCACCATCGCCACGTTGGAACCGAAAACACCCCGGTAGTAGTGGCATTCGTCGACCACGACGTAGCGCAGGTTGCGCAGGAACACCGCCCAGCGGGCGTGGTTGCGCAGCAGCGACAGGTGGATCATGTCGGGATTGGAGAAGATCCACCGGGACCGCTCGCGGGCGAACCGCCGCACGTCGGTGGGACTGTCGCCGTCGTACGAACTCGGCGCGACGTCGGGCACCGGCACGGCCTCGGTGAGCGCCACCGCAGCGCGGAGCTGGTCGTGGCCGAGCGCCTTGGTCGGCGACAGGTACAACACGCGGGCCCGCGAATCCGCCTTCAGCGCCGTCAATATCGGCAACTGGTATGCCAGCGACTTGCCCGACGCTGTGCCGGTGCTCAGCACCACATGGCGGCCGTCGTGGGCGAGGTCGGCAGCGGTCCGCTGATGCGACCACGGCGCCGCGATGCCCCGATCAACGAACGCCTGCACCACATCTGGGTGTGCCCACGGAGGCCAGGCCTGCGGTCGTCCCTGACGTGCCGGTAGATCGGCCACGTGGCGCAACGGATTCTGTCCGCTCCTGGCCGTGCCTTCGACCGCGCAAGCGAGCAGCTCGCGGCCGAAATCAGCCATCCTGCGCCTCCCTGGGACCGTTCGTAGGTGAATTGTTCCCCACTTGCACCCGTCCAGACTGTCGCCGCAGCCCAGAACGTGATTGACTTAGCGCGGTCGCAGCTTCTGTGTTCGTGTATAAGCACTCGCAGGAACGACGTTGCGATCGCGGTTCCTGCGAGGGTTGTAGGTCGGGTCGAGTTCCGAACACTCCACGAAGGTATGGCGGTCGGAACGGGCCCGGTGTACCGAGACACGGTGGACCGCACCCGGTGATTAAGAGAAGGAAACAACAGGAAATGCCACAGGGAACTGTGAAGTGGTTCAACGCGGAGAAGGGCTTCGGCTTCATCGCCCCGGAGGACGGCTCCGCCGACGTTTTTGTCCACTACACGGAAATCCAGGGAAACGGCTTCCGCACCCTGGAAGAGAACCAGAAGGTTGAGTTCGAGGTCGGCCAGAGCCCCAAGGGGCCGCAGGCCACGGGTGTCCGGACCATCTAGCTAGACCCCGATCCACACGGAGCACCCCGCGCATATCCACTACGGAGCGGCGCGGGGTGTTCGCTTTTTGTCGGCGCGGTGCGGCCCGCCGGGGGCGTCAGTTGCCTGCCGCTGGCTTACTGTCGTTTCGTGAGCCAGCTGTCGTTCTTCTCGGCAGAGTCGGTGCCGCCCGCGGTCGCCGATCTCACCGGGCTGCTCGCCGCGCCGGGACAGGTCGTGCTGGTGGGCGGCCCGGGAGACCAGGGGGCGCGGCTGTCGGTGGTCGTCGACGCGATGTGGCGGGCCGAGGGACTGGCCGAGATGATCGTCGAGGCTGGTCTGCGGCCGGAGATCGCGCGCACCGACGAGAACACGCCGCTGGTGCGCACCGCGGTCGATCCCCGGCTGGTGCCGATCGCCCGTAGCTGGACCCGTGGTGCGGTCAAGACCGTGCCGCCGCAATGGCTGCCCGGCCCGCGGGAGTTGCGGGCCTGGACGCTGGCGGCGGGAACGCCGGAGGCGGACCGGTACCTGCTCGGGCTTGATCCGCACGCGCCCGACACACATTCGCCGCTGGCGTCGGCGATGATGCGGGTGGGAATCGCCCCGACGTTGATCGGTACCCGCGGCTCGCGTCCGGCGCTGCGGATCAGTGGCCGACGACGGCTATCGCGCCTGGTAGAGAATGTGGGGGAACCGCCAGGCCGGGTGGAGGCGTTCCACCAGTGGCCGCGCGTCTGAGGGCTGCGAACAGGGGGGCCGGTTTGCGTCGGCTCGCGCAGAATGCGAAATTGTCAGATGCCTCTCGTGTGGGCGGGCCGTCCCAGCGCGGTTTCCGGCGCTGTGGGCAGCTGAGGAAGTGGAGCGTACTAACAGGTGGCTGGCGATGAGCCGCTCGCGCGAAGAGCGGATAGCGGAGCGGACCGCGGCAGCGGGCGCAACGGTAATGTCCGGCGGCTCGTCATTGTCGAGTCGCCCACCAAGGCGCGCAAAATCGCCGGTTACCTGGGCTCCAATTACATCGTCGAGTCCTCGCGCGGTCACATCCGCGACCTGCCGCGCGCCGCTGCCGACGTGCCCGCGAAGTACAAATCGGAGCCGTGGGCGCGCCTCGGCGTGAACGTCGACGCCGACTTCGAGCCGCTCTACATCATCAGCCCGGACAAGAAGAGCACGGTCGCCGACCTCAAGGACAAGCTCAAGAACGTCGACGAGCTCTATCTGGCCACCGACGGTGACCGTGAGGGCGAGGCCATCGCCTGGCACCTGCTCGAGACGCTCAAGCCGCGCATCCCGGTCAAGCGGATGGTGTTCCACGAGATCACCGAGCCGGCCATCCGGGCCGCCGCCGAGGACCCCCGCGATCTCGACAACGATCTCGTCGACGCCCAAGAGACCCGCCGCATCCTGGACCGGCTGTACGGCTACGAGGTCAGCCCGGTGCTGTGGAAGAAGGTCGCACCGAAGTTGTCCGCAGGGCGGGTGCAGTCGGTCGCCACGCGCATCATCGTGCAGCGCGAGCGGGAGCGGATGGCGTTCCGCAGCGCGGGCTACTGGGACGTCACCGCCGAGCTGGATGCCAGCGTCTCCGACCCGCAGGCGTCGCCGCCGACGTTCACGGCCAAGCTGAACTCCGTCGACGGTCGCCGGGTGGCCACCGGGCGCGACTTCGACTCGCTGGGCGGGCTGAAGAAGCCCGACGAGGTGCTGGTGCTCGACGAGCCCGCGGCGGGCGCACTGGCGACGGGGCTGCGCGGAGCGCAGTTGGCGGTGTCGTCGGTCGAGCAGAAGCCGTATACGCGCCGTCCGTATGCGCCGTTCATGACGTCGACGCTGCAGCAGGAGGCGGGCCGCAAGCTGCGGTTCTCCTCGGAGCGCACGATGAACATCGCGCAGCGGCTCTACGAGAACGGCTACATCACCTATATGCGTACCGACTCGACCACGCTGTCGCAGTCGGCCATCAACGCCGCGCGCAATCAGGCGCGTCAGCTTTACGGCGAGGAGTACTTGCACCCGTCGCCGCGCCAGTACACCCGCAAGGTCAAGAACGCCCAGGAGGCCCACGAGGCGATCCGTCCTGCGGGTGACGTGTTCTCCACGCCGGGTCAGCTGCACAGCCAACTCGACACCGACGAGTTCCGGCTATACGAGCTGATCTGGCAGCGCACCGTGGCTTCGCAGATGGCCGATGCGCGGGGCACGACGCTGTCGCTGCGCATCAGTGGAGCGTCGTCGGACGGCCAGCAGGTGGTCTTCTCCGCCAGCGGCCGCACCATCACGTTCCCCGGCTTCCTGAAGGCCTACGTCGAGAGCATCGACGAGCAGGCCGGCGGTGAGGCCGACGACGCCGAGAGCCGGCTGCCGAACCTGACCCAGGGGCAGCGCGTCGACGCCAAGCAGCTCACCGCCGACGGCCACAACACGACGCCGCCCGCCCGCTACACCGAGGCGTCGTTGATCAAGGCGCTCGAGGACCTCGGCATCGGCAGGCCGTCGACGTACTCGTCGATCATCAAGACCATCCAGGATCGCGGCTACGTCCACAAGAAGGGCAGTGCGCTGGTGCCGTCGTGGGTGGCGTTCGCCGTGACCGGCCTTCTGGAACAGCACTTCTCGCGGCTGGTCGATTACGGGTTCACCGCCGCGATGGAAGACGAGCTCGACGAGATCGCCGCCGGTCATGAGCGAAGGACCAACTGGCTCAACAACTTCTACTTCGGTGGCGAGCACGGCGTCGAGGACTCGATCGCCCGCTCGGGCGGGCTCAAGAAGCTGGTTGGCGTCAACCTCGAAGGCATCGACGCGCGATCGGTCAACTCCATCAAGCTCTTCGACGATGACCAGGGTCGCGCGGTCTACGTGCGGGTCGGCAAGAACGGGCCGTATCTGGAGCGGATGGTCACCGGCGACGACGGCGAGCCGACACCGCAGCGGGCCAACCTGAAGGACGAGCTGACCCCCGACGAGTTGACCTTGGAGCTGGCCGAAAAGCTCTTCGCCACACCGCAAGAGGGCCGATCGCTGGGTGTCGACCCGCAGACCGGCCACGAGATCGTCGCCAAGGACGGCCGCTACGGCCCATACGTCACCGAGGTGCTTCCCGAACCGCCGGACGAGGGTGACGCCGGAAGCGGTGCCAAGAAGGGCAAGAAGCCGACGGGTCCCAAGCCGCGCACGGGTTCGCTGCTGCGCTCGATGGACCTGGAGACGGTGACGCTCGAGGACGCGTTGCGGCTGTTGTCGTTGCCGCGCGTCGTCGGCGTCGACCCGAACACAGGCGAGGAGATCACCGCGCAGAACGGTCGCTACGGCCCATACCTCAAGCGCGGCACGGATTCTCGATCGCTGGCGACCGAAGAGCAGATGTTCGACATCACGCTCGAGGAAGCCCTGAAGATCTACTCCGAGCCCAAACGCCGTGGGCGGCAGGGCGCGGCGGCGCCACCGCTGCGCGAGCTCGGCAACGACCCGGCCTCCGGCAAGCCGATGGTGATCAAGGACGGCCGGTTCGGTCCGTACGTCACCGACGGCGAGACGAACGCGAGCCTGCGCAAGGGTGACGACGTGCTGTCGATCACCGACGAGCGTGCCTCCGAGCTGCTGGCCGACCGCCGCGCGCGGGGTCCGGTCAAGCGGACCAAGAAGGCCGGAGCCGCGAAGTCGGCGACATCGAAAACAGCCAAGAAGAGCCCGGCGAAGAAGACCGCGAAGAAGGCGGCCAAGAAGAGCTAGGTGGGCTACCGCCTGGCGTCGCTGGAAACCTCGTCGCTCCTGGCCGCGTGATCCGGCGTCAGGAGGTTCACGGGGCGGGCCAGCTGAGTCGGCGCGGTGCGGCCGCGCAGGTTGACGATCTCGCCGACGTCCCAGCACAACGCCTCGGCGTCGAGCGCGCCGCTGACCGCGATGGCCGACGCGAGCACGTGTCCTTCCTCCAGCTTGGCGAGCTCCGTGAGCCGCGCCGCCTCGTTGACGGGGTCGCCGATCACGGTGTACTCGAAGCGCGCCTGCGCGCCGATGTGACCCGCGATCGCGCGGCCTGCGGACACCCCGATGCCGAACTCGGTCTGGCCGAGCACCTCGATCAGCTCGTCGTGCAGTTCGCGGGAGGCGGCCAGCGCCGCGCCGCAGGCATCGGGGTGCTCGATGGGCGCGCCGAAGATGGCCAGCGCCGCGTCGCCCTGGAACTTGTTGACGAAGCCGCCGTGGCGGTTGACGGTGTCGACGACGACGCGGAAGAAGTCGTTGAGCAGGTTGACCACCTCGCTCGCCGGGATGGTGGCTGCCAGCTGCGTCGACCCGACGAGGTCGACGAACAGCACCGCGACGTCGCGTTCCTGCCCGCCCAGTTCGGTGCCCCGCTCCAGCGCGCGGCGGGCGACGTCTTCGCCGACGTAGCGGCCGAACAGGTCGCGCAGCCGCTGCCGCTCGGCCAGGTCGCGCACCATGTCGTTGAAGCCCGCCTGCAGCAGGCCGAGCTCGCTGGCGTCGTAGATCTGCATGTGGGCGTTGTAGTTGCCGCGTTGCACCTCGCCGAGGGCCCAGCGCAGCTGGCGCAGCGGGTCGGCGATCGACATCGCCACCAGCACGGTGCCGGCCAGCCCCACCAGCAGGGCGATGATGGCCAGCAGCAGGATCGGCGTGGTGAGTCGGTCGGCGGGCGCGGTGAGCACCTCGAATTTGCTGGCGACCAGCGCCAGCACGATGGTCAGGATCGGAACCCCGGTGGAGAGCACCCAGGTCATCACCTGACGCAGGATCACGCCCGGGGCGTGGAAATTCTCCGGGACACCGCCGCGCAACGCGGCCACGGCGACCGGGCGTAGCACCCGCTCGGACTGCAGGTAGCCGATGATCGCCGTCGCCGTGGCGCCCAGGCCGGTCGCGACGGCGACCACGGGCGCCGACTTACTGGCGACCGGCCAGCTCGCCACGATGAACACCACCGAGCCGAGCAGCCAGTTGCCCACGCTGATCAGCGAGCGGTAGTACGGCATCCGCAACGCCCGGGTGCGGGCCACCTCGGTGGCGGCGGGGTCGCGGTCGGCCAGCAGCATCTCGCGGCGCTGCCAGCGCATGACCGGGATCAGCAGCCTCAGGCTCACATACGACGCGACCGTGAACGAGACGAACAGGAAGCCGAGGAAGACCGCCAGGTTGAAGGCGGGCAGGTCCTGCAGCTGGATGCGGTCCTCGGGCGGCAGACCGAAGCGCAGGAAGCCCAGGACGATCAGCGCGCCGATGATGTCGGCCTGCAGGATCCCCAGCATGAACACCGGCCACGGAGTGCGCGCCACCCATCGGACGAATGCACCGATTCGCCCGAAGGGGATCGCCTCCGTGGTCATGGGTTCAACCGTATCGGCACATCCTGACCTGAATGGCCGCTGTGGGACAGCCGTGTCGGTTCGCAGCATTACTGTTATCTGCGATGGGCGGCGTTTTCACGCGTCTCGTGGGCCAACAGGCTGTGGAGACCGAACTGGTGGCTGCGGCGCGCGCCGCGCGCGGTGACGCGGCTCACAGTGCCGAGGCGTTCGGGACCATGACACACGCCTGGTTGATCACGGGCCCGCCGGGATCGGGGCGCTCGGTGGCGGCGCTGTGCTTCGCGGCCGCGCTGCAGTGCACATCCGACGGCGTTCCGGGGTGCGGTGAGTGCCGGGCCTGCGCGACGACGATGGCCGGGACGCACGCCGACGTGCGCCGGATCGTCCCCGAGGGACTCTCGATCGGCGTCGACGAGATGCGGGGCATCGTCCAGATCGCGTCGCGGCGGCCGGGCACCGGGCGGTGGCAGATCGTGCTGATCGAGGACGCCGACCGGTTGACCGAGGGGGCGGCCAACGCGCTGCTCAAAGTGGTCGAGGAACCGCCGCCGTCGACGGTGTTCCTGCTGTGCGCGCCGTCGGTGGATCCCGAGGACATCGCGATCACGCTGCGCTCGCGATGCAGGCATGTGGCGCTGGTGACCCCGCCGGTCGAGGCGATCGCGCAGGTGCTCATGGACGGCGACGGGCTGTCCGAGGAGGACGCGCGGTGGGCGGCGTCGGTGAGCGGCGGCCACGTCGGCCGCGCCCGGCGGCTGGCCACCGACGACGAGGCGCGCGAGCGCCGGAAGCGGGCGCTGATGCTGGCGCGGGACGCCGCGACGCCGTCTCGGGCCTTCGCCGCGGCCGAGGAATTGGTCACGACGGCCGAGGCCGAGGCGTTGGCGCTGACGGTCGACCGCAACGAGGCAGAGACCGAGGAGTTGCGCACCGCGCTCGGCGCGGGCGGCACGGGCAAGGGTACGGCGGGCACGATGCGCGGGGCGGCTGGTGCACTCAATGCGCTTGAGCGACGGCAGAAGTCGCGCAGGACGAGGGCGTCGCGGGATGCGCTCGACCGGGCGTTGATCGACCTGGCGACCTACTTCCGCGACGCGCTGCTGGTGTCGTCGGGAGCGGCGGGCGTGCAGCCCAACCATCCGGACATGGCCGACAAGGTTGCGGCGATGGCGGCGCATGCGCCACCGGACAAGCTGCTGCGCTGCATCGAGGCCGTGCTGGCGTGCCGCGAGGCGCTGGCGGTCAACGTGAAGCCGAAGTTCGCCGTCGACGCGATGGTGGCCACCATCGGGCAGGCACTGCGCGACTGAGTTGGGTCGGCGGTCGGGCCTGCCGTAGACTCGTCCCGCCCGGTACGGCACCTGTGAGTGCTTATCCCGGGCGCCGGCCACCTTAGCTCAGTCGGCAGAGCGATTCACTCGTAATGAATAGGTCGGGGGTTCGATTCCCCCAGGTGGCTCCATTCGATCAGGTCGGTGCGACGAATCCGACCGGCCCGGAGGCGATGCACACCGACAGCGCCGCGGTGTTCGCCCGGACGTCGATCGCATCTCCGGCTCCCGGCAATCGCACGAACACCCGGTTCAGCCCCGGCCGTACCGGCACCTTCACCTCGCTGCCCTCCGACAACGACATCGTCATCGAGCCGTCGCTGTTGGCGAGGTAGTTGATCTCCGCGGTCCAGTCGGCGGGCAGCAGCGGCCCGTCCAACGGCATCCGCACCGGCGCGTCCGGCTGCACCAGGTAGCCGCACTGCGGCGCGGGACCCTGCGCGATGCTGCGCACCCAGGTGACCTTCGCGTCCACCACCCGCCCGGAGCTGTCGAGCATGCGCAACTCCGTTGTCGCCGAGGCGAACTCAGGCCGATCGCGCAGCAGCGCGAACATGTGGCTGGCCTGGTTCTCCGGTCCGACCACCCGCTGCAGCACCATCGGGTCGACCTCCTGGTCGAGCATCGGCGCACCTGAGGTTCGCGCCGCCGCGGCCAACCCCGTCCGGGCGTTCTGCAGATACGGCTGCGCGGGGTTGTCACGCCAACTCTCGCGAAATGTCATCGTCGAGTACAGGCTGGCGGCCACCACCGCCACCAGCACCGCAGTCACCGCGACCGTGCGCCGTCGTGACGCGTCCAGCCACGTGACACCCTCGCGGTTCGGCGCGCACAACCCGACCGCCGCCAGCAACGCCAGCACCACCACGAGATCCGGTAGATACCGCAGCGTCTGCGCCAACTCCAGCGCCGTGAACTGTGACGACCGCATCAGGTAGATCGGGATCTGGCACGCCACCGCATAGCCCAGCGCCGCCACCCAGACCGCGCCGATCCTGCGTTTGCGCGCGACGGTGATCGCCACCACCGCGGCGAGTGCGACCCACCCCAGCACCATCACCGTCACCGGCGGGGTACCCCACGGTGACGCCGGCGCCCAGCGCTGCCAATCCCACGGCCCCCCAACCAGGCCGGGCACGATTCCGTGCGTCACCGACCGCGACAGCAGATCCCAGGTCATCGCCAGGTCGAGGCTCCAGCGTTTTTGGTCCACGACGACCAGATACACCACGATCCACAACGCCGTCACCGCCAGCGACGGCACCCAAAGCCGAATCCCACGACGCCACACCGCCCTGACGGACCCGCTTTCGGTCACGTGGGCCAGCAGTGCCACGACGGTGAACGCGACGAACGGGATGACGGCCGCCTTCTCGAAGAACAACAACCCGCCGATGTACGCGAGCAGGCCGGTGACCGCGTAGCGCTGATTGCCGGTGCGCTGCAACGACACGGCGTCAGCGCACACCCACGCCATGGCCGCCAGCATCGGCAGCGAGTTCAGCGCCGCCGCCCACCACGCGAAGCCGGGCACGGCCAACGGCGTGAACAACGCGAACGTCAACGGCACCAGCAAGACCGGCCGCCAGCCGAGGATCACATGCAGTGCCCGCAGCAACGCCAGCGACGCCAACAACTGCAGCACGATCAGGCTGAGCGCGGGCCAGATCCACTCGAGCGGCGCCAGTCGGGTGACCGCGCCCGCGACCAGGAACGCCCCCGGCATCACATGGCCGTCGTGGTCGTCGAACATGTACCCCGGCGCCAGCAGGCTCTGCGTGCCCGCGCGGCCGATGAGGATCAGATCGTCCCAATAGAAGTAGCCACCGAACGCCAGCACCGCCCGGACGGCCGACTGCACGAGGATCAGCGCGACAGCGGTGCAGGCGACACGGTTGGTCACCAAGGTTTTACCGCGGATACGCGTCTCCTGCGTGTTGGCGAGCGACCCACGCCGATCGCACCATGTCCTGCAGCGAATGGCGCATCTGCCAGTCGAGATCCCGCGCCGCCAGGTCACCGGACGCGACGATGCGGGCGGGGTCTCCGGCCCGGCGCGGGGAAATCGTCGGCTCGAAGTCCACACCGGTGACGTCGCGGATTGCCGACATGATCTCGCGCACCGATGTCCCGCCCCCGCTGCCGAGGTTGTAGACGGGCTCGATCGGCTCGCTGGCATCCATCCGCGCCGCGGCGGCGACGTGCGCGAGCGCCAGGTCGGAGACGTGCACGTAGTCGCGCACGCAGGTGCCGTCCGGGGTGGGGTAGTCGTCGCCGTTGATCCTCGGCGTCTCGCCGCGGTAGAGCATGTCGAACACCAGCGGGAACAGGTTGTGCGGGCTGACGTCGAAGAGTTCCGGCGAACCCGAGCCGACGACGTTGAAGTAGCGCAGGCTGGTGTGCCGCAGGCCCGAGGCGCGCCCCACGTCGCGCAGGACCCACTCGCCCACCAATTTGCTTGACCCGTAAGGTGATTCGGGCGCGGTGGCGGTCTGCTCGGTGACGACGTCGACGTCGGGAGAGCCGTAGGTGGCCGCGCTCGACGAGAACACCAGCTTGTCGGCGCCGGCCGTGTCCATCGCCTTGAGCAGCGTGACCATCGCCGACACGTTCTGCTCGTAGGTGTGCAGCGGCCGTTGCACCGAGACCCCTGCGTACTTGAACCCCGCGATGTGGATCACGCCCGAGACGTGGTGGTCGCGCAGCGCGCCTGCGACGAGTCCTCCGTCGAGCAGGCTGCCGCGCACCAGCGGGACGCTCGCGGGCACGAACTGTTCGAGGCCGGTCGAGAGGTCGTCGATCACCACCACGGGCATGTCGGCGTCCACCAGCGCACGCACCACATGGGAGCCGATGTAGCCGGCGCCACCGGTCACCAGCCAAGTCATCCGATCACTCCTCACCATTAACGACGGCTCCCGGCAGAGTATTCGGCCCGCCGTGTGAGCGCCGCCAGGTGGACCGCGATTCCGACCACCGGCCCGCACAGTAGCGCGATGACCGTTCGGGTCTGAAGATCGAGCGGCAGCAGCAACAGCAGCGCCGACGCGACCGTAGCCGACACCCAGCCCAGCGAGTAGGCGCGGTGCAGTGCCGCCGCTACCGCGGCCGCGCCGGTCAGCGTCAGCAGTGCAATCGCGATCGCCGCACCGGTCAGCCAGGCCAGCAGTGCGCCGTCGGCGCGATACTCGGTTCCGAATCCGCTGCGCAGTAGCCATGGTCCGACCGCCCACGCGGCCAGCACCCCGACGAGCCCGACCCCGGTGACGACCGCGGCCGGTGTGACGAGCGACCGCAGTCGCTCGGTGCGCTGGTCGACGAAGTGCGCGATCAGATTCCCCTGCATCGCGGTCAACGGCACCAGCAGCGGCGCCCGGGTCAGCGTCACCGCCAGGATCACCACGCCACCCTCGGCGCCCAAGTCGCCCGACGTCGCCTTGAGCAGGACGGGAAAACCCATCACCAGGACCGCACTGGCGCCCGCGGCCGCGATCGAGTGCGACGCACCCCGCAGAAACGTGGCCGTGCCGCCCGGTGTCAGCATCCTGGCCGCCTCGCGCGCCGCCGGTGAGGCGAGCAGCATGACCAACCAGGCCACTGCACCGGCCACCGTGGCCCACAGATAGCCGACCAGTCCCCAGCCGATCAGGAACGTCGCGACCGCCACGATGACGCGAAGGACCGCGTCGGTCACCATGAGCGATCCGTACGCCGTCCACTGGTTCAGCCCGGCCAGCACCCCCAGCAGCGTGGTGTGCAGGCAGAAGCCGGCGAGCCCCACGGCCAGCAGCGTGACCGACAGCACCCGGGATTCGACGAACACGTGTCCGGACCACAACGGCGCAGTCAGCGCGATCACCGCGGCCGCCACCACGCCGATGCCCGCGGCCACCCGCATCGGATGGGTGCGCGGTCCCTGCACCACCTCGACGTAGCCGGTGGAGCGCACTTCCCGGGTGGCCTCCTGCAGCAGGCCGAACGCCGCACCGGTCACCAGCCCGAACGCGCCCCAGAACACGCCGAACACCGAGAAGCCCGCCGGTTCCAGGTCGCGCGCGGCCAGATAGAGGACCGCGTATCCGCACAATGCGGACAGGGCGGTCGCCGCGCCGACCCGCGCCACGCTGCCCCGGGTGATCGGACCCGTCGGCGTGCCCGCATCGGTCACGACGGCGGATCCAGCGCGGGCAACTCCGACGTGTACAGCCACGCATCCCACAGCGGCCGCAGCGATTCGTGCGCGTAATGCGAAGCCAGACCGGTGAAGTCGTCGGTGACCACCGTGCTGTGCCGATAGCGCGTGGTCCAATCCCGAAGCAGCGCAAAGAAGTTGTCTTCGCCGATCCGCCGGCGCAGCACGTGCAGGGTCAGTGCGCCCCGCTTGTAGACCCGGTCGTCGAACATGTCCTCGGGCCCGGGGTCGGCCAGAATCAGGTCCTGCGGCGAGTTCGCGAGGCGCTGGTGGTAGTGCCGCGCCCACTCGTCGGCGCTGCGCCCACCAGAGTGCTCCGACCACAGCCACTCGGCGTAGCAGGCGAACCCCTCGTGCAGCCAGATGTGCCGCCACCGTTTGGCGGTGACCGAGTTGCCGAACCACTGGTGGGCCAGTTCGTGGGCGATCAGGCGCTCGGCGGCCCCCTCGCCGTCGCAGTGGTTGGCGCCGAAGATCGAGATCCCCTGCGCCTCAAGGGGAATTTCCAGGTCGTCGTCGGTGACCACGACGGTGTAGCCCTCGGCGAGCGGGTACGGGCCGAACAGCTTGACGAACAGCTTCATCATCTGCGGCTGGTCGGCGAAGTCCCGGTCGAAGTTCTCGCGTAACCGCTCCGGCAGCGCCGCATGGATCGGCACACCGTTCTTGGCCAGGCGATGACGCCCGTATACGCCGATCTGCAGGGTGACCAGGTAGGTGGACGTGGGCTCGGGCAGCTCGTAGGTCCATGCCGTCATACCGGCCCGCGCATGTCGGGACACCAATTCGCCATTGGCGATCGCACGATACGGGCTCTCGGTGGCGATCCGGATGCGGAAGCTCGCCTTCGCGCTCGGGTGGTCGTCGCAGGGAAACCACGACTTGGCCCCGTTCGGCTGGCCCGCCACCAACGCGCCCTCGGTCAGCTCCTCGAAACCCACGTCGCCCCACAGCGTTTGGACGGGCCGCGGTGTACCGCCGTAGCGCACCACGATGGTCATGGCTGCGCCGGCGGGCAGCGCGTCGCGCAACGCGATGTGCAGCTTGCCCGCCGACGTTCGAAAAGCCTGTGGGCGAGCGTTGTTCACGCTCACCTTGGTCACCGACAAGGCGTCGGAGAGGTCGAGGGTGAAGGTGCGCAATGCGGCCAGCGTGACGGCGGTGATGGTCGCGGTTCCGCTCAGGCGATTGATGGCGACCTTGTACTCGAGGCCGAGTTCGTAGCGTGACACCCGGTAACCGAAGTTGCCGTCGGCGGGCAGGTACGGGTCGATGACCGGCGTCGACTTCTTCTTGCTTCTCGTCACGCGGCGGTTTCTTCGGGTGTCGACGGGGCGCCGCCGCCGCGCTTCTTGCGCAGCGCCAGCCAGGGCGCGATCGGGTTGCCCTGCCAGCGCGTCGACGCCGGGACTTCGTCACCCCGCATGACGAGCGACGCAGGCCCGACCGTCGCGCCCGCACCGATGCGTGCGGCCGGCAGAGCGACGCAGTGGGTGCCGAGCGTCGAACCCTCCTCCAGCACAACGGTGTCCATCCGCATGATGCGGTCGTGGAAGAGGTGCGTCTGCACGACACAGCCCCGGTTCACCGTGGCACCCCGCTCCAGTGTGACCAAGTCGGCCTCGGGCAGCCAGTACGTCTCGCACCAGACACCGCGGCCGATCGTGGCGCCCAGCGCGCGCAGCCACAGGTTCATCACCGGGGTACCCCCGGCGGCGCGGGCGAACCACGGCGCGGCGACGGTCTCGACGAACGTGTCGGAGACCTCGTTACGCCACACGAACGGCGACCACAGCGGGTGCTCGACTGCCCTGATCCGGCCGACGACAACCCATTTCGCGATGACCGCGATTGTGCCGGCGACAGCGCCTGCCACGAGCAGCACGACGCCGCTGGCCAGCGCCGCCCATCCCCAGCCGAAGGTGACCGCCAACCACTGCAGGTCCAACAGCACGGCGACACCGATCGCGAACGTCACGATCAACGGAACGATCCGGCACATCTCGACCAGACCGCGCAGCATCTTCAGCCGTGCCGACGGGTGGAAGGTGCGCAGCACGTCGGCCGCGGTGGGCTTGCGGCGCAACCGAACCGGCGGACTGCCCAGCCACGACGACCCCGCCTTCGCCTTGTGCGGGGCCGCCGAGAGCACCGCGACCAGTCCGTCGTCGGGCACCTTGCGGCCCGGTTGCGTGATGCCGGAATTGCCGAGGAAGGCCCGCTTGCCGATCGTCGCCTTCGCGACATGGATCCAGCCACCACCGAGTTCGTAGGAGGCCACCATGGTGTCGTCGGCCAGGAACGCGCCGTCCTCCACCACCGTGAACTTCGGCGTCAGCAGCGCCGTCGAAACCTCGGTTCCGCGGCCGACTCTGGCGCCCAGCAGGCGCAGCCACCACGGCGTCAGCAGGCTGGCGTAGATGGGGAACAGGTAGTTGCGCGCGGCGTCCATCAGCCGCTCGGTCGCCCAGATCTGCCAGCCGATCCGGCTGCGGACCGGGTGGTATCCCTCGCGCAGCCACAGCGACAGCAGACGCACCCCGACGACGGTCAGCACGGCGTAACAGGCGGTGGCCGCCAGCGTCGCCACCGGGGTCCACAGCGCGGCGGGCGCGATCGCGTCGGCCACCGTGTCGGCGTCGCGCACGGCCCAGCCGATCACGGCCAGGCCGACGCCCAGCGCCACCAACGGCAACCCGCCCAGCAGCACGGAGGTGACGCCGTAGATCGCGACCCACAGCGGGGCGCGGCGGGGCCGGTGGTCGGGCCACGGGTGCCGCGCCTTACCGGATTTGACCGCCGGTGAGCCCTTCCAGTACTGGCCGTTCTTCACCTTGCCGACCACCCCGGAACCGGGTGCCACATCGGCGTTCTTGCCGACGACCGCGCCGGGCAGCAGCGTCGTGCGCGCACCGATGGTGGCGTCGTTGCCGATGGTGATCGGGCCGACGTGGAAGTGGTCGCCGTCGATCCAGTGGCCGGACAGATCGACCTCCGGTTCCACCGAACTGCGGTGGCCGAGCTTGAGCATGCCCGTCACCGGTGGGGTGGAGTGCAGGTCGACACCCTTGCCGACCTGGTTGCCCAGCGCGCGGGCGTAGTACACCAACCACGGTGCGCCCGCGAGGTTTTCGGCGCCGCTGGCCTCGGCGAGCCGCTCGGCCAGCCACACCCGCAGGTGCACCGGGCCGCCACGCCGGTACGTACCGGGCTGCAGGTTGCCGAGCAGCATCCGTGCGCTCAACACCGCGATGCCCATCCGCCCCAGCGGCGTGACGAACAGCACGAACCCCACGACGACCACCCACCAGTCGACGCGCAGTGTCCACGGCAGGAATCCGGCGGCCAGATTGTTGACCAGCGCCAGCCAGACCACCCACTGCAGCCCGGTCAGCGTCGCCAACGGCACCGACAGGGCGAGTTGCACCGCCTGGGTGAGTCGCGGTGTCGGCTTGACCACCCGCGGCTGCACAGGTGGCGGCGCATCGAGTTCGTCGAGGAAACCGGCCAGCGACCCGAGGCGCGGATGGTCGTAGAGGTCGGCGACGGTTAGCTGCGGATAGCGCTGTCGAAGGGCGGCGACCAGCTGTGCCGCGGCCAGTGAGCCGCCGCCGAGTGCGAAGAAGTCGGCCTCGGGGCCGTCGATCGGGGCGGCGAGCGTCTCGCGCCAGAGCCCCGCAAGCCAGCCCATGGTGCCGGCGAGGTCCGCGCCCTCGTCTGGGTTCATGTCGCCGGCGTTCCCGTCGATCGGCCACGGCAGCGCGTCTCGGTCCACCTTGCCCGACGTTCGGGTCGGCAGTTCGTCGACCAGCACGAGCCGCGGCACCAGCGCGGCGGGCAGGGTCTCGGCCAGCCGGGCGCGCGCCTTGTCCAGGTCGAACGACGGGGCGCCGCCGGCAGGCGAAAGCGTGATGTAGCCGACCAGCAACGGCGTGCCGCTGGACGTGCGGCGCACGGCGGCCGCGCCACCGCTGACGCCGGGCAGGTGCACCAGCGCGGAGTCGACCTCGCCGAGTTCGATGCGGCGGCCGCCGACCTTGACCTGGTCGTCGGCGCGCCCGACGAAGTACAGGCCGTCGGCCTCCAAGCGCACCAGGTCACCGCTGCGGTAGGCGCGCGACCAGCCGAGGCGGGGCATCGGCGCGTACTTCTCGCCGTCCTTGTCCGGATCGAGGTAGCGGGCCAGCCCGACGCCGCCGATGACCAGCTCGCCGACGCCACCGAAGGACACCGGCTCACCCTTCTGGTCGACCACCGCCAGGTCCCAGCCGGCCAACGGAAGGCCGATGCTCACCGGCCCAGCGCCGGTCAGTCGGGCCGCGCACGCCACCACGGTCGCCTCGGTGGGACCGTAGGTGTTCCACACCTCGCGGCCGTCGACCGCCAGTCGATCGCCCAGTTCGGGCGGGCACGCCTCACCCCCGAAGATCAGCAGCCGCACGGCTTCGAGCGCCTCGGCCGGCCACAGCGCAGCCAACGTCGGCACCGTGGACACCACCGTGATGTCGCGGGCCACCAGCCACGGCCCCAGGTCCATGCCGCTGCGCACCAGCGAGCGCGGCGCGGGCACCAGGCAGGCGCCGTGCCGCCAGGCCAGCCACATCTCCTCGCACGAGGCGTCGAACGCCACCGACAGCCCGGCCAGCACCCGGTCGCCGGGTCCGATCGGGTTGTCTCGCAGAAACATCCGTGCCTCGGCATCGACGAACGCGGCTGCGTTGCGGTGGGTGACCGCCACGCCCTTAGGGGTGCCGGTCGACCCGGAGGTAAAGATGATCCAGGCGTCGTCGCGGCCCAGTGGCGCCGCGGCGCGCCACCCGCGCGACGAGCCCGGTCCGCGGGCGAGGCCCGCCTCGGTGATGATCCCCACGACGTTGGCCTCGCCGAAGACCAGGTCGGCGCGGTCCTGCGGGTCGTCGGCGTCGACGGGCACGTAGGCGGCGCCAGTGGCCAGCGTGGCGAGGATCGCCACGTACAGCGCGTAACTGCCCGACGGCATCCGGATGCCGATGCGGTCACCGCGGCCGATGCCGCGGGCGGCCAGCCATTCGACACTGTCCTCGATGTCGGTGATCAGCTCGGCATACGTCAGCTGGACGTCGCCGTCGTCGATCGCGGGCGCGTCCGGGTAGCGGTGCGCGGTGTCGTAGAGGATGTCGATGAGCGTGCGTGGTTCCGGCGCCGACGCCGACAGCAGGTACTGAGGCGGCACCTCGGGCAGGGAATCCTCAGACACGGCTCTAAAAGTACTCAGCGACGCGGGCGCGCCGCCTGCGCCGCACGCGGTAACAAGAGGTTTGACTCCCTCGATTTCGGTCAACCCCCGGTTCCTGGCAGAATCGAGCAGCGGAGGGGAGTATTCCTTCGCCGCGGTGTCGTCATCACGTCGGCCGTCATCGGACGACCGGTGCTGCGGGCCGACACGGGGCTTCGTGCGGTGGAAGAGACCTCCGGCGCTTTGACGACCGGAGGTTAAGTGAACGTTTCTCAACTCGAGTGGATCATCACGCTCACCGTGACGATCGGCATCCTGCTGTTCGACGTCGTCGTCATCGGTAGGCGACCGCACGAGCCGTCGAAACGTGAGACGGGCCTCGCGCTGACGTTCTACGTCGGTCTGGCCGTGGCCTTCGGCCTGTGGACCTGGTTCTTCCACGGCAGCCAGTACGGCTTGGAGTTCTTCGCCGGCTGGCTCACCGAGTACAGCCTGTCGGTGGACAACCTGTTCGTGTTCCTGATCATCATGGCCAGCTTCAACGTGCCCAGGAAGTACCAGCAACAGGCACTTCTGGTGGGCATCATCCTGGCGTTGATCTTCCGCGGCATCTTCATCGCGCTCGGCGCGGTGGCGATCAACCAGTTCTCCTGGGTGTTCTACATCTTCGCCGCGTTCCTCATCTACACCGCGATCAACCTGGCCCGGGACACCGACCACGAGGACGACGGCGACAACGTCGTGGTGCGGTTCGCCCGCAACCACCTGAGCATGACCGACAAGTGGGACGGCCTGAAGCTGTGGGTCAAGGACAACGGCAAGCGGCTGATGACGCCGATGTTCCTGGTCATCGTCGCGCTGGGCACCACCGACCTGATCTTCGCACTGGACTCGATCCCCGCGATCTACGGCCTCACCCAGGAGCCGTACCTGGTGTTCACGGCGAACGTGTTCGCGCTGATGGGGCTGCGCCAGCTCTACTTCCTGCTCGGTGACCTGCTCAAGCGGCTGGTCTACCTGTCGCAAGGGCTGGCGTTCATTCTGGCGTTCATCGGCGTGAAGCTGCTGCTGCATGCGCTGCACGAGAACGAGCTGCCGTTCATCAACGGCGGTGAGCATGTGCCGGTGCCGGAGATCCCGACGCTGCTGTCGCTGGGCGTGATCATCGTGACGCTGATCATCACGACCGTCGCCAGCCTCTACAAGACCCGCGTGAACGACGCGAAGAAGGCCGCGGATTCGGATTCACCGTTGGATTCGCACTGAGCGGAACCGTCGACGCAGGGGCCGACTTGCGGTCGGCGCGCGATCAGCCCAAAGCCTCGTAGATCAGCCTGGCGTACCGGTTGGTGCGCTCCGTGCCGGTGGTGCCCGGGCCCATCCGGTTCATCACGTAGGCGAAGGTGGCGCCTCGATCCGGGTCCATCGCGATCGCCGAGCCACCCCAGCCGCCCCACCAGCAGATCCTGCCCTCGGGGATCGCGGGAACGCTCTCCGGGCAGGGCAGCCCGAAGCCGATGCCGAACCGCAACGGGATCATGAGTACCTGATCGGGGCCGTTGGACTGCTCGGCGAAGATGAGGTCGATGGTGTCCGGACTCAACACCTGCACGCCGTTTGCATTGCCGCCCAACGAGATCGGCGAAAGGGCGCGCGCCAGTGCGCGCGCATTCCCATGTCCGTTGGCGCCCCCGATGTCGGCGCGGCGCCACGCGGTGGTCTCCGCTATCGACGCGACATCCTGGTCGGGCCGGATCGCGCCGAACGTCTTGAGCATCGGATGATCCTGCGGCAGTAGATCGAAAGGCAACTCCAGTGGCGGGGGCGGAACCAATTCGGCGATCCGGTCGTCGTCCTCGGGGCGCGCACCGATCTGGACGTCGGCGCCGAGGGGAATGGCGATCTCGTCGCGGACGAACTCCTTGAGTGACTTGTCGGTGACGCGACGGATCACCTCACCGATCAGGTGCCCGTAGTTCAGTGCGTGGTAGCCGGACGCCGTCCCGGGCGCCCACCACGGGGCCTGGCGAGCCAGGTGACTCGTCGAAACCTCCCAGTCGTACATGTCCTCGAGGCCGAACGGCATCTCCCATCCCGAAACCCCCGACGTGTGAGCCAGCAGATGTCGAATCTCGATGTCCTGCTTGCCGTTCGCCGCGAACTCGGGCCAGTACTCGGCGACCGGGGCGAACGGGTCGAGCAGTCCCCGGTCGATGGTCATCAACGCCGCCAGTGCGGTGAGGGTCTTGGTGCAGGACCAGAAATTCACGATGGTGTCTTCGCGCCACGGCACCGTCTTCGCGCGATCGGCGTGACCACCCCAGATGTCGACGACGAGGTCGCCGTCGATGTCGACCGCGATGGATGCGCCGAGTTCCTCGCCCTTGGTGATCTCGTCGGCTAGCGCGTCGGCGAGCGCGTCGAATCGGCTGTCCCACCGGCCTTCGATGACATCGTGCATCGGCTCATCATGCCCATGGCGCGGGCACAGATTGGCGCAAACGGCTGTGTTCGCGGCGCATGCCCGGTACCTTGATCGACGCAAACGTCAATACGCAGGGGGTATTCGATGCGCAGATTCGCAACAGCGGTCGCCGTGGGTGCGCTCATCCTGGGCCCGCTGGTGACCGCGCAGTCGGCCGGTGCGGCTCAGATCGCGCCCGACACCACCGACTACGTCCAGACCGCACCGACGGAGCCGACGGTCAAGGCCTTCGACTGCCAGGGGACGACGGGCGCGATGGGGTGTGGTCCCGGCTGGGTCTGGCGTGACGGCTGGCGCGGATGGGCGTGCTACCCGTGCTGACATCTACCGCCTTTAAGAGCGTGTTCGCGGTCGCAGCCATGGCTGCCGCTGCGACGATCGGAACGGGTTCGGCGACAGCGCAATCCATCGACTACAGCACCCTGCCGGTGGATCCGAACACGATCACCGACTCGCTGGCCTACACCGCGGCACCGCTGGACATCGACCCGAACGGGCAGCCCGGCGTGATGGCCGAATACAACCACCGCGAGGGCGGTACGCGCCAGATCACCACCACCATCCTGGTGTTGTCCGACACCCAGGCGGCGACGGCTGCGCTGGGCGGTGCGGCGGCCGAGGTCGCCAATCAGCAGTCGCAACCCGCCGCGGTGGGTACCGGCGGAACGATCGTCACCGGCACGTCGCCCGACGGCACCGAGTCGGTGACCGTGCTGACGTTCACCGAGGGCAACACCGCGGCGACGATCGAGTTCGACGGGCCGCCAAACGATCCGGTGCCCGCCGACATGGTGATCGAGTTGGGGCAGAAGCAGGCGACGGCGATCAGGGACTGGCAATCGGCCTAGCCCAGCTCACCAGTTGTCGTAGCCGCCTTCAGGTCCCAGCATGCGCTCCAGGCGCGTGCGGTTGACGCGGGCCAACTCGTCGCGCACCACCTTGCGCTCGGTCTCGTAGTCGTTGAGCAGCCGGTCGGTCATGGTCGCCAGCACATCCTGAGCGGCGAAGCCGTTGACGTACATCACGAAGCCGAAGCCGAAGTGCTCGAGATACTTCTTCGACGCCACCGCAAGCTGGTCCATCACCGCGGGCTCGTCGCACCAGATCGCGCACTGTTCGGCCGCCGACTTCTCGCTGCCCGGGCGTCGGCCGATGTCCGGGTAGGCCTGCAGGATCGAGTCGATCGAATCCTCCGACAGCCCGAACAGCAACTCGTCGGCGTGGCGCAACAGCGAGTCATGGTCGGCGTACGGGCGACCACGGGCCAGGTCCGCGGCCAACGGGACGCTGTAGCAGCACTCGAACAGGGCGTGCACCGCCCTGCGCAACGGCATTGCGTTGAACGCCTCGAGGCCGATCCCCTGATGCATCAACACAAGGGCAATGATGGGAGGCGCAGAGCACGCGGACGTTACCGCGTGTTACGGCGAGGAAAATTAGTTGCCGGTCAGTGACCGGCCTTCTTGTACCGCTCCACCGAATTTCGGAGTTCGGCCTCGGCCTCCTGACGGCCCACCCAGTCGGCGGCCTTGACGTACTTGCCCGGCTCGAGGTCCTTGTAGTGCACGAAGAAGTGCTTGATCGCCTCGAGTTCGAAGGAGGGGACGTCGGCGAGATCCTGAATTTGATCCCAGCGCGGGTCGCCGACGGGCACGCACAACAGCTTGTCGTCTCCGCCGGCCTCGTCGGTCATCTGGAACATCGCGACCGGGCGGGCCTCGACGATGCAGCCGGGGAACACCGACTCGGTCATCAGCACCAGGGCATCGAGCGGATCACCGTCCTCGCCGAGCGTGTTCTCGAAGAACCCGTAATCCGCGGGGTAGGCCATCGAGGTGTACAGGTAGCGGTCCAGCTTGACCCGACCGGTGTCGTGGTCGACCTCGTACTTGTTGCGCGAACCCTTCGGGATCTCGATCACTACGTCGAACTGCACCGCCACGGCTCCTTGCCCTGTGCTGAAGGTCTTGGGGACGGGCTCACCCTAATGGAGGGATACGCTGCTGTACGGGGGCGGTCCAGTCGATCAGGAGGGTTATGCGGCCCACTCAGTGGCGGCGATCCACACATGTGGTGGTCGGGGTGGCGGTGTTGCTGCTGGTCGCCGTGGTAGTGGCGGTGGCTGCCGTCCTCACCACGGGCCGGTCCACCGAGGCCGCGGCCGTCAAGCCCGCGCCGGCGCCAGTGACCGCCAGCCCTGCGGTCGTCCCAGTCGCCGACTCCGCGCCCAAGCCGACACCGGGCCGCCTGGCGGCCGTGCTCGCGCCCGCGCTGGCGGATCCCAACCTCGGCAACCTGACCGGCCGGGTCACCGACGCGATCACCGGCGCCGAGTTGTGGGCGCAGGGTGCCGACGTCCCGATGCAGCCGGCATCGACCAACAAGACGCTCACCGCGGCGGCCGCGCTGCTGGTGCTCGACCGCGACGCCACGCTGACCACTCGCGTCGTCAGCGGCGCCAGGCCCGGCGTGGTGGTGCTCAAGGGCGGCGGCGATCCCACGCTGTCGGCGGCGCCTACCGGCCAGGACACCTGGTACCGCGACGCGGCGCGCATCAGCGACCTGGCCGAACAGGTGCAGCGCACGGGCCTCGAGGTGACGGCGGTGCAGGTCGACGTGAGTGCGTTCAGCGGGCCGACGATGGCGCCGGGCTGGGACCCCGTCGACATCGACGGCGGCGACATCGCGCCGATGGAGTCGGTGATGCTCGACGGCGGCCGTACGCAGCCGGTGAGCGTCGACTCGGCGCGCTCGCGCACCCCCGCGCTGGACGCCGGCCGAGCGCTGGCGGTGGCGCTCGAGGTCGACCCCGCGACCGTGACGGTGCTGCCCGGCAGCGCGAGCGGCGGCAAGGAGCTGGCTGCGGTGCAGTCGCCGCCCCTGATGTCGCGGCTGCGCGACATGATGAACGCCTCCGACAACGTGATGGCCGAGGCCATCGGTCGCGAGGTCGCCGCGCAGGCGAACCGTCCGCAGAGCTTCGACGGTGCGGTCCGCGCGACACTCGGGACCCTGGAGGCCGCCGATGTCGACACCGCAGGCTCGACGTTGTTCGACTCCAGCGGCCTGTCCGTCGACGACCGGCTGACCGCGGAGACGCTCGACGAGGTCGTGCAGGCCGCGGTCGGCGGCGAGGAGCCGAAGCTGCGCCCGCTGGTCGACTTGCTGCCGATCGCGGGCGGTAGCGGCACGCTGTCCAACCGCTACCTCGACACCGACATCGTCAAGCCGGCGGCCGGGTTCCTGCGCGCCAAGACGGGCTCGCTGACCGGAACTAACTCGTTGGCGGGCATCGTCACCGACGCCAGTGGCCGGGTGCTGACCTTCGCGCTGATCTCCAACAACGCCGGGCCCACCGGGCGCATCGCGCTCGACAACCTGGCCGCCACGCTGCGCTCGTGCGGATGCAGCGCATGAGCCCGGCCGCCAAGTCGTCGCTGTCCGTCGGCCGCGCCGTCGACTGGAACTTCGCCGCCAGTGTCGGCGAGAAGCTGGCCCGCCCCGGACCGGCCGCCACCGACTACACCCGGCGCCAGGTGGTCGAGCAGTTGGCAGAGGCGTCGCGCTCGGCCGAGCTACCGGTGCGTGAGGTGACCGGCCTGATCGAGGGCGGGGAGATTCCCGAGGCGCGGATCGTGGACCGTCCGCAGTGGATTCGGGCCGCGACACAGTCCATGCGCGTGATGACCGGCGGCCACGACACCGACGGGCAGCGTCCGCGGATCACCGGACGCATCACCGGCGCGCAGACCGGTGCGGTGCTGGCCTTCGTCTCCTCGGGCATTCTCGGCCAATACGACCCGTTCGGTCCCGGGGGTGGGGAACTGCTGCTGGTCTACCCGAACGTGATCGCGGTGGAGCGCCAACTCCGGGTCGAACCCCACGACTTCCGGCTGTGGGTGTGCCTGCACGAGGTCACCCACCGGGTTCAGTTCCGCGCCCACCCGTGGCTGGCCCACCACATGTCCAGCGCGCTCGCCGTGCTCACCGAGGAGAGCGGCGAGGACGTCGCCCAGGTCGTCAGCAGGTTGGCCGAGTTCGTCCGCAATCGCTCGAACGGAGCTGCGCAGGAAGCGAATTCGGCCGGCATGATCGGGCTGCTGCGGGCGGTACAGTCCGAGCCGCAGCGCGAGGCGCTGGACCGACTGCTCGTGCTGGGCACCCTGCTGGAAGGCCACGCCGACCATGTGATGGACGCCGTCGGCCCTGCGGTGGTGCCGTCGGTGACCACGATCCGGCGGCGGTTCGACGAACGCCGCCAACGCAGACAACCGCCGCTGCAACGGGTGGTGCGGGCGCTGCTGGGCTTCGACGCCAAGCTCAGCCAGTACACCCGGGGCAAGGCCTTCGTCGACGAAGTGGTGTCCACCGTCGGCATGAACCGGTTCAACGCCGTCTGGTCGGGGCCCGAAACCCTGCCCCTGCCAAAAGAGATCGACGAGCCGCGGCGATGGATCGACCGGGTGCTGTAGCCACGCTGCGGGCAGCCGTCGCGGCGTTCGCGCGGGAGTTCGCGTCCGACGACGACCGCTGGTGTGTGGCCCTGTCCGGCGGGCCGGACTCGCTGGCGTTGACGGCGGTCGCCGCTGGGTCCAGGCCCACTACTGCGCTGATCGTCGACCACCAGCTGCAACCTGACTCCGCGACGGTTGCGCACACCGCGCGCGCGCAGGCAATGTCGCTGGGATGTGTTGACGCCGAGGTGATTCGGGTCGACGTCGGCGCGACCGGCGGACCCGAAGCGGCGGCCCGCACCGCCCGCTACCAAGCCCTCGAGGCCGCCCGAAACGGCGCGCCGGTACTGCTGGGGCACACGCTGGACGACCAGGCCGAGACGGTGCTGCTGGGGCTGGGCCGCGGCTCCGGTGCGCGCTCAATCGCGGGCATGCGACCGTGGGATCCGCCGTGGTACCGGCCGCTCCTGGGTGTCCGTCGCGCCGTGACGCACTCGGCATGCGCCGAGTTGGGGCTCACGCCGTGGCACGACCCGCACAACGCCGACCGCCGGTTCACCCGGGTGCGGCTGCGCACCGAGGTGCTGCCGCTGCTCGAGGACGTGCTCGGCGGCGGGGTCGCCGAGGCGCTGGCCCGGACGGCCGGCGCGTTGCGGGCCGACACGGACACGCTCGACGAGCTGGCGGGTCAGGCACTGACCGAGATGTCGCATCACGGCGAGCTAGACACCAAGTTACTCGCTTCGCTGCCGGATGCCCTGCGGCGCAGGGTGATTCGTGGCTGGCTGCTCGCCGGCGGCGCGTGCGACCTGACCGACAAACACATCCGGGGGGTGGACGCGCTGGTGACGGCCTGGCGCGGACAGGGCGGGGTGGCGGTCGGGTCGGCGCTGCGCAGCCGGCGGCTGATCGCGGGCCGCCGCGACGCCATGCTGACCCTGCACACCGAGCCGGTGTGAACCATGAAAAGCTGTGCAGGTGCCTGACCAACACGCCGAGCCCTATCCCGGCGACATCAAGTCGGTGCTGCTCTCATCCGACGAGATCCAGTCCAAGGTCGCCGAACTCGGTGCGCGCATCGGCGAGGAATACCGCGAGATGATCGGGCCCGACGGTCAGGACCTGCTGCTGGTGACCGTGCTCAAGGGTGCGGTGTTCTTCGTCACCGACCTGGCGCGCGCGATCCCCCTGCCGACGCAGCTGGAGTTCATGGCCGTCAGCTCCTACGGATCGTCGACGTCGTCGTCCGGTGTGGTGCGCATTCTCAAGGACCTCGACCGCGACATCAACGGCCGCGACGTGCTGATCGTCGAGGACATCGTCGACTCCGGTCTGACGCTGTCCTGGCTGCTGCGCAACCTCGCAACCCGCCACCCGCGCTCGTTGCGGGTGTGCGCGCTGTTGCGCAAGCCGGACGCGGTGCGCGCGGACGTCGACATCGCCCACGTGGGCTTCGACATCCCCAACGAGTTCGTCGTCGGCTACGGCCTGGACTACGCCGAGCGCTACCGCGACCTGAACTACATCGGCACGCTCGACCCGAAGGTCTACGACCAGCAGTAGCTTGACGTCGCAGGTAGTGGCGAAAGGTTCTTCGGCGGCGCACAATGCCGGGATGACCACCACCGCCCTGCGGATCTGTCCCCTGTGCGAGGCCACCTGCGGCCTGACGCTGACCATCGACGACGGGCGCGTGACCGGCGCCCGCGGTGACAAGGACGACGTGTTCAGCCACGGCTTCATCTGCCCGAAGGGCGCCAGCTTCGCCGAACTCGACAACGACCCCGACCGGCTGACCCGTCCGCTGGTCCGCCGCGACGGCCGGCTCACCGAAGCGACATGGGAGGAGGCCTTCGCCGCCGTGGCCGAGGGCCTCGGCGGCGCGATCGCCAGGCACGGCGGGGCGTCGGTCGGCGTCTACCTGGGCAATCCGAACGCCCACACCGTCGCCGGTGGGCTGTATACGCCGGTGGTCGTGAAGGCGCTGGGCACCCGTCAGGTCTACTCGGCGAGCACGCTCGACCAGATGCCCAAACACGTCGCGCTCGGCTACATGTTCGGCAACCCGGTGGCCTTCACCGTTCCGGACCTCGACCGCACCGACTACCTCGTCATCATCGGCGCCAATCCGCTGGTCTCCAACGGCAGTGTGACGACTGCCGCGGACTTCCCCGGCAAGCTGCGCGCGTTGCGCAAGCGCGGCGGGCGCCTCGTCGTCATCGACCCCGCCCGCACCCGCACCGCCGAGGTCGCCGACCGACACCTCGCTCCGCGCCCGGGCACCGACGCGGCGCTGCTGCTGGGTCTCGTGCACGTGCTGTTCGACGAGGACCTCGTCGACCTCGGCGCACTGGAGGACCTCGTCAACGGTGTCGAGGAGGTGCGCGCGCTCGCGGTCGACTTCGCACCGGAGACCGTCGCGGCTCACTGCGACGTGCCCGCCGATGACATCCGCACGCTGGCGCGCGAGATCGCCGCTGCGCCGTCGGCCGCCGTCTACGGCCGGATCGGCACGTCCACAGTCGAATTCGGCACGCTGGGCAGCTGGCTCGTCGACGTCGTCAACGTCCTGACCGGAAACCTCGACCGCCCCGGCGGTGCGATGTTTCCGCTCTCCCCGATCGCTGCGGCACCTCGTCCGCCGAAGCCGGGCCGCGGCTTTCTGACCGGCCGCTGGCACAGCCGCGTCTCGGGGTATCCCGAGGCGCTGTCGGAGTTCCCGGCGGCCGCACTCGCCGAGGAGATCGAAACGCCCGGCGACGGGCAGATCAAGGCGATGGTCACGATCGCGGGCAACCCGGTGTTGTCGGCGCCGGACGGCGATCGCCTCGACCGGGCGCTGGCCGGAGGATTCATGGACTTCATGATTTCTATCGACCCGTACCTCAACGAGACCACCCGCCACGCCGACGTCATCCTGCCGCCACCGCCCCCGTCGCGCAGCGCGCACTTCGATGTCGCGCTCAACGGCCTGGCGGTGCGCAACAACGCGCGCTACTCACCGCCGGCGCTGCCGCTGCGCGACCGCCCCGACGAGACCGAGATCTTGTCGCGAATCGCGCTGCTGCTGTACGGCATCGGCGTGGACGGTGACCCCGCCCTGGTCGACGAGCAGGTCATCGCGACCACGCTGGCCAAGGAGGTCGCCGACCCCGACTCACCTGTCGCCGGGCGGTCGGTCGACGAACTGACCGCGATGCTGCCGACCGGTCCGGGTTACGAACGGCGCCTGGACATGATGCTGCGACTCGGTGCCTACGGCGACGCGTTCGGCACCCGCCCCGACGGCTTGACCCTGGCCAAGCTCAAGGTCGCGCCGCACGGCATCGACCTCGGACCGCTGCAATCGCGTCTCGCCCAGGTGCTGCGGACACCAACGGGCCGAGTCGAACTCGCGCCCGAGCCGCTGGTCACCGACGCCAAGCGGCTGCGCGATGCGCTCGGCGGCCGCGGCGACGGCTTCCTGCTCATCGGGCGGCGACATCTGCGGTCCAACAACAGCTGGATGCACAATCTGCCCGCGCTGGCCGGCGGGTCGAACCGGTGCACGTTGCGGATCCATCCCGACGACGCCGCCGATCTCGGCCTGACCGACACCGCCGTCGTGAAGGGGCCCGGCGGCGAACTGCTCGCGCCGATAGAACTCGCACCGGGCATGCGCCGCGGCGTGGTGTCACTGCCGCACGGCTGGGGCCACGACCGCGACGGCACCGGCCAACAGCTCGCGGCCGGCCAACCGGGTGTGAATGTCAACCAGCTCAACGACGGCAACAGCCTGGATCCGCTGTCGGGCACCGCGGTGCTCAACGGCATACCGGTCGACATCGCTCCCGCGGGTTAGGTCAGCTCCCAGACGACGGTCACGGTGAACCCGACGGTCTGCTGGCCGGGTTCCAATGGCACGGCGGCCATTTCGGCGCCGCGGGTGCTGGGCAGCGGGATGGGCGGTGTCGGCCCCTGCGCCTCGGAGATCGAGACGACCTTGCCGAGGTCCATCCCGGACAGCTGCGCGTACTGGTCGGCGCGCTCCTTGGCGTCGTTGTAGGCGCGGCTGCGCGCGTCGCGCACCAGCTGCGAATCGTCCTCGAGCGAGTAGTTCACCGAGTTGATCCGGGTGGCGTTGCCGCCGCTGCTGACGATCAGCGCCAGCGCCTGCGACGCCGCGTCGAGTTGACGGATCTTGATGTCGATCGAATTGCTCGCGCGGTAGCCGACGATGGCCTGCGGGTTGTCGGACGCCCCGGAGAACTGCGGTTGCAGGCTCACCTCGGAGGTGCTGATGTCCTTGCGCTCGACTCCGGCGTCCACCAGTGCGTTGATCACCGCCTGCTGGCGCTCGCTGGTCTGGTTCATCGCGCCGGTGACGTCGGGGGCGATGAACTCGATCGAGGCGTTGACGTTGAGGGTGTCCGGCTCGCCCTGCACGTCCCCGGAGCCCAGCACGGTCACCTGGCGCAGCTCGGACTCGGCCGTCGCCGCTGGACCCGACGCCGCGTCACAGCCCGACACCACGAACGTCATCCCGGCCGCGGCGATAACGAGGAGATTGGTCGGCGTCTTCAACCGGGCTGCGATCGGCATGCCTGGCACCCTACTTCAGGGTGTCACCAGGATCTTGCAGTGCGCGTCGGGGTGAGCGAGTTCGTCGAACGCGGCGCCGATTCCGTCCAGGCCGACCTCACCGGTGATCAGCGGCGAGACGTCGATCTCGCCCTCGGCGATCGAGCGCAGCGACTGCGCGAACTCGTCCAGGTCGTAGGCGTACACGAACACCAGGGTGATCTCCTTGGCGTTGCCGAAGAACGGCACGACGCTGTCGGGCTCCATGCATACGCCCGCCACCACCACCCGCGCGCCGACGGGCGCCTCGCGCAGGACGTCGCTCAGAAGGCCGCGCGCACCGACGGCTTCGAACACCACCGCGGGCGTGACACTGTCGAACGGCGAACCCTGCGCGGGGTCGTGCGTCTCGTGCGCGCCCATGGTCTCGGCGAGCTGTCGCCTGGTCGTCGAGAAGTCGGCGGCCACAATGTGTTCCACGCCGCGGTGGCGCAGGGCGGCGATGATCGCGATGCCGACCGGGCCGCAGCCGAGCACCAGCGCAGTCTCGGCCCGGTCGATCGCCGACTTGTTCACCGCGTGCAGGCCGACGGCCATCGGTTCGGTCAGCGCGGCGCGGCGGGCGTCGAGACCGTTCGGCACGGTCAGCAACAACGGCGCCGACAGCAGCATCCGCTCGGCGTACCCTCCGATCGTCGTGTTCGACGAGAAGATCGGCTCCACCCCGGTCGGATGCAGCAGTGCGGGAACGGAAGTGACGACGGTGCCCGGTGCGGGCGCGTCGGTTCCCGGTCCCGCCTCGAGCACCTCGGCGCTGAACTCGTGACCGAGGAACACGTCCTTGGACAGGTCGAGTCGCGGGCGGTCGCCCGGCAACCCCTTCATCTGCGCACCGAGCGACACCAGTTCGGCTCCGTGCTCGGCGAAGTGCAGATCGGACCCGCAGATCCCGCATGCCTGCACACCGACGAGAACCTGCCCGGGACCCGGCACGGGGTCGGGAACGTCGTCGCGCACCACCATCCGCCCATCGCGCAGAACGGCGGCGCGCATCAGAAATCCACCGCCGCAAGGAACTTCAGCAGCTCGGCGTTGACCTCGGCGGGCCGCTCCTGTTGAAGCCAGTGCCCGGCACCGGCGATCATGACCTCGCGGTACTCGCCGGAGACCACCTCGCGGACCCGGTGCCGCGGCGTGTAGGCCAGCGTGGGGTCGTCGGCGCCACCGATGAACAGCGCGGGGACGGCGATGGTGGCGGCCGGGGTCGTCGCGGTCAGCTCCCAGTTGCGGTCGAAGCAGCGGTACCACATCAGCGGCGCGGTGAACCCGTTGCGGGTGAACTCCTCGACGTAATGGTCGAACTCCTCGTCGGTGATCCAGTCGGGCAGGCCGCCGGGATCCGGCATGCGCTCGAGGAAGCCCTCCGGACCCGGCTGCACCATCCGCAGCGCCGCGGCTTCGTCGGCCGGCGGCCCGAGCGAGCCGAGCAGCTTGCGCAGCGTGGCGGCCGGGTCCCGGTTGAGCTCGGCGTCGGCAGGGCCGGGCTCCTGGAAGTAGAGGATGTAGAAGAAGCTGTCGCCGAAGATCCGGCGGAAGGCCTGCGTGGTGGGCACCTGCGGGCGGGGCACCGGCGGCACGCTGAGCCCCGCCACCGCGGCGAACCGGTCCGGATGCAGCAGCGGCGCCGTCCACGCCACGACGGCGCCGAAGTCGTGGCCGACGATCGCCGCGCGCTCGGCACCGACGTCGTCGAGCAGCCCGACGATGTCGGCGCTCAACTCGACCATGGTGTAGGCCTCGACGGCGTCCGGCTTGGCCGAGGCGCCGTACCCACGCTGGTCGGGCGCCAGCACGTGGAAGCCGGCCTCGGCCAGCGCGGGCATCTGGTGCCGCCACGAGTACGCCAGTTCGGGGAAGCCGTGCGCCAGCACCACCAGTGGCGCCCCAGTCTCACCGGCCTCCAGAACCCGCAGTCGGACCCCGTTCGTTTCGACGAACCGCTCGGTCGGTGTAAGCACGTCGACCATCTTCCCCGCGAACCTACGGTTGGGAACGCGAATCGCAAGTGGCCCGCGAACCGCAGTGCGCTGGGCGTGCGCACCGTCGGGAACCGTGGTTCGTTGGTCTAGCGGTAGCCTTGAGGTTTCTCAGCTGCGCAGAGTGAAAGGGACGCCGGCCGCTTGCGGCTGAGAGGATAGAAGCCGCGGGCGGCCGAGAAGGCACAGGCCCGCGGGCGGCCGAAAGACGACGGATAGTTGATGAACCGGAAAAACGTTATCCGCACGCTCACCGTGATCGCGGTCGTGCTGCTGCTGGGCTGGTCGTTCTATTACTTCAGCGACGACACCCGCGGCTACAAGCCGATCGACACCTCGGTGGCGGTCGCCCAGATCAATCGCGACAACGTCGAGAGCGCGCAGATCGACGACCGCGAGCAGCAGCTGCGGCTCGACCTGAAGAGCGGCAACGGCGACACCTCTGATAGCGACAAGATCATCACGAAGTACCCCACTGGGTACGGGGCGACGCTGTTCGACGCGCTGCAGGCCAAGAACGTCAAGACCAACACCGTGGTCAACCAGGGCAGCATGCTCGGCTCCCTGCTGATCTACATGCTGCCCCTGCTGCTGCTGGTCGGCCTGTTCATCATGTTCTCGCGCATGCAGACCGGCGGCCGGATGGGCTTCGGCTTCGGCAAGTCGCGGGCCAAGCAGCTCACCAAGGACATGCCCAAGACCACGTTCGCCGACGTCGCAGGCGTCGACGAGGCGGTCGAGGAGCTCTACGAGATCAAGGACTTCCTGCAGAACCCGTCTCGCTATCAGGCGCTGGGCGCGAAGATCCCCAAGGGCGTGCTGCTGTACGGGCCGCCCGGCACCGGTAAGACGCTGCTCGCGCGTGCCGTCGCCGGTGAGGCAGGGGTGCCGTTCTTCACGATCTCCGGCTCGGACTTCGTCGAGATGTTCGTCGGCGTCGGCGCCTCGCGGGTCCGCGACCTGTTCGAGCAGGCCAAGCAGAACAGCCCCTGCATCATCTTCGTCGACGAGATCGACGCCGTCGGCCGCCAGCGCGGGGCGGGCCTCGGCGGCGGTCACGACGAGCGCGAGCAGACGCTGAACCAGTTGCTCGTCGAGATGGACGGCTTCGGCGACCGCCAGGGCGTCATCCTGATCGCCGCGACCAACCGGCCCGACATCCTCGATCCGGCGCTGCTGCGGCCCGGCCGCTTCGACCGCCAGATCCCGGTGTCCAACCCCGACCTGGCCGGCCGCCGTGCCGTGCTGCGGGTGCACTCGCAAGGCAAGCCGATCGCCGACGACACCGACCTCGACGGGCTGGCGAAGCGGACGGTCGGCATGTCCGGCGCCGACCTGGCCAACGTCATCAACGAGGCCGCCCTGCTCACCGCCCGCGAGAACGGCACGGTCATCACCGGCCCCGCGCTGGAGGAGGCCGTCGACCGCGTCGTCGGCGGTCCGCGCCGCAAGAGCCGCATCATCAGTGAGCACGAGAAGAAGATCACCGCCTACCACGAGGGCGGGCACACCCTGGCGGCGTGGGCGATGCCCGACATCGAGCCCATCTACAAGGTGACGATCCTGGCCCGCGGCCGCACCGGCGGACACGCCATGGCGGTGCCCGAGGACGACAAGGGCCTGATGACGCGCTCGGAGATGATCGCCCGCCTGGTGTTCGCGATGGGCGGGCGCGCTGCCGAAGAGCTGGTGTTCCGCGAGCCGACCACCGGTGCGGTCTCCGACATCGAGCAGGCCACCAAGATCGCCCGCGCGATGGTCACCGAGTACGGCATGAGTTCCAAGCTCGGGGCCGTGCGCTACGGCACCGAGCACGGCGACCCGTTCCTCGGCCGCACCATGGGCACCCAGGCCGACTACAGCCACGAGGTCGCCCAGATCATCGACGACGAGGTGCGCAAGCTGATCGAGGCCGCGCACACCGAGGCGTGGGAGATCCTGACCGAGTACCGCGACGTGCTCGACATCCTGGCCGGCGAGCTGCTGGAGAAGGAGACGTTGCACCGCGTCGAACTCCAGGCGATCTTCGGAGACGTCAAGAAGCGGCCGCGGTTGACCATGTTCGACGACTTCGGTGGCCGCGTGCCGTCGGACAAGCCGCCGATCAAGACGCCCGGCGAGCTCGCCATGGAGCGCGGCGAGCCGTGGCCCAAGCCGGTGCCCGAGCCGGCGTTCAAGGCCGCGATCGCCGCGGCGACAAAGGAGGCCGAGGCCGAGCAGATGGCCGAGGCCCCCAAGAACGGGACCAACGGCAACGGCGCCAACGGAATCCAGGGGCCCACCCAGCCGGACTACGGCGCACCCGCCGGCTGGCACGCGCCCGGTTGGCCGCCGCAGCACCAGCAGCAGCCGCCCGTCCAACAGCCCCAGGGCTACTGGTATCCGCCGCCTCATCCGGCGTGGCACAACCCCAACGCCGCCGGTGCGGCTCCGCCGCCGCCTTATCCGTATCAGCCCTACCCGGGCCATCCGCAGGGTGGCGCGCAGAATCCGAACGAGGACCAGGGTCAGGACAACGGCCGACAGAACGGCTGAACATCAACGGAGGCTTCAATGGCGCAGTCGCAGCACAACTCTGTCGTTTTCAACCCCGCGAAGTTCGACCAGCCGCGCGCCGAGGCCGCGGTGCGTGAACTGCTGATCGCGATCGGTGAGGACCCCGACCGCCACGGGCTCGAGGCCACCCCTGCCCGGGTCGCGCGGGCGTACAAAGAGGTGTTCGCCGGGCTCTACACCGATCCCGATTCGGTGCTGGACACCACGTTCGACGAGCAGCACGACGAGCTGGTGCTGGTCAAGCAGATCCCGATGTACTCGACCTGCGAACACCACCTGGTGTCGTTCCACGGCGTCGCGCACGTCGGCTACATCCCGGGTGAGGACGGCCGGGTCACCGGACTGTCGAAGATCGCCCGCCTGGTCGACCTGTACGCCAAGCGCCCGCAGGTGCAGGAGCGCTTGACCGCGCAGGTCGCCAACGCGCTGATGCGCAAGCTCGACCCGCGCGGGGTGATCGTGGTGATGGAGGCCGAGCACCTGTGCATGGCGATGCGCGGCATCCGCAAGCAGGGCGCAGTGACCACGACGTCCGCGGTCCGCGGTCAGTTCAAGACCGACAAGGCATCGAGGGCCGAGGCGCTGGATCTCATCCTGCGCAAGTGAACTCCACACGGGTGCGGGTCATGGGGGTCGTCAACGTCACCGACGACTCCTTCTCCGACGGGGGCCTGTTCCTCGACCGCGACCGCGCCGTCGTGCACGGCTTGCAGTTGGTCGCCGACGGTGCCGCGATCGTCGACGTCGGCGGGGAGTCCACCCGCCCCGGCGCCACCCGCATCGACCCCAAGGTGGAGACCTCGCGGGTGCTGCCGGTCATCAAAGAGCTTGTCCGCCAAGGTGTTACGGTCAGCATCGACACCATGCACGCCGATGTGGCGCGGGCGGCCCTGGAGAGCGGCGCCAGGATCGTCAACGACGTGTCCGGCGGCCGTGCCGATCCCGGCATGGCGCCGTTGCTCGCCGAGGCCGAAGTGCCCTGGGTGCTCATGCATTGGCGGTCGGTCGGCGCCGAGCGGCCTCACGCGGTGCCCGACTACGGCGACGTGGTCGCCGAAGTGCGCACCGAACTGCTCGCCGGCGTGGACGCCGCCGTGGCGGCGGGGGTGGATCCGGCCAACCTGATCATCGACCCGGGACTCGGCTTCGCCAAGACAGGCGCGCACAACTGGGCGCTGCTGCGGGCGCTGCCGGAGTTCGTCGCGACCGGAATACCGGTACTCGTCGGCGCATCGCGCAAACGCTTCCTGGGCACGCTGCTGGCCGACGCCGACGGCCGGCCGCGGCCGCCGGACGGCCGGGAGACCGCGACGGCGGTGATCTCGGCGCTCGCGGCACTGCACGGGGTGTGGGGGGTGCGGGTGCACGACGTGCAGGCGTCGGTCGACGCACTGAAGGTGCAGGAGGCGTGGGCGGATGGCTGATCGAATCGAGTTGCGCGGCTTGACCGTTCGAGGACACCACGGGGTCTTCGAGCACGAGCGGCGCGACGGCCAGGACTTCGTCGTCGACATCACCGTGTGGATGGACCTACACCAGGCAGCGGGCAGCGACGACCTGGCCGACACCCTCGACTACGGGGAGTTGGCGCAGCAGGCCGCCGACATCGTCGCGGGGCCACCGCGGGACCTCATCGAGACGGTCGCCGGTGAGATCGCCGAGAAGGTGATGACCGACGAGCGGGTGCACGCCGTGGAGGTCGTCCTGCACAAGCCTTCGGCGCCCATCCCACTGACGTTCGCCGATGTCGCGGTGGTGGCGCGGCGGTCGCGCCCAGGTGGCCGCGGCGGTGCCGACGGATGAGGGCGGTTCTGTCCATCGGCTCGAACCTCGGTGACCGGCTGGCGCTGCTGCGCTCGGTGGTCGACGGGCTCGCCGGGGATCTGCTCGCGGCGTCGCCGGTCTACGAGACCGCGCCCTGGGGCGGCGTCGAGCAAGGGCCGTTCCTCAACGCGGTGGTTATCGCCGACGCACCGGCCCTGGACGGCTACGGCTGGCTGCACCGCGCGCGGGAGTTCGAGAGATCCGCCGAACGGGTGCGCGACGAGCGCTGGGGGCCGCGCACGCTGGACGTCGACATCGTCAGCTGTCGCGACGGGGAACGGGAGGTCATCTCCACCGACCCGGAGCTGATGTTGCCGCATCCGCGGGCGCATCAGCGCGCGTTCGTGCTGGTGCCGTGGCTCGCCGTCGAGCCTGACGCCACGTTGACCGTCGACGGCGAGCCGCGTCGCGTCGCGGACGTCCTCGCCGCGCTCGACCGGACCGAGCGCGACGGCGTTCGTCGCACCGATCTGGTGCTGAGCTGATGGGGCCGACGCGCAAGCGCGACCTGGCCGCGGCGGCGGTGCTCACCGCGGTGGCGAGCTACCTGCTCGTGGTGCTGCTGTACCGCTGGTTCCCGCCGATCACCGGGTGGACGGGGGTGTCGCTGCTGGCGGTGGCGATCGCCGAGGCAGGGTGGGCGTTCTATGTCCGCGCCAAGATCAACGACGGCGAGATCGGTGACGGCCCGGGGTGGCTGCACCCGCTCGCGGTCGCGAGGTCGGTGCTGATCGCGAAGGCCTCCGCATGGGTGGGCGCGCTGGTGCTGGGGTGGTGGTCGGGGGTCCTGGCCTACCTGCTGCCGCGGCGCTCGACTTTGCGCGTGGCCGCCGACGACACCGCGGGTGCCGCCGTGGCGGCAGGGTGCGCACTGGCTCTGGTCGTTGCTGCGCTGTGGTTGCAGCATTGCTGCAAGTCGCCGGGCGAGCCGCCGGACAACGCCGACGGCGCAACGGATTAACGGGTTCGGCACGCTAGCTGCTCGAATCGCCGAAGTGGTCGACACGCGGAGTGACCTGTGGCGGGTACAGTCGCCCCCATGACCGAACCGACCCGCAGCGCGCGGCCCCGCCGCGGCGGCCGCAGGCCGGGTTGGATGCTGCTGACCGCGTTGCTGGTGCTGGCCATTGCGGCCAGCTCGGCGCTGGTGTTCACCAACCGGGTCGAGCTGCTCAGGCTCGCCGTCATCCTCGCGTTGTGGGCCGCCGTCGTCGCAGCGTTCGTGTCGGTCATCTACCGCAGACAAAGCGATGTCGACCAGGCCAAGGTGCGCGATCTCAAGCTCGTCTACGACCTGCAGTTGGACCGCGAGATCTCTGCCCGCCGGGAATACGAGCTGTCGCTGGAGTCGCAGCTGCGCCGCGAGCTGGCCTCGGAGGTGCGGGCGCAGGCCGCCGACGAGGTGGCCGGCCTGCGGGCCGAACTGGCCGCGCTGCGCGCCAACCTCGAGATCCTGTTCGACGCCGACCTGTCGCATCGGCCTGCGATCGAGAACGAGCGCACCACCGTGAGGGCGTACAGCGACTGGGCGCGCGACGCCGAGACCACCGGGCGCGTCACCAGCAGTCGCATCGACGCCGAGTACGGCGGCGACACCGACGTGCGCACCGAGGAAAGCCCGATCATCGACGTGCCCGCCGAACCTCATCCGCCGGAGTACGAGTGGGCGTCCCCGCCGCCGACCGCCGCGCCGGGCGGCGCCCACCGCAGGCCGTCGGACATGGAGCGGGAGGTCGGCCGGCACGGGGCCGAGCAGCCGCCGCAGTGGTCGCCGCCGCCGCAACCGGAACCGCAACCACCACCGGCCCCGCCGCCGCCACCACCACCCCAGCCGGAGCCCGTCGCCGAATGGCGGCCGGGGCCCGCCGCCGAATGGCAGCCCGCGCCCGCCGACGGGCAGTGGATCCCGGCGGGCGCGCCGGGCAGCAACTGGGTGGCGCCGGTCGAGAACGGCTCGGCGGCGGAGTATGTCGGGAGACGGCGTGCACCGGAGCCCGACGCCCGGCCGACCGAGATCCACCCCACGATGGCGACGCCGCCGCCGGAGCCGCCCCGCGGCCGCCACTCCGCACCCTCCGACGTCGCCGACCCCGGCCGGCCAGGGGCGCCGCCGACACTGGCCGCCGAACCGGCCCAACCGCCGCCGCGTCCCGAGCCATCGGCGGGCGAGACCGAAAGGCGGCGGCACCGCAGCGCCGACGACGCCGACACCGGCGGACAGTCGGTCGCCGACCTGCTGGCGCGGCTGCAGGCCACCCCCAGCCCGGGTGGCCGTCGCCGCCGCCGCGAGGAGTGAGCTAACCTTTAAGCGACCGTCCGGTACCCGCATGGCAGGACCGGAACGACACACTTTGACACTTTCAGCGAGGTCGGCTTCGTGGTTTCCATGGGGACCGCCGACGGATTCCGTCCGGCGCGGCTCACGATCGGCATTGTTTCCGCTGGTCGCGTCGGGTCCGCGCTCGGCGTCGCGCTCGAGCGCGCCGAGCACGTCGTGGTCGCGTGCAGCGCGGTGTCGCAGGCGTCCCGCGAGCGCGCGCGGCGCAGGCTGCCCGACACCGCGGTGCTGCCCGTCGACGAGGTGGCCGCCCGCGCCGAACTGCTCCTGCTGGCCGTGCCCGACATGGTGCTCGCCGAGCTGGTCTCGGGACTGGCCGCCACCGGGGCGGTGCGCCAGGGCACGATCGTCGCGCACACCTCCGGAGCCAACGGGATCGCGGTGCTGGCCCCCCTGGCCGAGCAGGGCTGCATTCCGCTGGCGATCCATCCGGCGATGACGTTCACGGGCGCCGACGAGGACATCGAGCGGCTGCCCGACGCCTGCTTCGGCGTCACGGCGGCCGACGAGGTCGGATATGCGATCGCCCAGTCGCTGGTGCTCGAGATCGGCGGCGAGCCGTTCCGGGTCCGCGAGGACGCCCGCACGCTCTATCACGCGGCGCTGGCGCACGCGAGCAACCACGTGGTGACCGTGCTGCTCGATGCGGTCGAGGCGCTGCGCTCCGCGCTGTGGGGGCAGGAGCTGCTGGGCCAGGAACTGGTCGGCGAGGCACCCGGCGGCATCGCCGAACGGGTCGTCGGCCCGCTGGCGCGCGCGTCGCTGGAGAACGCGCTGCAGCGCGGGCAGGCCGCGTTGACCGGGCCGGTCGCGCGCGGCGACGCGGCCGCGGTGGCGGGCCACCTGCAGGCGCTCGAGGAGGTCGACCCGGAGATCGCCCAGGCGTACCGGACGAACTCGCTGCGCACCGCCCAGCGCGCGCACGCGCCCAAGGAGGTCTTTGCGGTGTACTCGGATTCATCGGGCCGCTCATGATCGGACGCCAACCGAAGTTCACGGCCGCCGAGTTGAACGTGTACTCCAAACCTGGCGACGTCTCGGATGTCACCAAGGCGCTGCGCGCCACCGGCCGCCGAGTGATGCTGGTGCCGACCATGGGTGCGCTCCACGAGGGCCACCTGTCGTTGATCCGCTCCGCCAAGCGGGTCCAGGGCGCCGTCGTGGTGGTGTCGATCTTCGTCAACCCGCTGCAGTTCGGGGCGCACGAGGACCTCGACGCGTATCCGCGCACGCTGGACGACGACCTCGCCGCGCTGCGTGCCGAGGGGGTGGAGATCGCCTTCACCCCGACCGCCGCCGACATGTACCCCGACGGCACCCGCACCTCGGTGCATCCCGGACCGCTCGGTGCAGAGCTCGAAGGCGCTTCTCGTCCAATGCATTTCGCGGGCGTGCTGACCGTGGTGCTCAAACTGCTCAACATCGTCCGCCCCGACCGTGCATTCTTCGGCGAGAAGGACTATCAGCAGCTGGCGTTGATCCGCCAGATGGTCGCCGACCTCAACGTGGACGTCCAGATCGTCGGGGTGCCGATCGCGCGGGAGGCCGACGGCCTGGCGATGTCCTCGCGCAACCGCTATCTCGACGAGGTGCAGCGCGAGAACGCCGGCGCGCTGTCGGCGGCGCTGCTGGCCGGCATGTACGCCGCAGGGGAGGGCACGGCGGCGGCGCTGGATGCCGCGCGCGCCGTGCTGGACGAGGTACCCGCCATCGACGTCGACTACCTCGAGGTGCGCGACCCCAGTCTCGGGCCGCCACCGGCCGAGGGCGCCGCGCGCATGCTCATCGCGGGCCGGCTGGGTCATACCCGCCTTCTGGACAACATTGCCATCGACATCGGCACGCCGTCCGGTGTCGGCCCACAGGTCGAATACGACGAACACGAATTACCGTGGAGGAATTGATGTTACGGACGATGCTGAAGTCGAAGATCCACCGTGCCACGGTGACGCAGGCCGATCTGCACTACGTCGGCTCGGTCACCATCGACGCAGACCTGATGGATGCCGCCGATCTGCTCGAGGGTGAACAGGTCACGATCGTCGACATCGACAACGGAGCGCGGCTGGTGACGTATGCGATCACCGGTGAGCGCGGCAGCGGTGTGATCGGGATCAACGGCGCGGCAGCGCATCTGGTGCATCCCGGCGATCTGGTGATTTTGATCGCCTACGGCACGATGGAGGACGCCGAGGCGCGCAGCTACCAACCCCGCATCGTGTTCGTCGACGCCGACAACAGGCAGATCGACCTCGGTCACGACCCCGCCTTCGTGCCGGCCGACGCGGCCGAGCTGATGTCCCCGCGGTAGTACCCGTGCTGCTCGCGATCGACGTCCGCAACACCCACACCGTCGTGGGGCTGGTGTCTGGCAATGCCGAGCACGCGAAAGTGGTGCAGCAGTGGCGGATTCGCACCGAGTCCGAGGTGACCGCCGACGAGTTGGCGCTGACCATCGACGGACTGATCGGTGACGACTCCGAACAGCTGACCGGTGCCGCCGGCCTGTCGACGGTCCCGTCGGTGTTGCACGAGCTGCGCGAGATGCTCGACCAGTACTGGCCGTCCGTCCCGCATGTGCTGATCGAGCCGGGAGTGCGGACCGGCATCCCGCTGTTGGTGGACAATCCCAAGGAGGTGGGCGCCGACCGCATCGTCAACTGCCTGGCGGCCTATCACCGGTTCGGCACCGCGGCGATCGTCGTCGACTTCGGCTCGTCGATCTGCGTCGATGTGGTGTCGGCCAAGGGTGAGTTCCTCGGCGGCGCGATCGCACCGGGGGTGGAGGTGTCCACCGACGCATCGGCCGCCAGGGGGGCCGCGCTGCGCCGCGTCGAGCTGACCAGGCCGCGGTCGGTGATCGGCAAGAACACCGTGGAATGCATGCAGGCCGGCGCGGTCTTCGGCTTCGCAGGGCTTGTCGACGGCCTGGTGCAGCGGATCCGCGACGACGTCGACGGTTTCGCGGGCAGCGACGTCGCGGTCGTGGCGACCGGGCACATCGCGCCGCTACTGCTGCCCGACATGCGCACCGTCGGGCACTACGACCAGCACCTCACCCTCAACGGGTTGCGGTTGGTGTTCGAGCGCAACCGCGACAGCCAGCGCGGCCGCCTCAAGCCGGCTCGGTAGCGGAACCACTAGAAGAACGTGCGGATCAGGTCGACGACGCGGCCGCGATCGTCGAGCACCGGGATCATCGGCCACTTGTCGAAGACCGTGCAGGGATGTGAGATGCCGAACTGCACCCAGTCACCGATCTCGACGCTGTCGCCGTCGCCGAGCCGCAGATAGGCGTGCTGGTCGTTGAGCTTGGTGACGCGGCTGGCGGGTAATCCGTACGGCATCGGCAGATCCTGGTCGAAGGACACGTCGCGGCGGCCCATCGTCAGCAGCGCGAGGCCGGCCTGAGGGCGTGACATCACCTGGGCCCAGACGCTGAGCGCCGGCCGCAGCTCGCCTCGGAGCGGTGAGGTGCGTCCGTAGAGGCCGTCGTCGTGGGCGAGATAGCACCCGCTGCGCACGATCGGGACCACCGACAGCCCGGCGGGCCAGTCGGTCAGCGCGTCTGCGACGAGGTCGAAGTACGTGCTGCCGCCTGCCGTCGCCACGACGGCGTCGCTCTGCACCAGAGGTGCGATCCGCACCACGGCGCCGCGCAGCTGCGCGAGATGCGACTGCACCCGCGCGACCGCCTCGACGGTCAGGTCGTGGCCGAGGGCCGCCTCGTAGCCGGCCACCCCGACCAGCCGCAGTCGCGGCGACGCGGCGGCCGCCCGCGCGACCTCGTCGACCGTCTCGGCGTCGCGGCAGCCCGTGCGCCCGTCCGGCATGCCGATCTCGACACACACGTCCACCGGCCTGCCCGCCCCGGCCGCCGTCAACGCCGCCGTCATCAACGAGACCCCGCGCACCGAGTCCACCCAGCACGTCAGCCTGAAGTCGGCATCGGCGTCGAGTTCGGCTGCAAGCCAACGTAGTCCGGCCGTATCAACGAGCTCGTTGGCGAGGATCACCTCACGCACGCCGAACGCCCGGAACACCCGGATCTGGCTGACGGTGGCGGCGGTGACGGCGCACGCGCCGGCCTCGAGCTGACGGGCCAGCAGTGCCGGCGCCATATGCGTCTTGCCGTGTGGAGCCAGCAGCACGCCGTGGTCGGCGCACCAGCGCGCCATCGTCTCGAGGTTGTGCGTCAACGCCTCGGCGTGCAGCACACCGACCGGGCCGACGGCCCCGTCGGCGAACAATTCGGGCGTGCGCGCCCGCACCTGCGCGACGGTGTGTCCCCACCAGGCGGCCGGCAGGCCCTTGAATCTCCAGTCCAGCGCCTCGTCGGCCAGCGCGGCCACCGCCGTCGCGCTGATGGGGGCCGTCATGGGTTCATTTAAGCTGGCACGACGTGACCGCACCTGACTCGCCCGATACCGGAGCCGACTCCGCACTTCCGGATGACATCCCGGAGCAGTACCGGATCCGGCAGGCCAAGCGTGAGCGGCTGCTCGCCGAGGGCCGCGAGCCGTACCCGGTGGAGGTGGCGCGCACCCACTCGCTGGCCGAGATCCGCCGGGCTTATCCCGAACTGGCCGCCGATACGACGACCGGCGACATCGTCGGCGTCGCCGGTCGGGTGATGTTCGCCAGGAACTCGGGCAAGCTGTGCTTCGCAACCCTGCAGGAGGGCGACGGCACCCACCTTCAGGCCATGCTCAGCCTCGACCGGGTCGGGCAGGACTCGCTGGACGCGTGGAAGGCCGACGTCGATCTCGGTGACATCGTCTTCATCCGCGGCGAGATCATCAGCTCGCGGCGCGGGGAATTGTCTGTGCTTGCGGAATCCTGGCAAATCATTTCCAAGGCGCTGCGACCGCTGCCGGTCGCCCACAAGGAGATGAGTGAAGAAGCACGGGTGCGTCAGCGGTACGTCGACCTGATCGTGCGCCCGGAGGCCCGCACCATCGCGCGCCGGCGCGTGGCCGTGGTGCGCGCGGTGCGGTCCGCGCTCGAACGGCGCGGGTTCCTCGAAGTCGAGACGCCGATGCTGCAAACGCTCGCCGGCGGAGCGGCGGCGCGCCCGTTCGTGACGCACTCCAATGCACTCGACTCCGACCTCTATCTTCGTATCGCGCCGGAACTGTTCCTCAAGCGAGCGTTGGTGGGCGGATTCGAGCGAGTCTTCGAGCTGAATCGTGTGTTCCGAAATGAAGGCGCGGATTCTACGCATTCCCCCGAATTTGCGATGCTCGAGACTTATCAGGCCTACGGTACCTACGACGATTCCGCCGTCATGACCCGTGAGCTTATTCAAGAAGTTGCGGATGAGGCTATCGGGACTAGAGAGGTGCCATTGCCGGATGGCACGGTCTACGATCTGGACGGGGAATGGCAGTCCCTGGAAATGTATCCCTCGCTATCAGAAGCGCTCGGAGAAGAGATCTCGCCGGAAACCACTGCCGAGCGGTTATGGGCGATCGCCGACCGCCTCGGCGTCGAGATTCCGCGTGACCGCGGTTACGGACACGGCAAACTGGTCGAGGAACTTTGGGAGCACGCCGTCGGCAGCACCCTGTGGGCGCCGACGTTCGTCCGGGACTTTCCCGTCGAAACGACCCCGCTGACCCGCGCACATCGCAGTGTTCCCGGAGTCACAGAAAAGTGGGACCTCTACATCCGTCACATCGAGTTGGCGACCGGCTACTCCGAACTCATCGACCCGGTAATTCAACGGGAAAGATTTGCGGCACAAGCCAGTGCGGCGGCCGCGGGTGATGACGAGGCAATGGTTCTCGACGAGGATTTCCTGGCTGCATTGGAGTATGCGATGCCACCGTCAACGGGTACCGGAATGGGCATCGATAGGTTGTTGATGGCTTTGACGGGCCTGTCGATTAGGGAGACGGTTTTGTTCCCGATTGTTCGCCGCCATGGTAACTGAACTGCTGCTGGTGCGATCTTGTTGAATGGCGCACACTTATATGGCACATTGGTGCGGGGGTTCGAGTATTAACTACTGATCTAAGCTCGTGCAGAAGGGCAGTGTGGGCCAATGGCCAAGAAAGTGACCGTCACGCTTGTCGATGATTTCGACGGCGATGGTGCGGCTGATGAGACGGTTGAATTCGGCCTCGATGGGGTGAGCTACGAGATCGACCTTTCTTCGAAAAACGCGACGAAGTTGCGCAACGACCTCAAACAATGGGTTGAGGCGGGTCGTCGGGTGGGGGGCCGTCGGCGCGGGCGTTCGGCCGGGTCCGGACGGGGGCGCGCGGCGATCGACCGAGAGCAGAGCGCCGCGATCCGGGAGTGGGCCCGTCGCAACGGACACAATGTGTCGACTCGCGGACGAATTCCGGCCGACGTCATCGACGCCTTCCACGCGGCAACATAATCGGCCGTTGCCGGCACACGACCCTTCGAGCGTCGTCCGTGGCCGGCCGTCCAGCACCGCACTCGTTCGCTAGGCGCGAACGGCCGCGGCCCGAACAGGGAAACGAAAGCCCCCTTCAGCGCGTTGCTAATCGATAGCGTCGGGTATCCACCCCGATGCGCAAATCGAGTGTCCGCTGTCCGCTGAGAGCAGACCGGCAGGCGGGGCACCGGGGAGCGCCGCCCATTACAGTGGACGGCAGGTGTGGTGCGTATTCCGAGAGACCCTTCGGGGCGCGCGGCGCCGACCTATTGATGGAGAGCAGGTAAGCACCGATGTTCGAGAGATTCACCGACCGTGCCCGCAGGGTCGTCGTCCTGGCTCAGGAAGAGGCCCGGATGCTCAACCACAACTACATCGGCACCGAGCACATCCTGCTGGGACTTATTCATGAGGGCGAGGGCGTAGCGGCCAAGTCGCTGGAGTCGCTGGGCATCTCGCTGGAGGGCGTGCGCAGCCAGGTCGAGGAGATCATCGGCCAGGGCCAGCAGGCGCCGTCGGGCCACATCCCCTTCACCCCGCGCGCCAAGAAGGTGCTGGAACTGAGCCTGCGCGAGGCGCTGCAGCTCGGCCACAACTACATCGGCACCGAGCACATCCTGCTCGGCCTCATCCGTGAGGGCGAGGGTGTCGCCGCCCAGGTGCTGGTCAAGTTGGGCGCCGAACTGACCCGGGTGCGCCAGCAGGTGATCCAGCTGCTGAGCGGCTACCAGGGAAAGGAGACCGCGGAGGCAGGCACCGGCGGCCGGGGCGGCGAGGCGGGCAACCCGTCCACCTCGCTGGTGCTCGACCAGTTCGGCCGCAACCTGACCGCCGCCGCGATGGAGGGCAAGCTCGACCCGGTCATCGGCCGAGAGAAGGAAATCGAGCGGGTCATGCAGGTGCTGTCCCGCCGCACCAAGAACAACCCGGTGCTGATCGGCGAGCCCGGTGTCGGCAAGACCGCCGTCGTCGAGGGCCTGGCCCAGGCCATCGTGCACGGCGAGGTACCGGAGACGCTGAAGGACAAGCAGCTCTACACGCTGGACCTCGGCTCGCTGGTGGCCGGCAGCCGCTACCGCGGTGACTTCGAGGAACGCCTGAAGAAGGTGCTCAAGGAGATCAACACCCGCGGCGACATCATCCTGTTCATCGATGAGCTGCACACGCTCGTCGGTGCCGGTGCCGCCGAGGGCGCGATCGACGCGGCCAGCATCCTCAAGCCGAAGCTGGCCCGCGGCGAGCTGCAGACCATCGGCGCGACCACGCTCGACGAGTACCGCAAGTACATCGAGAAGGACGCCGCTCTGGAGCGCCGGTTCCAGCCGGTTCAGGTCGGCGAGCCGACGGTCGAGCACACCATCGAGATCCTCAAGGGTCTGCGCGACCGCTACGAGGCGCACCACCGCGTGTCGATCACCGACTCGGCGATGGTCGCGGCGGCCACGCTGGCCGACCGCTACATCAACGACCGGTTCCTGCCGGACAAGGCGATCGACCTGATCGACGAGGCCGGTGCCCGGATGCGGATCCGCCGCATGACCGCTCCGCCGGACCTGCGCGAGTTCGACGAGAAGATCGCCGACGCCCGCCGCGAGAAGGAGTCCGCGATCGATGCGCAGGACTTCGAGAAGGCGGCGAGCCTGCGCGACCGCGAGAAGCAGTTGGTCGCTCAGCGCGCCGAGCGTGAGAAGCAGTGGCGTTCAGGCGATCTCGATGTGGTCGCCGAGGTCGACGACGAGCAGATCGCTGAGGTGCTCGGCAACTGGACCGGTATCCCGGTGTTCAAGCTGACCGAGGAGGAGACCACTCGGCTGCTGCGCATGGAGGACGAGATCCACAAGCGGATCATCGGTCAGGAGGACGCCGTCAAGGCGGTCTCCAAGGCGATCCGCCGTACCCGCGCCGGGTTGAAGGACCCGAAGCGGCCGTCGGGCTCGTTCATCTTCGCCGGCCCGTCCGGTGTCGGTAAGACCGAGCTGTCCAAGGCGCTGGCCAACTTCCTGTTCGGCGACGACGACGCGCTCATCCAGATCGACATGGGCGAGTTCCACGACCGCTTCACCGCCTCGCGGCTGTTCGGCGCCCCTCCGGGCTACGTCGGCTACGAGGAGGGCGGTCAGCTCACCGAGAAGGTGCGCCGCAAGCCGTTCTCCGTGGTGCTCTTCGACGAGATCGAGAAGGCCCACCAGGAGATCTACAACAGCCTGCTGCAGGTGCTCGAAGACGGCCGTTTGACCGACGGTCAGGGCCGCACGGTCGACTTCAAGAACACCGTGCTGATCTTCACGTCCAACCTGGGCACGAGCGATATCAGCAAGGCTGTCGGCCTCGGCTTCACCCAGGGTGGCGGTGCGAACGACTACGAGCGGATGAAGCAGAAGGTCAACGACGAGCTGAAGAAGCACTTCCGCCCGGAGTTCCTCAACCGCATCGACGACATCATCGTCTTCCACCAGCTGACCAGGGAAGAGATCATCAAGATGGTCGACCTGATGATCGGCCGGGTCTCCAAGCAGCTCAAGGCCAAGGACATGGCGATGGAGCTCACGGACAAGGCGAAGGCCCTGCTGGCCAAGCGCGGGTTCGATCCGGTGCTGGGTGCGCGGCCGCTGCGGCGCACCATCCAGCGCGAGATCGAGGACCAGCTGTCGGAGAAGATCCTCTTCGAGGAGGTCGGCCCCGGCCAGCTCGTCACGGTCGACGTCGACAACTGGGACGGCGAGAGCGCAGGCGAGGACGCGGTGTTCACGTTCAAGGGCACCAAGAAGCCCACCCCGGCGGCCGAGCCGGATCTCGCTCAGGCGGGCGCAGCAGGCGCTGCCGGCGCGACCGAGTAGCAGATACGACGACGGCGGGCGGTTACCCCAGGCGGGGTAGCCGCCCGCTTCGCGTCGTCGGGGCTTTGCGGGTCCGCGGCGCACCGCCGGGCCGATCCGTTTAGGATGCACTGGTGTAATCGGCGGGCGAAGGAATCTGGTGAGAATCCAGAACGGTCGCGCCACTGTGTCAAGTCAGACCCGACATCCGCCGCGAACCCTTCGAACTGGGACGCGTAATCCCGGAAAGGATCCCGGCCATGACCTCTCCCGAGGCCCGTAAGAGCGTTGCGCCCGCACTCGACTTCTCGGCCGCCAAGGCCGTCGCCTGGCTGACGCTCACCGCCTTCTTCGCCCTTCTGATGCTCTACTTCGTCGGCATGGACCAGGGCGCGACATCGGTGTTGGGCAACAACACCGTCGTGCACGAGTTCGTCCACGACGCCCGCCACCTGCTCGGCTTCCCCTGCCACTGATCGCGCAGGAAGCAACCGGGACAATGGAAAAGCAGATCATCGGGCGCGGGCTTCTGGCCGGTGCCCTCGCCGGTGTGTTGGCGTTCGTGTTCGCCCGGATCTTCGTCGAACCGGTCATCGAGCGGGCGATCGCCTACGAGGACGAGGCAGCGCACGCCCACGGCGGTCACAGCCATGAGCACGGCATCGAGTTGTTCACCCGCGGCGTGCAGGCCAACGTCGGTATGGGCTTTGGGGTTCTGGCGTTCGGCGTCGCGATGGGGGCGTTGTTCGCCGTGGTCTTCGCGGTGACGTACGGCCGCGTCGGCAACGTCTCGGCGCGGCTGCTTGCCCTGTACGTGGCGGGCGCGATGTTCCTGTCGCTGTACGTGATCCCGTTCTTGAAGTACCCCCCGAGCCCCCCTGCGCTGAGCTTGGACGAGACCATCCGCCAGCGCACGCTGCTGTACCTGCTTCTGGTGGTGCTCTCTGCCGCGCTGCTGGCGGCGGCCGTGTATCTCGGTCGGCGGTTGGCGTCGCAGTGGGGCGCGTGGAACGCCGCGTTGACGGCCGCGGGCGCCTACGTGGTGGCCGTCGCGGTCGTCATGCTGGTGCTTCCGGGCATTCACGAGACACCGTCGAACTTCCCTGCCGACGTGCTCTACGAGTTCCGGCTGTTCTCTCTGGGCACCCAGGTCGTGATGTGGGCGACGATCGCGCTGGTGTTCGGCGCGATGGCGGCTCGACTCCTCGGCGAGAACCGGCGGGAGAGCATCAAGGCGTGAGTCCCGAAGGCGAGCGCGAGTGAGGATCGCAGTGAGGGACGAGCGAGGACCGGAGCGGGCGGGAGCCGAGGCGTGAGTCCCGAAGGCGAGCGCGAGTGAGGATCGCAGTGAGGGACGAGCGAGGACCGGAGCGGGCGGGAGCCGAGGCGTGAGCGAGGTCGTCCGGCTGACTCTCGTGTCGCACGCCATGACCGACGCGGTGTCGGCCGGACGGTTTCCCACCGACGAGCCGCTGAACTCGCTGGGCCACCGGCAGGCCGACGCCTCCATCGAGTTGGGTTCCGCGGACGCCGTCTACTGCGGACCCGAGAAGCGGACCAGGCAGACCGCCGAACTGCTCGGTGTGCAGGCCGACGTCGACAACCGGCTGGCCGACCTGGACTGCGGGCGCTGGCGCGGCGGCGTGCTCGGCGGTGTGCGGCCCGCGGACCTGGCGATCTGGCTCACCGACCCGACGCGCGCACCACACGGCGGCGAGACCGTCGTCGAACTCGTCGACAGGGTGCGCGCGTGGATGGACTCGCTGACCGCGCGCCGCGGGAGGTTCATCGCCGTCACCCATCCGGCAGTGGTGCGGGCGGCGATTCTCGTAGCGCTCGATGCACCGCCGAAGTCGTTCTGGCGCATCGACATTGCGCCGGTGAGCCGGACGGTGATGCACTTCCGCGGCCACGCCTGGACACTGCGGTCGAACCGCTGATCGAGCCTGAGCGGTCGAACCGCTGATCGAGCCTGAGCGGTCGAACCGCTGATCGAGCCTGAGCGGTCGAACAACTAGCCGATGGGGATCAGGTCGAAGGTCTGGCGCACGATCGACAGCAACCATCCCGCCGCGGTCGGGCTGCGGTAACGCGGCCAGTTCAGCTGGAAGCTGACCACCCAGGGTTGCCCGGTGTGGTCCACGGCGTACCAGCTGAACGTCAGGTCCCCGGGCAGGTTTCCGCCCTTGGCGCCGATATAGGACCACTTCGACCCGTCGAGGTCGATACCGGGTATCGCCGAGAGGATCTCCTTCACCGGCGCCGCCTCCCCGACGGCAGCCCTCTGCAGGGCGACGTGCACCCGGCAGATGTCGGCGGCGCTGCCGTACCACTCCGCACCGAAGTTGGAGGCCGGGGAGCGCGTGCGTTCCGGATCCGGTTCGTAGGGGCGCGAATTCGTCTGCTTGAGCAGCTGTGCTCGGAGTTGTGGGCCGCCCTCTTCGACCGCGTGACGCCATTGCTCGCGCAGGTCCGGTCGGCCCCAGCCGACCGAGAACAGTTCGTGCATGGTGGGAAACGGCGTCATGCTCGCCGGGTCGTGATGGCCGGCGGCGACCAGCGCCCGCTCGACGGCACCCGGGCCGAGGCGGGCGATCAGCAGGTCGGTGGCCATGTTGTCGCTGGCCGAGATCATCTGCTGCGCAGCCTTTCTCACCGATACCTGCGCGCCGGCCGGCAACTGCTCGAGCCCTGCGGACCCGACCGCCTTGGCCTGTCTTGTGACGACCAGCGAGTCTGTCCACTTCACCGCTCCCGTCTTCACCGCGTCGGCAACCGCAAGCAGCACATACAGTTTGAAGATCGACGCCAGCGGCAGTGACATGTCGGTGTTGGCACCGGCGACGACGTCGCAGCCGCCGTTGCGGGTGGCGACCTTGGACACCTGATAGGAGTAGCGCGCTCCGGACTTCGTCAGCTCGGTGTCGATGTCGGCCCACTTGTCGATGACCGGCGGTCGCAGCGACACGTCGAAGCGGTCGACCATGCCCGCATCGTCGGTGCGCACGCCGATCTCCTGCGCGACGCCGTACGAGGTCACCACCCCGAGTTTGGCTTCGCCGGCGCCGATCTCGACGTCGGTGACGGTGAACGGCCGGTCCCACCAGATCGAGTCGAGCTCGGCGGTGATGGCGTCGACCTTCTCCGGCACCGCCATTGTGCGCACGCCGACCGGCCCGATCGGCCAGTCGGAGTTGAGCATGTCCATGGTCTGCTTGGCCCGCAGACCCTGTGGAGTGTTGATGGCGATCGGCACGCCGTAGGCGGCGTCGACCGGCGCCGGCTCGCTCTTCGCGCAACCGCCCAGGGCAACGGCGACCGCCGTGGCGACCGTCAGCGCGATCGCGCGTCTCGCGTCAGGCCTTGCTGCCCGCAACGTCCAGGACAACCTCGAACTCCAACAGGGACGCACCCGTGGCCACCGGGTTGGCCGCCTGGCCCTTGTGCGCCTCGATGGCCGGGCCCGTCGCCCAGGCCTGAAACGCCTCTTCGGACTCCCACTGGGTCACCACGAAGTACCGGTCTTCGCCCTTGACGGGGCGAAGCAGCTGGAAACCGAGGAAGCCTGGCTGGTTGTCGACGGCGTGGGCGCGGTGCGCGAACCGTTTCTCCAGTTCCGGGCCTGCGTCGGGCGGGACCTCGATTGCGTTGATCTTCACCACGGGGTTCTGGCTGGACATGCGGATCAGGCTACCGAACTGGGTGGCGGGCATCCCGAGGCGTGATGATGTCGGCATGCGATCTCTCGCTCACCGCGGCGGTACGGGCCCACCGCTGGTGCTGGTGCACGGCCTGATGGGGCGGGGCAGCACCTGGTCGCGACAGCTTCCGTGGCTGACCGCACTGGGCGGGGTCTTCACCTACGACGCGCCGTGGCACCGCGGCCGCGACGTCGACGACGCGCGCCCGGTCAGCACCGAGCGCTTCGTCGAGGACCTCGGTGACGCGGTGGAGGGCCTCGGCGAGCCCGCGGTGCTGATCGGGCATTCGATGGGCGGTCTGCACTCGTGGTGCCTGGCCGCCAGGCGCCCGGAACTGGTGCGGGCGTTGGTCGTCGAGGACATGGCACCGGACTTCCGCGGCCGCACCACCGGGCCGTGGGAACCGTGGGTGCATGCGCTGCCCGTCGAATTCGAGACCGCGCAACGCGTCTACGACGAGTTCGGGCCGGTCGCAGGCCAGTACTTCCTAGAGGCATTCGACAGGACCGCGACCGGCTGGCGACTGCACGGCCACCCCAGGATGTGGATCGAGATCGCCGCCGAATGGGGCACCCGCGACTTCTGGGCCGAGTGGCAGGCGGTGCGGGCACCGACGCTGCTCATCGAGGCCGGGAACTCGGTCACGCCACCCGGGCAGATGCGCGAAATGCAGGCAACCGGTCAGCATGCGGCGTATCTGCATGTGCCCGGCGCCGGTCACCTCGTCCACGACGATGCGCCGCAGGTCTATCGCGAGGCGGTCGAGTCGTTCCTAGCGACGCTCACCGACGGCGCCTGAGGACGGCCAGGCCGGCTGACGTTCGAACCGCGTGCGGATCGCGTCGAGGTCGTGCTCGATGCGCAGCATGTCGCGGTCATCGGTGGAGAGCCGGCCGGCCATCGGCGCTGCCATCCGGAACTGGCCGAGGTGAATCCGTAGGAAGCCCGAGCGACGGGCGGCCCAACCGAGCGCCGTAGCCACCGCGAACGGGGAGATCAATATCAGGATTGTCAGTGCAGCGGTCATGGCAGTAATCTTTCGCTCGGTCATATCCCGCCAACAGTGGCAGGAATGACACATTGGGATAAAATGCTGCCATGGCAATAAAGAGCGTATCGACACTGGTGTTGGACGGTCTAGCGGTTTTTGAGTTCGGGGTCATCTGCGAGGTCTTCGGCATCGACCGCTCCGCCGACGGGGTGCCGAACTTCGACTTCAAGGTGTGCGGCCCGGAACCGGGCAGGCCGCTGCGTACCTCGGTCGGCGCGACGATCGTCCCCGATCACGGCCTCGACGATCTGGTGGGCGCGGACCTGGTCGCCATCCCCGCGATCGGTGGCTCGGACTATCTGCCCGCGGCGCTGGCCGCGGTGAAGGCCGCGGCCGAGTCCGGGTCGATCATCCTCACGGTGTGCTCGGGGGCGTTCGTCGCGGGCGCCGCGGGGCTGCTCGACGGCAGGCCGTGCACGACGCACTGGATGCACGCCGACGACCTGGCCCGGAGGTATCCGACGGCGAAAGTCGACCGCAACGTGTTGTTCGTCGACGACGGCGACCTCATCACCAGCGCGGGCACCGCCGCGGGCATCGACGCGTGCCTGCATCTGGTCCGGCGCGAACTCGGCAGCGAGGTGACCAACAAGATCGCGCGCCGAATGGTGGTGCCACCGCAGCGCGACGGCGGCCAGCGCCAGTACATCGACCAGCCGATTCCGGTTCGATGCTCGGAACGCTTTGCGCCGCAACTGGATTGGATCCTCGGCAACCTGGACAAGCCGCATACGGTGGCATCGCTGGCGGCTCGCGCTCACATGTCTGCGCGCACGTTCGCGCGGCGCTTCGTCGAGGAGACCGGACGTACGCCGATGCAGTGGGTGACCGACCAGCGTGTGCTGTACGCCCGCACGCTGCTCGAGGAGACGGACCTCGACGTCGATCGGATCGCCGAGCGCAGCGGGTTCGGCACCGCGACGCTGCTGCGCCACCACTTCCGCCGCGTCATCGGGGTGACGCCGTCGGATTACCGCCGCCGGTTCTGCTGCACGGGGCAGACCGAGGAAGCCACCGCCTAGGTTCAGCCGGAGTTAACCGCCCTCGCCCGCCAGCGCGAACCTGCCGTCGGCGGTCTGCTCCACCAGGCCGTCGACAAGTAGCGAGTCCAGCGCGCGGTCACGCTGCGCGGCGTCGCTGAGCCACACGACGTCGAGTTCGGCCCTGGTGACAGGAGTTGCGTTGTCGCGCAGCACATCCAGCAGACGACCGCGGACCTGTCGGTCGGTGCCGGCATAGCGCTGCACGCGGCGAGCCGGCTCGGTCGACGTGGGAAACCCTCGCGACCGCCAGGCGCACACGCTCAACGGACACAGCCCGCACCGCGGCGAGCGGGCGGTGCACACCGTCGCCCCCAGTTCCATCAGCGCAATCGAGAACTTCGGCGCGTCAACATCATTCGGCAGCAGCGCATCGACGTCGGCGAGGTCGCGCGGCGACGACGAAGCCGCCGCGTCGGCACGTCCGTGTACCACCCTGGCGACGACGCGCCGCACGTTGGTGTCGACCACCGGCACCCGTTTGCGGTAGGCGAAGCACGCGATGGCCCGCGCGGTATAGGCACCCACGCCGGGCAGCGTCAGGAGCACCTCGACATCGGACGGCACGACGTCGTCGTACTCGGCGGCGATCACGCCCGCGCACTCGTGCAGTCGCTTGGCCCGGCGCGGATAGCCCAGCTTGCCCCATGCCCGCAGCACGTCGGCGGTGCTGGCCGCGGCGGTCGCGGACGGGGTGGGCCAGCGCTCGACCCATGCCCGCCAGATCGGTTCCACGCGCGCGACGGGGGTCTGCTGCAGCATGAACTCGCTGACCAGGATCTGCCAGGGCGTCACTTCCGGGCGGCGCCACGGCAGGTCGCGCTGCTCGGTGTCATACCAAGCGAGCAGGTGCGGCACAATGTCGGTCATGCCGCACACCAGCCCAGTGACCGCGTGGAAAGCACTCAAGGAGGGTAACCAGCGCTTCGTCGAGGGCAAGCCCGTGCATCCGTCCCAGAGCGTCGCCCACCGGGCCAGTCTGGCCGCCGCGCAGAAGCCGACCGCCGTGGTGTTCGGATGCGGGGACAGCCGCGTCGCCGCCGAGATCATCTTCGATCAGGGGCTCGGCGACATGTTCGTGGTTCGCACCGCCGGCCACGTCATCGATTCGGCGGTGCTCGGCTCGATCGAGTTTGCGGTCACGGTACTCAACGTGCCGCTGATCGTCGTGCTCGGCCACGACAGCTGCGGCGCGGTGAAAGCGACGCTGGCGGCGGTCGACGAAGGCGTGCTGCCCGGCGGCTACGTGCGTGACATCGTCGAGCGCGTGACGCCGTCGATCCTGATGGGCCGGCGCGAGGGACTGAGCAGGGTCGACGAGTTCGAGGCCCGGCACGTCACCGAAACCGGCGCCCAGCTGATGGCCCGCTCGACGGCGATCGCGGAACGGGTCGCGTCGGGCGACCTGGCGATCGTCGGGCTGACCTACCAACTGGCCGACGGCCGGGCGGTGTTGCGGGATCACCTGGGTGACATCGGCGAAGGCTGAGCGCGACACGCCGAGTCACCTCGGACGATAAGGCGTGACCTGGCCTTACCGTGAGTTTGTGCTGGATCTGGAACCGCATGGCCCACTACCGACACAGATTTACTGGCGTCGCCGGGCACTAGCGCTGGGCATAGCGGTCCTCGTGATCGGCGTGGTCGCTGCCATCGTCCTCGTGGTCGTGAAGAACACGGGGAGCTCGGGGGACACCGACACGACGAGCGCCGAGCAGTCGGCGCCCGACGCCGCCGCGCCGACGCCGCTGCCGGGGGAGAATCCCGAGGTCAAATCGCCGGTGATGCCACCTGCGCAGCAGGCGCCGCCGCCGACGCCCACCCCGACCGCGGCCGTCACGCCGCCGCCGGTGCTCAACGAGGGCGACGACTGCCCCGACTCGACGCTCGCCGTCAAGGGCATCACCAACCAGCCGCAGTACGTGGTCGGTGACCAGCCGAAGTTCACGATGGTCGTCACCAACATCGGCTTGGTCGCCTGCAAGCGCGACGTCGGCGCCGCGGTGCTGGCCGCCTACGTCTACTCGCTGGACAACGGTCGGTTGTGGTCGAACCTGGACTGCGCGCCGTCCAACGAGACGTTGGTCAAGACGTTCCAGCCCGGCGAGCAGGTGACGACCGAGGTGACGTGGACGGGCATGGGCTCGGCGCCCGGATGTCCGCTGCCGCGCCAGCCCATCGGACCGGGCACCTACAACCTCGTGGTCCAGTTGGGCAACCTGCGCTCGGCCACCGTGCCGTTCATCCTCGCCGCCCCGACTCAGGCGCCGCCCCCGGGCCCGGGCGCACCGCCGCCGGCACCGGTCGGCTGACGGCCCCGGAATCAGGCCAGCCGGTCGGCGATCGTCGACTCGGCGAGGTGTGACAGACCTTCCCGGATGTGGCGCGCCCACATCGAGCCGATGCCCTCGACGTTCTGCAGATCGCCGGCGCTCGCGGCCAGCAGCCCTTGCAGGGATCCGAACGAGCGCACCAGCAGGTCGACGTGCGCGAACTGCAGGCGCGGGATCCCCGCCATCGCGCGGTACCCGCGCGAGCTCATCGCCGAGTCCTGCGCCTCGATGGTCGAGGGGTAGCCGAAAACCCTTGCCAGCGTGGTGAAGTCGAGCAGCTCGTTGTCGGACAGGGAATCGAGCTCCTCGAGCGTGGCGCTGACCTGGGCGGCCGACGGCGGATCGGGGTTGGCGTGGTAGTCGCGCACGATCAGCTCGCGGGCGGTGTCGTTGTCGCCGACGAGCTCCTCGAGCTGAAGCTTGAGCTGTCGGCCGTCGGTGCCGAGTTCGACGACATCGGAATCGATCTCGAGGCTGATTCGGCGCACCATCTCCAGCCGCTGTACGACGGTCATCACGTCGCGCAGCGTGACGAAGTCCTCGATCTCGGCCGTGGACAACTGCCTGCTGACCTCGTCGAGGCGGGTCTTGTAGCGCTCCAGCGTGTCGATGGTCTGGTTGGCCCGCGACAGGATGGTCGCCGAGTCGGGGATGACGTGCCGCTCACCGGCCACATAGACCGTCACGATGCTCATCGAGTGGCTCACCGAGATCACCGGGTAGCCGGTCTGGATGGCCGCGCGTTCGGCGGAGCGGTGCCGGGTGCCGGACTCCTCGGTGGGGATCGACGGGTCGGGCACCAGCTGCACGTTGGCCCGCAGGATGTGGCCGCCGTCGCTGGAGAGCACCACGGCACCGTCCATCTTCGACAGCTCGCGCAGCCTCGTCGGCGCGTAGCGGACGTCGAGCGAGAACCCGCCGTCGCAGATGGCCTCGACGCTGTCGTCGTAGCCGATCACGATCAAGGCGCCGGTGCGGCCGCGCAGAATGCGCTCCAGGCCGTCGCGCAGCGGAGTTCCGGGGGCCAGCCGCGCGATGGTTTCCCGCAGCGTGGGCCGGGCCAACGGCACCACTTTTCGGCTTGACCTGCCGCCCGCCTTCACGGCCATCGCCCCCTCCTAGGATCGGCCGCCATGTGGGTCATCTTTGCTGATGTCCCGCAACACCCGCAACGCAGATCCGATGTTCTCGGCCGGGATCGCGCGCAGACCCGCAGGCACGGACGTCACGCCCGGCGGTACGACCGCGGAGGTGAAGCCCAGCCGCGCGGCCTCGGCGAGGCGGCGGTCCGTGCCGGTGACCCTGCGCAGGTCGCCGGCGAGCCCCACCTCGCCGATCGCGACAGCGGCGGCGGGCACCGGCAGGTTCATCTTCGACGACGCGATCGCCACCGCCACCGCCAGATCGGCCGACGGGTCGGTCAGCCGCATACCGCCGACGGTGGACAGGTAGATGTCGTGCGCACCCACGAGCAACTTGGCGTGCTTGTCGAGCACCGCGGTGATCATCGCCGCCCGGGAGGAATCGATGCCGCTGACCGCGCGCCGCGGTGTCCCGTTGGCGAGCGGCCCGATGAGTGCCTGCACCTCGCCGATCATCGGGCGCTTACCGTCGAGCGTGACGGTGATCGCAGTGCCCGGCACCGGCTTGGGGCGCTGGTCCCGGAACAGTCCCGACGGGTCGGCGACTCCTTCGATTCCGTTGTCGTGCAACAAGAAACAGCCGACCTCGTCGGCGGCGCCGAACCGGTTCTTGATGCCGCGGACCATGCGCAGCGACGACGTCCGATCACCCTCGAAATGCAGCACGACGTCGACCAGATGTTCCAGTGAGCGCGGCCCGGCGATGGCGCCGTCCTTCGTGACGTGGCCGACGAGGATCATCGCGACACCGGAGGTCTTCGCCGCCATGGTCAGTGCCGTGGTGATGGCGCGCACCTGGGTGACGCCGCCGGTGACACCGTCGGCCTCGGTGGTGGACATGGTCTGGACGGAGTCGACCACCACCAGCCCGGGCTGCACCTGCTCGATGTGGCCCAGCGCGGTCGACAGGTCGGATTCGGCGGCCAGATAGACCTCGCTGTGGGTGCAGCCCATGCGTTCCGCGCGCATCCGGATCTGTCCGGCGGACTCCTCGCCCGACAGATAGAGCGAACGCTTACCCGCCTGCGCCCAGCGGTGCGCGACCTCGAGCAGCAGTGTCGACTTGCCGACGCCGGGGTCACCGGCCAGCAGCGTCACCGACCCGGGGACCAACCCGCCGCCGAGGACCCGGTCCAGCTCGGGAACGCCGGTGTGCAGGTGGCGGGTGCGGCCGGGATCGATCGACGTGATGGGCACGGCCGGTGAGCTGGGGGCGACGGCGCGGCGAACCGTCGAGCCCGCCACCGCGGCGAGCACCGCGACCTCGTCGACCGTGCCCCAGGTATTGCATTCGGGGCAGCGGCCGACCCATTTCGCGGTGATGTGGTGGCACTCGGAGCAGCGGTACTGCGACCGCGCTTTGGCGCCACCTTTAGCCACGCTGTGACGGTAGCTGGCGCAACCGACAGAACCTCAGCGATCAGGGGTCGTGTCGTGGACCGATGCGGTCAGTGGCCACCCGACTGGCCGCCGGCCTTCTCCGCCGAATCGCGTCGCGGCGTCTCGCCCGCCGAGATCGGGACGGCGACCGTGGCCTCGCCCGTTTTCTCGAACTTGAACGTGAAGTCGTAGGTCAGCCCGTTGGTGATCGGCTTGGTCAGCTCCACCTTGGCCTCGGCCGCCTCGGCGGTCTCGACGCTATCCAGAGGGGTGATCTGCCCGTCCGGCGCGCCGACGATCAACACGCCGCTCGCCGGCAACGTGGTGTCACCGGTCAACGACACGGTGCCGACGTCGGAGGTGATCGCGACCAGCTTGTCGCCGGTGTCGGGCGAAGTGTTCGACGCCTGGAACAGCAACTCGACGTCACTGCCCGGCTGGACGTAGTCGGTCACCTGCTCGGCCCGCAGATGCACGTTGCGCAGGGCGATCTCGCCGAGGTTGGCGCTGGTGCCGTTGACCGCGGGCTCCTGCATCGCCGTCTGGGAGACCTGCCCGGAGCTGCAGCCCGTCAGCGCCCCGCCCACCAGCGTGGCGGCGGCCAGCCCGCAGGCGGCCAGTCTCAAGCGGTCCACACGTGCCTCCTGCTCGACCGTCGAGGCGACCGGCGATACCGGCCGCAGGGATTCGACTATGCAGAGTAGTAGGTGCGGGTCGGGGGCGGTAGCGCAGGGCTGACAGCTACCGCGATGTGGCCGTGAGCACATGGACAAGTGCCCAGGACAGCTACCTCGAAAGCCGTTCGGCCTTGCACGGATTCGTCACCGTGTCAACCCCTGATCTTCACCTGTGGTGCCCCTGACCTGCACCGTTGATCCCCGCCTGTCTGAGGCCCGTGTTAGCATTGAGTGGTGAAAGGGGCTCGAATCTGATGATTTTCAAGGTCGGAGACACCGTTGTTTATCCCCACCACGGTGCTGCGTTGATCGAGGCGATCGAAACCCGGACCATCAAGGGCGAACAGAAGGAGTACCTCGTTCTGAAGGTCGCCCAAGGTGACCTCACGGTTCGAGTGCCCGCTGATAACGCAGAGTATGTCGGGGTGCGCGACGTGGTCGGTCAGGAGGGCCTCGACAAGGTCTTCCAGGTGCTCCGGGCCCCGCACACGGAGGAGCCGACCAACTGGTCGCGTCGGTACAAGGCCAATCTCGAGAAGTTGGCTTCCGGTGACGTGAACAAGGTTGCCGAGGTCGTCCGTGATCTGTGGCGCCGGGATCAGGAGCGGGGCCTGTCCGCGGGCGAGAAGCGCATGCTGGCGAAGGCCCGGCAGATCCTGGTCGGTGAGTTGGCACTCGCCGAGAACACCGACGACGCCAAGGCCGCGACCATCCTCGACGAGGTTCTGGCCGCCGCGTCCTGAAGGCCCGTGACGAGGTCGATGAGCCGCTTGCGCGAAGAGCATTGATTCTGCCGAGAATCGGGCTCGGCACCGACGTTCATCCCATCGAGGCCGGTCGGCCGTGCTGGCTGTTGTGCCTGTTGTTCGAGGGCGCCGACGGCTGCGCCGGCCACTCCGATGGTGACGTCGCCGCGCACGCGTTGTGCGACGCGCTGTTGTCCGCCGCCGGCCTCGGTGACCTCGGCGAGGTCTTCGGTACCGGCCGTGACGAGTGGCGGGATGCGCGCGGCGCGGACATGCTGCGCCACGTCCGATCGATGCTGTCCGCGCAGGGTCTGCGCGTGGGAAACGCCGCGGTGCAGGTGATCGGCAACCGCCCGAGGGTCGGCCCGCGGCGCGCCGAGGCGCAGGAACTGCTGTCGGGGTTGCTGGACGCCCCGGTTTCGGTCTCCGCGACCACCACCGACGGCCTCGGGTTGACGGGCCGCGGCGAGGGTCTGGCCGCGATCGCGACCGCGCTGGTGGTGGAGGCCGTCGAATAAGCTCCGAATAGGCCGGTAAGCTGGCCCGTCGTGAGCGGAGCGAATGGTCGGCCGGGGTGACCGAAACCTTGCGCCTGCATGACACCATGACCGGTGCCGTGCGCGACTTCGTTCCGGTACGCCCGGGTCACGTCTCGATCTATCTCTGCGGCGCCACCGTTCAGGGGCTGCCGCACATCGGACACGTCCGCAGCGGCGTCGCCTTCGACGTGTTGCGGCGCTGGCTGATCGCCAAGGAGTACGACGTCGCGTTCATCCGAAACGTCACCGACATCGACGACAAGATCCTCACCAAGGCCGCCGACGCCGGCCGGCCGTGGTGGGAGTGGGCGGCGACCTACGAGCGCGCCTTCGCGGCGGCCTACGACGCGCTCGGTGTGCTGCCACCGTCGGCGGAGCCGCGCGCCACCGCACACATCACCCAGATGGTCGAGTTGATCGAGCGGCTGATCGAGCGCGGGCACGCGTATGCGAGCGGCGGCGACGTCTATTTCGACGTGCTCAGCCTGTCGGGCTACGGCAAGCTCTCCGGCCACCGGATCGACGACGTGCACCAGGGCGAGGGTGCGGCGACGGGCAAGCGCGACGAACGCGACTTCACGCTGTGGAAGGGTGCGAAACCCGGTGAGCCGTCCTGGCCGACGCCGTGGGGGCGCGGCCGCCCCGGGTGGCACACCGAATGTGTCGCGATGTGCGAGGCCTATCTGGGTGCCGAGTTCGACATCCACGCCGGCGGGATGGATCTGGTGTTTCCGCACCACGAGAACGAGATCGCCCAGGCCGAGGCCGCGGGCGACGCGTTCGCCCGGTTCTGGCTGCACAACGGCTGGGTGACCATGGGCGGCGAGAAGATGAGCAAGTCGCTGGGCAACGTTCTCGCGATTCCCGCTGTGCTGCAACGAGTTCGAGCCGCCGAGTTGCGTTACTACCTGGGCAGCGCGCACTACCGGTCGATGCTCGAGTTCTCCGAGACGGCACTGCAGGACGCCGCCAAGGCCTACTGCGGAATCGAGGACTTCCTGCAGCGCGTGCGCACCCGCGTCGGTGCGGTGGTGCTGGGGCAGTGGACGCCGAAGTTCGCCGCCGCTCTCGACGACGACCTGTCGGTGCCGATCGCGCTGGCCGAGGTGCATGCGGCGCGCGCCGAAGGCAACCGTGCTCTCGACGCCGGCGACCACGAGACCGCCCTGACCCAGGCGATGTCGATCCGCGCGATGATGGGGATCCTCGGCGCCGACCCGCTCGACGAGCGCTGGGAGTCCAAGGACGAGACGTCGAGAGCCCTCGCGGCGGTCGACGTGCTGGTGCACGCGGAGGTGAAGCGCCGCGAAGAGGCGCGCGCCCGGCGCGATTGGGCGGAGGCCGACGCCATCCGCGACCGCCTCAAGGAGGCGGGTATCGAGGTCACCGACACCGCGGACGGTCCGCAGTGGACACTGCTGGACGACGGCGCCAAGCCGGTGCGGGCCGGCGACGGGACCCAGTGATGGCAGGCAATTCACGGCGCAGGGGTGCGGTGCGCAAGCCGGGCACCAAGAAGGGGCCCACGGTCGGGTCGGGAGGTGTGCGCCGGCGCGGTCTCGAGGGCCGCGGCGCGACGCCGCCCGCACACATGCGGCCGAACCATCCGGCGGCCAAGCGCGCGGCCAAGACCCAGGGCCGCCGCCAGTCGCGCAAGACCGACGACACCGAGGTCGTGCTCGGCCGCAACCCGGTGCTCGAGTGCCTGCGCGCCGGGGTGCCCGCCACGGCGCTGTACGTAGCACTGGGCGCCGACAACGACGAACGGTTGTCCGAGGCCGTGCGGATCGCTGCGGATTCGGGAATCTCGATCCTCGAGGTGCCGCGCCACGACCTGGACCGCATTGCGACCAACGGCCTGCATCAGGGGGTGGCGCTTCAGGTTCCCCCGTACGCCTACGCTCACCCCGACGACCTGCTCGCCGCGGTGACCGCCGACGGCGCCCCTGCGCTCCTGGTGGCACTGGACAACATCTCCGACCCCCGCAACCTCGGCGCGATCGTGCGTTCGGTGGCGGCGTTCGGTGGGCAGGGTGTGCTGATCCCGCAGCGGCGCTCGGCTTCGGTCACCGCGGTCGCGTGGCGCACCAGCGCGGGTGCCGCGGCGCGAGTGCCGGTGGCCCGGGCCACGAATCTGACCCGCACGCTGAAGAGTTGGGCCGGCGCGGGGCTGCAGATCGTCGGGTTGGACGCCGGGGGCGACACCACCGTCGACGAGTTCGACGGCTCGGGCCCCACCGTCGTGGTTGTCGGCTCGGAGGGCAAGGGGCTTTCGCGCCTGGTCCGCGAGACATGTGACGCCGTGGTCTCCATCCCGATGGCCGGACCGACCGAATCGCTCAACGCCTCGGTGGCAGCCGGTGTGGTGCTCGCGGAGATCGCCCGCCAGCGCCGCGGCTAGCGCACTCGCATCAGCGCGGTCGACTTCGGCTCGACACCCGCCCCCGGCGTCACCCGTCGAAGCCGGCGTGAAACCCACGGCAGCGCGAACGCCGCGGCCCACCGCAGGTCGGCCCAGAAACTGCGCACCGGCGGCGCGGAGGCCAGCAGCGCGGCCGACCGGCTGGTCAGCGTGTGCGGAACCGCCACGGTGTCGAGCACTTTGGCGGCCATCCGTTCGTGACCGAGCGGTGAGAGGTGGACCCGGTCGCCGTCCCACAACCGCGAGTCGCGGAACTCGGAGTACCGCCAGAAGTCGACCAACTGCACACCGATGTCGTCGACGATCGTGCGGAGCAGTTCGTTGTAGATCGCGGCCCGGCCGCGCAGTCGGCGGAACAGCGGCACCGTGCCGAGGTCGGCGGCGGTGAAGGTGAGCACGACGGCGCCGGTCTGCTGCAGCGTCTTGAGCGCATCGGAATAACGGGCCATCATCGCGTCGAAGTCGTTGCGCACCAGCAGGAGATCGTTCATGCCCGCATAAACGGTGACCAGGTCCGGCTCGAGCATCACCGCGGTCTGAACCTGCTCGGCGAGGATCTCGTCCATGGTGCGTCCACGCACCGCGAGGTTGGCATAGCGCATCTCGGGATTGGCGTCGGCGAGAACGTCGGCGACACGGTCGGCCCACCCGCGCAGGCCGTTCGGCCGGCTGCGGTCGGGGTCGCCGCAGCCCTCGGTGAACGAGTCGCCGAGCGCCACGTACCTGCTGAATACCGCCGGCATAACAGCAATCTCGCAGACCTGCCGGCTTTCCGCTGACCGCAGTGCCGTATGCCGACGAATCGACGTCCGCCGTCCGGCGGATGTTCGCATGTGCGTAACCCGTCGCTTGCCCTAAGTGCCGAACAGGCGCACCCCGAGCCACAGCCCCACCACGGAGACGGTCAGCGTCACCGGCACCGTGCACAGCCCGATGCGGGTGAACTCGACGAAACCCGCTGGCACGTCGTGGCGTCGAACGGTGTTGCGCCACAGTAGGTTGGCCAGCGAACCGGGGTAGGACAGGTTCGGCCCGATGTTCACCCCGATGAGCACCGCCAGCACCGCGGCGGGACCGGCCGTCGCGACGAGCGGAAGCATGACCAGCACCGCCGGAAGGTTGTTGACGAGGTTCGACAGCACCGCCGCGACGGCGGCGATGCCGAGCAGCGTGAGCAGACCCTCGCCGGCCGGGACCAGGTCGCGCATCACGACGTCGAGTCCGTTGCGCATCACCGCCTCGACGACCACACCGAGGCACAGCACGAAAGCAAGAAACGGGAGGTCGGCGGCACCGACGATGCGGCTGATCGTGGTGTCTCCCTTGGCGAGAGCCCGCACTCCGAGGATCAGCGCACCAGCCAGCGCCGCCCAGGCCGGCGAGACGCCGAGCGGTGACGTCACGGCGAATCCGAGCAAGGTCGATCCGAGGACGGCGATGACGAACACCGGTACGTGGACTCGCTCCACCTGTCCGCCAGGTGACGGGTGGTTGACTAGTTCACCACGGAAAAGCCAACGGAACAAGGCTAATTCGACCGCGATCGCCAGCAGCCACGGCAGCGTCATCAGTCCCGCGAAGTGCAGGAACGACAGGCCCGCCGCGCTGAACGCGAGCAGGTTGGTCAGGTTCGAGACCGGCAGCAGCAGTGACGCCGTGTTGGCCAGGTGCGCGGTCGCGTACGCGTGGGGCTTCGCCGACACCCCCATCCGGCGAGCCGTCGCCACCACCACCGGGGTCAGCAGCACGACGGTCGCATCGAGGCTCAAAACCGCGGTGATCACCGACGCGACAGCGAAGACCATCGCCAGCAGTCGTCTCGGATCACCGTTGCCGGCCCGGGCCATCAACTCGCCGGCCGCGCGGAACAGGCCTTCGTCGTCGCACAGCCTCGCCAGCACCAACACCGCGGCGAGGAAGCCCACGACGGGCACCAGGCGGCTCACCTCGGCCGCCGCATCCTGCAGGGAGATGGTGCTTGCGGCGATCAGGACCGCGGCCGCGGGCACTGCGGCGATGGCCTCGGGCCAGCCTCGGGGCCGCATCAGGGCAAAGCACAGCACGACCGCCAGCGCGACCAGTGGCAGCGTCAGCCCCACGGGTCGGCGCGCCGCCACAGGGTGGGCAGATGCAGCGCCACGCCGTCGTCGGCGGCCAACCGCGACAGCACCCGCATCGAGAGGTCGAGATCGTCGGCGGCGTACGGAAGTGCCCGCAGCGGTTCGTGCAACGGGCGGAAGAAGTCGTCCCAGTGGATGAGCACGACGCGCCGCGCGCTCACCGTGCGGACCGTCTCGGTCCAGTAATCCACGAGGTAGCCCTCGGGTTGCAGGCCGAGTTGCCCGACGCCGAGGTAGACGACGTCGGCCCGCCTGCCGCTCAGTGCCCCGGGGATGAAACCCGCGCTGCCGACGATCAGCAGCGCACGATCCGACGGACGGTGACGCACCAGCGTCGACCACGCTTCGCCGCATCTGTAGGCCGACGCCTTGACGGGCGGGATCACCGGGGCGGTGATGGCGCCGGGGAAGCGGTCGGGCGGGCAGTGTGCGCCCTCGATGAGTGTGACGTCGTAGGCGCCGAGGCGGATCGGCTCGCCAGACACCGCCGTGACCAGCCGGTCGTCTGCCAGACCGTGGCCGCGGCCGACGTGCGCGGCCGACGTCCCACCGACGATCGTGGCGCCGGTCCGCTCCGCCACCACCGCGCTGTCCATCGCGTGGTCGAAGTGGGTGTGCACGGGCAGAACGGCTTCGAGCCGGTCGACGCGCAGGCGGGCCAGGCAGCCGTCGATGCGCGGATGGGACGGCGCCAGCCGCCGCAGCCCCACGGCTGCGAGGCTCGGTCGCGAGAAGAACCCGTCGGTCATCAGCGCCGACGCGCCGTCGTCGACGAGCAGGGTGGTGACACCCGCCCACGTCACGGTCAGGGGCGCGTCAGGGTCGGCGACCGGGACGTCGAAGTAGCTGGCGTAGTCCGCCAGGTCCGGTCGGCCGAGCTTGAGGCGCATGGCGCCAACCTTAGGCGCGGCCCCCGTACCGCCGCCTGAACTTCTCGACCTGTCCGGCGGTGTCGATGTGCCGACGCGATCCGGTCCAGAGCGGATGCGACGCGGCGCTGATGTCGACCACGACGAGTGGGTAGGTCCGGCCGTCCTCCCATTCGATGGTGCGGTCGCTGGTGATCGTCGACCGGGTCAGGAACGCCGCACCGGTGGTGGCGTCCTTGAAGACCACCGGATGGTAGTCGGGGTGAATGCCGGGTTTCATCTGTCTTCTCCATCGGATCGGGTACCGACGTCGCCCACGTGCTCGGCCATGTCGTCGCAGGGGTCCTCGTGCCAGTCGCCGAACGGGTCTGGGTAGCTTGACCATTCGTCGGGCCGTTTCCACTCGTCGTCGGTGAGCAGGGAACCCCGCAGCGCGTCGACGATGTCCTCGGGTTCCGCCCCGCACACCAGCACGGCCACCGACACGTGGCGGTCGCCCAACCGGTCATCCCAATCCGCGGCGGCCAGCGCGGCCCGCTGCGGGTCGGCGTACGCGTGCTCGCTGGAACTCATCGCGACCAGCCACCGGCCCGCATACTCGAATCGCATTCCGCCACCGGCTGATTCGAGCCACATGACGTCGTCGAACCGATTGGCCAACCACAGCCGGCCGCGGGTGCGCACCACCCCGTCGAGCAGCACGTCCAACGCGTCGTGCAGCCGCTGCGGGTGAAAGGGGCGACGGGCCGAGAACAGCAACAACCCGACGTCACCGTCGGCCTGCAGCGAGGGCTGACCGGCAAGCAGCGGATCGTGCGGATTGTCGCTGCGACCGCGCCGGCTGTCGGGTTCCAAATGGGCCAACGCCGTCTCGACGCGCTCGGCGCCGACCGTCAGCCGTGCCCTGGGCGCCAACCGGCGCAGCACCGCCAGCGTCTGACCGTGCGGCTCGGTGAGCACCGGCGCCGATCGCCTGGCTCAGCCAGCCGGCCGGATCGACGCACGTCACCACCGCCTCGATGCGCACGTCCCGCGCCGCGGGTCCGTCGACGTAGCCGGGGCCGACGCGAACGCGGACGTTGTCGATGGCCCAGCACACCGGTTTAGGTTCGAGCCACGGCATCAGTTGTACGGCAATGCGATCCACGTCGCTGCGACGATGCAGCCGGCGCAACAGCACCAGCAGGTCATCGCGCACCGTGCAGGCGACGCAGCCCCTGGCCAGTTCCAGCGGCCACTCCGATGTTCCCGACGAGGTGGTCACGCTGCGCACCACCACCTGCCCGTCGAAGCGGTGCCTGACCACCGCCGTACCGGTCGCGCGGGCCATCACCCGGGCGACGCCGTCGGTGTCGCCCTGGCCGCAGATCAGCACCACCGGAGTACGCATGAAACCCTCCTTAGTTGATAATGGTTTTCATTAACGTTAGCGTATGCGGCGAAGGAGGAACATGTCCGCGCATTGCCAAGTCACCGGCCGGTCACCCGGCTTCGGCAACACCGTGTCGCACTCGCACCGGCGCAGCCGTCGCCGCTGGAACCCCAACATCCAGACGAAGACGTACTACCTGCCCTCCGAGGGCCGCCGCGTCAAGCTCCGCGTGAGCGCCAAGGGCATCAAGGTCATCGACCGCGACGGCATCGAAGCTGTGGTGGCGCGGTTGCGGAAGCAGGGGCAGAAGATCTGATGGCACGCACCGACATCCGACCGGTCGTCAAGCTGCGGTCGACGGCGGGCACGGGCTACACGTACGTCACGCGAAAGAACCGGCGCAACGATCCCGACCGGCTGGTGCTGCGCAAGTACGACCCGGTTGCCCGCCGCCACGTCGACTTCCGCGAGGAGCGCTGATGGCCAAGAAATCGAAGATCGCCAAGAATAAGCAGCGCCGGCTCATCGTCGAGCGCTACGCCGCGCGGCGAGCCGAGCTCAAGGACGCGGTCCGGCGCGGTACACCCGACGAACGAGCCGCGGCCGTGGCTGCGCTGCAACGGCTTCCGCGCGATGCCAGCCCCGTCCGCCTGCGCAACCGTGACGCCGTCGACGGCAGGCCGAGGGGTCACCTGCGCAAGTTCGGGCTGTCGCGCCTGCGGGTGCGCGAGCTCGCGCACCGCGGGGAACTGCCCGGCGTGTCGAAGTCGAGCTGGTGACAGTGATGGCGAAGAAGCGAACCGTCCGACGGCCGCCTGTTCAGGAGCCCAACCGGCAGAAGCGCAATCCCCTCAAGGCCGCAGGCGTCACTCACATCGACTACAAGGACGTCCACCTGCTGAGGACGTTCATCTCCGAGCGCGGCAAGATCCGGTCCCGGCGGGTGACCGGCCTGTCACCTCAACGACAACGGCAGGTGGCGATCGCGATCAAGAATGCGCGGGAGATGGCGTTGCTGCCCTTCGGTCCCTCACGCTGACTCCCTGTCAGTACGCGTAGGGGTTGGCAGGCGGTTCGGTGCGGGACTGGCTCAGCACCTGAATCACCGGAATGGACCGGCCACTCGAATCCGACTGTCCTGCAGTTACTGTGCCTTCCACACTCACCCAGGTGTTCTCCGGGTACGCGGCGAGCTGCGGCGTGGCGGGCCCGCTCAACTCGATCTGGGCCAGCCTCGCATCGGCGGCGCAGCACATGATGACGACGCGGGCCAGGTGGATACGCCCGTCCTGTTGCATGGTGAATCCGGTGACGGTGATCAACCGGTTGTCGAGCGTGTTCGCCGAGTCCTGCGCCACCCGGACCAGGACCTCCGGCAGCGACAGTGTCGGAGCGCGTTCGCCGGGAAGCGGAGGGAACGGCCGGCGCAGCACGTCGGGTGACACCGGGGCGACAGACGGGCCCGCCGCTTGCGGCGTGATCGCCGGTGGAACGACGAACGCCAGCAAGGCAATCGGTACCAGCAGGAGCCAGGCGATGCCGGGGCGGTGGCGGTGGCCGTCCTCGTGGTCGCGCGGGTGGTCCTCGTTCACCGAACGGTGCCGGATGTCGCGGACGATCGCCACCACCGCGAGGGTGATCAGCAGTGCCGCGGAGCCGGCCAGCCACGGCAGCAGCGAGGGCTTGACGTATCGCGTATAGGCACCGGTGATGGTGATGAGCGCGGTGCTGACACCGACCAGCAGCAGGACGGCGTTCTCGGTCTCGCGACTCATCGCGCCCCCAGCACCAACAGCCCGACGCCGGTTGCGATTAGCGTCGCCACCAGGAAGGTGGCCGGAGCGAAGCGCACGGCGAACGAGCGGCCGAACAGGCCCGCCTGCATCGCGAACAGCTTTAGGTCGACCGCCGGGCCGACCACCAGGAACACCAGGCGGGGGAGCAGTGGGAGCATGGTCAGGCTCGCCGCTACGAACGCGTCGGCCTCCGAGCACAGTGACAGCACGACGGCGAGCAACGCCATGGTCAGGATGCCGAGGACCATCTGCCCCGCCAAATGTTCGAACATCCACGGTGGAACCACCACGTGCAGCACTGCTGCGGCGGCCGCGCCGAGCACCAGATACGAAGCGGCCTGCAAGAAGTCGTGCCGCGCCGCCTCGGTGAAGACAGTCCAGCGCGATCCCTCGCCGTCGGGGCTTTTCGGCAGCCGGCGGGTGATCCACTCGGCTCGGCCGAACCGAGACCACAACGCCCCCATGACCACCGCAGTCAGCAACGAGGCGATGCACCGCGCGGCCACCATCTGGGGTTGGCCCGGAAACGCGACAGCGGTCGACACCAGCACCACCGGGTTGATGGCCGGCGCCGCGAGCATGAACGTCAACGCGGCCGCACCGATCGCGCCGTCGCCGAACAACCTGCGAGCGACCGGAACCGAGCCGCACTCGCAGCCCGGCAGGGCGGCACCGCCCACGCCGGCGGTGAGAATCGCCGCCGCGGGCTTGCGCGGCAGCCACCGGGTCAATCGGTCCGCCGAGACGAACGCCGCGACCAGCCCACTGATCACCACGCCCAGCGCGAGGAACGGGATGGCTTGGACGAAGATGCCGCAGAACACCGTCGCGGCCGTCGCAACGTCAGGTGTGCCGACGACGAAACCCCGCAGGGCGCCACCGAATACGGCTAGCGCGACCATGCCGACGACGAGGATCTGCATGGACCCGATCCGGCCTCGCGCCGGTTCGACAGTCAGCTCGGTCACCGTCTTGTCCCTAGACGAAGGATCTGAGCTCGACGCCCTCGGCGACGAGACGTTCGCGCACCGCCTTGGCGATCTGGACCGCGCCCGGCGAATCCCCATGTACGCAAATCGATTCCACGGTTATCGGGATGGCCGAACCGTCGACCGCGTCGATCCTGCCACTGTTCATCATGGACGCGACCCGATCGGCGATCTCGCCGGTGTCGTGCAGCACCGCGTTGTGCTGGCGGCGCGACACCAGCTGGCCGTCCGAGCGGTAGGCCCGGTCGGCGAATGCCTCGGGGACGGTGCGCAGCCCGAGTTCCCGCGCTTCCCGGAAGAACGCCGAACCCTCGAGCCCGAGCACGGGCAGGGCGGGATCGACGGCGCGCACCGCCTCGGCGACCGCACGGGCGTGCTCGCTGGCGGCGACGATCGTGTTATACAGCGCGCCATGGGGTTTGACGTAGCTGACGGTCGATCCGGCGGCGGACGCCAGCGCCTGGAGCGCGCCGACCTGGTAGATGATCTCGGCGGTCAGCTCCTCGGGGTGAACGTCGATGTACCGGCGACCGAAACCGGCGAGGTCGCGGTAGGCGACCTGCGCGCCGATCCGCACGCCGCGTTCGGCCGCGGCCCGGCAGGTCTGCAGCAGCAGCGCGGGGTCGCCCGCGTGGAAGCCGCACGCGATGTTGGCACTGGTGACGATGTCGAGCATGGCGTCGTCGTCACCGAGGCGCCACACCCCGAAGCTCTCGCCGAGGTCGGCGTTGAGGTCGACGGCGCTCACGATCCGGTCCCCACGCGCTGCTGCGGCCACCGATTTTCCGAGACGAACTCCGACAGCGGGCGGCCCAGCGTCCACTCGTCGACCTCCAGTTGGGGACGGTCGGGGAACTCGGGCACCGGGCCCAGGCACAGCACCGCCACCGGCTCCGCGCCGTCGGGCATCTCGAGCAACTCCGCGAGCCTGTGCGGCTCGAAGATCGACACCCACCCCATGCCGAGCCCCTCGGCGCGGGCGGCCAACCACAGGTTCTGGATCGCACACGACACCGAAGCCAGGTCCATCTGCGGCAGGGTGCGGCGGCCGAACACATGCTCGTCCCTGCCGTCGCCGAGCGCCACCACGAGCAGTTCGGCGCAGTCGCGGATGCCTTCGACCTTGAGCGCAAGGAACTCCTCGCCCCGCGAGCCCAGGGCTTCGGCGGTGCGCAGCCGTTCCTCGTCGACCAGCTCGCCGATGCGCTGTCGCAAGCGCCCATCGGTGATCCGGATGAACCGCCACGGTTGCATCAGGCCGACGCTCGGTGCGGCGTGCGCGGCCTGCAGCAGGCGGGCCAGCACCTCCTGCGGGACCGCCGTGCCGGGGACGAACCGGCGCATGTCGCGGCGCTCGGCGATGGCCCGGTACACCGCGCGACGCTCCGGCTCGCTGAACGCATGCTCGCTCACGCCGATCAGCCTAGGCTCAATGCCGCCGCCGGAGGGCGATTGTGCGAGCCTTTTGGAAACGGTTATCGTTATCGGGTGACCGTCGCCAAGTATCCCGCCGCCCTCGCCGCCCTGTTGCTCGTTCCCCCGATCGGCCTCGCGGCGTGTTCGCAAGACGATGACCGGCCGCAGTCCAGCCCCGATGCCGGCAACTGCCCCGCCGCCCCGGTGAACGTCGTCGTCAGCGTCGACCAGTGGGGCGACATCGTCTCCGAACTCGGCGGGGACTGCGCGCGCGTCACCACCGTGCTCGCCAGTTCCGCGGTCGATCCCCACGACTACGAACCGACGCCGGCCGACGCGGCCAAGTTCGACGGCGCCCAACTGGTCGTCGTCAACGGCGGTCACTACGACGAGTGGGCCGCCAAGCTCGCTGCAACCACCGTGCCCGACGCGCCCGTCGTCGACGCACTCGACACCGGTGACGCAGCGCCTGAGGAACACGAGGGCACCGCCCACGAGGACGAGGCGCACGGCAGCGAGGGTCAACCCAACCTGCACGCCTGGTACAACCCGGCCAAGGTGACGGCCGTCGCGGACGCGGTCACCGCCGAACTGGGCAAGCTGGCGCCGGAGGCCGCCGGCTACTTCGACGAGCGTCGCACCGCCTTCTCCGAGACGCTCAAGCCGTACGATGAGCTCATCGATTCCATCAAGGCCGAGGCCTCCGGCAAGACCTACGCCGCGACCGAGAGCGTATTCGACGACATGGCCGCGGCCCTCGGCCTGAGCAACCGCACACCGGAGGGTTACCAGACCGCGGCGGCCAACGAAGCAGATCCCTCGCCGGCCGACCTCGACGCCTTCCTGAGGCTGCTCGGCGATCGCGGCGTCGACGTGCTGATCTACAACGTCCAGACGGAAGGCTCTGTGCTGCAACAGATCCGGACAGCTGCCGAGCAGGCCGGGGTGCCTGTCGTCGACGTGACCGAGACCGTCCCGCCCGGAACGGAGTCGTTCGAGAGCTGGCAGGTGAGCCAGCTGAGTGCGCTCGCCGAGGCGCTCGGTGTCAGAACCTGACGTCGACTCCCGTTGCCCCGCGCTGACATTCGACGACGTCAGCGCGGCCCGCGGCGGCCGTCTGATCTGGTCGGAGGCGACGTTCGAGGTCCCTGCCGGTGGCATCGTCGCGGTCATCGGGTCGAACGGGGCGGGCAAGACGACGCTGCTGCAGATCGTGCTCGGCCTCATCGCGCCCGCGTCCGGACACCTCGAGGTGTTCGGGCAGCCGCCGGGCGGCATGAACAAGGCGATCGGTTACGTCCCACAGAATTACGGAGCGATCTCCGGTGAGGCGATCCGCGCGCGCGACGCGGTGATGCTCGGTCTCACGGGACACCGGTGGGGCTTCGGCCGCGCGCGCCGCGAGGACAAGCGGCGTGTCGACGAGGTGCTCGCGGCCGTCGACGCGACCGCGGTGGCCGGCAAGCGGTTGTCTGAGCTGTCGGGTGGCCAGCGCCAGCGCGTCGCGCTGGCCGAGGCGCTGGTGGCCAAGCCCAGGATGCTCATCCTCGACGAACCGCTGGCCTCGCTCGACCTGCGCAGCCAACGCGAGATCGTCGCGGTGCTCGAGCGGATCAACACGGAGTTCGGGGTCACGATCCTCGTCGTCGCCCACGACCTCAACCCGCTGCTGGGCGTGCTCACCAGCGCCATCTACCTGCTGGACGGCCACGCGCACTTCGACACGCTCGACGGTGTCGTCGACGAGACGCTGCTCAGCCACCTCTACGGGACCCGGGTCGACGTCGTGCGGACACCGCAGGGCGAGCTGTACGTGAGGAAGACATGAACACGACCATCGTTGCGCTTGGTTACCAGCAGAACTGGTTTCAGATCCTGACGTCGTCGTTCATGCGCAACGCGTTGGTCGGCGGCACCATCGTCGCGCTCGCGGCCGGGCTCATCGGCTACTTCGTCGTCGTGCGGAACACCGCGTTCGCCGCGCACGCGCTGGCCCACATCGGGTTGCCCGGTGCGACGGGGGCCGTGCTCGTCGGCGTGCCCGTCGCGCTCGGGCTCGGCGTCTTCTGCATCGGCGGGGCCCTGGTGATCGGCGCGCTGGGCCGCCGCGCTGCCGACCGCGAGGTGGCGACGGGCACCGTGCTGGCGATGGCGACCGGGCTCGGCCTGTTCTTCAACTCGATGGCCACCCGAAGTTCGAGCACCATGACCAACGTCCTGTTCGGAAACCTGCTCGCCATCTCCGCACAGCAGATCGCCATGTTCGCCACCCTGCTCGCCGTGCTGGCGCTGTGCGTGGGGTTCATCTACCGCCCGTTGCTGTTCAGCTCGGTCAACGCCCAGGTGGCCGACGCGAAGGGGGTACCGGTCCGCGCCCTGTCGATGGGCTTCATGGCGTTGCTGGGCCTCGCCGTGACCATGGCGGTGCAGGCCGTCGGCACGCTGCTGCTGTTCGCGCTCGTCGTCACCCCCGCCGCCGCGGCGATCATGCTGACGCCGAGGCCCGGCGGGGCGATCGCGTTGTCGACGGGCATCAGCCTGACCGCGGTGTGGGCCGGTCTGGGCCTGTCGGCGATGTTCAACGTGCCGCCCAGCTTCGTGATCGTCACCGTCGCCTGCAGTGTCTGGGCGATCGTGTGGGCGGCGTTGCGGGGTCTGCGGCCCTCCGCCGATCGCGTGCTCGTGACCTGACCGGGGGATATCTCGGCTACCCTCACAGAGCATGTCGAGGAGTCCCACGCCCAGGCGGCGTGCGACCCTGGCTTCGCTCGCCGCAGAGCTCAAGGTGTCGCGGACCACGATCTCCAACGCCTATAACCGACCGGACCAGCTCTCGGCGGATCTGCGCGAACGTGTTCTCGCCACGGCGAAGCGGCTGGGCTACCCCGGCCCCGATCCGGTGGCGCGCTCGCTGCGCACCCGCAAGGCCGGCGCAGTGGGGCTGATGATCACCGAACCGCTCAACTACTCGTTCAGCGACCCGGCGGCCCTGGATTTCGTCGCCGGGCTGGCGGAGTCGTGCGAGGCGGCCGGCCAGGGCCTGCTGCTGGTGGCGGTCGGCCCGAATCGCAGTGTCGCCGAGGGCAGCTCGGCGGTACTCGCTGCGGGTGTCGACGGCTTCGTGGTGTACTCCGCGTCCGACGACGACCCGTACCTGTCCGTGGTGCAGCAGCGCCACCTGCCGGTGGTCGTCGTCGATCAGCCCAAGGACGTGCCGGGCACCTCGCGGGTCTGCATCGACGACCGCGACGCGATGCGGCGGCTCGCCGAACACGTTGTCGAGCTCGGGCATCGAGAGATCGGCCTGCTGACGATGCGGCTGGGTCGGGACTGGCCGCACGGCGGCGCCGGGCCGACGGTCGCCGATCCGGACCGGCTGCGGACCCCGCACTTTCACGTCCAGCGCGAGCGCATCGCCGGCGTCTGGGACGCGATCACCGCGGCCGGCCTCGACACCGGGTCGGTGACGGTGGTCGAGAGTTACGAACACCTGCCGACGTCGGGCGGGGCGGCCGCGGAGGTGGCACTCGCGGCCAACCCGCGGCTGACCGCGCTCATGTGCACCGCCGACGTGCTCGCGCTCTCAGCGATGGACTTCCTGAGAGCCCGCGGCATCTACGTGCCGGGCCAGATGACGGTCACCGGATTCGACGGTGTGCCGGAGGCGTTGCGGCGGGGGCTTACCACGGTCATCCAGCCCAGCGTCGAAAAGGGCCGTCGGGCAGGCGATCTGCTGCACAACCCGCCGCGCTCGGGACTACCCGTGGTGGAAGTGCTGGACACCGAGATGGTCCGCGGCCGCACGGCCGGACCGCCCGCCTAGAGCCCGGTCACCGATGCGCGACGTCGGTCCAGCAGATACGCCAGAGCCGCCGCAACTTCTTCCGGCGATTCGACGCGGTATCCGGCGAGCGTGTCGCCCGGCCCGACCTTGACGCCGACATCGTCGGCCCGAAGCCGGCGGAACGCCTTCTCGTCGGTGACGTCGTCGCCGAGAAACACCACCGCCGAGGCGTTCTCCTGCTCGCGCAGAATGTCGACGGCCTCGCCCTTGTCGGTCTGGATGACCGCGAACTCCAGCACCGCCTTGCCCGCGGTCAATTGCGCTTCCCGAGCCGCCGGCGCCTCCCGCGCCGAGGCCAGCGCCGCCTCGCCGTCCTCGGGGGAGGCGTTACGCACGTGCAGCGCGACGCTGGCCGGTTTCGTCTCCACGGTGACGCCGGGCCTGCCGTCGGCGATCTGGCGCAGTTCGTCGGTGATGCGGTCGAGCAGTGCGCGGTCGACGTCGTGCGAGAAGCCCGAGTCGAACTCGGCGCCGTGGCTACCCACCAGGTGCACCGTCGCGGGCATCGACGACAGCGACCGCAGGACCTCGAGCGCACGTCCGGAGATCAACGCCCCCGCGGTATCCGGCAGCTCCGCGAGCGCGACCAACGCGTGAGCGGCCTCGGGGAGCGGGCGCGCGTCGGCCGGGTTGTTCACGATCGGGGCCAGCGTGCCGTCGAAGTCGGCGGTGACCAGCAGTCGGGGTGCCGCAGCGGCCGCGTCCAGCGCTCGCAGCAGATCGTCGGGTAAGCCCACCGGCTAGATCTTAGGGTGCTCCCCGTCGCCGATCAGCAGGCGCACGGCAAGGTCGAGTCGTTTGCTGACGTCGGTCGCCGAGGCCCGGCGGGTGAGCCAGGCGAGCAGGTTCGACAGCCAGACGTCGGAGATGACGCGTGCGATGTGGTACTGGTCCTCGGTCGGTTCGCCGTCGCTCATCGCGCGGGCGAACATCGAGTCCATCAGCTTGCCGACGTGATCAACCTCACCGGCCGCCGACGCGTCGGCGAACACGAACGCGCGGGTCATGGCCTCGGTCAGCAGCGGGTTGCGCTGCATCGCCCGGTTGAGCTTGCCGACCATGATGTTGAGCCGCTGGTAGGGGGTACCGCCGGACAACGCGGCGCGGTCGGTCTTGGCGTCGATGCGCTCGAACTCGCGGCCCAGCGCCGACACGAGCAGGTGCACCTTGGAGGGGAAGTACCGATACAGCGTGCCGACCGCGACGTCGGCGCGTTCGGCCACCGCGCGCATCTGAACGGCCTCGTACCCGCCCTTCGAGGCGATGGCCAGGGTGGCGTCCAGGATGCGCTTGCGCCGTTCCCGCTGGGCTTCGGATCCCAGTTCGGATTCGGACAGCACCGCCACGTTCATCACCTGACGCGGCCGCGAATCCGACCCCGAACTCGAGTCGTTGGCTGCTGGCTGGGACAGGCCGGACATGCGGCTGGTAGCTCCTTCATCGTGCGTTCTCGCCGAAAACGATACGCATGCCGATCCTCGATTTCTCACCTCGCCGCCTGTTGAGGCACCGACGTGTCCTGCTGGGATGGCGGTCGACTTGACGGTCGAACGCTGGCACTATTAGAACACGTTCTAGTGGGGAGTATGGCCTTCTCACCCAAACGCTAGGAGAGCACGGTGTCGCTCGCTTCCCCGGGGACCATCGCAGACGAGCAGTTTGCCGTACGCGAGCTGGTCCGAGACTGGGCCGCCGCATCGAGTGCCATCGAGGCCGCGCGTGAGGTCGAAGGGGGCCGGCCCGATGCGTGGCGGACGCCGTACGCGGGGATCGCCGAACTAGGGATCTTCGGTGTCGCGCTGCCCGAGGAGCACGGCGGCGCCGACGGCACCGTCGAGGATCTGTGCGCCATGGTCGACGAGGCCGGCGCGGCGCTGGTGCCGGGACCGGTCACCACGACGGCGCTGGCCACCCTGGTGATCGGGCGGCCGGACGTGCTGGCCGCGCTGGCCTCCGGCGAACGCGTCGCGGGCGTGGCGCTGACCGGCGACATTCGATTCTCGGACGGACGCGCGACGGGCACCGCCGACCACGTGCTGGGGGCCGACGCGGCGGGGGTGCTGCTGCTGCCCGCCGGGGACGGCTTCGTTGTGGTCGACGCAAGCGCCGAGGGCGTCACGGTCGAACCGCTGAGCCCCACCGACTTCTCCCGGCCGCTCGCACGGGTCGTCCTCGACAACGCGCCGGCCGAGGCGGCGACGGCGTCGGCGCAACGCGTCGCCGACATCGCGGCCACCGTGATGGCGGCCGAGGCTGCGGGTTTGGCGCGCTGGACGCTGCGGACCGCGACCGAATACGCGAAGGTGCGCGAGCAGTTCGGCAAGCCGATCGGCAGCTTCCAGGCCATCAAGCACATGTGCGCCGAGATGCTGCTGCGGTCCGAACAGGCGTCGGTGGCCGCGGCGGATGCGGCGCGCGCGGTGACCGAGGGTGACCAGCAGCTGTCCATCGCCGCCGCGGTGGCCGCTGCGGTCGGCGTCGAGGCGGCGAAGGCCAACGCCAAGGACTGCATCCAGGTCCTGGGCGGCATCGGAATCACCTGGGAGCACGACGCGCATCTGTATCTGCGACGGGCCTACGGCATCGCTCACTTCCTCGGGGGTGCGCAGCGGTGGCTGCGCCGGGTGGCGGCGCTCACGCAGCAGGGCGTGCGCCGCGAGCTGGGCATCGACCTCGAGTCGGTCGCCGGCTTGCGACCCGAAATCGCCGCCGCCGTGGCCGAAGTCGCGGCGCTGCCGGCCGAAAAGCAGCAGGCGGCACTGGCCGACGCCGGACTTCAGGCGCCGCACTGGCCGAAGCCGTACGGCCGCGCCGCCGGCCCCGCCGAGCAGTTGTTGATCGACCAGGAGATGGCCAAGGCGGGGGTGACGCGTCCGGACCTCGTCATCGGTTGGTGGGCTGCGCCGACCATCCTCGAGCACGGCAGCCAGGAGCAGATCGAGCGCTTCGTGCCCGCGACGCTGCGCGGCGAGCTGCTGTGGTGCCAGCTGTTCTCCGAACCGGGCGCGGGATCGGACCTGGCTGCGTTGCGGACGAAAGCGGTTCGCGCCGACGGGGGTTGGAAACTGACCGGCCAGAAGGTGTGGACCTCGGCGGCGCACAAGGCGCAGTGGGGTATCTGTCTGGCGCGCACCGACCCGGACGCCCCGAAGCACAAGGGCATCACCTACTTCCTGGTCGACATGCGCTCGCCGGGCATCGACATCCGGCCGCTGCGCGAGATCACCGGCGACAACCTGTTCAACGAGGTGTTCTTCGACGACGTCTTCGTGCCCGACGAGATGGTGGTCGGCCAGGTCAACGACGGATGGCGGCTGGCCAGAACGACATTGGCCAACGAGCGCGTCGCGATGTCACACGGCACCGCACTGGGCAACCCGATGGAGGAACTACTCGAGCAGGTGGCCACCCTGGACTTCGACGCCGCGGGCCAGGACCGGCTCGGCCAGTTGATCGTCGCGGCGCAGGTCGGCTCGCTCTTGGACCAGAAGATCGCGGAACTCGCTGTGGGAGGACAGGATCCGGGTCCGCAGGCCAGCGCGCGCAAGCTGATCGGTGTGCGCTACCGGCAAGCACTGGCCGAGATCCGGATGGAGCTTTCCGAGGGGGCGGGAGTCGTCGACAACCAGCAGGTCTTCGACTTCCTCAACACCCGCTGCCTGACCATCGCGGGCGGCACCGAGCAGATTTTGCTCACCCTCGCCGGCGAGCGACTGCTGAGCCTGCCGCGCTGAGCGTGGGGGAAGCAAGCGTCGTCGACTTTGCTGAATTCGCGTGGTTATCGACGACCGCGAATATTTGAGCCTTTGCTGAGAGACGGCTCGAGGTACCGCTGGCCTGGGGAATCAGGATCCCACCGAGCAAACTGGTGCGTCGGTCATGTGCAGGACCGGCTCATGCTCTGGCAAATCGCTGTCGAACGGAGATGCCCCGGATGTGTCAAGGATCGCCAGCAAGCTGTCGATGAACCCGGCATAGCCCACGTCGGCCTCCAAAATTTGCTCTACCGATCCCAAGGTACCCGTTTCCACTGCTGTTGCAAAGGTGGGTTCCCAGTTCTCGTTCGCTCAAACCGGCGCCGACGACCGACGGCGGCGGGCCGCGTCAGCTGAACGCGGCCTGGGCGCAGGCGTCGGGCGAGGTGAGGTTCACCCCGGCGTAGACCACCTGGATGTGCGAGCAGACGATCAGCGGGACGTCGGTCCTCGGTCCGCCGGTGCGCGCGTCGACCGGCCAGGCGGTGCCGCGGAACACGAACTTCTCCGGGGGTCCGCCACCGAAGTAGATGGTGGTGAACTCGACGTCGGTCAACGACTTGAACGAGCGCGTGTTGGGCGCATCGAAGTTGAAATGCACATAGACGCTGCGGTCCATGGTGCGCAGCGTGGTGGTCTGCCGGGCCCACAGGTCGCCGGGGAAGCCGGTAACGCCTTCGGGGGCACGCAGATTGGCTTGGGTGTTGAAGAAGCAGTTCGCCTCGGCGGTGATGCAGTTGGCCGTCACGGCCATCTCGAGCGTCTGCGCGGCGTTGACGGGAATCGTGGCAACGGCCGTGTCGATCGCCGCCACCGCCTGCGGCATCTGGCCGATCAGCGCCCCCCACATCGCCGAGACCGCGGCAAGAACGCCGGCGCACCGCTTCACTGTCTGCTGCCTTTCCGGAGCCGCTCGGCGGCGACATCCAAGTCGGTCGTGCGGCGAATGCTAGCCCGCGCGTTATTCGTCGTAGGTGACTTCCACCGAATCCGACCGCGGCTTGGCCTGGCAGCCCAGGATCAGTCCCTCGTCGAGGTCGGACTGCTCGAGCACGTCGTTGACCTCCATCTCGACCTCGCCGCTCTTCTTGAGCACCGCGCACGCGCCGCAATGGCCCTCCCGACACGAGAACGGGGCGTCGAGGCCCTTGTCGAGCAGCACGTCGAGCAGTTTGGCGTTGCGCGGCCAGCGGACCTCGTGGGTCTCGCCGTCGAGCGTGACCACCGCGGTGGCCGGGCCCTCCTCGCTGTCGTCTGCCTCGATCACCACCGCGGCGAACGGATCGGACTCCAGCGACTTGAACACCTCGATGTGCACGTTCTCGGGCGGTGCCCCGAGGTTCTTGAGCGCCTCCTCCGCGGCGGCCATGAACGGACCGGGTCCACAGATGTAGGCGTCGTGGCCGGCGTAGGGCGCGGCCAGTCCGGTCAGCGCGGCGGCGTTCGGCAGCCCCTGCACGGTCTCCAGCCAGTGCACGACGACGAGGCGGTCGGGGTACTTGGCGGCCAGATCGGCCAGCGCCGGGCCGAAGATCACCGAGTTCTCGTCGCGGTTGGCGTAGATCAGCACCACCTTGCCGCTGCCCTCGGCGAGCGCCGACTTGCAGATCGACATCATCGGCGTGATGCCGCTGCCCGCCGCGAGCAACAGGAAGTCGGCGTCGAGGGTCTTGGGCACGAAGGTGCCCGACGGGGCGAGCACGTGGATCTTCATGCCGGCATGCGCGTGGTCGCACAGCCAGTTCGACGCGTACCCGTCGGCGGTGCGCTTGACCGTCACGGTCAGCCGGTCGTCGGTGAACGGCGAACTGCACAGCGAATAGCAGCGGGCCACCGACCCGGTCCGCTCGCTGGGGACCCGCAGCGTCAGGAACTGCCCGGGCGCGTAGCGCAGCCGTTCGGCGGGCACCTCGGCGCCCACGGGCACCGTGAAAACCAGCGATCGGGCATCGGATGTCTCCTCGACGACATCGGCCAGCTCAAGCTCGAGCACATGGCTTCCGAGCGGCTCGTCGGTCACGTCCAGTCCACCCTTTCCAACCGGCCTTGGCCCCGATAACTAGAACAGGTTACAGAAATGCATGTGTGCAGGTCCAGCTGCTGCAGGATCGTGCTGCTCGACACAAATCGTAACGTGTTCTAATCTCTGTTTAAACAGTTGGCTCTTCGCGCAAGCGCTCATCGCAGTCCGTCCTACCGGGAGGCACACCAGTGACGTCCATTGAACAGCGTGACGTGCAGTCGGTCTTAGCCGGCATCGACGACCTGTTGCCGCTGATCGCGAAGCGGGCACAGGCGACCGAGGAACTGCGCCGCCTCCCCGACGAGACGGTCAGCGAACTCAACGAGGTCGGCTTCTTCAAGCTGCTGCAGCCCGAGCAGTGGGGTGGCCTGCAGTGCGACCCGACCCTCTTCTACGAGGCCGTCCGCCGACTGGCCGGCGCCTGCGGTTCGACCGGATGGGTCAGCTCGATCATCGGAGTGCACAACTGGCACCTGGCGCTGTTCGACCAGCGGGCGCAGGAAGAGGTCTGGGGCGACGATCCGAGTGTGCGGATCTCCTCGTCCTACGCGCCGATGGGCGCGGGGACCGTCGTCGACGGCGGCTACCTCGTCAACGGCACCTGGCAGTGGTCGTCGGGTTGTGACCATGCGACGTGGACGTTCGTCGGCGGACCCGTCATCAAGGACGGCCGTCCCGTCGACTTCGGAAGCTTCCTCATGCCGCTCGGCGATTACACGATCGACGACGTCTGGAATGTCGTCGGCCTCAAGGGCACCGGCAGCAACAACCTGGTGGTCAAGGACGTGTTCGTACCGCGGCACCGGTTCCTGTCCTACAAGGCGATGAACGACCACACCGCGGGCGGCCTGCAGACCAACACCGCGCCGGTCTACAAGATGCCCTGGGGCACCGTGCATCCCACGACGATCTCGGCGCCGATCGTCGGCATGGCCTACGGCGCCTACGACGCCCACGTCGAGCACCAGGGCAAGCGGGTGCGGGCCGCGTTCGCCGGGGAGAAGGCCAAGGACGATCCGTTCGCCAAGGTGCGCGTGGCCGAGGCGGCCAGCGACATCGACGCCGCATGGCGCCAGCTGATCGGCAACGTCGGCGACGAGTACGCGCTGCTCAAGGCGGGCCAGGAGATCCCGTTCGAACTGCGTGCCCGTGCCCGCCGCGACCAGGTGCGCGCCACCGGGCGTGCCATCGCGTCCATCGACCGGCTCTTCGAGGCATCGGGCGCCACCGCGTTGAACAACGACGCTCCGGTGCAACGCTTCTGGCGCGACGCCCACGCCGGCCGGGTGCACGCGGCCAACGACCCCGAGCGCGCGTACCTGATCTTCGGCAACAACGAGTTCGGGCTGCCGCCGCAGGACACGATGGTTTAACGGGACGGCCTGATGACCTCCTTCATCCAGGAAACCGAACAACAGGTCGAGATCACCTTCGAGTCGACGTCGCGCTTCGCCCAGGTTCGCGAGGACATGCGGCTGCACTACCACGAGGCCGGCGTCGGCCATGAGCAGACGATCGTGCTGCTGCACGGCGGCGGACCGGGCGCGTCGAGTTGGTCGAACTTTTCGAAGAACATCGCGGTGCTCGCGCGGCACTTCCACGTGCTCGCCGTCGACCAGCCCGGTTACGGCCACTCCGACAAGCACACCGAGCACGAGCAGTACAACCGCTACAGCGCCACCGCGCTGTTGAACCTCTTCGACCACCTCGGCATCGAACGCGCTGCGCTGGTGGGCAATTCGCTCGGCGGCGGGACGGCGGTGCGGTTCGCACTCGACAACCCCAAGCGGGCCGGCCGGCTGGTGCTGATGGGCCCCGGCGGCCTCTCGGTCAACCTGTTCGCCCCGGATCCCACCGAGGGCGTCAAGCTGCTCGGCAAGTTCGCCGCCGAACCGACGCGCGAGAACATCGAGAAGTTCCTGCGCATCATGGTCTTCGATCAGAGCCTGATCACCGACGAGCTGATCGACGAGAGGTTCGCGATCGCCAGCCAGCCCGAGTCTCTGGCGGCGACCAGGGCGATGGGCAAGTCGTTCGCGGGCGCGGACTTCGAGCTCGGCATGATGTGGCGCGAGGTGTACAAGCTGCGCCAGCCGGTGCTGTTGATCTGGGGACGCGAGGACCGGGTCAACCCGCTCGACGGCGCACTCGTCGCCCTCAAGCAGATCCCACGCGTGCAGTTGCACGTGTTCGGGCAGTGTGGTCATTGGGCGCAAGTCGAGAAGTTCGACGAGTTCAACAAGCTCACCATTGATTTCTTGGGAGGGCAACGATGACCATCAAATCCCTTGGCTACCTTCGGATCGAGGCCACCGACGTCGCGGCCTGGCGCGAGTACGGCCTGAAGGTCCTCGGCATGGTCGAGGGCCGCGGTGACACCGACGGTGCGCTGTACCTGCGCATGGACGAGTTCCCCGCGCGGCTGGTCATCGTGCCGGGCGAGCACGATCGCCTGCTGCAGTCCGGCTGGGAGACCGCCAACGCCGCGGCGCTGCAGGACATTCGCAACCGGCTCGACGCCGAGGGCGTGCCGTACAAGGAGGCCTCGGCCGCCGAGCTCGCCGAACGCCGCGTCGACGAGATGATCACCTTCGACGACCCGTCGGGCAACACCCTCGAGGTGTTCCACGGTGTCGCGCTCGAACACCGTCGCGTCGTGAGCCCGTACGGCCACAGGTTCGTCACCGAGGAGCAGGGCCTCGGTCACGTGGTGCTGACCACCCGTGACGACGCCGAGTCGCTGCACTTCTACCGCGACGTCCTCGGCTTCTACCTGCGTGACTCGATGCGTCTGCCGCCGCAGCTGGTCGGCAGGCCCGCCGACGGCGCGCCCGCGTGGCTGCGGTTCTTCGGGGTGAACCCGCGTCATCACAGCCTGGCGTTCATGCCGGGCGAGACGCCGAGCGGCATCGTGCATCTGATGGTCGAGGTCGGCGAGGCCGACGACGTCGGGCTGTGCCTGGACCGCGCAATGCGCCGCAAGGTGCCGATGTCGGCCACGCTGGGGCGCCACGTCAACGACAAGATGCTGTCGTTCTACATGAAGACGCCCGGCGGCTTCGACGTCGAGTTCGGTTGCGAGGGACTGCAGGTCGACGACAACAACGACTGGGTGGCGCGGGAGAGCACCGCGGTCAGCCTGTGGGGCCACGATTTCAGCGTCGGTTTCAAAGGCTAGTGTCAGCCGAACCGATCGACCCGCGCACATTCCGCAATGTGATGGGGCAGTTCTGTACCGGCATCACGGTGATCACCACGATGCAGGACGGTGCCCCTGTCGGGTTCGCGTGCCAGTCCTTCGCCGCGCTGTCCCTGGACCCGCCGTTGGTGCTCTTCTGCCCGACCAAGGTGTCGCGATCGTGGCAGGCGATCGAGGCCAGCGGCCGCTTCTGCGTCAACGTCCTGCACGAGAAGCAGCAGGACGTCTCGGCGCGATTCGGCTCCAGGGAACCGGACAAGTTCGCCGGAATCGACTGGTACGCCTCGAAGTTGGGTTCACCCGTCATCGAGGGCACGCTGGCGCACGTCGACTGCTCGGTGCACTCGGTGCACGACGGCGGTGACCACTATGTGGTGTTCGGCGCCGTGCACTCGTTGTCGGATGTGCCGCACAAGAAGCCGCGCCCGCTGCTGTTCTACCGCGGGCAGTACACCGGGATCGAGCCGGACAAGAACACGCCCGCGCACTGGCGCGACGACCTCGAGGCGTTCCTCACCGCCACCACCGACGACACCTGGCTCTAGCCGATTCAATTTCGATCGTCGATGAGTCGCAGCGCGGCGGCCTGGCCGTCGCGCAGGAAAGCCACGATGCCCGTCGCCGCGGCACGAAGCCCCTTTTGGTTGGGACGCTCAGGCCCGAGCAAGGCGGTGACGGCGATGCCCAGAATCCCCAGTCGATCACCAGTATCGGCCGGGTCGGCGAGCAGCGACATCGTGACACCGCTGAGGAGTGCTTCCACGGCGAACGCTTGATCCGCGATATCCCAGTCGGTCCGGGCCAGCCCGTGTCGCCGCCACAGCGGGAGTGCCGCGCGCAGTACCGCACCCGGCCCCAGTGCTTGGTTGAGCGCCACAGAGCGGGGATGGTCGGCGAGCACGCCGAGGAGATCGTCGTCGTGGCGCTGCAGGGCGGCGATCAGCGGGTGGCCGATCGCGACCTGCAACATCGTCGGGCAGAAACGCGACGGACGGACTAGATCGGGATCGCTCTCGAAGTTCAGTATCAGATCGTGCAGCACGCGCAGAAATCCCCGGCCGACAAGTCCGATCAGCAAGTCCTCCTTCGTCGGCCAGTACAGGTACACGGTCCCCTTACCGACATGCGCTCGCGCGGCCACATCCGCGACGGTGAACCCCCTCGCGCCGCGACCGAGCAGCAGGTCGTTGGCTGCCGTCAGAACCCGCGCCGCCGTGGCGGAACTCTGTTCGGGGAGGTCGTCGAAGGCTGACTCCACCCGACGGACTATATCGGCGCACCCGCTCGACACAGCCTTTGAAGTCGATAAGACGAACTGACCAAAATCGCCAGTTGGTCAGTGGGGCGCTATAGTCGAGGGCGGCGGGATCAACGGTCGACAGAACGGAAACCAACGCGATGACGACGCAGCCGCAATCTTTGAAGCCCACCGACTCACTCGGCGTCGACGTGCACCGCCTCGTCGATGAGCCCGCCCGGGTGCAGGCTCTCGAGAAAGCGATCTTCGCGATCGCCGACAGGTTGGCTCCCGTTGTCGATCTCTGTCGCGTCTACGTCGACGGATTGGAGAACTTGCCGCGCGACGGAAGGTTCCTCCTTGTCGGGAATCACACGATGTCCGGTTCTGCCGAGGTGGTTCTGATTCCCTACTTCGTGCACCGCGAACTCGGTGTACGGGTTCGCGGCCTCGCCACCAGGCAGGTGTCAGAGGCGAGAGGCCTTTTCCGCGACGTGCTGGAGGCGGCCGGCGCGGTTCCGGGCGAACCGGCCACCTGCGCAGAATTGATGCGACAGGGCGAGACCCTCCTTGTGTTCCCTGGAGGCGGCCGGGACATGCTCAAGTTCAAAGGTGAGGAGTACACGCTGCAGTGGGAACGCCGCAGCGGCTTCGCCCGTCTGGCGATTGCGCACGATTATCCGATCGTTCCTGTCGGACTCGTCGGCGGCGACGACGTCTATCACAGCCTGGCGGAACGCAATGGGGCATGGGAGAGGAGGAGCCGGAGCCTCGGTGGGCGCCTGCACGGCGTTGCGGGAGCCGGGATTCCGCTCATCCGCGGTTGGGGTCCGACCTTCGTGCCCCGACCGCAGCGCATGTATCTGCGATTCGCCTCGCCGATCAACACCTCACGACCACCTCGTGTCGGCGCCGAGCCGTGGATCACCACAGTGAAGGGGCGAACACGCAGCGCGCTGGAAGTGACCCTTGCCGAACTGCAGGAGTTGCGTGAAGGCGATCCGTTCCGCAACCTCAATCCGCTTGCGTGGGGTAAGGCCTTGCAACCTCGGTGATCTCGTGCAGATGCGGGGCAGGCCCTCAGCCGGCGAACCGGCCTACAGACGCTGGCCGACGAACTCGACGATCGTCGCCGCCACCTCGCGGTGCACCGTCTCGTTGAGGATGTCGTGGTGGCCAGGGAACTCCGCGAGTTGCAGCGCGTCGATCTGGTCGGCGTAGGCCCGCACGCCGCCGATCTGGGCGATCGGGTCGTTGACGCCGTGCACGGCCAGCGTCGGTACGGACAGCTTCGCCAGGTCGGCGCCGAAGCGGTCCCACGCCCTGTCGAGTTCACGCGCCAAGGGTGCACTGTCGGCCTCGACGAAGGCCAGCGGGTCGTTCTCCAGCAGGTCGAGATAGAACGGATCGTCGGACAACCAGCGCGGGTCAAGGTCGAAAGACGTGTCTGCATCGAGCATTTCGGCGATCGGTACCAGCGGCGCGCCGGAGATGACGGCGGCTCGGTAGCGGTCGGGCTGATCGAGTAGCCGGAACAGCGTGACGATCGACCCGAACGAATGGCCCTGCGCAATGAGCGGGATCTCCCCTGCGGCGAGATCGGTCAGCGCGTCGGCCAGCTCCGAGCTCTGCTCGATCGTCCCGAAGTCGCCGCGGGTGCCGGGACTCAGGCCGTGGCCGAACTGGTCGACGGCCCACAGGTCGATTCCGGCCGCGTTGAGTGCGAATCCGTAACGGTGGTAGGCGCCGGTGTGCTCACCGAAGCCGTGAAGGAAGATGACCGCGGCGCGCGGATCTGCGGCCCCCCAGTGGCGGTAGTACGCGCGGCCCTTCGGATGGTCGATGAACGGCATGGCTCGACGCTAGCGCGCGCCCAACAGCACGTCGTGGTGATCGCGCACCCGGCTGCGGATCGCGTCGACGACGGCGGCGACCTCCGGCCTACGCAGCGTTTCGGCGCGCGTCACGAGCCAGTACGTCAATCGGACGGCGACCGCATCGGGTAGAACGCGCACGAGATCGACGTGGCGGTCGGCCATGAAACAGGGCAGCAGCCCGATGCCCGCCGCGGCCCGCGTGGCCTCCACATGGACGAAGACGTTCGTCGAGGTCACCGACTCCCGCATGGCGGGGGCGAAACTGGTCGCCACGTCGAGGTCGTCGACCTGAAGCATGGAATCGATGAAGTAGACCAGCGGATGGCGGACGAGGTCGGCGATGTCCGTCGGCGTCCCGTGCTCGGCCAGATAGTCGCGGGCACCGTAGAGGCCAAGGCAGTAGTCGCCCAGACGGATCGCCTTGGCGCGGTGCACCTTCGGTTCGCCGACCACGACCTCGACGTCGAGGCCGGAGCGTTGCTGCGTGGCCCGTCGTGTCGCGGCGACGATCTCGACCGCCACCTTCGGGTGTTCGCGCTGCACGTGCGCGGCCGCGGGCGCGGCGATGTAGGCGGAGAACCCATCGGTGGCCGAAATGCGCACGACGCCCTCGAGCGTGCGGTTGCCGCCGGTGTCGACGGTCACCGAGCGCACCGCGGACTCGATCGTCTCCGCCGCGGCGAGGGCGTCGCGTCCCAGCTCGGTGAGTTCCCAGGCGCCGCCGACCCGGGCCAGCACCCGTCCGCCGATCGACTCCTCGAGGGCGGCGATCCGGCGCGAGATCGTCGTGTGGTTGAGCCCCAGTTCCTCCGCGGCGGTGGTGAACCGGCCGGAGCGGCCGACCGCGAGCAGAACCAGCAGGTCGTCAGCACTCGGACGGCGCCCCGACGGCTGAGTCATGGGAGGCGGCACAACTGCATTTTTGCAGATACCTCCTGCAGTTTTGGCCATTGCGAGCAATGGGTACCTGCATGAATACTCACAGGCGTCTGTGTCCGCCATCACAGCCGAAGGAGCGTCCGATGAGTGCCTCAAACGAGCCGGTAGGCAACGGATCGGCCCCCGTCACGACCGGCCTCAAACGCGTCGTGGTCGCCTCGATGGCCGGCACGGTCGTCGAATGGTACGAGTTCTTCCTCTACGCGACCGCGGCCACGCTCGTCTTCAACAAGGTGTTCTTCGCCGAGGGCACCAGCGAGGCGCAGGGTCTCATCGCGGCCCTGCTGACCTACGCGGTCGGGTTCGTCGCACGCCCGCTGGGCGGCGTGGTGTTCGGACACTTCGGCGACAAGTACGGCCGCAAGAAGCTGCTGCAGTTCGCGATCCTGCTCGTCGGCGCCGTCACGTTCCTGATGGGCTGCCTGCCCACCTACAACCAGATCGGCGTGTGGGCGCCCGTCCTGCTCGTGGTGCTGCGGTTTCTCCAGGGCTTCGCCGTCGGCGGCGAGTGGGGCGGCGCGGTTCTGCTGGTCGCTGAGCACAGCCCGAACAAGCAGCGTGCATTCTGGGCCAGCTGGCCGCAGGCCGCGGTGCCCGTCGGCAACATGCTCGCGACCCTCGTGCTGCTGATCCTGACCGGTGTGCTGACGGAATCGGCGTTCCTGTCATGGGGCTGGCGTGTCGCGTTCTGGTTGTCCGCGGTGGTGGTGCTGATCGGCTACTACATCCGGACCAAGGTGTCGGACGCACCCATCTTCATGGCCGCGCAGGAAGAGGTCGAGCGCGTCAAGGCGGTGTCCTACGGCGTGGTCGAGGTGCTCAAGCGTTATCCCCGTGGTGTTTTCACCGCGATGGGCCTGCGCTTCGCCGAGAACATCATGTACTACCTCGTCGTGACCTTCTCGATCGTCTACCTCAAGACCCACGTCGGCGCGGACACCAGCGACATCCTGTGGTGGCTGCTGGCCGCACACGCGGTGCACTTCCTCGTCATTCCGCAGGTGGGCCGGCTGTCCGACCGGTTCGGCCGACGGCCGGTGTACATCGTCGGCGCCATCGCGGGCGCCACCTGGGGGTTCTTCGCCTTCCCGATGATGAACACCGGCAATTACCTACCCATCATGGGCGCGGTCATTCTCGGCCTCATCATCCACGCGATCATGTACGCACCGCAGCCGGCGATCATGGCCGAGATGTTCCCGACCCGGATGCGGTATTCCGGTGTCTCCCTTGGCTATCAGGTGACCTCGATCGTCGCCGGATCATTGGCGCCGGCGATCGCGACGTGGCTGCTCGACAGGTTCGACTCGTGGCTGCCGATCGCCCTCTATCTCGCAGGCGCCTCGGTGATCACTCTGGTGGCCGCGTGGTTCACCCGGGAAACCAACGGCATCGACCTCGCCACGCTCGACGAGGCCGACCGTGAGCAACTCGCGAAGGCGGGAGTGGTATGAGCGACCTGGCCGGCCGCACCGCGCTGGTCACCGGCGGCGCGAGCGGGATCGGCGCCGCCTGCGCGCGTGAGCTCGCCGCCCGCGGCGCGACGGTCACCGTGGCCGACCTCGACGACGTCGGCGCCAAGACGCTCGCCGACGAGATCAGCGGAAGGCCATGGGCGGTGGACCTTTCCGACGTCTCCGCGTTGGAAGGGCTGCGGCTCGAGGCCGACATCCTGGTCAACAACGCCGGCGTGCAACACGTCAGCCCGATTCCCGACTTCCCGCCCGAGCGGTTCCGCTTCATCCTGGCGCTGATGGTGGAGGCGCCGTTCCTGTTGATCCGCGCCGCGCTGCCGCACATGTACGCCAACAGGTTCGGTCGCATCATCAACATCTCGTCGGTGCACGGTCTGCGCGCGTCGGAATTCAAGAGCGCATATGTCACCGCGAAGCACGGGCTGGAAGGGCTGTCGAAGGTGACCGCCCTCGAAGGTGGGCCGCACGACGTCACCAGCAACTGTGTCGATCCGGGGTACGTTCGAACCGCCTTGGTCACCAAGCAGATCACCGACCAGGCGCGGACGCACGGCATCGGTGAGGACGAGGTGGTGGAGAAGATCCTGTTGAAGGAAAGCGCGATCAAACGGCTCGTTGAACCCGAAGAGGTTGCCTCGCTGGTCGGTTGGCTCGCCTCGCCGGCAGCCGGCATGGTGACCGGCGCGTCGTACACCATGGACGGCGGGTGGAGCGCCCGATGACCGCTGCCGCGCAGTGGACCCCCACCGACACCGATGTCGCCGACGCGCGAGTGACCGACTTCGCGCGGTTCGTGCAGGGCCGCGCGGGCCGAAGCTTCGGCGACTACCAGTCGCTGTGGCAGTGGTCGGTCGACGACCCGGCCGCGTTCTGGGCGGCGCTGTGGGACTACTTCGACCTCGGCGACAGACCCGACACCGTGCTCTCCTCCACCGAGATGCCCGGCGCGCAATGGTTCCCGGGCACCCGTCTCAACTACGTCGACCAGGTGGTGCGCAACGCCCGCACCGACCGGCCCGCGATCCTCCATGTCGCCGAGGGCGGTTCGACGACGGAGATCTCCTGGGCCGAACTGCTCGGACGCGCCGCGGCCTTCGCGCAGAAGCTGCAGACACTGGGCGTGACGCCGGGTGACCGGGTGATCGGTTACCTGCCGAACATCCCCGAAGCGGTCATCGCGTTCCTGGCGACCGCCAGCATCGGCGCGATCTGGAGTGCCTGCGGGCAGGACTACTCGGCCAAGGCCGCACTCGACCGGCTCGGCCAGCTCGAGCCCACCGTCCTGGTCACCGCCGACGGCTACACCTACGGCGGCAAGCACCACGACAAGACCGCCGACATCGCGGCGCTGCGCGACGGCCTGCCGACGCTGCGGGCCACCGTCATGGCGTCCGAACTCACCGGCGCAGCCGGCGGCGCGGCGCTGACCACCACCGCCGTCGACTTCGCGCATCCACTGTGGATTCTGTTCTCCTCCGGCACCACCGGGCTGCCGAAGGGCATCATGCACGGCCACGGCGGCGTGCTGCTCGAACATCTCAAAGCCATTGCGCTGCAATCCGACATAGGATCCGACGACACCTTCTTCTGGTACACCAGCCCGAGCTGGATGATGTGGAACTTCCAGGTCGCGGGCCTGCTGGTGGGCGCGACGATCGTCTGCTACGACGGCAGCCCGAACTCGCCGCGGCCGGACGCGTTGTGGGACATCGCCGCCCGGGTCAAGGCCACCGTGCTGGGCACCAGTCCCGGTTACGTTCTGGGCTGCGCGAAGGCGGGCGCGGTGCCCCGCAAGGAATACGACCTGACGGCGCTGAAGACGGTCGGCATCACCGGATCGTCACTGCCGCCGTCGTCGTCGCTCTGGTTGCGCGACAACGTCGGCGAGCACGTTCAGGTCTCGTCGATCAGCGGCGGGACCGATGTGGTGTCGGCGTTCATCGGCGGTGTCCGGACCGTCCCGGTGTGGCCGGGCGAGCTGTCGGCCCCCTACCTGGGCTGCGCGCTCGACTCGTGGGACGAGTCCGGCCACCCCGTGCGCAACGAGGTCGGCGAGCTGGTGGTCACCAAACCGATGCCGTCGATGCCGGTGGCGTTCTGGAACGATGCCGACGGATCCCGCTACCGCTCGGCATATTTCGAGATGTTTCCGGGGGTATGGCGGCACGGCGACTGGATCACCGTCACCGACCGCGGCAGCGTCATCGTGCACGGCCGGTCGGACTCGACGCTCAACCGCCACGGCATCCGGATGGGCAGCGCCGATATCTACCAGGCCGTCGAGCGGATCCCCGAGGTCACCGAAGCGTTGGTCATCGGCGCCGAGCAACCCGACGGCGAGTACTGGATGCCGCTGTTCGTTGTGCTCGGCGAGGGCGCCGAACTGACCGACGAACTGCGCGATCGCATCAAGAGGACCATCCGCGACGAGGTCTCCCCGCGGCATGTGCCCGACAGGATCATTGCCGCCCCCGGCGTCCCGCACACCCGCACGGGCAAGAAGCTCGAGGTGCCGATCAAGAAGTTGTTCCAGGGCGCCGACCCCGCGAAAGTGGTGGAGCGCAGCGCCGTCGACGATCCGGGGCTGCTCGACTGGTACGCCGACCAGAAGCGGTGATTTCCTCCCTATCGGGAATCGGTCGATCGCGTTCTGTCAGTGGAGTGTGACAGTATCGAATGTATGTTCGATAACGTCGACGACGCGGCATTGATCACCGCGATCTCCGAGACCACTCGAAGTGAGGCCGCTGCGGCGGCGATGCGCTCGGCGATGATCGGTGAGCTGGTTGCGCGCCGTGTTGGCGACGACCAAGACGATCCGCGCGCGTGGTGGGTCTGCGACCTGTGGGATTCGACTGCGGCCGAAGTCGCCGCCGCAATGAACATCAGCCACCGCAAGGCCTCCGGGCAGATGCGCATCGCCGAGACATTGCGCGATCACCTGCCGAAGGTTTTGCACATGTTCCAGCAGGGGCTGATCACCGGCCGGGTGATCTCGGCGATCACATGGCGCACCCGCCTTGTCACCGACGACGAGGTATGGGCCAAGATCGATGCCGCGCTGGCCGAACGCGTGCTGACCTTCGGACCTCTATCCGATGAAAAGCTCACCGCGGCCGTCGATGCCGTGGTGCACCGCCTCGACCGCGATGCGCTCATCGAAAGCCGCACGACCGCCCGCAGCCGTGACTTCACGGTCGGAGATTTCGAGGACGAATCCGGCCTCACCTCTGTCCGGGGCAGGCTGCTCGCCCCTGATGCCGCTGTCCTCGACAGGAAGCTTTCGTCGATGATCGCCGCCGGCGTATGCGACGACGACCCACGCACGCACGCCCAAAGAAGATCTGACGCGCTCGGGGCGCTCGGCAACGGGAACGACCACCTGCCGTGTGCGTGTGGATCGCCGGACTGCGCAGCCGCAACCAATGTCGCGCCGAAGTCTTCGGTCGTGGTCAACGTAATCGCCGACCGGACCGCCGTCGACGCCGCCAAGAGCCTCAACGAGACCCGCAACTCGGCGGATGCGGGTACCGCGATCTTGTCCGGTACCGATATTCTGCCGACGCCGATGCTGGCTGAACTACTTCGCAACGGTGCCAAGCTGCAGCCGCTCAGCCAGCCGTGCGAGGATGCCGAAGCCGGCTACCGCCCGTCGGCCAAATTAGCGCGCTTCGTGCGCGCCCGGGACCTCACGTGCCGTTTCCCCGGCTGCACGATGCCCGCGGAGTTCTGCGACATCGACCACGTCATTCCCCATCCGATCGGTGCGACGCACCCGTCGAATCTGGCTTGCCTGTGTCGAAAACACCACTTGCTGAAGACATTCTGGGCCGGCGACTGGCTGCTGGTCCTGCTCGCCGATGGCACCGCGACTTGGACGTCGCCGACAGGGCACAGTTATACCACCCACCCCGGCTGTCGAAGTATCTTCCCCACCTGGGACATCGCGACCGCCGAACTGCCGCCCGTGCCGGATATGCCACCCGATGGTGTCGACCGCGGCGTGAAGATGCCCGTGCGGAAGCGACTGCGCACCACTGATCGGTCTCAGCGGATCAAACGCGAACGAGCACAGAACAATGCAGATCCGCCGCCCTTCCAGTTGTGACGGCGCTAGCCCAGCCAGGCTCCGATCCGCCGCAGCGCCTCTTCGATGTCGCTCGTCGGCCCGGCGAAGGACAGTCGCACGAACGATCCGCCGTGTGCGGGGTCGAAGTCGATGCCCGGTGCGATCGCGACCCCGGTGTCGTCGAGCAGCTTCGAGCAGAACGACAACGAGTCGGTCGTCAGGTGCGACACGTCGGCGTACACGTAGAACGCGCCGTCGGTCGGTGCCAGCCGCTCGATGCCGATGGCCCGCAGACCGTCGAGCAGCAACCGCCGGTTGGCGGCGTAATGATGCAGCAGCGCATCCGATTCGGCGATTGACTCCGGGCTGAACGCCGCGACCGCAGCCAGCTGCGACAAGCTCGGCGGGCAGATGGTGAAGTTGCCGGTCAGACGGTCGACGGCGCGCTGCAGTTCCTGCGGTACCAGCAGCCAGCCCAGACGCCACCCCGTCATCGCGAAGTACTTCGAGAAGCTGTTCACCACAACGGCATCGCGCGACGTCGCCCACGCGCAACTGGTCGCAGGCGCGCCCTCGTAGACCAGGCCGTGATACACCTCGTCGCTGATCAGCCGGACCCCCGACGACGCACACCACGACGCGATCGCGGCGAGCTCGTCCGGGGGGATCACCGTTCCGGTGGGGTTGGCGGGACTCGCCACGATGACGCCCTGCACCGGCGGATCCAGTTCGGCGAGCATCTGCGCCGTCGGCTGGAAGCGGGTCTGCGGGCCGCACGGGATCTCGACGACCTCGCAGCCAAGCGCCCAGAGGATGTTGCGGTAGCAGGGGTAGCCCGGGCTGGCGATGGCGACCCGGTCGCCGACGTCGAAGCAGGCCAGGAACGTCAGCAGGAACCCGCCCGAGGAACCCGTGGTGATCACCACATCGGCCGGGGCGACGATCAGCCCGTGCCGGTCGAGATACGAGTTCGCGACCGCGGCCCGCAATTCCGGGATGCCGAGCGACACGGTGTACCCGAGGACGGTGGTGTCGAGCGCTTTCCTGGCCGCGGCGCGCACGGCCGCGGGTGCGCCCGCGCTGGGCTGGCCCGCCGAGAGGTTCACCAGGTCGCCGTGGCTGCGCTGCCGCTCGGCGGCGGCCAGCCACACGTCCATCACATAGAACGGCGGAATGCCCGCGCGCAGCGAGATGCTCACATGGACAACGCTAGAGCACCTCGGATTCGAGCCGGCGCAGGTGCTCGCGCGGCGGCCCGAGGAGCTGCGCGCTGCCATGTGCGCGCTTGAAGTACAGCTGAATGTCGTGTTCCCAGGTGATCGCGATGCCGCCGTGCAACTGGACCGCCTCGCCGGCGACCTTGGAGAAGGCCTCGCTGGCCGAGAACCGCGCCAGCGCAGCCGATGTGGGCGACGGGTTGGCGATTGCCTCGTCGACGACAGCACGCGCGGACTGCACCGCGACGTACAGATCGGCCATGCGGTGTTTGAGTGCCTGGAAGCTGCCGATCGGCCTGCCGAACTGGACGCGGTCCTTGGTGTACTGCACGGTCAGATCCAGGCATCGCGAGGCCGCGCCGATCTGCTCGGCGGCCAGCAGCAGTGCGGCGGTATCGGCCAGACCGGGGTCCGCGCCGATGTCGGTTCTGTCGCCGCCGTCAAGCCGGGCCAGCCGCCGGGTGGGATCCATCGCGACGACGGGCTCGGCGGTGAACCCCGTCCAACGGTGCAGCCGCTCACCGTCGGCGGCGACCACGACGTCGGCGACATCGCCGTTGACGACGAACTTGCTGTCGAACACGACCGCCCCGACCTTGACGCCCTCAGCGAGTGCCTCCAAAGCGTCGGCGTCGGGCTCGTCGGCGGCCAGCAACGCCAGCTCGGCCAGGATGGTGCCGAACAGCGGGGTGGGCACCAGCGCGTTGCCGAGTTCGGCGAGCACGACGGCCGCGTCGGCGAGTTCGCCACCCGCGCCGCCGAGATCCTCGGGCACGACCAGCGCCGCGGCGCCGACCTGCTCGCACAGCATTTTCCATAGCGACTCGTCGTATCCGCGCTCCGACTCCATCGCCTCGCGAACCGTCGCAGGCGACGCGTGCTTGTCGACGAGCGCGGCGACCGTTTCGCGCAGCAGCTGACGTTCTTCGCTCACGAGAGGGCCTCCAATACCCGCTGCCGGTGCACGGTGGGATCGCCCCATGCCGAATGCAGCGCCTGCACGCGCAGCAGCCACAGGGACAGGTCGTGCTCCTGGGTGAACCCGATCGCGCCGTGGGTCTGCAGCGCCGAACGCGCCGCCAGCAGTGCAGCGTCGGCGGCGGCGACCTTGGCCGCGCTCACATCGCGCGCGGTATCCGTCGAGTCGTCCGCCAGTGACAGCGCCGCGCCGTACACCAGCGGACGGGCCAGCTCGACAGCGATGTGCACGTCGGCGAGCTTGTGCTTGATCGCCTGGTAGCTGCCGATCACGTTGCCGAACTGGCTGCGCTGTTTGGCGTACTCGACCGACACGTCGAGCATCGCCTGGCCGGCGCCGACCAGCTGGGCGGCCGTGGCCAGCGCGCCGAACTCGTAGGCGCGCGCCACATCGGCCGGCCTGGCCGCACCGGAAGCATTGACGTCGAACAGTTTTCGGCTCGGGTCGACCGACTCGTGCCGCGCACCCGCGGTGCCGTCGCGGACTTCGCCGTTGGCGCCCACCAATACCAGCCCCGCGCTATCCGCGTCGACCGCGCGCGGCGCGTGCGGTGGCAGGGCGACCGTCGCGATCAGGTCACCGGCAGCCAGTGCGGCGCTGCGGTCGTCGTCGGCGAGCAGCACCGGTGCGACGGCGATGGATTCGACCACCGGGCCAGGTACGCACCAGCGCCCGAGCCGCTCCATCGCTACAACCAGATCGACGGGATGCGCCTCGATGCCGTCGAACCTCTCCGGCACCGAGAGCGCGGTCACGCCGAGATCGGCCAGTTGTGCCCACACCTTGCGGCCGGGAGCGGTGTCGCCCGCCGCCCAGGCCCGGATCGCGCCCGGCAAATCGGCGGCGCCCAGCGCGGCGTCGATGCTGGCCGCGAAGTCACGCTGCTGTTCGTCCAATTCGAAGTTCATGAGTCTACTTTCGGGGAAGTCCCAGAAGCCGTTCGGCGATGATGTTGCGCTGAATCTCGTTGGTGCCCGCGTAGATCGGGCCTCCCAACGCGAAGAGCAATCCGTCGGTCCACATGTCGACGAGCTCGCCGTCGACGCCGCGCAGGTCGAGTGCGGTCTGGTGGATCGCGACATCGAGGTCGGACCAGAACACCTTGGTCACCGACGACTCGGCGCCCAGTTCACCGCCTGCGGCGACCCGGGTGACGGTGCCGAACGTGTGTAACCGGTACGCTTGCGCCTTGATCCAGGCGTCGGCGACGCGCTCGGCATACGCGGGGTTGCGGTCTTCGGCCCACTCGCCGACCAGCCGTTCGGCGGGGGCAAGGAAGCGGGCGGGGCTGCGCAGCGACATGCCGCGCTCGTTGCTCGACGTGCTCATCGCCGCGCGCCACCCGTCGTGCACCTCGCCGATGACGTCGTTGTCCGGCACGAAGACGTCGTCGAGGAACACTTCCCCAAAGCCGGTGTCGCCGCCCAACTGTGCGATGGGACGCACGGTGACGCCGTCGGCCTTGAGGTCGAACATGAAATACGTCAGACCCTTGTGCCGCTGCGCCTCCGGGTCCGACCGGAACAGTCCGAACGCCCGTTCGCCGAAGGGTGCGCGTGAACTCCAGATCTTCTGCCCGTTGAGCAGCCAGCCGCCGTCGGTCTTGGTGGCAGTCGACCGCAGCGAGGCCAGGTCGCTACCCGACTCCGGCTCCGACCACGCCTGCGCCCAGATCTCCTCGCCGCTGGCCATTTTCGGCAGCACGCGGTCGAGTTGTTCCTGGGTGCCGTGCGTGAACAGCGTCGGCGCCAGCATCGAGGTGCCGTTGGCGCTGGCGCGGCCCGGTGCACCCGCCCGGAAGTACTCCTCCTCGTAGACCACCCACTGCAGCAGGGTGGCGTCGCGGCCGCCGTACTTCTCGGGCCAGGTGATCACCGACAGTCCGGCGTCGAACAGCACCCTGTCCCAGCGGCGGTGCTGTTCGAAACCCTCGGCGGTGTCGTAGGACTTCGTCGGAAACGCGTCGGTGTTCTTCGCCAGGAACTCGCGCACCTCGGCCTGAAAATCACACGTGACGTCGTCGAAAGTCAGGTCCATGTCAGGCCCTCTCACTGTGTTGGCGCAAGAGGGGCTTGACCACCTTGCCGCCCGGATTACGCGGCAGCGCGTCGAGGAACTCGACCGAGCGTGGCGTCTTGAAGTTCGCCAGATGCTGCCGGGTGTAAGCGATTACCGCTTCTTCATTCAGTTCGGCGCCCGGCTTGGTCACGATGAACGCCTTGCCCACTTCGCCGAGCCGTTCGTCGGGCACCCCGATCACCGCGGACTCGGCCACACCGTCCAACCGGGCCAGCACCTGTTCGATCTCGGCGGGATAGACGTTGAAGCCACCGCAGATGTACATGTCCTTGAGCCGGTCGGTGATGCGCAGGTTGCCGTGCTCGTCGAGCGTGCCGACATCGCCGGTGTGCAGCCAGCCGTCGGTGTCGATCGCCGCCGCGGTGGCCTCCGGGTCGTCGAGGTAACCCAGCATCACGTTCGGGCCGCGCAGCAACACCTCGCCCACGCTCGTCTCATCACCGCCCGGCCCGGCTCCGGCTATGCGCAGTTCGAATTCCGCTATGGGCCGGCCGCAGGTGGTGGCGACAGTGACCGCGTCGTCGTCGGCCCGGCACATGGTGCCGAACCCGCTGGCCTCGGTCAGGCCGTAGGCAGTCAGCACGACATCGATGTCCAGTTCGGTCTGCATCCGTTCGATCAGCACCACCGGGATCGTCGCCGCACCGGTGACCGCGAAGCGCAGCGAGGACAGGTCGTAGTCGGCGCGCTTGGGGTGGTCCAGCAGCGTCTGGTAGATCGTCGGCGGACCCGGCAGCACGGTGATGCGGTGTTCGGCCACCGTCGCCATCGCCTGCTCTGGGTCGAACGTCAGCTGCGGGATGAGCGTGGCGCCGGTCTGCAGGCAGGCCAGGATGCCGGCCTTGAAGCCGAAGTTGTGGAAGAACGGGTTGATGCACAGGTAGCGGTCGTCGCTGGTGAGTTGTCCGCAGGCCGCCCAGGCGGCCGACGCGTCGAGCGACTGCCGGTGCGCGCACAGCACACCCTTGCTGCGGCCCGTGGTGCCCGAGGTGAACAGGATGTCGGACACGTCGTCGGGTTGGACGGCTCCGGCGCGGGCATCGACCGCGTGGAGGTCTGTGCCCGCGGCGATGAACTCATCCCAGGTGCCGTCGTCCTTCTCGATCGGGACGCGCACGATGTGCCGCAGATCCGGCAGCGCGTCACGGTCGACGGACGCGGCCTTGTCGGCGCCGAGGAACTCGCCCGAGGCGAACAACAGCGGCGCACCGGTCCGGGCCAGGATGTCGGTGGCCTCGCTCGCGGTGTAGCGGGTGTTGAGCGGCACGACCACGCCGCCGGCGTAGTGCGTGGCGAGGCATGCCACCACCCAGTGCCAGGTGTTGGGCGACCAGATCGCGACGCGGTCGCCCGCGTTGATCCCGCTGCCGACCATCGCCGCGGCCGCGCGGCGGACCTCGTCGCGCAGTTCCGCGTAAGTGATGCTGCGATGGTCGGTGACCAGCGCTTTGTGGTCGGAAAACCGGTCGGCGATCCGGTCCAGGACCCCAGGAGTGGTCCGCGGATCGTCCCTCATCGCTGCTCCTCTAACAAAGCAAGTGCTTGGTAGGTTAGCCTACAGGGGTGATTGAGGTCGAGGAGTTCCGGGCCGAGGTCCGTGACTGGCTCGCCGACAACCTCGTCGGCGAGTACGCCGCGCTGAAGGGCCTCGGCGGACCCGGGCGCGAGCACGAGGCGTTCGAGGAACGGCGGGCGTGGAATCAGCATCTGGCGGCGGCCGGGCTGACGTGCCTGGGCTGGCCCGAGGAACACGGCGGGCGCGGGTTGTCGGTCGCGCACCGGGTGGCGTTCTATGAGGAGTACGCGATCGCGAACGCCCCGGCGAAGGTCAACCACTTCGGCGAGGAACTGCTCGGCCCGACCCTGATCGCCTACGGCACGCCCGAGCAGCAGCAGCGCTTCCTGCCGAAAATCCTCGACGTCACCGAACTGTGGTGCCAGGGCTATTCCGAGCCCGGCGCCGGCAGCGACCTGGCGAATGTGGCGACGACCGCCGAACTCGACGGCGACCAGTGGGTCATCAACGGGCAGAAGGTGTGGACGTCGCTGGCGCACTGGGCGCAGTGGTGTTTCGTCGTCGCGCGCAGTGAGAAGGGGAGCAAACGGCACGCGGGGCTGTCGTTCCTGTTGGTCCCGCTGGATCAGCCCGGGGTGGAGATCCGCCCGATCGTGCAACTGACCGGTGACTCGGAGTTCAACGAGGTGTTCTTCGACGACGCCCGCACCGACGCCTCGCTGGTGGTCGGCGAGCCCGGTGACGGCTGGCGCGTGGCGATGGGGCTGTTGACGTTCGAGCGCGGCGTCTCGACGCTCGGACAGCAGATCGAGTACGCCCGCGAATTGTCCGGTGTCGCGGAGTTGGCGAAACGTACCGGCGCCGTGGACGATCCGCTGATCCGCGAGAGGTTGACGCGGTCATGGGCGGGGCTGCGCACCATGCGGTCGTACGCGCTGGCGACCATGGATGTGGAGCAACGAGGCGGCACGGCCGCCGGAAAAGACTCAGTCTCGAAGCTGTTGTGGGCCAACTGGCATCGTGAACTGGGTGAGATCGCGATGGAGGTGCTCGGTCGCGAGGGTCTGACGCTGGACGACGGCGAGTTCGACGAGTGGCAGCGGTTGTATCTGTTCTCGCGGGCCGACACCATCTACGGCGGTTCGAACGAGGTGCAGCGCAACATCATCGCCGAGCGAGTGCTCGGCCTACCGCGAGAGGTCAAGGGTTGAGTCTTTCTGAAGCACCGAAAGAGATTGACGGACACGGCCTTCTGACCGGCAAGGTCGTCGTCGTGACGGCGGCCGCCGGGACCGGGATCGGCTCGGCGGTGGCGCGGCGGGCACTGGCCGAAGGGGCCGACGTCGTCGTCTCCGACCATCACGAACGGCGGCTCGGTGAGACCCGCGACCAGTTGGCAGAACTCGGGTTGGGTCGCGTCGAGAGCGTGGTGTGCGACGTGACGTCCACCGCTCAGGTGGATGCGCTCATCGCGTCGACCACGGCGCGGATGGGCCGGTTGGACGTGTTGGTCAACAACGCCGGTCTCGGCGGGCAGACACCCGTCGTCGACATGACCGACGAAGAGTGGGACCGCGTCCTCAACGTGACGCTGACGTCGGTGATGCGCGCGACACGCGCGGCGCTGCGTTACTTCCGCGAGGCCGACCACGGCGGCGTCATCGTCAACAACGCCAGCGTGTTGGGTTGGCGCGCACAGCATTCGCAGTCTCATTACGCGGCGGCCAAGGCCGGCGTGATGGCTCTGACACGGTGCAGCGCGATCGAGGCCGTCGAGCACGGCGTGCGGATCAACGCGGTGTCGCCCAGCATCGCCAGGCACAAGTTCCTCGAGAAGACCAGCAGCTCCGACCTGCTGGACCGGCTTTCCGAGGGCGAGGCCTTCGGCCGGGCGGCGGAGCCGTGGGAGGTCGCGGCCACCATCGCATTCCTGGCCAGCGAATACTCCAGCTACCTGACCGGAGAAGTGATCTCGGTGTCGAGCCAGCACCCATGACCTCACCCGCAACGAGCCAGCCGGCCAGTCGACGCGACGAGCTTCTCGAGCTTGCCGCGGCGATGTTCGCCGAGCGCGGGCTGCGGGCGACCACGGTGCGCGACATCGCCGACTCGGCGGGGATCCTGTCCGGCAGCCTGTATCACCACTTCGCCTCCAAGGAGGAGATGGTCGACGAGGTGCTGCGCGGGTTCCTGGACTGGCTGTTCGCGCGCTACCAGCAGATCGTCGACACCGAACCCAACCCCCTCGAACGCCTCAAGGGGCTGTTCATGGCGTCGTTCGAGGCGATCGAGCACCGGCACGCACAGGTCGTCATCTACCAGGACGAGGCCAAGCGACTCGCGGGCCAGGAGCGCTTCTCCTACGTCGAGCAGCGCAATCAAGAGCAACGCAAGATGTGGCTGGACCTGCTCAACCAGGGCATCGAGGAGGGCTACTTCCGGCCCGACATCGACGTCGACCTGGTCTACCGGTTCATCCGCGACACCACCTGGGTTTCGGTCCGCTGGTATCAACCGGGCGGGCCGCTGACAGCCGAGCAAGTCGGCAGCCAATATCTGTCGATCGTTCTCGGCGGCATCACGAGGGAATGAGGAACCCATGACTGCAACATCACAGGCCTACGTCATCGACGCCGTGCGCACCGCCGTCGGCAAGCGCAACGGATCACTGGCGGGTGTGCACCCCGTCGACCTCGGCGCCACTGTGTGGCGCGGGCTGTTCGAGCGTGTCGACGTCGACCCGGGCGCGGTCGACGACGTCATCGCCGGCTGTGTCGACGCCATCGGAGGCCAAGCCGGCAACATCGCCAGGCTGTCGTGGCTGGCCGCCGGCTACCCCGAAGAGGTGCCCGGCGTCACCGTCGACCGGCAGTGCGGCTCCAGCCAGCAGGCCATCTCGTTCGGTGCGCAGGCGATCATGTCCGGCACCGCCGACCTGATCGTCGCGGGCGGTATGCAGAACATGAGCCAGATCCCGATTTCCTCGGCGATGATCGTCGGTGAGCAGTTCGGTTTCACCTCTCCGACAAACGAATCCAAGAGCTGGCTGCACCGCTACGGCGATCAGGAGATCTCCCAGTTCCGGGGGTCCGAGCTGATCGCCGAGAAGTGGGACCTGTCACGTGAGGAGATGGAGCAGTACGCACTGACCAGCCATCAGCGCGCGCAGGAGGCGATCCGCTCCGGCCACTTCGAGAACGAGATCATCGGAGTCCCGGTCGATGGGACTGGTTTCATCACCGACGAGGGTCCGCGCGATACCTCTCTGGAGAAGATGGCCGGGCTCAAGACGCTGGTCGACGGCGGCCGGTTGACCGCGGCGATGGCGAGCCAGATCTCCGACGGCGCCAGCGCGGTGCTGCTCGCCTCGGAAAGCGCGGTGCAGGCGCACAATCTCAAGCCGCGCGCCCGCATCCACCACATCAGCGCCCGCGGCGCCGACCCGGTGTTCATGCTGACCGGTCCGATTCCCGCCACCGAGTACGCGCTGAAGAAGACCGGACTGTCGATCGACGACATCGACACCGTCGAGATCAACGAGGCGTTCGCGCCCGTCGTGATGGCGTGGCTCAAGGAGACCGGCGCCGACCCCGCGAAGGTCAACCCTTCCGGCGGCGCGATCGCCCTCGGCCACCCGCTGGGCGCCACCGGCGCCAAGCTGTTCGCCACCATGCTGAACACCCTGGAGCGCACCGGCGGCCGCTACGGCCTGCAGACGATGTGCGAGGGCGGCGGTACGGCCAACGTCACGATCATCGAGCGGCTCCAATAGTCGCGGACACGGACGCTAGTGGTCGTGGATGACCACGCCGCGGATGTTGCGGCCGGCGAGCATGTCGTCGTAGGCGTCGTTGATGTCGTTCAGCTTGTATTCCGCGGTGACGGTCTCGTCGAGCAGCAGCTTGCCGTCGCGGTAGAGGTTGAGCAATCGCGGGATGTCCGCGCGCGGGTTGGCCTCTCCGTAGAGGCTGCCGAGCAGTCGCTTCTGGAACAGCGTCATCATCGCCATCGACAGGGTGGGCGTCACGTCGGCCATCGAGGCGATCGCGGTCATCACGACCGCGCCGCCCTTGCGGATGATGTTGAGCGACTCGTCGATCATCCGGCCCTCGAGCACACCCATGGTCAACATCGCCGAGTCGGCCATCACGCCGCGCGTCAGTTCGGCGACCAGAGCCGTCGCCTCCTCCATCGATGTGACGAAGTGCGTGGCGCCGAACTGGAAAGCCTTGTCCCGCTTGGCCTCGACGAGCTCCACGACGACGATGTGCTCGGCGCCCGCCAGCCGCGCGCCCTGAATGGCTCCGCTGCCGATACCGCCGCAACCGATGATCACCACGGTGTCGCCCGGGCTCACGTCGGCGGTGTTGACCGCCGAGCCCCATCCGGTCATCACGCCGCAGCCCAGCAGGCACGCCCGCGCCAGCGGTAGGTCGTCGTCGACCTTGACGACGGACGCCTCCGACAGCGTGCCGTACTGCGAGAAGCTGCCGACGCCCGACAGGATGCCGACGTCCTTGCCACGGACCTTGCGCCGGTACGTGCCGTCGGACTGGACGCCGATGAGTATCAAGGCGCCCAGGTCGCAGAGGTTCTGATGCCCGCTGGCGCACCAGCGGCAGCGGCCGCAGGCCGGCAGAAACGACGTGACGACGTGGTCGCCGACCGTGAGGTCCCGAACGCCGGGCCCGACCTCCTGCACGACGCCCGCGCCCTCATGGCCGCCGATGATGGGCAGCGGCACGCCGGCGAAATCGCCGGTGACGACATGGTGATCCGAATGGCACAGACCGGTGGCCTCGAACGAGATGAGTACCTCACCCTCCTTCGGCCCGTCGAGGTCGACCTCCTCGATGCTCCACTGTTCGTTGAGTCCCCACAGCACGGCGGCGTTCGTCTTCATGGCCGCGAGTGTAGGAAAAAGCAGGCCCGGATTCCGGCGAATCGAAAGGCTTACTGTTTAGTGTGCGAGAACGAGGCCGCCGAGAGCGACGATCCAGCTTGCGAAGCTGCCGACCAGGAAGTACTCCGTGACGTCATCGATGCCGATGTGCCCGTTCTCCCGGGCCTTCGACGCGTTGATCTCCGGGAACCGGATGATGCTCTTGGCCGCGACGACGGCCGTTGCCGCCGCGAGCTGACCGGCCAGGCCCAGCCCGAGGATCAGCACCCGCTCCATGGGCCCGAGCAGCCGGCCGCCCTTCAGCCGGTCCGACGGCTGGGGTTCGCCCGCCGGCTTCACCGCCCCGACCGAGGCGAGCACCAGCCGCACCAACTGGTTGCCCGTCACCAGCTGCATCAGCATCACGCCGACGATCATCAGCAGCCGGTCGCCGGACACGTCGATACCGACCCACGACGGCCACCGACCCACCAGCGCCGCGACGTCAGAGCCCCAGCCCGACAACAGGACCAGCACCGCGACCGCAACGCCGAACACCATCAGCGGGGCCAGTTGGCCCCGACCCGTGCGCTCGGCGCGCGCACACAGCATCACCCAGCCGACGCCGGCCACCGCCGCGACGACCAACAACACGATGTCGCCGAGACGCCACAGGCCGGCCAGTGCCGCGCACCCGACGACAACGGCCGGGCCCACCACTGCGGGCACCCACACCCGGTCGGTCAACCGCCGGATGATGTCGGCGGCGCCCATCGCGATCAGCATCACCGCCAGCGCGCTCACGGCACGCTCCGCAGGTAGCGCGAAGCCACGACGATCAGGTCCAACCCGTCGCGCCCGGCGCGCTGGGAGACGGCCGAGGCGCTGACGCCCTCGGCCGCCGCGATGTCCTTCTTCGTCTGATCGGTCAACAGGCCCTTCACGATTCGCAGGGATCGGTCATCGAGTGATCCAAGCAGATGGTCCCGACACACCAGGGCCGCGTTGATGGCGTCGGTGTCCTGCCGAGTCGCGGGAGCGGCCCGGAACGCGGTGCGCACCAGCGCCAAGCCAGGCTGGCGTTGGGCCGCGGCGGTCCACTCGATCGCCTCGCGGGCCGCCCACCATCCCGGTCCGTCCTGGATGCCCGAATCCGGATCGAGTACCGTCACCGCCCCCCAGCCGAGGCCGAACCGCACGTCGAGGTCCGGCGTGACCGCCAACCGGATCGTCAGCGCCGCGTCGATCGCCTCGCCGACGGACGGGTAACTGCCCTGGAACTCGTCGCCGACGGTGAACGCCGGCGGGTCGATCGCGCGGGCGCCGACGTTACCGAGCGCGCGGTCGAGTGTGCGGTGGGCCGAGGCGCGGTCGGCGACACGGCGCGAGCCCACCACGTCGCCGATCAGCGTGGCGCGAGCATGTGATGAAGCTCTTGGCTTCACCTTCGACATATGAAGAGTATAGCTTCATATTGCGAAAATTAAGCAGAAGCCTTCACTCGATCAGCCCGGCGGCCGCCTGCAGATGCTTGACCGCATCGGCGACGATCGACTCGACCAGCTCCTCGCATGACGGCAGGTCGTCCAGGATGCCCGCGACCTGCCCGGAGGCGAGCACGCCCGCGTCGGTGTTGCCCTCGACCAGCCCGGCTTTCAACAGCATCGGAGTGTTCGCGGCCATCACGACCTGCGACCATGTCAGCTCTTTACCGTGCCGCATCTCGAGGCCGTCGCTGATCATCGACCGCCACGTCATACCGGACATCTTCTTGAACTTCTGCGCGTTGCGGACCGCCGCCGAGAAGCCGCGCAGCCGCGAGCCGCTCTCCAGCTTCTCCACCAGCCCGGTTCGCAGCACCCGGTGCGGCATGCCGTCGACGCGCGTGGAGACGACGGTGCCGTCCAGGCCTGCCTCCAGGTAGCGGCGCTTGACCGCCTCGGGCACCGTGGAATCGGAGGTCAACAGGAACCGGGTGCCCATCGCGACACCCGCCGCGCCGTAGGACAGCGCCGCCGCGAGACCGCGACCGTCGAAGAAGCCGCCCGCGGCGACGACCGGCATGCCGGAGTCGGCGACCGCGTCGAGCACCGACGGCAGCAGCAGGGTGGTGGCGATCGGGCCGGTGTGCCCGCCGCCTTCGCCGCCCTGCACGATGACGGCATCCGCGCCCCAGCCGGCGACCTTCTTCGCATGCTTGGCCAAGCCGACCGACGGGATGACCACGACGCCGGCGTCTTTGAGCTTCGCGATCAGATCCGGCTTGGGGGCAAGGGCGAAGGAGGCGACTTTGACTCCCTCGCGGATCAGGAGGGCGACGCGCTCGTTCGCGTCGCCGGCGTCGGCGCGGATGTTGATGCCGAAGGGCTTGTCGGTCGCGCTCTTGACCCTGGTGACGGCGGTCTGCAGTTCGTCGAGCGTCATGGTCGCCGACGCCAGGATGCCCAGGCCGCCGGCGTTCGACGTCGCCGACACCAGCCGCGCGCCTGCGACCCAGCCCATGCCGGTCTGCACCACCGGATGCTCGATACCGATGAGGTCGGTCAGCGGGGTGCGCAGCCTGCTCATGCCCGTACTTCCCTGTCGCGCAGGCTTTTCGGATCGATCACTTCGCGGATCAGCCGCTGCTCCTCCTCGGTGGGCAGCCGTGTCTCCTGGGCCGCGTCCAGGCCGTGCACCTCGAACGAGGTGTTCTCGGCGACGTGCTCGGCCTCGACCCCCGGATGCAGCGAGACCGCGCGCATCTGATGGTCGGGCCCGTTGAAGTCGAACACGCCGAGGTTGGTCACCACCCGGGAGACGTTGACGAACCGATAGGCCGGATTGGCCGGGTCGACCTTGTCCCAGCCGATGCCCGACACGATGTCGACTTCATTGCCGAACACCCGCTTGGAGTGGTTGCCGACCCAGTAGCTGGTGGCGTGGTTGATGGTGTTGCCCGGCGCTCCGCGCACACCGAACATCTGGCGGGTCGGGTGCTGCAACGGACCGAACGCCGAGAGATTCTGATTGCCGTAGCGGTCAATCTGGTTGGCGCCCATGACGACATGGCGGCGGCCCCAGGCCAGTGTCTCGAAGACGCGGCCGAACGGCATCCAGCCTTCGATGGCGCCGGCCACCCCGAGCGCCGGCGTGTCGGCGAGCAGCCGCGCCTCACCGTCGGTGAGCAGGATGTCGGGGGAGAACGTCAGACGGGCCAGTCGGGCGCCGATCGACACCATGGTGGCCATCGGGCTGACCATGATCTCACCGGCGTCGCGGAACAGCTCCGCGCACGCGACGGCGCATACCTCGGCGCGGGTCACCGACATCACTGTTGCTCCTGGAATTTGCGCACGGCCGCTTGGTAATCGGCCTCGCTGCCGGACAGATAGGTGTCGACGAACTGCTGCCACGTCTCCGCGGAGCCCGCGGCCTCGGCGTAGTGCCGCTGGAACTTCTCGTCGCGGCGGTAGTCCGGCTCGGCGGTGGTGAAGTGTGCGCCGTTCGGGGCCTCGACGACGGTGTCGACCATCATCCGGTTCACCAGCAGTGCCTGCGGCGGCACCGCCTTGACCAGTTCGTCGGTCGAGACCACCCGCTCCACCGAGAGGAACCGCCGCTCGGCGGCCATCAGGTACAGATCGTCGAAGTAGGGGTCGATGCCGGTGTAGGCCGCGTTGCCCTGTGTGTCACCGAGATTCATGTGCACGAACGCGGCGTCCAACGTCAGGGCGGGCATCGCCACGAGCTCCTCGTACCCGTCGCCGGTGGGGTAGGGCGACGTCACGGTCTTGAGCTCGTCGCCCCAGAAGGTCCGCACATCGCTGCCCAGTCCGGCCCGGATCGGCAGGAACGGCAGCCGTTGTGCGGCGGCCTGCAACCCGCAGCGCAGCATGCCCTCGTCCATCTCGCGGGCCTCGATCGCGCCGGACGTGCGCGCCTTGGCGAACCACGGGTCGTAGAACGGCGGCGAGTCCAGCGACACGAAGCCGTAGTAGGCGCGCTTGACCTTGCCCGCCGAACACAGAAGCCCGAGATCGGGCCCGCCGTAGGTGACCACCGTGAGGTCGGTGACGTCGGTGCGCAGCAGGGCCCGCACCAACGCCATCGGCTTGCGGCGCGATCCCCAGCCGCCGATGCCAATGGTCATCCCGCTGCGGATCTGCGCGACGGCGTCGTCGAGAATCGTTCGCTTGTCGCTCATTTGGTGCCCTTTTTCGTGCCGGCGAACGCGTCGCGATGCTCGTCGGACACCCCGGCGAGGTTCAGCTCGAACGTGAAGCCCTGCTCCATGCGGTAACTCGAGTTCACCTTCTGGACGTCGATGAGGTTCAGTGCCTCCTTCGCCGCGCGGATCACCCGCGTGTCCTTGGCGGCGATGTCGCGCGCCACCCGCAGGGCGGCCTCGTCGAGGTCCCCGCGCGGGACCACCTCGTGCACCGAGCCGAAGTGGTGCAGGGTCGCGGCGTCGACGGTGGCGGCGGTGAAGAACAGGCGCCGCATCATGTGCTGCGGCACCAGCCGCGACAGGTGCGTCGCCGCGCCGAGCGCGCCGCGCTCGACTTCGGGCAGACCGAACGTGGCATCGTCGGAGGCGACGATGACGTCGGCGTTGCCCACCAGGCCGATGCCACCGCCGACGCAGAAGCCGTTGACGGCGGCGATGACGGGCACCGCGCACTCGTACACCGCGCGGAACGCTTCATAGCAGCCGCGATTGGCGTCGATCAGCGCGGTGAAGCCCTCGGTCTTCTGCATCTCCTTGATGTCCACACCGGCGTTGAAGCCGCGGCCCTCGGCCCGCAGGATGACCGCGTGCGTGCTCATGTCGCGTCCGGCCGCGATGAGCGCATCGGCGAGTTCGAACCACCCGCGCGACGGGATCGCGTTGACGGGCGGGTAGTCGACGGTCACCGAGACGATGCCCGGTTCCACGGTCTCTGTGGTGATCGGCATGCAAACTCCTGGGTCGCTACCTAAGCAAGCACTTGCTTGGTACGCTAGCACAGTGACTGACGCCGTCGACAGTGCCTCCGGGGCTGCCTCTCGGGCCATCCGTTTCGCGTTGCAGGGTCGCATCGTCCTCATCACCGGGGGCGTGCGCGGTGTGGGGGCCGGTATCAGCAAGGTCTTCGCCGACCAGGGGGCGATCGTCGTGACGTGTGCGCGCCGACCGGTCGAGGGCCTGCCGTACGAGTTCCGGCCGTGCGACATCCGTGACGACGAGGCCGTCGAGGCGATGGTCGGCGGGATCGTCGCCGATCACGGTCGCCTCGACGTCGTGGTCAACAATGCGGGCGGCTCGCCGTACGTCCTCGCCGCCGAGGCGTCGGCGAAGTTCAGCCGAAAGATCGTCGAGTTGAATCTACTTGGGGCGTTGTCGGTTTCGACGCATGCCAACGCCGTCATGCAGAACCAGGCGGCCGGCGGGTCGATAGTCAACATCACCAGCGTCAGCGGCAGGCGACCCACCCCGGGCACCGTCGCCTACGGCGCCGCCAAGGCCGGTATGGAGAGCATTACCAGCACCCTGGCGGTGGAGTGGGCGCCCAAGGTCAGGGTCAACTCCGTCGTGGTCGGCATGGTCGAGACCGAACAGTCCGAGTTGTTCTACGGAGACGCCGATTCGATCGCGGCGATCTCCCGCAATGTGCCACTCGGGCGGCTGGCCAAGCCGCAGGACATCGGCTGGGCGGTAGCCTTCCTCGCCTCCGACGCGGCCTCCTACATCAGTGGTGCCTCGCTGGAAGTGCACGGCGGCGGCGAGCCACCGCACTACCTCGCAACCACCACCGCGATCAACTAGCCAAGGAGACAACGAATATGGGACTGCTCGACGGCCGCGTGGTCATCGTCACGGGTTCGGGTGGCGGAATCGGTCGCGCCCATGCGCTGGCCTTCGCCGCCGAAGGCGCCCGAGTCGTGGTCAACGACATCGGTGTCGGATTGGACGGGTCGCCCGCCGGCGGCGGCAGCGCTGCGCAGAGCGTGGTCGACGAGATCACCGCCGCAGGAGGCGAAGCCGTTGCCAACGGGGCGAACGTCGCCGACTGGGCGCAGGCCGAGGGGCTGATCCAGGCCGCGGTCGACACTTTCGGCGGGCTCGACGTACTGGTCAACAACGCGGGCATCGTGCGCGACCGGATGTTCGCCAACACCAGCGAAGAGGAGTTCGACGCCGTCGTCGCCGTCCACCTCAAGGGGCACTTCGCGACCATGCGGCACGCCGCGACGTACTGGCGCGCTCAGTCCAAGGCGGGCAACACCGTGGACGCCCGCATCGTCAACACCAGTTCCGGTGCGGGGCTGCAGGGCAGTGTGGGACAGGCGAATTACAGCGCCGCCAAGGCGGGCATCGCGGCGATGACGCTGGTCGCCGCGGCCGAGATGGGCCGCTACGGCGTCACCGTCAACGCGATCGCGCCGTCGGCGCGCACCAGGATGACCGAGACGGTGTTCGCCGAGATGATGTCGACCCAGGACAAGGACTTCGACGCGATGGCGCCGGAGAACATCTCGCCGCTGGTGGTATGGCTCGGCAGCGTCGAGTCCAAGGACGTCACCGGCCGGATGTTCGAGGTCGAGGGCGGCATCGTCCGGGTGGCCGAAGGGTGGGCACACGGTCCGCAGATCGACAAGGGTGCGCGCTGGGACCCGGCCGAACTCGGACCGGTGGTGCGAGATCTGCTGGGCAAGGCGCGCCCGCCGGTGCCCGTCTACGGCGCCTGATCGCTAGCTCACGCGGCTTCCTGTTGTGAAGCGGTGGTACCGGTTTCGGTGCCACCGCCGTCCGTCGGTTCCTCGTTGTCCACCGAGGAGTCGGCGGCGTCCTCGGTGGCCTCGGTGACGTCGTCGGCGGCTTCGTCGTCGGCGGTGTCAGCGGACCGGTTCTCGGTGCCCGTCGGCTTCTCGCCGGGTTCGGCCTTGTTGCCATCGGTCAGATCTGTTGCACCGTTGGACTTTTGACTTCTCGACGTCATGGTGGTGACGGTGGTCGTCTCGGTTTCACCGGCGTCGTCGGCCTGACGTGTCACGGTGGGCTCGTCGTCGGCCGACCCGTGCTCGGCTGGGCCGGTCAGCGCGCCGGCGGGTGGCTGCTGATCCACCGTGACGGTGTCGGCCCCGCCGACCGAATCGACGATGTCGGTCACCATGTCGGGCACGAAACCGATGACGGTCCGCGCGACGTTGATGATGCCGTCGCGCACGGCATTCGCCAGCGCCCCGATGTCGCCGGTGGCGAATGCCTGCCCGATGTCGTAGAGCGCGGTCTGCGGCGCGACCATCAGGTTTCGGACGTTGACGAACAACTCGATCGGCAGCGACGGTTCGGCTGCGACGGGAATGCCGGCCCAGCTCACCAGCGTCCAGCCGTCCTCGGGACTTCCCTCGATCACCACCTGCTCGGTGTTGCCCAACTGGTGGGAAAGCAGAAGCCCGAGATCGGGGTTGTCGACGTTCATCATCGTCCAGAACATGATCGTCGCCCCGTGCGAGAACGCCACGGCATTCTCGTCGCCGTTGGCGTAGATGTGTTGTAAGGCCCCGTCCACGCGGGCGTCGAACGCGTTGCCGTCCTCCCCGCCCAGTATCGGCACGAAGCGGGCGCCCAGCAGCCATGCGATCGGCGCCAGTGCATAGCCGAGGCGGCCCAAGCCCTCGTCCTCCGACGAGCCCTCGAAAATGCCGGCCGAGATCTCCCGCAGGCCGGGCAGGATCTCGTACTGCGTTCCCAGTAGGTCCATCAACGGCTGTGCCGTCTGCTGGGTTCGCAGCATCGAGGACACATAGAAGCCGTCGTAACCGTTGGCCGCCAACACCGGGGCCAGCGCCTCCGCATGCTGTTGGCCCAGCGGGCTGAGCCCGGGACCGGGCACCGACGTGTCGATGACCCCGTCGGCGTTGGATTGGGATTCGGCATGGCGCACGAAGGTCAGCGTCATCGCCCAGGCCGGAACCGCCGCGACGAAGAAGATCAGCGCGGCGCAGATGGCCGCAACAATGATTCGAAGGGATCGCCGCATCACGAACTCCGTCCGTCGCCCCCCCGTGCCTGCCCGCACACGGTACGTCGCCGGATATGGCGGTGGGGTCAAATCCCGGAAATGCCCCGGGGCTAGGACGCCCGCGGTTCGCACACCACCAGGGGGATCACCCGGTCCGCCGTCTCGCGGTAGTTGCGATACGGCGGGTACATCCTGATCAGCCTGGGCCAGTACTGCTTTCGCTCTTCGACGGTGGCGTCGCGAGCGGTCATGTCCAGGTGCTCGCCGCGGATCTGGAGATGCACCTGAGGGTTGGCCTTCAGGTTGCGGTACCACAGCGGGTTGTGGTCACGCCCGCCGAACGACGCGGGCAGCATCACCCGGTCGCCGTCCCGCAAGTAGAGCGTCGGGGTCGTCCGCGGTTGACCGCTCTTGCGTCCTTCGGTGGTCAACAACGCGGCGGGGAACCACAGCAGCCGCGAACCGAGTTTGCCGCCGGTCCTCTGATAGACGGCGATGTGCGCGCGCGAGAAGTACTTGAGTGCCAGCGCGAGCACGCCCGAGTTGCGAACGTCTGCCATGGTCGGTTACTTACCGCGCGAGGCGAAGCGCAAACACTACTTCTTGGTGCGGCGGCTACCGCCGTGCCAGTCCGCCTCGACGCCAATGGAATCCGGGTCGGCGCCCAGTCCGACTAGTTGCGGACGTTCACGCAGGCTGCGCTTGAGTTCGGCGAAACCGGGGAACGCGGCCAGCGCGACGACGTGGTCCCACAGGTCCGCGGCGGCGTCCGCGGCGGGCAGTCGGCTGATGACCGGGCCGAAAAACGCCGTCCCACCCGGCGGCTGGAAGTGCAGGATCGGGGTGCCGACGTCGCGACCCGTCAGTGCCAGCGCCTCGTCGGTCTCGGTACGGATCTCGTCGTCGAGCGAGGTGTCGTCGAGCGCATCGGCCAGTTCGCTCGGCAGGCCCGCGTCCTGCAGGGCGGACTCGACCAGGGCACGCGCGGCTTGTGCGTCGGCCGGCCTGGCGCTGGCCCCGCGCTCGTCGAACAGGCGGGTTCCGATGGCCGCATACAGCGGTCCGACGGCCTCGCGACCCCGCTCGGCACGCGTCCGCGCAGCGACGCGCAGCAACCTCAGGCCGGCGGTATGCCCGGCTTCGTAGTCCGGCGGGAAGTGCGTCGCGTAGTCGACGTCGGCGTTGACGATGCGCAGCGAGATGAACCGCCAGTCGACGCGGTAGCCGCGCTGGTCGGCGACGATGCGCACCCATTTGCTGGTGAGCCAGGCGAACGGACACACCGGATCGAAGTAGAAGTGCAGGTCGGCGTCCGCGGTCACGGTTCGCAGACCACCAGCGGGATCACGCGATCCGTCCACGACTGGTAGTTCTCGTAGGTCGGATACATCTCGACCAGTCGGGGCCAGTACTTCGCGCGTTCCTCTTCGGTGGCGTCGCGCGCGGTCAGGTCGAGCACTTCGCTCTTGATCTGCACCTGAACCTTGGGGTCGGCCTTGAGGTTCAGGTACCACATGGGGTGCTTGTCGCTGCCGCCCTTGGACGCGGCCACCACGACGGTGTCGCCGTCGCGGTGAAAGTACAGCGGGCTCACCCGCGGCTCGCCGGTCTTGCGCCCGGTCGTCGTCAACAGTGCGACGGGGATGCCCTGGAAGTCACTGCCGAACCCTTCACCGCCGCTGCGGCGGTACATGTAGGTGTTCAGCCGTGACATCCACTTGATGAAGAAGTCGGCGGCCTTGGTGTCCATGAAGCGCGGGCGGGACTTCGGCATGCCGATCATCCTAGGCAGCGCGGCGCTGCGGCCCTATGCTTCGGCCGTGGCTTCAATCCCGCAGATCCCGGATACCGCCCGCATCGCCGCTGCAGACGCCTACATCGATGCGCTGGCCAGCCACAGTGCCGAGGAGGTTCCGTTCGCGCCCGACTGCGTCCGGATCGAGGTGGGCCTGAAGACGGGCTTCTCCGGCTACCATCTGCGCCGCAGTCTCAACCGCGGCCCGCAGTACCGGGTGATCGCCGCGACCACCGACCGCGATTTCCGCGTCGAGGGTGACCACGTGCACGCCACCTTCACCGTCGAGACCAAGACCAAGATCGCCGGCCGCCGGGTGGTGGCCTACGTCGACGAGACGTTCCTCATCCCGGCCGACGACGGTCGCATCCACCACATCCGGGCCCGCATCCGCCCGGCCCTGCGGCGCGAGTCCTGACCGCGAGCAGAAGCAGGCTAGATGCGCTCGATGATCGTGCCGGTGGACAGCGCACCACCCGCGCACATCGTGATGAGCGCGGTGCTCTGGTCGGTGCGCTCCAACTCGTGCAGCGCGGTGGTGATGAGCCGGCTGCCGGTGCTGCCCACGGGGTGACCGAGCGCGATCGCGCCGCCGTTGACGTTGACCTTGTCCATGTCGGGGTTGTGCACCCGCGCCCACGACAGCACCACCGACGCGAACGCCTCGTTGATCTCGGTGATGTCGATGTCGCCCATCTTCATTCCGGCCTTCTCGAGCACCTTCGCGGTGGACTGCACGGGTCCGTCGAGGTGGTAGTACGGCTCGGCGCCGACCAACGCCTGGCTGACGATCCGGGCCCGGGGCCGCAGGCCGAGCGCGCGAGCCTTGTCCTCGTCCATCCACAGCACCGCCGCGGCGCCGTCGGAGATCTGCGACGAGGTGCCCGCGGTGTGGATGCCGTCCTCGATCACCGGCTTGAGCGAGGCGAGACCTTCCATCGTCGTGTCGCGCAGACCCTGATCGCGGGTGACGACGTGCCGCTCGCTGGTCGGCTGCTTCTGCTCGTCGAGTACCGGCGCCTCGATCCCGCTGATCTCGCGGTCGAACCGGGCTTCGGCCCACGCCTGCTTGGCTTTACGCTGCGACTCGAAGCCGAGCTCGTCGATGTCTGCGCGAGTGATGCCGCGCCGCTTGGCGATTCGCTCGGCGGCGGTGAACTGGTCGGGCAGGTCGATGTCCCACGAGGCGGGCCGCAGGATGCCGCGGTCGGGCCCGGCGTTGGCCCCCAGGCCGACCCGGCTCATCGCCTCGATGCCGCAGGCGATGCCGATGTCGATGGCACCCGCGGCGATGAGGCCGGCGATCAGGCCGTTGGCCTGCTGCCCGCTGCCGCACTGGCAGTCGACGGTCATCGCGCCGACGTGGTCGGGCAGGCCGGCAACCAGCCAGCTCACCCGGGTGATGTTGTTGGACTGCTCGCCGTACTGTGTGACGCAGCCGCCGATGACCTGCTCGACGTCTCCGGCGTCGATGCCGGCCTTCTCGACCAGAGCCTTCTGCGTCGCGCCGAGCAACTCGGTGGCGTGCATGCCGGACAGCCAGCCGTTGCGCTTTCCGATGGGGCTGCGAGTGGCTTCAACGATGACAGGGTTACCCATTCCGTCAGGCTAGAACACGTTTCATTACTCTGACAAGCAAGGATGGTGACCTGCCTTTTATCTGCGCAGAAGGCATGTTTTACTGGCACTAGAACACGTTGCAATTCACGTTCCAGAGGAGCTCACACTGTGTCGTCCCCACATGGGAACCCCCCTAACATCCCGGCCGACTTCGACTTCCTCGACCCCGACGTCAACCTCGCGGGACTGCCCGTCGAGGAACTCGCCGAGTTGCGTAAGTCCGAGCCCGTGCACTGGGTCGACGTGCCCGGCGGCACGGGGGGCTTCGGTGACAAGGGCTACTGGCTGGTCACCAAGCACGCCGACGTCAAAGAGGTCTCCAAACGCAACGACATCTTCGGCAGCTCGCCGGACGGCGCGATCCCGGTGTGGCCGCAGGACATGACCCGTGATGCCATCGACTTGCAGCGCAACGTGCTGCTCAACATGGACGCACCGCAGCACACGCGGCTGCGCAAGATCATCTCGCGTGGTTTCACGCCGCGCGCCGTCGGGCGACTGGAGGAGGAGTTGCGGCTCCGCGCCCAGAAGATCGCCGAGACGGCCGCCGCGCAGGAGACGGGCGACTTCGTCGAGCAGGTGTCCTGCGAGCTCCCGCTTCAAGCCATCGCCGGTCTGCTCGGCGTCCCGCAGGAGGATCGCGACAAGCTGTTCCGCTGGTCCAATGAGATGACCGCAGGCGAGGACCCGGAGTACGCCCACATCGATCCCGCGCAGTCCTCGATGGAACTGATCATGTACGCGATGAAGATGGCCGACGAGCGGAGCAAGAACCCGACCGACGACATCGTCACACAACTGATCGAGGCCGATATCGAGGGCGAGAAGCTCTCCGATGACGAGTTCGGCTTCTTCGTGGTGATGCTGGCGGTGGCGGGCAACGAGACGACCCGCAACTCCATCACCCACGGCATGGTCGCCTTCTCCCAGAACCCCGACCAGTGGGAGCTTTACAAGCGCGAGCGCCCGGAGACGGCTGCCGACGAGATCGTGCGCTGGGCCACTCCGGTTTCGGCGTTCCAGCGCACCGCCCTCGAGGACGTCGAGTTGGGCGGCGTGCAGATCAAGAAGGGCCAGCGGGTGGTGATGTCCTACCGGTCGGCCAACTTCGACGATGAAGTCTTCGACGACCCGCACACGTTCAACATCCTGCGCAGCCCCAATCCTCACGTCGGCTTCGGCGGAACCGGCGCCCACTACTGCATCGGCGCCAACCTCGCGAAGATGACCATCAACCTGATCTTCAACGCGATCGCCGACACCATGCCCGACCTCAAGCCGATCGGTGAGCCCGAGCGGCTGAAGTCGGGCTGGCTCAACGGCATCAAGCACTGGCAGGTGGACTACACCGGCAAGTGCCCCGTCTCGCACTGACCTTTTGGATCGAGGAGGATTCGGGTGGACTTCAGTCCAGACGAAGGGCAGCGGGCTGTCGCCGACGTGGTGACGTCGGTGCTGACTCGCGACAACAGCTGGGACGCGCTGGTTTCCGGTGGGGTGACCGCGCTGGCGGTCCCCGAGCGGCTCGGTGGCGACGGCGTCGGGCTGCCCGAAGTGGCGACGGCGCTGACCGAGATCGGCAGGCACGGCACCGTCAGCCCGGCGTTGGCCACGCTCGGCCTCGGGCTGTTGCCCCTGCTCGACCTGGCATCGGAGGAACAGCAGGATCGCTACCTCGCCGGCGTGCCGAAGGGCGCCGTGCTGACCGCCGCGCTCAATGAACCGGGCGCGCCGATGCCCGACCGGGCCGCGGTGACGCTCTCCGACGACAGACTCAACGGCACCAAGGTCGCGGTGCCCTACGCCGAGCAGGCGGACTGGCTGCTGGTCACGGCCGACAGCGCAGTGGCGGTGATCTCGCCGACGGCCGACGGTGTCGAGATGACGAGGACCCCGACGTCCAACCACGGCGACGAATACTCGGTCACCTTCACCGACGCCGCGGTCGACGGTGTGCTCGACGGCGCGTCCGCCCGACGGGTCAACCAGCTGGCGCTGGCCGCGATCGGCGCGTTCGCGTCGGGGCTGGTCGCGGGAGCGCTGCGGCTCACCGCCGACTACGTGGCCAACCGCGAGCAGTTCGGCAAGCCGCTGTCGACGTTCCAGACGGTCGCCGCCCAGCTCGCGGAGATCTACATCGCCTCGCGCACACTGACGTTGATCGCCTCGTCGGTGGCCTGGCGGTTGTCGGAGGGCCGTGACGCCGACGACGACATCGACATCCTCGGCTATTGGCTCGCCTCGCAGGCTCCCCCGGTGATGCAGCTGTGCCATCACCTGCACGGCGGCATGGGGATGGACATCACCTATCCCATGGACCGGTACTACTCCACGATCAAGGACCTCGCCCGGCTGGTGGGCGGGCAAGCGCACCGGCTCGACCTGGTAGGAGCGCAATGTTCATAGACCTGACACCCGAGCAGAAGCAGCTGCAAGCCGAACTGCGGCAATACTTCTCGAATCTCATCTCGCCCGAAGAGGCCGAGGAGATGGAGAAGAACCGGCACGGCAAGGCGTATCGCGCGGTCATCAAACGGATGGGCTCGGACGGCAAGCTCGGCGTCGGCTGGCCCAAGGAGTTCGGCGGTCTCGGCTACGGCCCGATCGAGCAGTCGATCTTCGTCAACGAGGCCCATCGCGCCGATGTGCCCTTGCCCGCCGTCACCCTGCAGACCGTCGGGCCGACCTTGCAGCAGTACGGCAGCGATGAGCAGAAGAAGAAGTTTCTGCCCGGAATCCTCTCGGGTGACATCCATTTCGCGATCGGATACTCCGAGCCGGAGGCGGGCACGGACTTGGCGTCGTTGCGCACCGCAGCGGTTCGCCAGGGCGACGAGTACATCGTCAACGGCCAGAAGATGTGGACCACCGGCGGGCACGACGCCGACTACATCTGGCTGGCCTGCCGCACCGATCCGGAAGCGGTCAAGCACAAGGGCATCTCGATCCTCATCGTCGACACCAAGGACCCCGGGTATTCCTGGACGCCGGTCATCCTGTCCGACGGCGCGCACCACACCAATGCCACCTATTACAACGACGTCCGGGTACCCGCCGACATGCTCGTCGGCGAGGAGAACGGTGGCTGGAAGCTGATCACCACCCAGCTCAACAACGAGCGCGTGATGCTGGGCCCGGCGGGCCGCGTCGCCATGCTCTACGACCGGGTGCACGCGTGGGCGTCGAAACCCGGTGGCAACGGCGACATCCCGCTCGATCACGACGACGTCAAGCGCTCGCTCGGTGAGCTCAAGGCGATGTGGCGGGTCAACGAACTGCTCAACTGGCAGGTGGCGGCGGCGGGGGAGACCATCGACGTCGCCGATGCGGCGGCGACCAAGGTGTTCGGCACCGAGCGGATTCAGTACGCGGGCCGCCTCGCAGAGGAGATCGTCGGCAAGTACGGCAATCCCGCCGAGCCCGACACCGCCGAACTGCTCGAGTGGTTGGACTCGCAGACCAAACGCAATCTGGTGATCACGTTCGGCGGAGGTGTCAACGAGGTGATGCGGGAGATGATCGCGGCGGCGGGCCTGAAGGTCCCGAGGGTTCCCCGGTGAGCGTCGATGAGCGCTTGCGCGAAGAGCAAATGACCATCGAGGACATCAAGGCGGCCGCCGAGCGCGTCAAGGCCGAGGGCAAGAGCAAGCCCAGGGTCGGCCGGCACCCGGTCAACCAGCCGATGATCGACCACTGGCTCGACGCGATGGGCGACAAGAACCCGATCTACGTCGACGATTCGGCGGCCAAGGCGGCCGGCCATCCCGGTGCCGTCGCACCGCCCGCCATGATCCAGGTCTGGACGATGATGGGCCTCGGCGGAGTCCGTCCCGACGACGACCCGCTCGGCAAGATCCTCGAGTTGTTCGACGAGGCAGGCTATATCGGCGTTGTCGCGACGAACTGCGAGCAGACCTATCACCGGTATCTGCGCGTCGGCGAGGAGGTCAGTGTCGCGGCCGAACTGACCGATGTGGTCGGCCCGAAGAAGACGGCGCTCGGCGAGGGCTTCTTCATCACGCAGCGCATCACCTGGCAGGTGGGCGACGAAGACGTCGCCGAGATGATGTGGCGGATCATGAAGTTCCGGCCCGCCGGCGAAGACGAGGCCGCCGCCGGGTCGGCGGTGCCGGACGACCTCGATGCCGACTCGATGATGCGGCCGGCGTCCTCACGCGACACCAAGTTCTTCTGGGACGGGGTGAACGCCCACGAGCTGCGGATCCAGAAGCGTCCCGACGGCACGCTGGTCCATCCCCCGGTGCCTGCGCTGTGGCAGGACAGGGAGACGCCCACGGAGTACGTCGTCGCCAGCGGTAAGGGCACGGTGTTCAGCTTCGTGGTGCACCATGCGCCCAAGGTGCCCGGCCGCACACTCCCGTTCGTCATCGCCCTCGTCGAACTCGAGGAGGGCGTGCGGATGCTCGGACAGCTCCGCAACGTCGACCCGGCCACTGTGGACATCGGAATGCCCGTTCGCGCAACGTATATCGACTTCCCAGAGGGAGACTCCGGTCCGGCGTGGACCCTGTACGCGTGGGAGCCCGCCTCATGAGCGCCCCCACCAGCCCGATGAGCCCGCAGGTCGGCACGAAGCTGCCCGAACTGGCCCTGTACGGCGATCCGACGTTCATCGTGTCGACGGCCATCGCGACGCGCGACTATCAGGACGTGCACCACGATCGCGACAAGGCGCAGGCCAAGGGCTCCAAGGACATTTTCGTCAACATCCTCACCGACACGGGCCTGGTGCAGCGTTACATCACCGACTGGGCCGGACCGACCGCGGTCATCAAGTCGATCTCGCTGCGGCTCGGCGTGCCGTGGTACGCCTACGACACCGTGACGTTCAACGGCGAGGTCACCGCCATCGAGGACGACGTGATAACCCTGAAAGTCGTTGGCAGCAACAGCCTCGGCGATCACGTGATCGCCACCGCGACCCTGACCCTCGGAGGACCAGCCTGATGCCCGGTGAGCTGTCCGGGAAGGCGGCGATCGTCGGCATCGGTGCCACCGACTTCTCGAAGAACTCCGGCCGCAGCGAGTTACGCCTCGCGTCCGAGGCCGTGCTCGACGCGCTCGACGACGCCGGCCTGACGCCTGCCGACGTCGACGGCATGGTCACCTTCACCATGGACTCCAACACCGAGGTCGCCATCGCGCGGGCCACGGGCATCGGTGAGCTGAAGTTCTTCTCCAAGATCCACCACGGCGGCGGCGCGGCATGCGCCACGGTCCAGCAGGCGGCGATCGCGGTGGCAACCGGAGTCGCGGACTGCGTGGTGGCTTACCGGGCTTTCAACGAGCGCTCGGGCATGCGGTTCGGCCAGGTGCAGATGCGGCTGGTGGAGAACGCCGATTCGACCGGCGTCGACAACTCGTTCTCCTATCCGCACGGGCTGTCCACGCCCGCAGCGCAGGTCGCGATGATCGCCCGGCGCTACATGCACCTGTCCGGGGCGACCAGCAAGGATTTCGGCGCGGTGTCGGTGGCCGACCGTCGACACGCGGCCAACAACCCGAAGGCGTACTTCTACGAAAAGCCGATCACCATCGAGGATCACCAGAATTCGCGATGGATCGCCGAACCGCTGCGGTTGCTGGACTGCTGCCAGGAGACCGACGGCGGGGTCGCGCTGGTGATCACGTCGGCCGAGCGGGCCAAGGATCTCAAGCACCGCCCGGCGATCATCGAGGCGGCGTCGCAGGGCTCCAGCCCGGACCAGTACTCGATGACCAGTTACTACCGGCCGGAACTGGGCCTGCCGGAGATGGGTCTGGTCGGCCGGCAGCTGTGGGAGCAGTCGGGGCTGAAGCCGACCGACATCCAGACCGCGATCCTCTACGACCACTTCACGCCGTTCACGCTGATCCAACTCGAAGAGCTCGGCTTCTGCGACAAGGGCGACGCGAAGGACTACGTCAAAGACGGCGCGATCGAGCTGGGCGGACGGCTGCCGATCAACACCCACGGCGGCCAGCTGGGCGAGGCGTACATCCACGGCATGAACGGGATTGCCGAAGGCGTGCGCCAATTGCGCGGCACGTCGGTCAATCCGGTGCCGGACGTCGAGCACGTGCTCGTCACCGCGGGTACCGGCGTTCCCACGTCGGGGTTGATCCTGGGCTGACGACCGGTGCGCCGACCGTTGCCCGGCGACTACCTTTTGTGGGGTGAGTTCGTCGACGCCATCGGACCCATGGCTGGAGCCCGCCGCCCCACTTGACGACGACATCCACGATCCGGCGCCCGATGACACGGACACCGGCCCGCTGCAGGCGATTTCGCCGGACGAGCGCTTCGACGACGGATGGCAACCGGGCCCGCAGCGGGCCGAACCGCCTGCCAGGCAGGACACCTGGACCGGCAGGTTCGACGAACCGCTGACCGTCAACCCGCGGCAGACGCGCCGGCGTCAGCGCGATGTGAAACCGGTCCTGGTCACCGGCGCCGCGGTCGGAGTGCTGGCCGTGGTGGGCGGCCTGATCTTCTGGTTGACGACGCGGCCGTCGTCCGACAGTGCCCAGGCCCCCGCTACCGAGACGGCCACGTCGGCACCGGAACCCACCTCCGACGCCGAGGACCGGGCGCGGCTGCAGCGCCAACTGCCGCGAGGATATGCGGTGGACGCGTGCTCACCCGGCACCCTGTCCGAAGGTGTTGTCGCACAAGTGGATTGCGAGAGAAACACGGACGCTGGCGGTCCGCTGTCGGCGGCACGGGCGGCAACGGAGGCAAGGGCGGTGACGGCGGTGTCGGTGCCAGCGGCGCCTCGGGCGGTGCCGGGGGGATCTTCGGCACACGCGGCGGCACAGGCAGCGACGGCGTCGACGGGACAGGGGGCACCGGTGGTTCCGGCGGCAACGGCGACAACGGCGGCCGGTCCTACACCTCAGAAGGCAACGGGTTCTCGCCTGGTAATCCGGGCAACGCGGGCAATCCCGGCAATGAGTCGTCGGGTACCACGGGCGGAGCCGGCGGCCAGGGTGGTACCGGCGGGAACGGCGCTCCCGGTTCGGCCTCCTAGCCGTTGGCTCGGCCGCCTACGTCAGGCGGGGACGAACTCCACGCCGGCCAGCGCCACGGCGTCGTCGCGCTCGGGCGCAGTGACCACCGCGACGAATCCGTCGCCGTCCTTCCAGATGCTCGCCTTGAGCGTCTCGCCGGGAAACACCACCCCGGCGAAGCGGGCGCCGTAACTGGCGAGCCGGGAGGTGTCCCCGTCGAGCAGCGTGTCGACCATCGCCTTGCACGTCATGCCGTAGGTGCACAGGCCGTGCAGGATCGGCTTCGGAAAGCCTGCGGCGGCGGCGAAATCCGGGTCCGAGTGCAGCGGATTGCGATCGCCGCACATCCGGTACAGCAGCGCCTGCTGCGGCGACACCGGAATCGCCAGTTCGTAATCGGCGGCCCGCTGGGGCGGCTCCGACGACGTCGACGGACCCCGCTCGCCGCCGAATCCCCCTTCGCCGCGGGCAAAGATCGACCGCTTCTGCGTCCACAGCAGCGCGCCGTCGGGTGCGGTCACCGTCGTCTCCGACCAGATCACCGCGGCCTTGCCCTTGTCCCAGATATCGGTGAACCGGGTGACGGCGCGCCCGGTTCCCGACGGCGGGATGGGCCCGGGAACCGAAACGGCCTCGCTGGCGTGCAGCACTTTGCTCAGTTCGATGTCGATGCCGGGGAACTTGACGGTGGGTGCCTCGGTCATGTGGAAGCTTTGCGCCACGTTGCCGAACGTCGGCAACACCTGCGGTGTGCCGTCGGTCAGATAGCGCAGCTCACGCTTGTCCATGGGATCGGTGCCTGCGCCCAGCCCCAGGTGATACAGCTGGATATCGCTACTGGTCCAGGAGAACTCAGCGGCCGGGAGCTCGGCGCCGAGAGCTTCGGCGAGATTGATGGGCATCAGTTCTTCCCCGCCAGGTGCAGTGCCGCAAGGTATCCGAACGTCATCGCCGGACCGATGGTCCCGCCGGGTCCGGGATAGGTGTGGCCCATCACCGGAGCGCTGACGTTGCCCGCAGCGTACAGGCCCTCGATGATCGACCCGTCGTCGCGCAGGGCGCGGCCCTGTACGTCGGTGCGCACGCCACCCTTGGTGCCCAGGTCGCCGGGCACCATCTTGGCCGCGTAGTACGGCGGGTGGCTGATCTCGCCGAGGTTGGGATTGGGCTTGTTGGTCGGATCGCCGTAGTAGCGGTCGTAAGCGCTCTCACCACGCCTGAAGTCTTCGTCGACGCCGGACCGGGCGAATCCGTTGAACCGCTCGACCGTGGCCGTGAACGCGTCGACCGGAAGGCCGGTCTTGTCGGCCAACTCCTCGAGCGTGGCGGCCGACACGATCACGCCCGACTCCAGCCACTTCTTCGGAATACGTTGTCCGGGTTGAAGTCCGGCGAAGATGTAGCGGTCGCGGTACCGCTGATCGAAGACCAGCCAGGCGGGGATGTTCTCGCCGGGCCCCGGTCCCTGTCCGTATTGGCCGCCGTACATGTGATGGCACGCCTCGACATACGGCATCGACTCGTTCATGAACCGCTTGCCGGCCATGTTGACGATGATCGAGCCCGGCGAATTGCGTTCCGACAGTGCGAACCACGGCGCACCGACCAGTGGCACCGTCGGGCCCCACCAGGCGTCCTCCATGATGTCCAGCGCGGCGCCCAGCTTCTCGGCGGCGATGATGCCGTCGCCGGTGTTGGCCTTCGCGCCGACGGTCCACTCCGTGGTGATGGGGGCGCGCTGGTACTTCACCCTCATCTGCTCGTTGTGTTCGAAGCCGCCGGAGCCCAGGATCACCCCGCGCCGGGCCCGGATCAGTTCGGGCTCAGCCGATTCGGTGCCCGTTTGGGCGGTGGTGTCCACTACATAGATCCCGCGGACGACGCCGTCCTCGACGTAGAGGTCGGTCAGCGCGGTGTTCAGACGCACGGGCACACCGGCGTCGCGCAGCCCGAGGCGCAGCGGCGCGATCAACGCGCGGCCCATGCCGACCAGATTCTTGCCGGTGGCCTTGGCCCACATCGTGCGCGCGCCGACCTTGAGGCTGCGCAGCACGCCGCGAGGATGACGCTTGAGCTGGTTGAGCCGCACGTAGTCCTGCTGCATGACGACCACGTTGAGCGGCACCTTGCCGTACGGCGGCTCCAAGCCCGGCAGGTCGGCGCCGAGTTTCTTGGCATCGAACGGTTTGGGTTCGACCGAGCGGCCCGTCGGCTTGCCGCCCGGCGTCTCGGGGTAGTAGTCGGAGTAGCCCGGCACCCAGCACAGCTTCAGCGGCGATTGCTTCAGCACGAACGACAGCATCTCCGGGCCGCGCTCGAGGTACGTGTCGATCTTCTCTGCCGGGACGACGTCGCCGATGATCGCGTGCAGGTAGGTGCGGGCGGCTTCGGCGGTGTCCTTGACGCCGTCGCGCTTGAGCACCTCGTTGTTCGGAATCCAGACGCCGCCACCTGACCGCGCCGTGGAACCACCGTAGTGCGGAGCCTTCTCGACGACTACTGTGGAAAGTCCCTGGTGGGCCGCGGTGAGCGCAGCGACCATGCCGGCCGCGCCGCTGCCCACCACGACGACGTCATACTCCTGACCAGTCATGTAGAACACGTTATAGAATTGCCCGGCCGACCCACAACCGCGCCGGTCGACGGAACAAGCGGACAAGAGAGGGCCTAGCAAGGATGCTCAGTGACCAGGTGCGCCAGGAGTTGGCCGCCGACCTCGCGCAGGCCGAGCGCAGCCGGGTGCCGATCTCCCCGCTGACCGACGGGCACCCCGACATCGATGTCGTGGATGCCTACGAGATCCAGTTGATCAACATCCGCCAGCGCGTCGCCGAGGGTGCGAAGGTGATCGGCCACAAGGTCGGCCTGTCGTCCGAGGCCATGCAGAAGATGATGAACGTCGACGAGCCCGACTACGGGCACCTGCTCGACGAGATGGCCGTCTTCGAAGACAAGCCCGTCAAGTCCGCCGACTACCTCTACCCGCGGGTCGAGGTGGAGGTGGGCTTCATCCTGGCCGACGACCTGCCGGGGGCGGGCTGCACCGAGGACGACGTGCTGGCCGCGACGGCCGCCTTCGCCCCCGCCATCGAGTTGATCGACACTCGCATCACCAACTGGCAGATCAAGTTGTGCGACACCATCGCCGACAACGCCTCGTCGGCGGGCTGGGTGCTCGGCGAGGCGCGCGTGTCGCCCAAGGACATCGACATCCGCACCATCGACGCCGTGTTGACCAACAACGGCGAAGTCGTCGCGAAGGGTCGCAGCGACGCGGTGCTGGGCAACCCGGTCACCGCGGTGGCGTGGCTGGCCCGCAAGGTCGAGAGTTTCGGGGTGCGGCTCAAGGCCGGGGACATCGTGTTGCCGGGCTCCTGCACGCGTGCGATAGATGCACCCCCGGGCAGCGATTTCGTCGCGGACTTCACCGGGTTAGGTTCAGTCCACCTGAGTTTCGAATAGCTAGGAGCAGACATGCCGGACAAGGCATCGGTCGCAATCGTCGGGTCGGGCAACATCAGCACCGACCTGTTGTACAAGCTGCTGCGCTCGGAGTGGCTCGAGCCGCGCTGGATGATCGGCATCGACCCCGAGAGCGAAGGGCTCGCCCGCGCCCGCAAGCTCGGCCTGGAGACGTCGCACGAGGGCGTCGACTGGCTGCTGGCGCAGAGTGAGAAGCCCGACATGGTGTTCGAGGCCACCAGCGCCTACGTGCACCGCGACGCGGCGCCGCGGTACGCCGACGCGGGCATCCGTGCCATCGACCTCACGCCGGCGGCGGTCGGCCCCGGTGTCATTCCGCCGGCCAACCTGCGCGAGCACCTCGACGCGCAGAACATCAACATGGTCACCTGCGGCGGACAGGCCACCATCCCAATGGTGTACGCCGTGTCAGCCGCAGTCGCCAGACAGGGCGGAGTCGTGCCGTATGCCGAGATCGTGGCGTCGGTGTCCTCGGCGTCGGCCGGCCCCGGCACCCGGGCCAACATCGACGAGTTCACCAAGACCACCGCTGCCGGCGTGCAGAACATCGGCGGTGCCCAGCGCGGCAAGGCGATCATCATCCTGAACCCGGCCGAACCGCCGATGATCATGCGCGACACCATCTTCTGCGCGATTCCCGAGGACGCCGACCGCGAGGCCATCACCCAGTCCATCAAGGACGTCGTCGCCGAGGTGCAGACCTACGTGCCGGGTTATCGGCTGCTCAACGAGCCGCAGTTCGACGAACCGTCCGTCGTCAACGGCGGCAACCACGTCGTCACCACGTTCGTCGAGGTGGAGGGTGCGGGCGACTACCTTCCGCCCTACGCTGGAAACCTGGACATCATGACCGCGGCGGCGACCAAGGTCGGCGAGGAGATCGCCAAGGAAATGGCCGGGGCGTCCCTGTCCGCGTCATCAGGAGGCCAATCATGAGCACCGACGGCATCTACTTCAACCCGATCTGGGACGTCCGGATGACCGACACGTCGCTGCGCGACGGCAGTCACCACAAACGCCACCAGTTCACCAAGGACGAGGTCCACGCGATCGTCTCCGCGCTGGACGCCGCGGGGGTGCCGGTCATCGAGGTGACCCACGGCGACGGGCTGGGCGGGTCGAGCTTCAACTACGGCTTCTCCAAGACCCCGGAACAGGAGCTGATCAAGCTCGCCGCCGAAACCGCCAAGGAATCCAAGATCGCCTTCCTGATGCTGCCGGGTGTGGGCACCAAGGAAGACATCAAGGAGGCGCAGAACAACGGCGGGTCGATCTGTCGCATCGCCACCCACTGCACCGAGGCCGACGTCTCGATCCAGCACTTCGGCCTGGCCCGCGAGCTCGGCCTTGAGACCGTCGGCTTCCTGATGATGAGCCACACCATTCCACCGGAGAAGCTCGCCGCGCAGGCCCGCATCATGGCCGACGCCGGCTGCCAGTGCGTGTACGTCGTCGACTCCGCCGGAGCGCTGGTGCTCGAGGGCGTGCGGGACCGCGTCGCGGCGTTGGTCGCCGAACTCGGCGACGATGCGCAGGTTGGCTTCCACGGCCACGAGAACCTCGGCCTCGGCGTTGCCAATTCCATCGAGGCGGTGCGTGCGGGTGCCAAGCAGATCGACGGCAGCTGTCGTCGGTTCGGCGCGGGTGCGGGCAATGCGCCGGTCGAGGCGCTGATCGGCGTCTTCGACAAGATCGGCGTCAAGACCGGGATCGACTTCTTCGACATCGCCGATGCGGCCGAGGAGGTCGTCGCCCCCGCGATGCCCGCCGAGTGCCTACTCGATCGCAACGCGCTGATCATGGGCTATTCGGGGGTGTACTCGAGCTTCCTCAAGCACGCCATCCGTCAGTCCGAACGGTACGGCGTGCCCGCGCACAAGCTGCTGCACCGTGCCGGCCAGCGCAAGCTGATCGGCGGCCAGGAGGACCAGCTCATCGACATCGCGCTGGAGATCAAGCGCGAGCAGGAAGCGGCGTCCGCCGGCTGACGGTCACTGTTGTTTGGCCACCGACTGCTTGAACGCCTCCTGCGCCTGCGGTGAGGAGTTGAACCGCCAGTCGCGCTCCTTGACCGCCTGGAACCACACCAGGCCGGTCACCCGCTCCTGGGTGGCCAGGAAGTCGAAGAGCCCGTAGATCCAGTCGGCCTTGTCCGTGCCGCAGCGGGGCCCCTCCACGCTTGCCGTCTCGGAGATGAGGATGTCGTGGCGCGGGTCGAGCCGGCGAAGCTGCGTGAGGCTGTCGCCGAAGATGTCGGCCCCACTGCGCCAGCTCTTGCCGTCACCGTCGCCCCAGTTGTAGCCGTCCAGGCCGAGTAGGTCGACGGCATCGGCGCCGGGAAATGCCGCGGCCATGTCGTCGACGCGGTCGGAGGACGCGTCCGGGCACCACATGAACGCGACGTTGTCGGCTCCCGCGCGGCGGAACAGATCGCGGATGTGGCGCCACGCCTGGGCCGATTCCGCGGCGGTGTTGCCGTTGACCCCGATCGACCACGGGTAGTAGGGGCTGTTCATCTCGTGACCCGTCCGCAGGATCAGGGGTTGCTCCCAGTCCGCCAGGATTCGTGCCCAGGCGTCGAGCCGGCTGTCGAAGTCACCGGCCAGGATGCGACGCAGCGCATACTCCGGTTGTTCGGCGCCCGCGCCGGGCTGCCACAACTCCAGGGTCAGTATCGGCGCCGCCCCGCTCGTGGCGATGGCGGCCAGCTGTCCGATCGGCACCTGATCGTTGATCGCCGCGAACCGCAGCACGTAGCGCGGTGGCGCACCGGCCATCTGCGTCACCACCGACAGGTCGCTGGAGCCCGAGAAGTCGTCCGGGACGAACACGCCCCAGTCGAGTCGGTGCGGTGCGGTGACGCCGTCGTGGCGGGCCGCCGGTTGAGGAGTACAGGCCGCCAGCAATAGAGCGACGACCAGCAGGCGGGCGACCGATCTCCGGGGCACACCCCAGCATTCCCCGTCGGACCCGACCGGCACCATAGGGGCCATGGCGACCCGGGCTGACGCGCAATCGATCCTCGAACAGTTGGCGGGCCCGGCGGCCACGCTGCGTGAGGATCAGTGGACGGCGATCGAGGCGCTGGTGGTGCACCGCCGTCGGGCACTCGTCGTACAGCGCACGGGTTGGGGTAAGTCGGCGGTGTACTTCATCGCCGCCAAGCTGCTCCGCGCGGCCGGTCGCGGCGCCACGGTCATCGTGTCCCCGCTGCTGGCACTGATGCGCAACCAGGTGGCGGCCGCGGAGCGGGCGGGCGTGCACGCCGCCACCATCAATTCGAGCAACGTCGCCGATTGGGACGAGATCCACGAGCGCGTACGACGGGGCGACCTCGACGTGCTGTTGGTCAGCCCGGAACGGTTGAACAACCCCGACTTCCGCGATCAGGTTCTGCCCGCGCTGGCCCGCGATGCCGGCCTCGTGGTGGTGGACGAGGCGCATTGTGTGTCCGACTGGGGCCACGACTTCCGGCCGGACTACCGGCGAATCCGCACCCTCATCGCCGAACTGGGCAGCGATGTCCCGGTGCTTGCCACCACGGCGACCGCCAACGACCGGGTCGTCGACGACGTCGCGACGCAGCTGGGTGTCGGAGGCCAGGACACGGTGGTGCTGCGCGGCGGGCTCGACCGGGAGTCGCTGCGGCTGTCGGTGGTCAAGGCGGGCAACCCGGCCCAACGGGCGGCGTGGCTTGCGGCGAACATCGATGCGCTGCCGGGCTCGGGAATCGTCTACACGCTGACCGTCGCCCAGGCGCACGACGTCGCGTCGCTGCTCCGCGAGCGTGGACACGCGGTCGCGGCGTACACCGGCGCCACGGAAGCGGCCGAACGCGAACAGCTCGAGGCGGACCTGCTCGCCAACCGCGTCAAGGCGCTCATCGCCACCTCGGCGCTCGGTATGGGTTTCGACAAGCCCGACCTCGGCTTCGTCGTCCACCTGGGTGCTCCGTCCTCGCCCATCGCCTACTACCAACAGGTCGGCCGAGCGGGCCGGTCGACGGACAGCGCGCAGGTCATCCTGTTGCCGGGCCATGAGGACGCCGACGTCTGGCGCTATTTCGCCTCCGTGGCCTTCCCGCCGGAAGCGCTGGTGCGCAACGTGATTCGCGCGCTGGAGCCGGAGCGGCCGCAGTCCACGCCCGCGCTGGAGCCTCTCGTCGACATCGGGCGGTCCCGGTTGGAGATGGTGCTGAAGGTGCTCGACGTCGACGGTGCGGTACGGCGGGTGAAGGGTGGCTGGGTCAGCACGGGTGAGCCGTGGGAGTACGACGAGGCGCGCTACCGCAAGCTCGACGAGGCCCGCGAGCGCGAACAACAGGCCATGCTCGACTACCAGTCCACCGACGCCTGCCGGATGGCTTTTCTGCGCGGCCAACTCGATGACCCGTCGCTGCGCGAAGGGGAGCGCTGCGGTCGCTGTGACAACTGCACCGGGGTCCGCGCCAGCGGCCATGTCGACGCGAGCGCGGCCGAGGAGACGCGGCAACGGCTGATGCGGCCCGGGGTGGACCTCGCGGCGCGCAAGCAGTGGCCGTCGGGACTGGGAAAGCTCGGGCTGAACCTGAGCGGCAAGATCACCGACGGCTCCGCTCCGGGCCGGGCCATCGGCCGGTTGACCGACCTGGGCTGGGGCGCCCGGTTACGGCGTCTGCTCGACGAACCCGACGGCGAGGTCTCCGACGACGTCGTGCAATCAGCGGTGAAGGTGTTGGCGTCGTGGGACTGGACGAGGCGACCGACCGCGGTGATGGCGCTCGACTCCGAGCGCCATCGGCTGCTGCTCACGTCGCTGGCCACCGAACTGAGCCGTCTCGGGCGGCTGACGAACCTCGGCACCCTGCAGTACGCGCCCGGCCGTCGACCGGTGACGGCGGCGAACTCGGCGTTTCGGGTCGCGGCGCTGACCGGTTCGTGGCTCGCGCCCGACCCGGGTCCGATCGCTGCCGCGGACGGCCCGGTACTGCTGATCGACGACGTGTTCGACACCGGATGGACGATGACGATGGCGGCCCGTGTCCTGCGCGCGGCGGGCGCGCCCGAGGTTCTTCCGTTCGCCGTGGCCAGCACCGGCTGACACGCCTGCTGCGCTGGGGTTTGTTTAGGCCCGCGCGGTCCTCGGCTACGCCCTGGGCTGCGGCCGAGTGGTCGCAGACCGAAGGGAGGGTCAGATGAACCCGAAGAAGAACTGGTCCGCAACGACCGTGCGACGCGGCCTGTACGGCATGTTCGCCGGCGGCCTGCTCGCATTCGGATCCGCCGCGATCGTCGCCCCGGTCGCCATGGCCGAGCCGGCGCCGACGCCGGAGCCGGGCACCACCTGCAGTGTGAGCGCGATTGCCGGCACCTCCAGCACGGTGTCCGCCTCCATGAGCACCTACCTGGCCGCGAACCCGCAGGCCAACGAGGCGCTCACGGAGATCGCTATGCAGCCGCAGGAGCGGGCCACGGACGCGTTCCGCGTGTACTTCGCGCAGAATCCGCAGGTCGAGTCGGAGCTGAAGGCCATCAACGAGCCGGCCGCCCAGCTGTCGAGCCAGTGTGGCATCGAGGTGACGCCGACCCCGATCTCGGCGGCACTGACCGACCTGTGATCCGGTAGTTACCTGGAGCTCATCGCGCCGGCCTGACGGCCGGCGCGATGAGTGCGTTTCAGGCCAGGGCACCAAGTAGTCGCGCGGCGTCGGCGGCGCCGTCGGTGCGGATCGTGGGCGCGAGCGCCCGAGCCCGGGCGCGGGTCTCGCTCGTCAGGGCGGATTGCAGCGCGACCGAGAGGGACTCGACCGTCGGCACCGGTCCGTCGTGGGCGGCGCCGATGCCCAGCGCGGCCACCCGGCCCGCCCAGTACGGCTGATCGGCGTACTGCGGCACCACCACCTGCGGCACGCCCGCCCGAGCCGCCGTGGTCGTGGTGCCCGCCCCACCGTGATGGACGACGGCGGCCATCCGGGGGAACAGCGCCTGGTGGTTGACCTCGTCGACCGCGATGCAGTCGGCCCCGTCGTCGATCGGCGCGTGACCGGCCCAGCTGCGGGCGACGACTGTCCGGCCGCCATGCGCGCGGACCGCCTCCACGGCGCTCCGGGCCAGCTCCCCCGGAGCTCGCACACTGCCGGTGCCGACGTACACCGGCGGCGGTCCCGTGTCGAGGAACGCGAGCACGTGGTCGGGAAGCGGGCGCGCGTCGGGCAGAATCCAGGCGGCGGTGCGCACGACGTCGAAGTCGGGCGAACCCGGCCAGGGCGCCAGCGTCGGATCGGCGGCCAGCCAGGGCCGGTCGGTGAACACGTGGTCGCGGACGTTGTGCACGGGTGGCAGCCCGAGCTCGGCGCGGTGGGCGTTGAGCGGGTCGCGGTACAGCGCGTCGACCCGCTCGGCGTCGACGTCCCACAGCACTCGGCTGTCGGTCTCGCCGGCCGGGAACGGCTTACCCGGCCGCGGCAAAGGCGTCTGGTGTGGCGACGGGATGCTTCCCGGCTGGAATGCCACACAGGCGTACCGCATGCCGTTACTCTCCGCGATCGAGCGCACACCGGCGGGCATCAGGCCACTCGCCACCACCGCGTCGCAGTCCTCGGCCGCAGCTGCGACGGTTTCGAATTGCATGGCGATCAGGTTCGCCGCGGTGCGCGGTGCATCCGCGGGGGTGGCCGGTTTCGCGCCGTGCAGGAACTCGCGGATCGGCTCGCCCAGCGGGATCAGCGGGACGCCGGCCCTGGCAGCCAGGTCGGTGAAGTCAGGCGGGGCGCACAGGCGTACCTGCGCACCGGATTCACGCAGCCGCAAGGCCAGCGCGGCCATCGGTTCCACATCGCCGCGTGATCCCCACGTCGACAGACACACTCGCATTCGACCATCCCCAATCTCGCCGGTTTCGTTCCAGGCCAGCAATTTTGAGGCACTACCCCGGTCTTGCCGCAAGCCCCCGGGTGCGCTATAGATTGAAGGTGAGAGATGCTCCACATGAACAGCCGCCCTGCCGAAACGGCAGGGCGGCTGCTGTGTGGAGGCTCTTACACCGGGTACGGAACGAACACGCCGTTGCTGAGCCACACGCCCCACGCCGGGGCGGCGGGGTTGAACACGAGCGGCAGCGGTCCGGTCAAGCCGGGAATGCCGGGCGGCAGCCAGACCGTGGGAAGTCCGACGTAGGCCGGATCGCCCCAGTGCCCCGGCGGGACGTTGAAGAGCAGATCCTTCTTGACCTGTCCGGGCGGACCGAACGGGTTGTGACCCGGCGGATCACCAGGAAGCCAGATGTCGCCGTTACCGGGCCCCGGCGGGTTGGGAACGGGCCACTTCGGGTCGGCCTGCGCGAATCCACTACCCACGCCGAACGCTGCGAATCCCAGCGCGCCGGCCATCGCGGTCGTCGCTGCGATCTTCTTGATTCTCACAATGAACTCCTTGTCCGGTGATGGCGCCGCAACGGCGGCGCTACATCGACTTGTTGTTCATGTCTGCCCGCCAAATGCTTGACGGCGGTTCATGAAGACCCCCCGACGTATATCGAGGACTACCCCACCCGCCGTTACGCGAAACCGCGCCGGTCGTCCGCCTATTGGTTTGCTGTTCTAAATGCCCCTTGGGTGGGCTTGGCCCCGCCCAACTGTGCGGTGACCGAATCGGCGGTGCTGACCAGGGCCCGGGCCCGCTCGGTTATCTCGCTGTCGGACAACGCCCTGCCGATGTGCATTGAGACGACCATCACCTGACGTTGATAGTGGTCAAACACCGGCGCCGAGATCACGCTGATGTCATGCCGCTTGCGCGCGCCGGCGTTCTCGCTGCGCAGGTACACGCGCTCGCCGATGTCGGAGACCAGCTCGCCCAACAATGCGCGCAGCTCGTCAGGAAGTTTGCTGGACATGCCTGCCATCAACGCGTACAGCCGGCGCCCGCCCGGGGTCAGCCGCTCGACGAGGTAGCCGTCGGCGCGGCATTCGGCGATCACGCGAGCGAGCCGTGCGCTGTCGGTGCGCAGCGGGATCGTGGGTTCCTTGGCCAGCCAGTTGCGCTCGGCCTCGTCGTCCCAGAGCACGAACATCAATCCCACCGGCGGCGCGAACGGGTAACTCTGGCCGACCTCGACCCCCGGCCTGGCGCCGGCGGGCGCGACGAGGTCCAGCAGCGTGATCCGGTCGTCGACGACCGCGGACAGCGCGGCGGTCACGTCGAATCGCGCTGACAACCGGCGCAACTCCTCGCGCGCCGCGGGGTTGACGCGCATCGACTCCTGTGCCTTGTGGCCCAGCGTGATGAGTGACGGTCCCAGCCGGTACGTCTTGTCCGCCGGGTCGCGCACCAGATACCCCGTCTCGGTCAGCGTGGTGACGATGCCAAGGCAGGTCGGCTTGCTTACCTCGATGCGACGTGCGAGCTCGGAGACGCCGAACCGCTGGTCGGGGCGGCCGGCCAGAAAGTCGAGGACGCGCACGACTCGCTCGGTCGGCGGCGACGCTCGGCCGGACGAGTCGGGGCTGGACATGGCAGCAGACTACATCCGGTACATATATGGAACACAGTGGTCAGTATATTGACTCCCGCTAGAACGCGTTCTAGTTTCGAGGCGTGTACTCGCAGCCACTGACCGACGCGATCCACGAAGCCGAACGCCTCGTCGCCGCCGCACCGTTCATCGAGTCCGAGGCCGACCTGCTCGAAGGTCTGCAGTACCTGGCCGGCTGCGTCGCCGGATGCATGCACCTGGCGTTCGACTACGACCGGGACCACCCGTTCATGCAGTCCGGCACCGGGCCGTTCACCAAGATGGGCCTCGACAACCCGGACACGCTCTACTTCGGCACCCGCGTGCGACCCGGCCACGAATACGTCGTCACGGGACGCCGCGGCACCACCACCGACCTGTCGTTCCAGATGCTCGGCGGCGAGTACACCGACGACAACGTGCCGGTCAGCCAAGCGGCGTTCGACGACCGCGAACTCGACATCGCCGACGACGGCACGTTCGAATGGCGGGTCACCCCGAACAGCCCCTCGCAGTTGCTGGTTCGCGAGGTCTACAACGACTGGTCGGCGCAGCGCGGCTACATCAGCATCGCGCGCACCGACACCGCGGGCACCGCACCGCCGCCGCCGACGCGCGAACTCATCGAGAAGCGCTACGCCGTCGCCGGAAAGCAACTGGTGCAGCGGGTCAGGACGTGGCTGCAATTTCCCCAGTGGTTCTACAACAACCTGCCGGTCAACACCATGGTGGCGCCGCGGCTCACCCCCGGCGGGCTGGCCACTCAGTACTCGTCGGTCGGGCACTTCGACCTGAGGTCCGATCAGGCGATGATCATCACCGTGCCGGTCAGCGACGCGCCGTACGTCGGGTTCCAATTGGGCAGCCTCTGGTACATCTCGCTGGACTACATCAACCACCAGACGTCGCTCAACGGCACTCAGGCGCAGGCCGATCCGGACGGCATGATCCGCATCGTGGTGTCCGACGCCAATCCCGGTGTGACGAACTGGTGCGAGACGCTCGGTCACCGCAAGGGTTACCTGCAGTTCCGCTGGCAGCGGTTGTCGCGCGAGCTGACCGAAGCCGACGGGCCGACGGTCGAGGTCGTCGACATCGACAAGGTCGCCGCCGCGCTTCCGCACTACGCATCGAACAAGATCTCCGATGAAGACTGGCGGGCGCGGATCACACTGCGACAGAAGCAGATTCAAGACAGGATGGTGGGCTGACCATGGGTGGACTGCTCGACGGCAAGGTCGTCGTGATCAGCGGCGTCGGACCCGCGCTGGGCACGACGCTTGCGCGGAGATGCGCCCAGGACGGGGCCGATCTGGTGCTCGCCGCCCGCACCGTCGAACGGTTGGAGGACGTTGCCAAGCAGGTGACCGACCTCGGCAGGCGCGCCGTCTCGATCGGCACCGACATCACCGACGGGGCTCAGGTCGGCAACCTCGTCGAGGAAACGATGAAGGCGTACGGCCGCGTCGACGTGCTGATCAACAACGCATTCCGGGTGCCGTCGATGAAGCCGTTGGCCGACACCACGTTCGAGCACATGCGCGACGCGATCGAGCTGACCGTGTTCGGCGCGCTGCGGTTGATCCAGGGCTTCACGCCCGCGCTCGCCGAGGCCAACGGGTCGGTGGTCAACGTCAACTCGATGGTGGTGCGCCACTCGCAAGCCAAGTACGGCGCCTACAAGATGGCCAAGTCCGCGTTGTTGGCGATGTCGCAGTCGTTAGCCACCGAGCTGGGTGAGCAGGGCATCCGCGTCAATTCGGTTCTGCCCGGCTATATCTGGGGCGGCACACTGGAGAGTTACTTCAAGCACCAGGCCGGCAAGTACGGTACGACGGTCGACGAGATCTACCGGGCCACGGCCGCGGCATCGGATCTCAAGCGGTTGCCCACCGAGGACGAGGTGGCCTCGGCGATCCTGTTCATGGCCAGCGACCTGTCGAGCGGTATCACCGGACAGGCCCTGGACGTCAACTGCGGGGAGTACAAGGCGTGACGGCCCGCACCGACGTCGGCACCGTCGAGGACCTGCACGCCTCGGCCACCAAGGCGTGCGGGCTGGACGACTTCGGCAGCGACGACGACAACTACCGCGAGGCGCTCGCCGTGCTGCTGGACGCCTACCGCACGGACGCCGACCTCACCGAGTTCGGCAGCAAGATGCAACGGTTCTTTGTGCGCAACGCGTTGGTGGCGAGGCTGGTCAGCGAGGCGGCGTTCAAGCAGTATCCCCAGCATGCCGACGTGGCGATCGAGAAGCCGATCTTCGTCACGGGCCTGCCTCGCACCGGCACCACCGCCATCCACCGATTGCTGGCCGCCGACCCGCGCCACCAGGGCCTCGAGTTGTGGTTGGCGGAGTTCCCGCAGCCGCGCCCGCCGCGCGAAACCTGGCCCGACAACCCGGTTTTCAGTGAGCTCGACGCCCGGTTCAAGAAGGCCCACGAGGAGAACCCGGACTACACCGGCCTGCACTACATGACCGCCGACGAGGTGGAGGAGTGCTGGCAACTGCTGCGACAGTCGTTGCACTCGGTGTCCTACGAGACGCTGGCCCACATCCCGACGTATGCGCAGTGGCTGGCGCAGCAGGACTGGACGAAGCCCTATCAGCGGCACCGCAAGAATCTGCAGCTGATCGGACTCAACGAAGCCGAGAAGCGTTGGGTGCTCAAGAACCCCAGCCACTTGTTCGCGCTCGACGCGCTGTTGCGCACCTACCCGGACGCGTTGGTGATCCAGTGCCACCGCCCGGTCGAGACCATCATGGCGTCGATGTGCTCGCTGGCTCAGCACACCACGGCGGGCTGGTCGAACCGCTTCACCGGTGAGGTCATCGGGCACGATGCGATGGAGACCTGGTCACGGGGGCTGGAACTGTTCAATCGGGTTCGCGCCGAGCATGATCCGGCGCAGTTCTACGACCTGGACTACTTCGAGTTCGTGAAGAACCCGGTCGCCATGGTCGAGAACGTGTACCGGCACTTCGGCATCGACTTCACCGACGGGGCCCGACTCGCGATGGAGCGCAGCCACGAGGAGAGCAAGCTGGGCCCGCGCGCGCCCAAGCACACCTACTCGCTTGCCGACTACGGCTTGACCGACGAGCAGGTCAAGGAGCGCTTCAAAGACCTGTGACCCTCAGGCCGTCGTGTTGGCCAGCGCCTGAATGCGTTTGAGCGCGTCTGGCGCGAGCTTGTCGACGTCGTAGCCGTTGGCGGGCCCGCATGTGGAGATCTCGATCGCCGCGTTGTGAGCGGCGACGTAGGCGCTGTCGCACGCCCAGTCGTCGCCCCTGAACGACCACAGCACGATGTCGGGGGAGCCCGATTCCACAGGTGGCAGGAGCTCGAAGAGGTACTTCCGCTCGGCCATGCTCCGCACCGAAAACGGCGTGCCGCGGCAGGATTCGATGGATTGGCGGGCGTGAGCCAACGCGTCCTGGGCGTCGAAGTCTGCGCGGTAGACGCCGACCATCTCCTCGACGTACATTTCCCGACCGTCGTACTCGCCGCGCCAGTGGCCACCGTCGGTGGCGGCCGGGGCATGGTCGGAGATGAACGGCGGGTCCACTTCGCGGGCCACTCCCGCGCACTGCTCGGGTTCGACGGTGACGAAGAGGTTGCCGTCCTCGCCGATGACGTCCGGGCTCAGAAGGTCGACGGCCTGTCCCGCGGTGATCGGCGCCACCGGCGGTTGCGCCTTCGGCGGCGGCCCGTCGACCACCCGCGCGCAGCCCGTCACCACCAACGCGAACACGACCCATGCGAGGCGGCAGTTCACGATTCGGTGACCCTGGACGGTCAGCCGTCGCCGGGAGGAGGGGCCGAGGAAGGTTCCTCGAGACATCCTTCGGCGACGGCGTGTTTGATGCTGTCGGCGAGCTTCGGGCAGGCCTTCGCGCGCGCCGGATCGCCGCCGGTCGCGCGGATCTCGTTAAAGTAGGCGCAGCGCCGCGACGCCTCGCTGTTCCACTGCACCGACGTATGGGCCGGTCCGAGCTTCTTCACGTCGACGGACACGTGGCAGAACCGGCAGTCGACCGACACCAGGCCGGAGGTCAGGTAGCGGTCGCGGTCCCGCTGGGTGGCTTCGTGAAGGGCCGCCGCACGTTCGGTGCCGAAAGCCCTTGCTTTCGACCATGTTCCGGTGGTGGTGTCGCCGCCGGTATGTGCGTGGTCGTCGTCGTCATGTGCGCCGTGCAGCATCAACATCGCCCGGGCCAACCGGTCGACGTCGGGTGCATCCTTGCGCTGTGTCATGACTGGGCGTGCTCGGCGGTGTCCTTCTCCTCGTCCTTTTCCGACGCTTGCCGCTTGAGGTTCTCCTCGACCTCGACGTTCCATTTCTCGTTGGCGGCCGTGGTGTCGACCTCCATCTCGAAGCGGTCGGTCATGTCCGGCGTCACGTCGGCGACGTCGACGTAGAACTGCTGATACCAGCGCCGCATCTGGTAGACCGCGCCGTCCTCCTCGACGAGCAGCGGATTGTCGATGCGGGTCTTGTGCTTCCAGATCTCGACGTCCTGCAGGAAACCCTTGCTGACCCCGTCGGTGAACACCTCGGCAAGCCGCTCGGTGGTCTTCTCGTCGAGGCCCTTCGGCTTCTCGACGATGACACCCCACTGCAGCACGAACGAGTCCTGCGTGACGGGGTAGTGGCAGTTGATCAGAATCGACTCGGCCTTGTAGCCGCCGTAGTTGTTGTGCAGCCAGTTGATCATGAACGACGGCCCGAAATAGCTGGCCTCGGAGTCCAGATGCGCCTCGCCGTAGCTGGTGCCCATGTCGCTGATGTCGGGCCGGCCGACGTTGTGCAGGTACTGGCTGGCGATGTGGCCTTCGAACACGTTCTTGAAGTACGTCGGCAGCCCGTAGTGGATGTAGAAGAAGTGGGCCATGTCGGTGACGTTGTCGATGATCTCGCGGCAGTTGCTGCCCTCGATGAGCATCGTGTTCCAGCGCCAGTCGGTCCACTCGCCGCTCTCGAACTCCGGGATCTCGGGGATCCGGACCTCGGGCGGCGGCGGGTTGCCCTCGGGGTCGTGCCAGACGAACAGCAGACCGCCGCGCACGTCGGTTGCCCAGGCGCGGGTGCGGGCCAGGCGCGGCGTGCGCTTGGCGTAGGGCACCAGCTTGCACTTGCCGTCGCCGCCCCAGCGCCAGTCGTGGAAGGGGCAGGCCACCTCGTCGCCCTTGATGGTGCCCTGGGTCAGGTTGCCACCCATGTGGCGGCAGTAGCCGTCGAGAATCTTGATGTCGCCGTGCGAGTCGGCGAACACCACCAGCATGGTGCCGAAGATCTCCACGCCGTGCGGTTTACCGTCCAGGTAATCCTTCACGGGCCCGAGGCAATGCCAGCCGCGTGCGTACCGGTCGGGCAGCGCGCCGGTGTCGATCTCGCGAATTCCCGCGTCCGTAGTCACGGTGGGCCTCCCGTTCTGTGTCCTCTAACTAGAACACGTTACAGTTTTTCCCTCTCGACGCGCAATCAAAGCAGGTAATTCGCCTCTTCGCGCAAGCGCTCATCGTTAGCCAACTGCTGTATAACCAGACAATGCCGTTGTACTCCTTCGAGGGCCGCACACCGACCGTCGATCCGGCCGCGTTCGTCGCGCCCACCGCCACGCTGGTCGGGGATGTGCACGTCGAGGCCGGCGCCTCCGTGTGGTTCAACGCCGTGCTGCGGGCCGACTTCGCCCCGATCGTCGTCCGCGAGGGAGCCAACGTCCAGGACTGCTGCATCCTGCACGCCCCGCCCGGCATCCCCGTCGACGTCGGGCCCGGCGCCACCGTCGCGCACGGCTGCGTCGTGCACGGCGTGCACATCGGCGCACAGGCCGTGCTCGCCAACCACTGCACCGTGCTCGACGGCGCCGTCATCGGGGCCCGCACCATGATCGCCGCCCATTCGCTGGTCGTGGGCGGCACGAAGATCCCCGACGAGGTGCTGGTGACCGGCGCGCCCGCGAAGGTGCGCGGCCCCATCGCGGGCACCGGCGCCGAGGTCTGGGTCAACACGAACCCCGGCGCCTACCAGGACCTGGCCCGCCGCTATATGACGGGATTGCAGCCAATTCCCGACTAGCGCGCCGTACCGTGAGCGCATGAGCAGCGGAACGGTCGCCGAACTATGGCGCTTCCCCGTGAAATCGCTGGGCGGGGTGAAGGTGGACCAGACCGAGATCGGTCCGCGCGGTGTGCTCGGCGACCGACTCTGGGCGGTCCGCGATCTCGAAAAGGACATCACCGCGTCGGCGCGTCGCATCCCCGCGTTGCTGACTGCTACGGCCCGCTACGTGGGACCGCTTTCACCCGACGCGGGACCGGGCCGCGTCCCCGAGATCGAGATCACCTTTCCCGACGGCACAGTTCTGTCGAGCGCTGATGCCGAGGTGCACGCGAAGCTCTCCGAACTGGCCGGCCGCGAGGTCCGGCTGACCGCGCTGCCGCCCGCTGACGACACCAGCCTGCACCGCATGAACCTCAACAGGCAGAAGGATGCCGTCTCTACCGCCTCGGTGCGCGCCGACTTCGGAATCGCGGATGGAGAGAGTCTGCCCGATTTCGCACTGTTTCCCATGGCGGATCTGATCAAGCTGGGTCGTTACTCGACTCCGCCCGGAATGTTCGTCGACCTCGCTCCGGTCCATGTCATGACCACGACCAGCTTGGCGACCATCGGTGCGGAAGTCGGCGATGAACTCGATGTGCGCCGCTTTCGGCCCAACGTGCTTGTGGCGGTGAGTAATTCGGATGCCGAACTTCCCGAGTCGCAATGGGTGGGTGCGCAGGTCACGCTGGGGGACGTCAACCTCAAGGTGATGTCGCAGACAGTCCGCTGCGTCGTGCCCAGCCGCGCGCAGCCCGGGCTCGAAGTCGATCGCCGGGTCACCCGCGCCGTGGCCGCCCGTGCGCAGCGATGCCTGGGGGTCTACTGCACCGTCGGTCGCGCCGGAACCGTCCGGGTGGGCGACCGGATCGCGGTCGAGCCGATCATCGCGTCGCGCGGACGGAACCTACTTCATGACGTGAGCATGCGTGCCAAGCGGATGACGCTGAACCTCACCACCGCCGCGGCTGATCGTCTGTCCCGTTAGAGCTTTCGCGCGCTGGCGGTCGCACGGTCGAGTTCCCAGTATGCCCGCAGCGCGACGATCTTGCCCTCGTCGTTGACGCGATAGGTGAACACGCCCTCGGCGGTAACCTCGTAACCGGCGGCCCGGATGACGATGTTGCCGACGTTGGCTTCCTCGTTGCCGCACTGGTAGGTCTGGGTGAAGTTGAAGGTCAGGTCGCTCGGCGCGATCGCCTTGTCGTAGAAGGCGGCGATGGCCTCCTTGCCGCGATGCCCCTTGCCTTCGGGATCGAAGTGCGACGGGCCGATCGGGTCCTCCACGACCGCGTCGTCGGCGAAGTTGTCCAGCCAGGCCTGCTTGTCGTGAGCGATCGCCGCCTCACGGGAACGCCTGCCCGCCAGATGCACCGGGGCCTGGGGATCGGTGACTGTCACTCCTGCCAGCCGGAGTGGATGTAGGTGTCGGCGAACCGCTTCATCGCATCCTTCTTCTTCTCCAGTGCCGCATCGAAGCCCAGCCCCTCGAAGACCCACGGGATGACGATGTTGTCGGTGACGCCGGCCTCGGCGAGCTCGCGGTGCCCATCGACGCCGAACTTGTCGATGCACACGGCCTGATACTCGAAAGGTACGTCGGCGCGGCCGTATTCGGCCAACAACGACTTGATCCTGCCGATGGTCTCGGCCAACTGCTCGCCGGTCATCATCGCGCTGGTCCAACCGTCGCCGACACGCGCCGCGCGCTTCAGCGCCACCTCGGTGTGACCGCCGACGTAGAACGGAACCGGCTCGCTCGGCGCCGGGCTCATCTGCAGCTTGTCGAAGTCGTAGAACTCACCGTGGAACTCGACCATGCCTCCGGAGAGCACGAGTTTGATCACCTCGATCATCTCGTCGACGCGCTTGCCGCGCTTGGCGTACGGCTGGCCGCACCACTCGAATTCCTCGGGCGCCCACCCGATCCCGACACCGAACCCGAACCGGTTGTTGGTCAGGTTGGCTACCGAGCCGACTTGGCGCGCCAGCAGCAGCGGGTTGCGTGAGCCCAGCTTCATCACGTTGGTGTAGAAGCGCAGGGTCGACGTGACCGCGCCCATCGCGCCTGCGGCGATCAACGGGTCGACCCACGGGGTCTCGGCGTTCCACATGCGCGAGCCGTCCGGCGTGTACGGATAGTCGGCCGACTGCTTCTCCATGTAGAACAGCGAGTCCGGCAGCGCGATCGAGTCGAAGCCGACTTCCTCCGCGGTGCGGGCGATCTCGATGAGCTCCTCGACCGGGCCCATCGCCACGCTGCACGTGTACTGCATCATGCGGATTTGTCCCCTGGCTTATCAGAACTGACCACCCACATGGAGTAGTACTGCGACCCGCCGCCGTAGGCGTGGCCGAGCGCCTTGCGGGCGTTCGGCACCTGGTGGTCACCGGCCTTGCCCATCACCTGGATCGCGGCCTCGGCGAAGCGGATCATGCCCGACGCGCCGATCGGGTTGGACGAGAGCACGCCGCCCGACGGATTGACCGGAAGCCTGCCGCCGATGGCGGTTTCGCCGGCCTCGGTCAGCTTCCAGCCCTCACCCTCGGGCATGAAGCCGAGATTCTCCAGCCACATCGGCTCGAACCAGGAGAACGGAACGTAGATCTCGGCGGCGTCGATCTCGTCGATCGGACTGGTGATGCCCGCGGCCTTCCACAGCGCCTTGGCGGCGTCGCGGCCCGCCTGCGGGTTGACCTGGTCGCGGCCCGCGTATGCCAGCGGTTCGGTGCGCAGCGAGGTGGCGTGGATCCACGCGACGGGATTCCCTTCGGCCACCTGCTTGTCGGCGATCTCTTCGTTGCCTATCACCAGCGCGCACGCACCGTCGGACGAGGGACAGGTCTCGTCGAAGCGGATCGGGTCCCACAGCATCTGCGAGGCCATCACCTTGTCCAGCGTGATGTCGGGCTGGTGCAGGTGCGCCAGCGGGTTCTTGGCGCCGTTGATCCGATCCTTGACCGCCACCATCGCGCCGATGTGGTCGGGTGCACCCGAACGGCGCATGTAGGCGCGAATGTGCGGTGCGAAGTACCCGCCCGCGCCGGCGCCGACCGGCTTGGTGAACGGCACCGGAATGCTCAACGCCCACATGGCGTTCGACTCTGACTGCTTCTCCCACGCCATCGCCAGCACGCGACGGTACTTGCCCGACTGCACCAGGCTCGCTGCCACCACGCCGGTGGATCCGCCGACCGAACCTGCGGTGTGCACGCGGATCAGCGGCTTGTTCGTGGCGCCGACGGCGTCGGCCATGAACAGCTCGGGCATCATCACGCCCTCGAAGAAGTCCGGCGCCTTGCCGACGACGACCGCGTCGATGTCGTCCATCGTCGATCCCGAGTCGGCCAGCGCCCTGTCGATGGCCTCGCGCACCAGGCCGTTCATCGACACGTCCTGGCGCTTGGCGACGTACTTCGTCTGCCCGGTGCCCAGCACCGCCGCTAGTTGGCCTGCCATGCTCTTATTTCCCTTCCAGGACTGCGACCAGATTCTGTTGCAGCGCAGGGCCGCTCGTGGCATGTGCCAACACCCGCTGCGCCGAGCCGGAGAAGATGTGCTGCGCGGCGAAGCCGATGCGCTCCAAGCCCGCCGAGAACATCGGGTTGGCTGCGAGCGTGCCGCCCGACGGGTTCATTTTCGTCTTCTCGCCGAGGCCGATCGCCTCGGTGAGAATCAGGTGCTGGTGGGTGAACGGCGCGTAGATCTCGGCGACGTCGATGGATCCGGTGTCGCCGCCGGTGGCCGCCTGCGCCGACGCCTCCGTCGACGGCGAGGTGGTCAGGTCGCGGGCCCCGAGCACCGGGGTCTCGATGCGGTGCTCGAGGCCGGTGATCCACGCCGGGTTCTCCCGCAGCTCGCGGGCCCGGTCGCCCGCCGCCAGCACGATGGCCGACGCGCCGTCGGTGATCGGGGCGATGTCGTGCCGTCGCAACGGATCCGCGAAGTACGGCCGGGACAGCAGCTCGGAGATGCACTTCGCCTCGTCTGAGGCAGTCGGAGCTTTCTCGCTGTCGGTACGTTGTGCGACCGCCATCGAGTCGAGCGCCACCTGAGCCATCTGCTCGGCGGTCCACTTGCCTGCGTCCAGTCCGAACCGGGCCTGCAGGCCAGCCATCGACACCGCGTCCGGCCACAGCGGCGCAACGGTGTACGGGTCGGTTTGCAGCGCCAGCACGCGGCGCAGGATTCCCGCGCTCGACTTGCCGAAGCCGTACACCAGCGCGGTGTCGACCTCGCCGGTCAGCAGCTTGATGTAGGCCTCGTACAGCGCCCATGCCGCGTCCATCTCGACGTGGCTCTCGTTGATCGGCGGCACCGCGCCGATCGAGTCGATCGCCGAGATGAACGAGAATGCCCGGCCCGCAAGGTAATCCGAGGAGCCCGAACACCAGAAACCGATGTCGGTCTGCTGCAGGCCCAGCTCTTCGTAGAGCTGGTGAAAACACGGCATCAGCATCTCGACGCCGTTGGTGGTTCCGTCGGTGCGGCGAACGTGCGGTGCGTGCGCGAAGCCCACGACAGCCACATCTCTCAAGTCAGTCATGTGCTGCCCTTTACAGGTGGTGCTTGTAGGAGTCGTACTCGGCGTCGGGCTCACCAGTCGGCCGGAAGTGGTCGATGTTGTCGATGCCCAGGCCCCATTCCTCGCGGGGCTTCCACACCGCCTCGACACGCATGCCCATCCGCACCTCGGCTGCCTCGATCTCGGTGACCAGGTGCAGGAACGGGATGTCGGCGCCGTCCAGCAGCACGTAGGCCGCGACGTACGGCGGCTTGATGCGCTGCCCGGCGAACGGGATGTTGATGACCGCGAACGTCGTCACCGTGCCCTTGTCCGGCAGCTCGATGAACTCGTCGAGTTCCAGACCGGTGGCCGGGTCGGCCTCCTTGGGAGGGAAGTACACCTTGCCGGGCTGGCCGTTGCGGCCCTTCTTCGTCCGCGCACCCAGCAGCTTGCCCTCCTCGAGGGCCCTGAGGAACACGGTCTCCGGGAGCGACGCGGTGTGCTGGATCTCGATCGAGGACGGCGTCACCTGCACGGTCACCGGGTCACGGTCGTCGTGCTCGCCCTCCGGTTCGGCCCGCTCGCCGAGCGCGAAGTAGGCGATGTCAATGATCGCGCCAACCGGCTCGTCGACCCAGTGCGCGTGCACCCGGGTGCCGGCGCTGATCGCGTCGGCCGAGCCCGCATCGACCGCGTGCAGCATCGGGGTGTCGGCTCCGTCGAGCTTGATCAGCGCCCACGCGAACGGCCGGTCCAGCGGCTGGCCCTCCAGCGGGGTGGGCTGCCAGGTCCACGACACCACGGTCCCGACGCCTGCCACCGGTACGATCTCGGTCAATCGCTCGTAGGTGACGGGGTCGAACTCCGCGGGCGGCACAAGCACCCGCCCGTCCGAACCGCGCACGCCGAGGATGCGTCGTTCGCGCAGGGCGGTGAAGAACTGGCCGAGGAGTGGTCCGACTGAACGGGTGTAGTCGAATGAGAGCCTCAGCGGAGCCGAAAGTGGCCGCTGATGGGGATCGATCTGCACCGGGCTGCTTTGGCTGGTGGTCACGGCATCGAGTAGAACAGGTTCTAAGAATGGTTTCAAGAACGGGTCTGGAGGCGATCTCATGAAGCTGGGTTTGCAGCTGGGGTACTGGGGCGCGCAGCCGCCGGAAAACCACGCCGAACTGGTCGCCGCCGCGGAGGACGCCGGCTTCGACACCGTGTTCACCGCCGAGGCGTGGGGCTCGGACGCCTACACCCCGCTGGCCTGGTGGGGCCGCGAGACCAAGCGCATGCGGCTCGGCACCTCGGTGATCCAGTTGTCCGCCCGCACCCCCACCGCATGTGCGATGGCGGCGCTGACGCTCGACCACCTCTCCGGCGGGCGCCACATCCTCGGGCTTGGCGTCTCCGGACCGCAGGTCGTCGAGGGCTGGTACGGGCAGAAGTTCCCCAAGCCGCTGGCCCGCACCCGCGAGTACGTCGACATCCTGCGCCAGGTGTGGAAGCGCGAGGCGCCGGTGCGCAGCGGCGGCCCGCACTACCCGCTGCCGCTGACCGGCGAGGGCACCACTGGTCTGGGTAAGAACCTCAAGCCGATCACCCACCCGTTGCGCGCCGATATCCCGATCATGCTGGGCGCGGAGGGCCCGAAGAACGTCGCGCTGGCCGCCGAGATCTGCGACGGCTGGCTGCCGATCTTCTACTCGCCGCGCATCGCCGACATGTACAACGAGTGGCTCGACGAGGGCTTCGCCCGCCCGGGCGCGCGCCGCAGCCGCGAGGATTTCGAGATCTGCGCGACGGCCCAGGTGATCGTCACCGACGACCGCGCCGGGGTGATGGAGCTGATGAAGCCCCACCTGGCGCTGTACATGGGCGGCATGGGCGCCGAGGACACCAACTTCCACGCCGACGTCTACCGCCGCATGGGGTACGCCGAGGTCGTCGACGACGTGACCAAGCTGTTCCGATCAGGCAGCGAGGACGGCAAAGAGCGAGCGGCCAAGATCATCCCCGACGAGTTGGTCGACGACTCGGCGATCGTCGGCGACCTCGCCTATGTGCAGGAGCAGATCAAGGCGTGGGAGGCCGCGGGCGTGACGATGATGGTCGTCGGCGCGCGCTCACCGGAGCAGATCCGCGACCTCGCCGGCCTGGTCTGAGCCAATCGGGCCCGAGCGCTCAACTTTGTACGGTTTTGCGGCCGCAAAACGTACACCGTTGCGCGCTCGCCGGACCGCGGCTCGCGGCGCCCAGGGGTAGACACTTCTTGCTAGTTGTCTAGAACGCGTTCTAGATTGGCGCGATGAGCCAGCACACCATCGCGGGCACCGTCTTGACGATGCCGGTGAAGATCCGCAAAGCAGAGCAACACACGGCGATGTTCTCGGTGGATGCAGACGCCGCCCAACGAATGATCGACTACAGCGGTCTGCAGGTGTGCCGCTTCCTGCCGGGACGGGCGGTCGTCGTCCTGATGCTGATGCACTACATCGACGGAGACCTCGGCCAGTACTACGAGTACGGCACCAACGTGATGGTCAATCCGCCAGGGTCGACCGCCTCGGGCCCGCGGGCGCTGCAGGACGCCGGCGCTTTCGTCCACCACTTGCCCGTCGACCAGGCGTTCACGCTCGAGGCGGGCACCAAGATCTGGGGCTATCCGAAGGTGATGGCCGACTTCACCGTTCGCGACGGCCACACCTTCGGGTTCGACGTGACCATCGACGGGCAGTTCGCCGTCGGCATGGACTTCTCGCCGGGATTCAAGGTGCCGTCGGCGTTCACCTCCAAACCGCAGGCCCACCCGACGTACTCGTACCGCGACGGTGTGGTGCGCAAGACCGTTGGGGAGATGAAGCTGTCCGACGTGCGCTTCCGGTTGGGCGGTGCGCGGGTCCGGCTCGGCGAACATCCCTACGCCAAGGACCTCGCGTCGCTAGGCTTCCCCAAACGCGCGATGGTCTCCAGTTCGGCTGGCAACGTGGAGATGTCGTTCGCAGACGCCCAGGAGATCTCATGACACTCACTAGGCCCGACGTCGACCTCACCGACGGCACGTTCTACGCCGGCGACTCGCGGTCGGTCTACAAGTGGATGCGCGAGCACGAGCCGGTGTTCCGTGACCGCAACGGTTTGGCCGCCGCGGCCACATATGCCGCGGTGATCGAGGCCGAGCGCAACCCCGAACTGTTCTCCAATGCCGGCGGCATCCGGCCGGACCAGCCGGGCGTCGAGATGATGATCGAGATGGACGATCCGCAGCATCTGTTGCGGCGCAAGCTGGTCAATGCCGGCTTCACCCGCAAGCGCGTGAAAGACCTTGAGGGGTCGATCAGTTCGCTGTGCGACACGCTGATCGACAACGTGTGCGAGCGCGGCGAGTGCGACTTCGTCTGGGACATCGCCGCGCCCCTGCCGATGGCCGTCATCGGCGACATGCTCGGAGTCCGGCCCGAGGAGCGCGAGATGTTCCTCAAGTGGTCCGACGACCTCGTCGGCGCGTTGAGCAGCACCGCGGACCCCGAGCAGTTCCAGCTGACGATGGATGCGTTCGCCGCCTACAGCCAGTACATGACCGGCATGATCGAGGAGCGCAAGACCACGCCGACCGACGATCTGGTCAGCGTGTTGGTGCATGCGGAGGTCGAGGGGTCGAAACTCGAGGACCACCAGATCGTCACCGAGGTGCTGCTGCTGCTCATCGGCGGCGACGAGACGACCCGTCATACGCTCTCCGGCGGGACCCGCCAGCTGTTGGCGCACCCGGATCAGCATCAGCGACTGATCAACGATCTCGACCTGCTGCCCAACGCCATCGAGGAAATGCTGCGCTGGACGGCGCCGGTGAAGAACATGGCGCGAACCGTCAAGCGCGACAACGACTTTCACGGGACCGCTCTCAAAGAGGGCGAGAAGATGATCCTGCTGTTCGAGTCGGCCAACTTCGACGAGAAGGTGTTCGAGAGCCCTGAGCTCTTCGATATCGAGCGCTATCCGAACAACCACCTGGCGTTCGGGTTCGGCACGCACTTCTGCCTCGGCAACCAGTTGGCCCGTCTCGAGCTGTCGATCATGCAGACCAAGCTGTTGCAGCGGCTGCCCGACCTGCGGCTCGCGTCCGACGCCGAACTGCCGCTGCGCCCCGCGAACTTCGTGTCCGGACTGGAGAAGATGCCGGTTGTCTTCACGCCGACGAAGCCGGTCGGCTGACGCGGCGAGCGGTCGCCGAATGTAACGCCATTGCGGGATCCGCTGAATTCGCGCCGTGGCGTTACGCCCGCGGCGTGACAGCCGCTACTTCATCGTGAAGTTCGGCGCCCGCTTCTCCTTGAACGCCCGCGGCCCCTCCTTGGCGTCCTCGGACAGGAAGACCTCGATGCCGATCTTCGTGTCGATCTTGAAGGCGTCGTTCTCGTGCAGGCCCTCGGTCTCGTGGATCGACCGCAGGATCGCCTGCACCGCCAGCGGACCGTTGTTGTTGATCAGCTCGGCGATCTCCAGAGCCTTGTCCAGCGCGGTGCCGTCCGGCACGACGTAGCCGATCAGCCCGTACTCCTTGGCCTCGGCGGCGGTGATGTGGCGCCCGGTCAGCAGCAGATCGCAGGCGATGGTGTAGGGGATCTGGCGCACCAGGCGCACCGCCGATCCGCCCATCGGATACAGGCTCCACTTCGCCTCGGAGATGCCGAACTTGGCGCTCTCGCCCGCGATGCGGATGTCGGTGCCCTGCAGGATCTCGGTGCCGCCGGCGATGGCGGGGCCCTCCACGGCCGCGATCAGCGGCTTGGTCAGCCGGCGGCCCTTGAGCAGGCCGTCGATGCGCGACGGGTCGTAGCTGCCGTCCTTGAACGAGTCGCCCGGCGGCTTGGCGGTCGCGGCCTTGAGGTCCATGCCCGCGCAGAAGTAGCCGCCGGCACCGGTCAGGATGCACGAGCGGATCTCCGGATCGTTGTCGACGCGGTCCCAGGCCTCGACCATGATCGAGAGCATCTCGGTGGAAAGCGCATTGCGCGCCTCGGGCCGGTTCAACGTCAGGATCAAGGTGTGTCCGCGCTGCTCAACGAGGGCGTCGGGGCCTTTTTGTGGGTCGCTCACAGGTGTCCGCCTTCCAGCGTCGATGCCACAGACTTGTCTGGAAATGTAACACGTTCTAGTTTAGGTCCCGTGGCCCTGAACATTGCCGATCTCGCCGAGCACGCCATCGACGCTGTGCCAGACCGTGTCGCCCTGATCTGCGGCGACGAACAACTCACCTACGCCCAGTTGGAGGAGAAGGCCAACCGCCTGGCTCACTACCTCATCGACCAGGGCGTCAAGAAGGACGACAAGGTCGGGCTGTACTGCCGCAACCGCATCGAGATCGTGATCGCGATGCTGGGCATCGTCAAGGCCGGCGCGATCCTGGTCAACGTCAACTTCCGCTACGTCGAGGGCGAGCTCAAGTACCTCTTCGACAACTCGGACATGGTCGCGCTGGTACACGAGCGCCGGTACGCCGACCGGGTGGCCAACGTGCTTCCGGAGACGCCGAACGTGACGACCGTCCTGGTCGTGGAGGACGGCAGCGACGACGAGTTCGGCCGCTACGGTGGAGTCGAGTTCTACTCCGCCCTGGAGCAGGGTTCGCCCGAGCGCGATTTCGGTCCGCGCAGCGAGGACGACATCTACCTGCTCTACACCGGCGGCACCACCGGATTCCCCAAGGGCGTGATGTGGCGTCACGAGGACATCTACCGAGTGTTGTTCGGTGGCACAGACTTTGTGACGGGCGAGTTCGTCAAGGACGAGTACGACCTGGCCAAGGCCGCCGCGGAGAATCCGCCGATGGTCCGCTACCCGATCCCGCCGATGATCCACGGCGCCACGCAGTCGGCGACCTGGATGTCGCTCTTCTCGGGCCAAACCACCGTGCTGGCACCGGAGTTCGACGCCGACGAGGTGTGGCAGACGATCGAGAAGTACAAGGTGAACCTGCTGTTCTTCACCGGCGACGCGATGGCCCGCCCGCTGCTGGATGCGTTGACCAAGCTGCACGACTCCGGCCAGGAGCCCGATTTGTCGAGCCTGTTCCTGCTGGCCAGCACCGCCGCGTTGTTCTCGACGAGCATCAAGGAGAAGTTCCTCGAACTGTTGCCCAACCGGGTGATCACCGACTCGATCGGTTCCTCGGAGACGGGCTTCGGCGGCACCAGCATCGTGGCCAAGGGCCAATCGCACACCGGTGGGCCGCGGGTGACGATCGATCACCGCACAGTGGTTCTCGACGAGGACGGCAACGAGGTCAAGCCGGGCTCCGGGGTGCGCGGGATGATCGCCAAGAAGGGCAACATCCCGGTCGGCTACTACAAGGACGAGAAGAAGACCGCCGAGACGTTCAAAACGTTCAACGGTGTCCGCTACGCGATCCCGGGTGACTACGCCGAGGTGGAGGCCGACGGCAGCGTCACGATGCTGGGCCGTGGTTCGCAGTCGATCAACAGCGGTGGCGAGAAGATCTACCCCGAGGAGGTCGAGGCCGCCCTCAAGGGCCACCCGGACGTGTTCGACGCATTGGTCGTCGGGGTGCCCGACGAGCGCTACGGCCAGTGCGTGGCGGCCGTCGTGCACCGCCGTCCCGGCACGAATCCCACGCTCGCGGAGCTTGATTCGTTCGTCCGTCAGGAGGTCGCCGGATACAAGGTGCCGCGCAAGGTGTGGTGGGTCGACGAGATCCACCGGACACCGGCCGGCAAGCCCGACTACCGCTGGGCCAAGGACACCACCGAGGAGCGGCCCGCCGACGACGTTCACGCCAACCACGTGGGGACGTCATCCTGATGGGGCGAGCGAAGCGACGGGAGAAATGAAGATGCACACCGAACTGTGTGACCGGTTCGGAATCGAGTACCCGATCTTCGTCTTCACGCCGTCGGAGAAGGTCGCCGCGGCGGTCAGCAAGGCCGGCGGCCTCGGCGTGCTGGGCTGTGTGCGGTTTAACGACGCCGACGACCTCGAGAACGTCCTGTGCTGGATGGACGAGAACACTTTCGGCTTGCCCTACGGCGTCGACGTCGTGATGCCCGCCAAGGTGCCGCAGGAGGGCACGGCCGTCGACATCGACAAGTTGATCCCGCAGAGCCACCGCGACTTCGTCGCCAAAACCCTTGCCGATCTGGGTGTTCCGCCGCTGCCTGAGGACGAGGATCGCAACGAGGGCGTGCTCGGCTGGCTGCACTCGGTGGCGCGCTCGCACGTCGAGGTCGCGCTCAAACATCCGATCAAGCTGATCGCCAACGCGCTCGGATCGCCGCCGAGGGACGTCATCGACCAGGTGCACGCGGCGGGCGTGCCGGTCGCGGCGCTGGCCGGCAGCGCCAAGCACGCGCAGCGGCACGTCGAGAACGGCGTGGACATCGTGGTGGCCCAGGGCCATGAGGCCGGCGGGCACACCGGCGAGATCGGCTCGATGGTGTTGTGGCCGGAAATCGTTGACGCGCTGGAGGGTAAGGCGCCGGTGCTCGCTGCAGGCGGCATCGGCACCGGCAGGCAGGTGGCCGCCGCGCTGGCGCTCGGCGCGCAGGGCGTCTGGATGGGGTCGGCGTTCCTCACGTCGGCCGAATACGATCTCGGACACCGCAAGCCGGGCGGCGTCTCGACGATCCAGGAGGGCCTGTTGCGGGCCACCTCCGCCGACACCGTGCGACGCCGGATCTACACCGGCAAGCCGGCGCGGCTGTTGAAGACGAAATGGACCGAGGCGTGGGACGCACCGGATGCGCCTGAGCCACTGCCGATGCCGCTGCAGAACATCCTCGTCAGCGAGGCCCATCAGCGGATGAACGAGTCCGACAACCCGGACACCGTCGCCATGCCGGTGGGCCAGATCGTCGGCCGGATGAACGAGATCCGCCCCGTCGCCGACATCATCGCCGAACTGGTGCAGGGCTTCGAGGAGGCCTCGCGCCGACTCGACGGGATCCGCGAAAGCTAGCAAACTTCGCGACCCCGCCCCGTACCATCACCGGATCGGCGGGCTCTCGACTATTTCCCTGCGGTTGCGTCGGCCTACGTCGTCTGCGCGGAGGATCTGATGGTCAACCCCGACTGGTCGAGGCGGGTCGCCCAAGAGCGCCTGGGTGCCGACATCGTCGAGATGCCCGGTAGTCATTCGCCGTTCCTGTCCCGTCCGGAGAACTTGGCAGAGGTGTTGGACGGCCTCGCTTCTCGTCGAGTGTTGGGTTGACGCACGCTCGAGTCGAAAAAACGTGACACAACCCAACACTCGGTGCGCCTAAGGCTAGAAGCTGATCGTGGTCTCCTCATCGATCGCCATCGTCGCGGGGCCGACGAGGTCCGCCTGGTCCTCCAGAGCGTCCGCGTTCAGCTGCAGGACGTAGACCCCGTCGGGTCCGGGGATCACGACCGTCTTCTGCGCGACGAGCTTCGTCTGTCCCTCGGATTCCCAGGTGCCGCCCAACTGGTAGGCCGGGTACTCGCCGAGCGTGCTCGTTTCGCCCTCGTTCATCGCGCTCCAGCCGGGCAGGTTCTGCAGCTCGCCCGGAGCGAGGTCGATGATGGCCTGCGGGTCGACGTTGCCGGTCAGCTTCGAGACGATCGCGACGATGCTCGGTGTGTACTCGGCCGCCTCCGGCCCGTTGTAGACGATTGCGCCGTACGCCCATTCCGGGGTGTCCGCACCCGCGTCCTCCCAACCCTCGGGGAAGGGGAGATCGATGGTCGGCGCACCGGGGTCGCCGCGCCTGACCGGAGTCTCCTGAATGTTGTTCTCGGCGATGTAGCTCGCAATGGTCGGATTCGGACCCGCGGCGTCCTCTTCGCGCGGGGCGACCTTGGCCGTCGAGGGCGCCGCCTTCGCGCTCGTCGTCGAGCTGGTGGTGGCCGTCTCCGAGGCGGAGGTGGTGGGTTCGGACTCGGTGTCCGAGCCACAGCCCGTCAGTACGAGCGTGAGTGCGGCGGCCATCGTGGCCGCCCCCGTGATCGCCGAAAATCTCATAAACCTGACTCCTGTCTGCTCAAGAATTGCCTAGCGAAGCGTAATTCACGATCACCGCTTGCGCGGCTGAGTACTTCTACTCGATCGGAGTTTCCTGGCAAACCGTGATCGCCTGTCCGATCTGTTCACGACAGCGGTCGGGCAGGCGACCTAATGTCGGCGACATGGACATTCGCCCGACATCCGCGGTCTTCCAGATCTTCACCGCCGACCTGCATCGGTCGCTGGCCTTCTACCGTCTCCTCGGACTGCAGGTACCCGATCCCGGCGAGCCTCCGCACGTCGCCCTCTCCCTGCCGGGCGGCAACACCCTGTCGTTCGATGTCGAGGACACCATCGCGGGCATGCATCCCGGGTGGGCGCCGCCGCCGGCCTCCGACAGCCGCCTGGCGCTGGCGCTGGGCCTCGGTACCCCGGCCGACGTGGACGCGCTCTTCGAAAAGGTGACGTCGGCCGGCCACACCGGCGCGCTGCCGCCTTACGACGCTCCGTGGGGCCAGCGCTACGCGACCGTCGCGGACCCGGACGGCAACTGGGTCGACCTCTTCGCGCCGCTCGCTTCCTGACGCAACTCCGTCGAGGGCACTCCGGCCAGCGCGCGAACCTCGCGGTGCAGATGCGGTTGATCCGCATAGCCGGTCCTGGCCGCGACGTCGGCCACCGGCACACCGGCTTTGAGCAATCGCGCTGCCCGGCGGAACCGCAGAATGCGCCGTAGGGTCGCGGGACCGTATCCATAGACCGCGAGGCACTGACGGTGCAGCGTGCGCCGTGACCAGCCGACTTCTGCGGCCACCCGGTCCACGGTTGCTCCGGCGGCCAGCCTCGCGGTCACCAGGTCGAGTAAAGGCATGGGCCACGGTGCCGTCCGGGGTCGTGGCTCTTCGGCGGCCATCCGGGCCGTCAACTCGATCAGTGACCGGACGTGCCCGGGTACCGGACGCACATCGGCCAGTGGCACCCGTTCGTCGCGGAGCGCGGAGGCGGGCGTACCGAGTAACCGCGGCAGAACGCCGGGCCGAAAGCGCAACCCGACGAACGCCTCTGGGCCGCGCATCGCCGTCGAGGCGGCGGTGTCCGGGCCCGCCACGACGATGCGCCCATCCATGCGGATAAGGTCCATGCAGCCGTCCGGCAGCACCCGTACGGGCCCCGGCGGCCCCTGGGTCACCCACACGCATTCGATCAGACCGTTCAACGCCGCGGGCGTGGCGAATTCGCGATACCCCACGACGGCCAGGCTAGCGCCGGATCTCGTACACCGGGTCCGGACAGTCGGTCCCCTCCGCCTGCAACTGCCGCTTGATCACCTTGAACGTCTCGGTTCGCGGCAACGCGCTGCTGATCCTGACGAAAGACGGCCACTGTTTCGGGCCGAGATCGTCCTGCGCGCTGAGGAATTCGCGGAATTCGTCCGGGTCGAACGCGGCGCCTTCGGTCAAGGTCAGTGCCGCCATCACGCGGTCGCCGACGTCGGGTGCCGGGATGCCGTACACCGCCACCTCGACGACGTCGGGGTGCCGCAGCAGCACCCGCTCGATCGGCGCCGAGCCCAGGTTCTCGCCGTCCACCCGCATCCAGTCGCCGAGGCGGCCCGCGAAGTACGCATAGCCGTTCTGGTCGCGGTAGGCCAGATCGCCGCTGTGGTAAACGCCGTCGCGCATGCGGTCCGCATCGGCCTGCGGGTCGTTGTAATACCCCTCGAAACGCCCTGCGTCCGCGGCGTTCACCAACTCGCCGGTCACCCCGGACGGACACGGCTCACCCGTGTCGACGTCGACGATCTGCGTGCCGGGCGGCAGCGGACCGAGCGAGCCCGGCGGGGTGTCGGGCGTGCGGGCGATCGCGATACCACCCTCGGTGGAACCGAATCCGTCCATCACCACCGTGTCGAACCGCTGAGCGAACCGCTCGATGTCCGCGGGCGCCCCCTCGTTGCCGTAGACGGCGCGCAGTGGGTTGTCGGCGTCATCGGGTCGCTCGGGGGTGGCGAGCACGTACGACAGCGGCTTGCCGACGTAGTTCGCATACGTCGCACCGAACCGTCGCACATCGGGCAGGAACTGCGATGCGGAGAACTTGCGCCGCAACGCCAGTGAGCTTCGCGAGGCCAGTGCCACCGACCAGCCCACCAGCACCGCGTTCGAGTGGAACAACGGCATCGAGACGTAGCAGACGTCATCGGGGCCAAGCGAGAAGCGTTGCGTCATCGTGACGCCTGCGATCGCCACTTTGCCCTGACTGCACTTGACCGCCTTGGGATCACCGCTGGTGCCCGACGTGTAGATCAGCATGAACAGATCGCCGGGGTCGGCCTCTCGCACCACGACGGGTTCGTCGGCGAATGCCGCCACCTCGGCCGCCCACTCCGCCGAGTCGACGTTGACGTGGTCGATGTCGCCGACCACTTCGAGAGACGCCGAATCCGCCAGCACGACTTGGCAATCGGCATGCGTGACGTCGCGCTGCAGCGCCGCGCCGCGACGCACCGGGTTCAGCCCCACCGGCACGATGCCGGTCAGCCCCGCGGCGACGAGCACCGCCGAGAAGAACGGCGTGTTCTGCAGCAGCACACCGACATGGGGCGGGCGCCCGGGATCGAGTCGCGCCCGCAGGGCGGCGGCGACGGCGGCGCCGTGCCGAAGATGCTCACGCCACGAGGTGAACGAAACGGTGTCGTCTTCTCCTCGCCCGAGAGGCTCGTCGGTGAAGTACACCCCGCGATCGTCGACGTGGATCAGCGGCGTCAGCAGGTCCGCGACGGTGGGCAGGCCCACGGCTAGACGGGCGTGTCGGCCAGCTCCCGGCCGATGCGCAGCAACTGTCCGGTGGCGCCGCCGACCGCGAACTCCGTCTGCTTGGCCGCCAGGAAGTAGCGGTGCACCGGATGGTCGGTGTCGATGCCGACGCCGCCGTGCACATGAACCGTGGTGTGAGCGACGCGGTGGCCGGCATCGGCGGCCCAGAACGCCGCGGTGTTGACGTCGACGTCGGCGGACAGGTCCTCGGAGAGCCGCCAGGCCGCCTGGGTCAGCGTCAGGCGCAACGCCTTGACGTCGATGTAGCCGTCGGCCAGCCGCGACGACACGGCCTGAAAGCTTCCGATCGGCCGGTCGAACTGTTCGCGCTCGCGGGCGTACTCCGCGGTGAGCTCCAGCGCCCGTTCCAGCACGCCGAGCTGAAAGGCGCTGCGGCCCAATGTCGCACGCACCGTCAACCAGGCGAGCGCATCGGCATCACCGACGACGCGGTCGGCACCGACCTCGACACCTTGCAGCTCGAGATGCCCGATGCTGCCGCGCCCCGTCGTGCCCAGCGACTCCACCGTCACACCGGCGTCCGCGGCCGCCACGAGGAGAACCTTGGTGCCCGAGTCGGTCTCGGCCGGCACCAGGAACGCATCGGCCACCGGACCGTACGCGACCTGGGTGCGCGAGCCGGTGAGCCGGTAACCCGCACCGCCGGCCTGAGCCTGCACCGGACCCTGACCCATCTCACCGTCGAGCGCCACGGTGAGGATCTTGTCGCCCGTCACCGCGGGCACCGCCCACTGCTGCTGCAGCGGCTCCGCGCCGAACTCGGCCAGCGCGCCTGCGCCGAGCACGGCGGACTCCAGGTACGGCACCGCCGAGAGCTGCCGGCCGAGCGCGACCAGCACGGCGACCTGCTCGAGCACGCCGAATCCGCCGCCGCCCAACGCTTCCGGCGCCGCTGCCGACAGCACGTCGGCCTCGATCAGCTTGCCCCACAACTCGCGGTCGAAACGTTGCTCGAGCCCGTCGAGCTCGCGCTGGCGCTCCGGCGTGACGACGGACTCGGCGATGGTGCGGACCAGCCCGCCGAGATCCTCCGACGCTTCGGTTGTCTTGAAATCCATGTCGACGATTCCTTACCGGTTCACTCGGGGCAGGCCGAGCGCGACCATGCCGATGATGTCGCGCTGAATCTCGTTGGTGCCGCCACCGAACGTCAGGATCAGGCAGCTGCGGTGCATGCGCTCGACACGCCCGCGCAGCAGCGCGCCGGGGGTATCGGGGCGCAGCGTCGCGGCGGTGCCGAGCACCTCCATCAGCAGTCGGTAGGCCTCGGTGGCCAGTTCGGTGCCGTACACCTTGGCCGCCGACGCGTCCGCGGGCGACGGCGACGCCTCGTCGGAGGACGCGAGCTCCCAGTTGATGAGCTTGAGCACCTCGGCCTTGGCGTGCACCCGGGCCAGGTTCAGCTGCACCCACTCCGAGTCGATCAGCCGGTTGCCGTGCACATCCTTGGTGTTCTGGGCCCACTCGCGAACCCCGTTGAGCGCCATGAAGATCGGCTGTGCCGAGACCAGTGCCACCCGCTCGTGGTTGAGCTGGTTGGTGACCAGCTTCCAGCCGGCGTTCTCCTCGCCGACCAGGTTGGTCACCGGCACGCGCACGTCCTGGTAGTACGTCGCGCTGGTGTCGACGCCCGCCATGGTGTGCACCGGCGTCCAGGAGAAGCCCTCGGCGGTGGTGGGCACGATCAGCATCGAGATGCCGCGGTGCTTCTTGGCGTCGGGGTTGGTGCGCGCGGCCAGCCAGACGTAGTCGGCGTAGGCGATCAGGCTCGTCCACATCTTCTGGCCGTTGATCACGTAGTCGTCGCCGTCGCGGACCGCGGTGGTGCGCAGCGACGCCAGGTCGGTGCCCGCACCCGGCTCGGAGTAGCCGATCGAGAAGTGCAGGTCGCCCGAGGCGATCTTGGGCAGGAAGAACTTCTTCTGTTCCTCGGTGCCGAACGCCATGATCGTCGGGGCGACACTGTTGATGGTCAGGAACGGCACCGGAACGTTCGCGATCGCGGCCTCGTCGTTGAAGATCAGCCCGTCCATCGGCGGGCGGGCCTGGCCGCCGAACTCCTCGGGCCAGGACAGCGTCAGCCATCCGTCCTTGCCCATCTGCGCGACGGTCTCGCGGTAGACGTTGCCGCGTCCCATCTCGCCGTCGTTCGACGCCAGCGCCTCGGCCCGCTCGGGGGTCATCAGCTTGGTGAAGTAGGCCCGCAGCTCGCGGCGCAACTCGTCCTGCTCTGGCGTGTAGCCGATCCGCATCGCCTTGTCCTAACTTCTCCAGGGGCACGATCTAGCATTCGAGCTGCAACCGGTGGTCCAGCCCGGGTTCACCCCCGGTTGTAACACGTTCTAGTCTGAGGGTCCAGGCCGGTGCCAGACTGGCATCGGGGGTGGACCCGATCGCGAGGAGGTTGTGATGCGCGTAGAGGTTGACCGTGATCGTTGTGAGGGAAACGCAGTGTGCGTGGGAATCGCCCCCGACCTGTTCGAGCTCGACGACGAGGACTACGCCGTTGTGAAGGCCGACCCGGTGCCTGCCGACCAGGAGGACCTGGCCGAGCAGGCCATCGCCGAGTGCCCTCGCGCAGCGTTGATCCGCAGAGACTAGAGGTATTCATAAATTGACGTCTAACGATTCCGCGAACGACCTTTACGGACGCGTCGCGGTGGTAACCGGTGCGGCCGCGGGCCTGGGCCGTGCGGAGGCCGTCGGGCTCGCCCGCTCCGGCGCCACCGTCGTGGTCAACGACATCGCCGCCGCACTCGACAAGTCCGACGTGCTCGACGAGATCTCCGCGGCGGGCGTCAAGGGCGTCGCGGTCGCCGGCGACATCAGCGAGCGGTCGACGGCCGACGAACTCGTCGAGACGGCCGACGGCCTCGGCGGGCTGAGCATCGTCGTCAACAACGCGGGCATCACCCGGGACCGGATGCTGTTCAACATGTCCGACGAGGACTGGGACGCCGTGATCGCGGTGCACCTGCGAGGACACTTCCTGCTGACCCGCAACGCGGCGACCTACTGGCGCGCCAAGGCCAAGGAGAACGACGGTCAGGTGTACGGCCGCGTCATCAACACGTCCTCCGAGGCGGGCCTGGTCGGGCCCGTCGGCCAGGCCAACTACGGCGCCGCCAAGGCCGGCATCACCGCGCTGACGCTGACCATGGCGCGCGCGCTGGAGAAGTACGGTGTGCGGGCCAACGCCATCGCGCCGCGCGCCCGCACCGCCATGACCGCCGACGTGTTCGGCGAGGCACCGGAGCTCGCGGACGGCCAGATCGACCCGCTGTCGCCCGAGCACGTCGTCAATCTCGTGCGCTTCCTGGCTTCACCGGCGTCGGAAGGGGTTAACGGACAGCTGTTCATCGTCTACGGTCCAACGGTGACGTTGGTGGCAGCGCCGACCGCGGAGGCCCGATTCAACGCCGAGTCGGACGCCTGGGATCCGTCAGACCTGTCGACGACGTTGCGCGAGTACTTTGCTGGCCGTGACCCACAGAAGTGTTTCTCGGCCACCGCACTGATGGACTAGCAAGACTGGCAGTCTGGGTTGTCAGCTGGGGGTTGTACTAGAACGCGTTCTAGAATGGCCCAGATCACACCCGTCCTGACCAGCGCAAAGATCACCATTCCGACTACTTTTACAGTTCTTTGACACTGCGAACGTGTTCTAGTTAGTATGATCCGGCTCACTAAGAGCAACGCTTAGACAAGGGGTGGGAAGCCTGCCGCGGCAACGAGTTTCACTTCTTCGCCACAGCGCACGCGCCGAACACTCCGCGCCCCGAGAATGGAGCCGAGGTTGATCGAACAGCTCGCGGCACCGGCTCGGGCCGTGGGCGGGTTCGTCGAAATGTCCTTCGACACTTTCGCCAAAACCTTTCGGCGCCCGTTCCAGTTCCGGGAGTTCCTCGACCAGACCTGGATGATCGCGCGGGTGTCACTGATCCCGACGCTGCTGGTCGCGATTCCCTTCACCGTGCTGGTCGCGTTCACGCTCAACATCCTCCTTCGCGAGATCGGCGCCGCCGACCTCTCGGGCGCGGGCACGGCGTTCGGCACCATCACCCAGCTGGGGCCCGTCGTCACCGTGCTGGTGGTGGCCGGCGCCGGCGCCACCGCGATCTGCGCCGACCTCGGCGCCCGCACCATCCGCGAAGAGATCGACGCGATGCGCGTGCTGGGCATCGACCCGATTCAGCGGCTGGTGGTGCCCCGCGTGCTGGCATCGACCTTCGTCGCGCTGATGCTCAACGGCCTGGTCTGCCTGATCGGCCTCTCCGGCGGCTACGTGTTCTCCGTCTTCCTGCAGGGCGTCAACCCCGGGGCCTTCATCAACGGGCTGACGGTGCTGACCGGGCTCGGCGAGCTCGTCATGGCCGAGATCAAGGCCCTGCTGTTCGGCGTCGTGGCCGGGCTGGTGGGCTGCTACCGCGGGCTGACGGTCAAAGGCGGCCCCAAGGGCGTCGGCATCGCGGTCAACGAGACCGTCGTCTACGCCTTCATCTGTCTGTTCGTGATCAACGTGATCATGACGGCGATCGGCGTCCGGGTGTTGGTGCGGTGATGAGCGCTCGCGCGAAGTACAGACGATCATGAGTTACGACGTCACGGTCCGCTTCCGCCGCTTCTTCAGCGGCATGCCGAAGGCTGTCGACACCGTCGGTGAACAGGCGTTGTTCTACGGCGAGACGATTCGCTACCTGCCCAACGCGGTGACCCGGTACCGCAAGGAGACCATCCGCAACATCGCCGAGATGACCATGGGCACCGGCGCCCTGGTGATGATCGGCGGCACGGTCGGCGTTGCGGCGTTCCTCACCCTGGCCTCGGGCGGCGTCATCGCCGTGCAGGGTTATTCGTCGCTGGGCAACATCGGAATCGAGGCACTCACCGGCTTCCTGTCGGCCTTCCTCAACGTCCGCATCGTCGCGCCGGTCATCGCCGGTATCGCCCTGGCCGCCACCATCGGCGCGGGCACCACCGCGCAGCTCGGCGCGATGCGGGTTGCCGAGGAGATCGACGCCGTCGAGGCGATGGCCGTGCACTCGGTGTCGTATCTGGTGTCGACGCGGCTGATGGCCGGCATGGTCGCGATCATCCCGCTGTACTCCCTGTCCGTGCTCGCGGCGTTCTTCGCGGCCCGGTTCACCACGGTCTTCGTCAACAAGCAGTCCGCGGGGCTCTACGACCACTACTTCAACACCTTCCTGGTGCCGACGGACCTGTTGTGGTCCTTCCTGCAGGCCATCGTCATGTCGATCGCGGTCATGCTGGTGCACACCTACTACGGCTACACCGCGTCGGGCGGCCCCGTCGGCGTCGGTATCGCGGTCGGCCAGGCGGTGCGCACCTCACTGATCGTCGTCGTGACCATCACCCTGTTCATCTCACTCGCCGTGTACGGCGCGTCCGGCAACTTCAACCTCTCCGGATAGGCGCGCAGGACGATGGCAGACGGAGACGCGAAGCGCAGCCACGTGAGGATTGCCGCGGCGATCCTGGTGGCGATTCTGATTGCCGCGACCGTGTTCACGTACCTGTCGTACACCGCGGCGTTCACCGCGGTGGACACCGTCAACGTGACGTCGCCGCGCGCGGGCCTGGTGATGGATCGCGACGCGAAGGTCAAATACCGCGGCGTGCAGATCGGCGAGGTGAAGGCGATCGAGTACGCCGGCGACGAGGCCAAGCTGACGCTGGCGATCGACCGCAGCCAGATGCGCTACATCCCGGCCAACGCGACGGTGCGCATCGGCAGCACGACGGTGTTCGGCGCCAAGGCCGTGGAGTTCCTGCCGCCCGCGGAGCCGAGCGGTCGGCTCGAGCCCGGTGACACCGTCGCGGCCAAGGATGTCCAGCTCGAGGTCAACACGCTGTTCCAAACCCTCTCGGACGTCCTGCAGAAGATCGACCCGATCAACCTGAACGCCACGCTGAGCGCGCTGGGCGAGGGGCTGCGCGGTAACGGCGACGACCTCGGCGCGACGCTGGCCGGCCTCAATTACTATCTGCAGCAACTGAATCCGAAGCTGCCGACGTTGCAGGAGGATCTGCGCAAGACCGCCGTAGTGGCCAACATCTACGGTGACGCAGGCCCGGATCTCGCGCGCATCTTCGACAACGCCCCCGCGATCAGCGACACGATCGTCGACGAGCAGGACAACCTCAACGCGACGCTGTTGGCCGCCACGGGCTTGGCCAACAACGGAACCCAGACGCTCGAGCCCGCGGAGAACGACTACATCGCCGCGATCCAGCGGTTGCGGGCGCCGCTGAAGGTGGCGGGCGACTATTCACCGGTGTTCGGCTGCTTGTTGAAGGGCACCGCGCTGGCCGTCGACCGGTTCGCTCCCGTCATCGGCGGCATCCGGCCCGGCCTGTTCGTCGCGTCCAACTTCCTGCCCGGTTCACCGGCGTACACCTATCCGGAGAGCCTGCCCATCGTCAATGCGACGGGCGGTCCCAACTGCCGCGGTCTGCCGGACGTGCCGAGCAAGCAGTTCGGCGGATCCTGGTACCGCACACCGTTCCTCGTGACCGACAACGCCTACGTCCCGTATCAGCCGAACACCGAGTTGCAGTTCGACGCACCCTCGACGCTGCAGTGGCTGTTCAACGGGGCCTTCGCGGAAAGGGACGACTTCTGATGCGGGGCGACAGGACGCTGCTCAACGTGGGCATCTTCACGGTGGCCATGGTGCTGGTCGCTGTGCTGCTCGTGGTGGTGTTCGGTGAGTTCCGGTTCACGGCGGAGAAGGGCTATCACGCGACCTTCACCGACGCGTCGCGGCTCAAGGCGGGTCAGGACGTCCGGATCGCCGGTGTGCCCGTCGGCACCGTGAACGACGTGAAGCTCAACCCGGACAACACCGTCGACGTGGCCTTCGACATCGACAAGCGCTACGAGATGTACACCTCGACGCGGGCGGTGGTCCGCTACGAGAACCTCGTGGGCGACCGGTATCTCGAGATCACGTCCGGGCCGGGTGAGCTGCGCAAGCTGCCACCCGGCAGCACCCTGCCGAAGGACAACACCCAGCCCGCGCTCGATCTCGACGCGCTGCTCGGCGGGCTGCGGCCGGTGCTCAAGGGGCTCGACGGCCAGAAGGTCAACGAAGTCAGCAACGCGGTCATCGAACTGCTTCAGGGTCAGGGTGGTGCGCTGTCGAATCTGCTGTCGACCACCAGCGCGTTCACTCAGAACCTCGCGGTCCGCGACCAGTTGATCGGCGACGTGATCAACCATCTCAACACGGTGCTGGCGACGGTCGACGAGAAGGGCGCGCAGTTCGACGCCAGCGTGGACCAACTCCAGAAGCTCGTGACCGGCCTCGCCGAAGGGCGTGATCCCATCGCCGGCGCCATCGGTCCGCTGGCGTCGGCCGAGAACGACCTGACCGACATGCTGCAGCAGTCGCGCAGGCCGATACAGGGGGTCATCGAGAACGTCCGCCCACTCGCACAGCGCCTCGACGAGCGTAAGGCCGACGTCAACAAGGTGATCGAGCCGCTCGCGGAGAACTACCTGCGGCTCAACGCACTTGGTGCGTACGGTTCGTTCTTCAACATCTTCTATTGTTCGACGCGTATGAAGATCAACGGACCCGCGGGCAGCGACATCCTGATTCCGCTGGGTGGTCCGCCGGATCCGTCGAAGGGGAGGTGCGCGCCCAATGTCGGGTAGGCCCGGAGAGTCGAATCCGTTGCGCACCGGCATCTTCGGCATCTTCCTGATCGTCTGCCTGGTGCTGGTGTCCTTCGGCTACAGCAGCCTGCCCTTCTTCCCGCAGGGCAAGCCGTACGAGGCGTACTTCACCGATGCGGGCGGTATCTCGCCCGGCAACGACGTCAACGTGGCGGGTATCAACGTCGGCAAGGTGACCGGTGTCGAACTGGCCGGTGACACCGCCAAGGTGACCTTTACCGTGGACCGTGACGTCAGGGTCGGCGACCAGTCGATGGTCGCGATCAAGACCGACACGGTGCTCGGTGAGAAGTCACTTGCCGTCACCCCGCAGGGTGGCGGGGAGGCGACGGTGATCCCCCTGGGCCGGACCACGACTCCGTACACCCTCAACACGGCCCTGCAGGACCTCGGCCAGAACGCCAGCGAGCTCGACAAGCCGCGGTTCGAGCAGGCGCTGCAGACACTGACCGACTCGCTGCGTGACGCGACCCCGCAGTTGCGCGGTGCCCTGGACGGCGTGGCGAACCTGTCGCGCAGCCTGAACAAACGCGACGAGGCGCTCGAACAGCTTCTCGGACATGCGAAGCGGGTCTCCGACACACTGGCCCAGCGTGCCGGTCAGGTCAACCAGCTGATCGTCGACGGCAACCTGCTGTTCGCCGCGCTCGACGAACGGCGTCAGGCGCTGAGCAACCTGATCGCCGGCATCGACGATGTCTCCGAACAGCTTTCCGGCTTCGTGGCCGACAACCGCCGAGAGTTCAGGCCCGCACTGGAGAAGCTGAACCTGGTGATGGACAATCTACTCGAACGCCGCGAGCACATCAGCGAGGCACTCAAGCGGCTGCCGCCGTACGCCACCGCACTCGGCGAGGTGGTCGGTTCGGGCCCCGGCTTCCAGATCAACCTGTACGGCCTGCCGCCGGCCCCATTGGCAGAGGTGCTGCTGGACTTCTATTTCCAGCCCGGCAAGCTGCCGGACAGCCTCGCCGATTATCTGCGCGGCTACATTTCCGAGCGCCTGATCATTAGGCCGAAATCGCCATGACGCAACCGACTTCGACTCCGAACCGCCGTCGCTGGCTGCGGCCGGCGCTGATCGCCGTGCTGGTCATCACCCTCGTCGTCGGCGTCTTTCTGGTGTGGCCATCGCGGACCGGCAGCAAGTTGACGGCGTACTTCACCTCGGCGGTGGGGTTGTATCCGGGGGACGAGGTCCGCATCGTCGGTGTGCCCGTGGGGACGATCGATTCGATCGACCCGCGGGCGAGCGACGTCAAGGTGACCATGACGCTGGACAACGGCATCCGGGTCCCCGCGGACGCGAAGGCGCTCATCATCGCACCGAATCTCGTTGCCGCGCGGTTCATTCAGCTCACCCCCGCCTACACCGGCGGCGCGACCATGGCCGACGGTGCCGAGATCGCGCTCGACCGCACCGCGGTGCCGGTCGAATGGGACGAGGTCAAGGAGCAGCTCACGCAGCTGAGCGCGCAGCTCGGGCCCAAGCCGGGGTCGATGCAGGGCCCGCTGACCGCGTTCGTCAACCAGGCCGCCGACACCTTCGACGGCAACGGCGACTCGTTCCGCCAGGCGCTGCGCGAGCTCTCGCGGACCGCCGGCCGGCTCGGCGATTCGCGCACCGACCTGTTCGGCACCATCCGCAACCTGCAAGTCCTCGTGAACGCGTTGTCGAACAGCAACGAGCAGATCGTGCAGTTCTCCAACCACGTCGCGTCGGTGTCGCAGGTGCTGGCCGACAGCAGCGCCGATCTGGACAACACGCTCGGCACGCTGAACCAGGCGCTGGCCGACGTGCGCGGTTTCCTCAACGAGAGCAACGGGGCGCTGATCGACCAGGTCACCAAGCTGGCGGATTTCACCAGCATCTTGACCGAGCGCAGCGACGACATCGAGCAGATCCTGCACATCACGCCCAACGGCCTGTCGAACTTCTACAACATCTACAACCCGGCCCAGGGCACCGTCGGTGGTCTGTTGACGCTGCCGAACTTCGCGAACCCGGTGCAGTTCATCTGTGGTGGCGCATTCGAGGCCGCCCCGACGCCCGACAACTACAAGCGCACCGAGATCTGCCGCCAGCGCATGGGGCCGGTGTTCAAGCGAATCGCGATGAACTTCCCGCCGCTGCTGTTCCACCCGATCAACAGCATCACCGCTTACAAGGGCCAGATCATCTACGACACTCCGGAGACCGAGGCCAAGGCGGAGACGCCGGTGCCGTATCTGCAGTGGCAGCCTGCCCCGGGCGTCGCCCCGCCTCAGCTGTCCGGCGATATGGACCTCAGCTCGCTGATCGTGCCGCCCGCGCCGGGCGCGGGCCCGGCGCCCGCGGAGACGTCGCACGCCGGTGGTCCCGCCGAGAACCTGCCCGCAGAAGCGCCCGCTCCCGCGGACCCGAACGCGCCGGTGGCTCCGGTGCCGATGCCTGCCCCTCTTCCGTCCGGAGGTGCGCCGTGATCCGCAGGGTGATCGCACTGACGACCTTGGCGGTGCTGCTGGCCGGCTGTTCGTTCGGTGGGCTCAACTCGCTCAACATGCCGGGCACGGCCGGCCACGGCGCTGGTGCGTACAAGATCACCGTCGAGTTGCCCGATGTGGCGACGCTCCCGCAGAACTCGCCGGTGATGGTCGACGACGTCACGGTGGGCAGCGTTTCGGGCATCGAGGCGGTGCAGCGGTCCGACGGCACCTTCTACGCCGCGGTGCAACTGTCCCTGGACAGCAATGTCGACCTGCCGGAGAACGCCACCGCGAAGGTGGCACAGACGTCGCTTCTGGGCTCGCAGCACATCGAGTTGGCCGAGCCCGGCGATCAACCCGGCATCGGGAAGCTCAAGAACGGCTCCAACATTCCGCTCGACCGCACTGGTCGCTATCCGACCACCGAGGAGGTGCTGTCCTCGCTGGGCGTAGTGGTGAACAAGGGTAACCTCGGTGCGCTACAGGACATCACGGATGAGACCTACAACGCGATCGCTGGGCGGCAGGGCACCTTCACTGACCTGATCCCCAGGCTTGCCGAGCTGACGAGCTCGCTCGACCGGCAGACGGCGGACATCATCGCCGCGATGGAGGGACTCAACCGGTTCGCGGGTGTGCTGGCGCGCAGCAGGGATTCGCTGGGCCGCACGCTCGACAGCCTGCCCGCCGCCTTGCAGGTGTTGAATGACAACCGCGCCAACATCATCGACGCATTCGGCGCGCTGCAGCGCTTCGCCACCGTGGCGTCGCGGATCCTGGAGCAGACCAAGGACGACTTCGCCGCGGACTTCAAGGACCTGTTCCCGGTGATCAAGGCATTCAACGACCATGCCGACTACTTCATCAAGGACCTGGAGCTGCTGCCGACGTTCCCGTTCCACTACAAGTACCTGAAGAACGCGGTCCGCGGTGACTACCTCAACGTCTACACGACATTCGACCTCACCATCCGCCGCGTCGGCGAGTCTGTCTTCACGACCTCGTGGGGCCTCGACCCGAACATGAAGCGCATGCACGAAGTCATCACCCCGCCGGACTTCATGACCGGCTCGCTGGCGAATCTGTCCGGACAGGCCGCGGATCCGTTCAAGATCCCGCCGGGTACGGCGACGCAGCACGGGGAGGGACCCTAGATGCTGACCCGGCTCACCCGATTCCAGCTGTCGATCTTCGCGATCGTCACCGTGCTCACCGTCGGCGCGATCACGATCTTCTACCTGCAGTTGCCCGCGGCCGTCGGGATCGGCACCTACAAGGTGAGCGCGAATTTCGTCGCTGCCGGCGGCCTGTACGAGAACGCGAACGTCACCTACCGCGGCGTGACCGTCGGCAGGGTGATCTCCGTCGGTCTCGATGACGACAGCGTCATCGCCGACATGCGGCTGAACAGCGGGACGCCGGTGCCCCAGAACGTCACCGCAACCGTGAAGAGCGTCTCGGCCGTGGGCGAGCAGTACATCGACCTCGTGCCGCCGGAGGACCCGTCGCGCGCGACGCTGCGGGACGGCGACAACATCGGCGTCGACCGCACGGCGATCGGCCAGGATGTCGCCGGCCTGTTGCAGGAGGCCGACGATCTGGTCAGCAGTGTCGGCGACAGCCGCATCCAGGACCTGTTGCGCGAAACCTTCAAGGCGTTCAACGGATCCGGACCGGAACTGGCCAGGTTGATCCAGTCGTCGCGGCTGCTGGTGGATGAGGCGAACGCCAACTACGGGCAGACGACACAGCTCATCGATCAGGTCGGGCCGTTCCTCGACGCGCAGATCCGCAGCGGCGACGACATCCGGTCGTTGGCCGACGGGCTGGCTCGCCTCACCACCGAGGTGGCCAACGCCGACCCGCAGTTGCGCACGACGCTTCAGACGGTTCCGGGCACCGCCGCCGAGGCGAACGAGTTGTTCAGCGGTATCCGGCCGTCCTTCCCGGTGCTCGCGGCCAACCTGGCGAACTTCGGGCGCATCGGCGTCATCTACCGCAAGTCCTTGGAGCACTCCCTGGTGGTGTTCCCGGCGCTGATGGCCGCGCTGCTGACCGTGGGCGGCGGTTTGCCCGCCGATGAGGGCGGCAAGCTCGACTTCAAGATCCATCTGCAGGATCCGCCGCCATGCCTGACCGGATTCGTGCCGGCGAGCGACATGCGTTCACCCGCCGACGAGACACTGCGCGAACTGCCGACCGACCTGTACTGCAAGGTGCCGCACAACGATCCCAGCGTGGTGCGCGGCGCGCGCAACTATCCGTGCCAGGAGTTCCCGGGCAAGAGGGCTCCGACGATTCAGCTGTGTCGTGATCCCAACGGTTATATCCCCATCGGAAACAACCCGTGGCGTGGTCCGCCGGTACCGCTCGGCACCCCGATGGACGTGATGGAGGACGATACGCCCGAGGATGGGCGAAACATTCTGCCGCCCAACAAGTTTCCGTACATTCCACCTCAGGTGGACCCCGACCCCGGCGCTCCGGCGGTACACCTGCCGCCTGGCGTCCCGCCCGGTCCGGGCCCGGCGCCGCATGCCCCGTTCCCGCTGCCGACGCCACCGAACGAGGTCCAGCCGACGCTGCCGCCTGCATGGCCGTTCTTCTCGCCGCCGGACCAGGTCGTGCCCCCGTACGGCAGGACACCGCCGCCTCCGGCGGGCCCCGTCCCCGCACCGCCGCCGCCGCCCGGTGTCGCACCGCCGCCGCCGCTGCCCGCCGAGGCCGCGCCGATGGCTGCGGGTACCGGCATGGCGCCGAGCATCGCGACCTACGACCAGAACGGCACGTTCGTCGACCCCGAGGGCGGAAGTGGCGTACTTGCGGCCGGTACTGACAAACTGGCGCCTGCAGAAAACTGGGTTGATCTGATGCTGGCTCCAAGGCAGGCGTGATGACGGAAGACACGGCTTCGACGGCAACAGCGCCGAGGCCCAATGGACGTCGGCGTGCATCCCGCCCGGCCGGACCTGCGAGCGGCGAGAAGACGGCGGCCGCCGTCCGCGTCGACGGGCCGACGACGCGGGTCCGGGTGGCCAAGCCGACCGCGCCGCCACCGCGCAGGCAGCCGAACCGCAGGCTGGTGGCGGCGCTGTTCATGGCCGCGGCAGTCGTGGGGGTCGCGGTGCTGGTCGCCGTCAGCGCCGTGATGGTCGTCCAACAGCGCGATGCGGACGCCGCCAGCACGCGTGACCAGCGCTTCGTCGACACCGCGACACAGTTGGTCGTCAACATGTTCAGCTACAACCAGGACACCATCGACGCCAGCGTGGACCGCTTCGTCAACAGCACCAGCGGGCCGTTACGCGCGATGATGACCGAGGGGGAAAACACCGAGAACCTCAAGATTCTGTTCCGAAGCACAGAGGCCAGCGCCGAAGCGGTGATCAACGGTGCGGCGTTGGAGAAGATCGACGAGGTGTCGAAGAACGCCGCGGTGCTGGTGTCGGCGCGCGTGACGGTGACCGACCTGGACGGCAACAACCAGCCCTCGCAGCCGTACCGGCTGAGGGTCATCGTGCACGAGGACGACAACGGCCACATGACGGGCTACGACCTCAAGTACCCCGACGGGGGCAACTGATGCGTCGTGTCGTCGGCACGGTGTCGGTGCTGTTGGCGGTCGCGTTCGTGGCGCTCGCCGGGGTGGGCGGCTGGCTGTACTGGAATCGCGTCGAGGAGCGTGGCGAGCAGGCCGCGGTCGACGAGCTCGGACCGTTGGCGGAACAGCAGATTCCGAAGGTGTTCGGCTACGACTACCAGACCGTCGAGCGCAGCCTCACCGAGGTTTATCCGCTGCTGACTCCGGACTACCGCCAGGAGTTCGAGAGCCGTGCGACCAAGGACATCATCCCGCAGGCGCGGGAGCGGCAGCTGGTCAGTCAGGCGAATGTCGTTGGCGTCGGAGTGATGACGGCACAACGGAATTCAGCATCTGTGATGGTCTTCATGAACCGCACCGTGACCGACGAGTCGAAAAAGCCCGTCTACGACGGCAGCCGGTTGCGCGTCGACTACCAGAGGATCGACGGCAAGTGGCTGATTCAGTACATCACTCCGATCTAGCCGGCTGATCGGACTCGGATTCGATTGTCCGCTCGGCGGACGGCGTGGACGAGAGCGCGTCGAGGAACGACCGCGCCCAGCGGTCGACATCGTGGGCCAGCACCTGCCTGCGCAGCGCCCGCATCCGGCGCCTGCCCTCTTCCGGTGACTGCGTCAGCGCCGCCTCGATGGCGTCCTTGACCCCGTCGAGATGATGCGGGTTGGTGAGGTAGGCCTGTCGTAATTCCCACGCCGCGCCCGTGAATTCGCTCAGCACCAGCGCGCCGCCCAGATCGCTGCGGCACGCCACGTACTCCTTGGCGACCAGGTTCATGCCGTCGCGCAGCGGCGTCACCAGCATCACGTCGGCAGCGACGAAGAACGCGATGAGCTCCTCGCGGGGGACCGGCCGGTGCACGTAGTGCACGATCGAGTGGCCCACTTCGGCGTGCTCGCCGTTGATGTGGCCGACCTGACGCTCGATGTCCTCGCGCATCTCCTTGTAGCTCTCGACGCGCTCACGGCTCGGGGTCGCCAATTGCACGAAGACGGTGTCGGTGCGGTTGACCCGGTTCTCGTCGAGCAGTTCGGAGAAGGCCTTGAGCCGGACGTCGATGCCCTTGGTGTAGTCCAGCCGGTCGACACCGAGCAGGATCTTGCGTGGATTGCCCAGTTCGCTGCGAATCTCCTTGGCGCGCTGACGAATAGCGCGTGAGCGGGACTGCTGATCGAGAGCGGTCGAGTCGATGGAGATGGGAAACGCGCCGACCTTCACGGTGCGGAAGCCGACATTGACCTCACCGAAGCGGGACCGGACGCCGATCGACGCGCGAGACGTGTTGGCGCCCACCAGCCGTCGCGCCAGGATCAGGAAGTTCTGGGCACCACCCGGCAGGTGGAACCCGACCAGATCGGCACCGAGCAGGCCCTCGATGATCTCCGTTCGCCACGGCATCTGCATGAACAGTTCGACCGGTGGGAGCGGGATGTGCAGGAAGAAGCCGATGGTCAGGTCCGGGCGCAGCATCCGCAGCATCTTCGGGACCAATTGGAGTTGATAGTCCTGCACCCAGACCGTCGCACCCTGTGCGGCACTCTTCGCGGTCGCCTCGGCGAAGCGCCGGTTCACCTCGACGTAGGTGTCCCACCACTGGCGGTGGTAAATGGGCTTGACGATCACGTCGTGGTACAGCGGCCACAGCGTGGCGTTCGAGAAGCCCTCGTAGTAGTCGGCGACTTCGTCGGCGGAGAGGTTGACCGGGCACAGGTGCATGTCGTCCTGCTCGATCGGCTCGTCACCCGCATCCGGCACGCCCGGCCAGCCGATCCAAGCTCCCCGCCGACGGCGCAGTAGCGGCTCCAGGGCGGTCACCAACCCGCCCGGGCTTCGCTTCCAGGTGGTGCTGCCGTCGGGCAGCCGCTCCATGTCGATCGGCAGCCGGTTGGCGACCACCACGAAGTCGGCGTCACCGGAGCCGGCCTGCCGACCGCCCCCCTGACTCACTTACGCCTCGAGTTTCGACGGTCCAATGCCGAGCATCGAGAGGAAGATCCGACATTCGTCGGCATCGTTCGCGTAGGCGGCGACGACGCGCCGCGCCTGGCGTGCGGTGCTGTCGGCGAGTGGTTCGACGTCGCCGAGTTCGGCGGGATCAGATTTCGCAGGCATGAGACAACTCTAGGCGACGGCGCTGTCGCCGCTGGTCACCGGCCCTGACTATGGATTACGGCCGTCGCCGAAGACTGGGGCCGGGGGTGGCGTCACCGTCATGGCCTGCTGCTCCTCGGCCAGTCCGATGCAGCTGCCGGAGTTGTGGCCGATGCAGGGGATGCCCATCACCTCGGGAACGTCCGGGTTGCCGGGTTGTGTCGTGAAGACCGAACCGGAGTTGGGGACGGTGTGCGGCACACAGTTGGTGGTGAAGGGATCCGGCTCTTCGCCGCCCGTGCAGCCCTGGGCCACCGGTGCCACGTCGGGCGTGGGCGCCGCGAACACCGCGATCACCGGAGCGGCGGCGATCGCAACCGCAAAGCCACCGGCAAGAATGAGTCGTTGTGCTGGGAACTTCATGGTCGCCATCGTCACGCTTTCTGTAGTTATTGACCGTGTCGTCGGCAAGGATTCTAGGGAAGCTGGCAGCTTTCTGCACAGCTTCCGACAGTTCCCCGAGAGCGCGGCTAGGGGCTCGAGCTGATGGTCGAGCGCGGCTGTGCGGGCGGCCCGGCGGCGGCTTCGTTCTCGGCCAAGCCCAGGCAGGCGCCCGAATTGTGCCCGATGCACGGAATGCCGTCGATTTCCGGGACATCCGGGTTCGCTGCGGTGGTGGTGAACAGCGGAGGCGAATTCGGCACCAGGAAGGGCATACAGGTCGTGGTGAATTGATCCTGTTCTTCACCTGATTGACATCCTTGCGCCACCGGGGAACCCGGCGCGGGCGTCGCGTGGATGCCCGCCACGGGGGCGGCGGCGGCCGCCACGAAGAAGCCGCCGATCAGGACAAGTCGCCGCAGCGAGAACGAGGAATTCGTCATCCCGCGATTCTAGAGAGCATGCCTGTGAATCTGCAGATGTTCCGGCGGGTTCCGACCCCCGGGGGCCTTCGGATCACGGGCTCGAGCCGATGGACGTGTGCGGCTGCAAGAGAGGCGTCTGAGTCTGCTGCCCTTCGGCGGGGCCGACGCACGACGCCGAACACCGGCCGCCGCAGCCGAATTCCGTCGATCGCCGGCATATCGGGCTTTCCGGGAATCGTCGGCGACGGTGACAGCGAGTTCGGACCCAGTTCCGGGAGTGCCGACGGGTGCGGTCAGGATCGCCGCTGGGAACCCACCCGCCAGGGCCATCCGGGGCACCGGAACCCGCTGTGACGCCGTGTGCTGTTCTCTCGATTTGCTGTGCGCTAGTCCCGACGACCGGTTGACTGCCGGTCCGCGCCCCGAGGGCACTCCGGTTCAGGCAGATAGCGAGGCTCGCGCAAGCAGCGCCACGATGGCTCCTGGTTAGCTGTCAGTCGGCTGTGGCACCGCTGCATGACACTTTTGAGCCGCACCGTAATGTGCAGGATGCCGGATAGACATGAGCGAGGTGGTCCGCGATGGCGAGCCCAGATCTGACAGACGCAGCTGCCGGAGGCGATGCGACGCAACAGGTGACGTACGAGACGCTCGACGACGGGCAGATCGCGCGCATCTGGCTGAACCGTCCGAATGCGCAGAATGCGCAGTCGAGAACGCTGCTGGTGCAGTTGGACGAGGCGTTCGGCCGCGCCGAGGCCGACGATCGCGTCCGGGTGGTGATCCTGGCGGCGCGCGGCAAGAACTTCTCCGCCGGGCACGATCTCGGCTCGGAGGAGGCGATGCTGGAGCGTCAGCCGGGGCCGGGACAGCACCCGACGTTCCGCTCGCACGGCGCCACCGTGCCTGCCATCGCCGAGCGGACGTACCTTCAGGAGTGGCACTTCTTCTTCGAGAACACCCGCCGCTGGCGCGATCTGCGCAAGATCACCATCGCCCAGGTGCAGGGCAACGCCATCTCGGCGGGGCTGATGCTGATCTGGGCGTGCGATTTGATAGTTGCCGCGGATGACGCGAAATTCAGCGACGTCGTCGGTGTCCGGATGGGGATGCCCGGCGTGGAGTATTACGCGCACCCATGGGAATTCGGGGCTCGCAAGGCAAAAGAGCTTCTGCTGACCGGTGATTCGATCGACGCCGACGAGGCCTACCGGCTCGGCATGGTGTCGAAGATCTTTCCGCGCGGCGAACTCGAGGACAAGACGCTGGAGTTCGCCCGCCGTATCGCCGAGCGGCCGACCATGGCGGCGTTGCTGGTCAAGGACTCGGTCAACGCCGCGGCCGACGCGATGGGTTTCACCGAGGCGCTGCGGCACGCATTCCACATCCACGAGCTCGGGCATGCGCACTGGGCGGCGCACAACGAGAACCGGTATCCGGTCGGCCTGCCGCCGAACGTGCCCGACTGGCGCACGCTCGGCGCGCCGAAGCCGGCCCGCCGCGACGAACCGTGACGTATAACTAGAACCTGTTCTAGTTACATGGCGAAGGGGTCTGCGGTGGAGTTGTCCTTGGCGGGTCGGACGGTACTGGTCACCGGTGGGGGTAGCGGAATCGGCAAGGGTGTCGCCGCCGCGGTGGTGGCGGCCGGCGGCAACGCGATGCTCGTGGGGCGCAACGCCGACAAGCTGTCCGCGGCCGCCGACGAGATCACGGCGCAGGGCGGCCCCGGCTCGGTGCTCTACGAGCCGGCCGACGTCACGAACGAGGACGAGGTGGCGCGGGTCGTTGAGGCGGCCACCGCATGGAACGGCCGGCTGTACGGCGTCGTGCACTGCGCGGGTGGCAGCGAGACGATCGGGCCGATCACGCAGATCGACTCGGAGCTGTGGCGGCGCACCGTCGACCTGAACATCAACGGCACCATGTACGTGCTCAAGCACTCCGCGCGGGAGATGGTGCGTGGCGGTGGCGGATCGTTCATCGGCATTTCGTCCATCGCGGCGAGCAATACGCACCGATGGTTCGGCGCCTACGGCGTATCCAAGGCGGGCATCGACCACATGATGCAGTTGGCCGCCGACGAACTCGGTGCCTCGTGGGTGCGGGTGAACTGCATCAGGCCGGGCCTGATCCGTACCGAACTCGTTGCGCCCGTGCTGGGTTCGCCCGAGTTGAGCGCCGACTACGCGGCGTGCACGCCGTTGCCGCGCCCCGGCGAGGTCTCCGACATCGCGAACGCATCGCTGTTCCTGCTCAGCGACGCGTCGAGCTTCATCACCGGTCAGGTGATCAACGTCGACGGCGGGCAGCTGGTGCGCCGCGGCCCCGATTACTCGTCGATGCTCGAGCCGCTGTTCGGTGCCGAGGGGCTGCGCGGAGTCGTCGCCAGCCCGTAGGGGTTCTCCCCGATGGCGAGGATGGGCCCGGGCGCGGCTGACAAGTTCGGGCTGAAAGCGAGTCGTCGACTTCTCATACCGATAAGCTCCGCGCATGTCCGAGGAGTCGACATTGCGGGTCGACCTGGCCGCGTGCTACCGCCTCGTCGCACATTTCGGTTGGGACGATTTGATCTTCACCCACATCTCCGCGCGGGTGCCAGGTCCCGAGCACCACTTCTTGATCAATCCCTACGGGATGCTGTTCGACGAAATCACCGCATCGAGCCTGGTGAAGGTCGACCAGCACGGGGAGAAGGTGGGCGATTCGCCGCACCCGATCAACCCGGCGGGCTTTGTGATCCACAGCGCCGTCCACGCCGCGCGTCCCGACATCGTCTGCGTGCTCCACGTACACACGCCCGCCGGAGTCGCGGTGTCCGCTCAAGAATCGGGCCTCCTGCCCATCTCTCAGCAGTCGACCATCGCGCTCGCTTCTCTCGGGTACCACGACTACGAGGGCATCGCGCTGCGCGACGACGAAAAGCCGCGGCTGGTAGGTGATCTCGGTGACAAGACGTCGCTCATCCTGCGAAACCACGGCCTTCTCACCGTGGGACCGACCATCGCCGATGCGTTTCTCTACCTGTACATCTTGCAGCGTGCCTGCGAGATTCAACTCCTCGCGCAGTCCGGCCGCGGCGCGCTCGTCTCGGTGGACAAGTCGATCCTCTCCGGCGTGAAAGACAACGTGACCGCCGTGCTCAAAGGCGCGGGTGGTGGCCTCGCGTGGCCCGGTCTCTTGCGGCGACTCGATCGGATCAATCCCGGCTATCGATCGTGACCTGAAGGCCGCAGTGCAACCCTTGCGAGGCGCGGCGCGCTGGTCGCATGCCGCAGAGGTCTCTGCGTTCTTCTGAAAACTCGGGATGGGCCGGGATGGGCATCGTGAGGCGAGTCTCTGCGTCTTCTGTTCAGGCCCGTACGCCGACGTGGCATGCGACGATGGCGGCGACGCTCGTGGCGAGCTATGCACGTAAGGGGTGGTGGATGACTCGGGTGATGGCTTCGCGCGGCCGCAGTGCGATCGCGAAACTGGCTGTCGCCGAAGCACTCCTCGTAATGGCTGCAGCGACGCTGGCGAGCGCGGCGCCCGGATTCGCAGGAGCTTCCGGTACGCCCGTTCCACTCCAGAGCTCTGGCTCCGACACTCCCACCGGTCCGAACGATCCGAGATGCGCGGCGATGCACTGGGCACTCGAATGCCAGGGTGGCCCGTACGCCCTCCCATCGGCTCCACCCGCGCCGCCTCCTCCGCCCATGGCGCCGTCGACGGGTAGCGGCATGCCCGGAATGCCGGGGAGTATCTAGCCCCGTGTGGCACGACGCAGCCGTCATGGCCGCAACAACATTCGCACGTATCGGGCGCGGCGTGTGGTCACACTAGACCGGCTCGTGAACGTGCTCGGAAGCTATGGCGTCCGCTTGCGTTTCTGCCCGATACCCCGTTCCAGAGAACTGGGCAGCGTCGTCATGCATGAGGTAACCGCCGATCGCACCGTAACCGGGGACGTGCTTCTGGCCATCGGAGCCCGCTCGGTCGACGAGGCCTTGCAGTGGGCGGTGTCTGCGCGTGCGGCGGTGGTACTTCTTCGCGACGGCGAGGATGGGACGACGTTCGCGGGAATGGCCGAGGGTGTTGCCGTGATGGCCGTCGATTCAATGGTGTCCTGGAGCGAGCTCGCCGCAGTCGTCTACGGGTTGGTGCTGGAAGGTCGCGAGACCGAATCAGGCCGTGGGCCAACGGATCTCTTCGCGCTCGCCGACAGTCTGGCCGAGTCTACCGGCGGCGCCGTGACCATCGAGGACCCGTTGTCGAGGGTGCTCGCCTACTCCACGATGCAAGAGAATGCCGACCCGGCACGTGTCGCGACGATCATGGGCAGGCAGGCGCCGGAGCGCTTGCGCGCATTCTTCGAATCCCGCAGCGTCTTCGCGCATCTTGCCGCATCCGACGAGCCACTGTTCGTCGACTCGGACCCCGACCAGGGATTCGCCGGACGTATGGTCGTCGCCGTGCGGTCCGGGCGGGAACTGATGGGATCGGTGTGGGTGTCCTGCGCGAGACCGCTGACCGGATCGGAGCGCACGGCGTTGGCCGACGGCGCCCGCACCGTGGCCCTGCACCTCTTGCGGTCCCGGGCCAGTGCGGATCTGGAACGCCAGGTCGAATCCGAACTGGTGATCCGACTGCTCGAAGGCAGCGCCGACGCCGCGGCCTCCGCGAGTCGGCTCGGCCTGCCGCACAAAATGATGCGGGTCATCGCCCTCCAGGCGTCGATCGGTGCGGACCGTGACGCGGCTCTGCTGCTGGCATTCGAGCGGGCGACCACCGGCTTCGGATGGTCGCGCCCCGGCCGGAGCGCGTTGGCGGGCAATACGGTCTACACGTTACTGCCCGGCGAGGAACCGGTCGCGGCCCGACGATGGATCGCAGCCCTGCAAGCGGCTCTGCCCGATCAGGTGACAGTATTGGCAGGTATCAGCAAGCCAGCGATGGCAACGGATCTGCCCGCGGCGCGTCAGGAAGCCGACGAGTGTCTGGCGCTACACGAAGTCAAGGCCTCGGCCGTGCCTCCCGCCTACGACGAGTCGTGGGACGAGATCCTGCTGCAGCGTCTTCGGACAGCGGCGCAGTCGGGCCGAACCCCGGACCGGGGACCGGTCGCCGAGTTGCGACGCCACGACCGCGCCAACAACACCGACTATGTGTCGACGCTGAGGGCCTGGCTGGAGGCTCTGGGCGACCCGGCCGAGGCGGGCACGCGCCTGGGGGTGCACGAGAACACCGTCAGGTACCGGCTGCGCAAGATGAGCGAGATCACCGACCTTCAACTGGGCGATGCGCAGAAGCGGCTGGCGATGATGATCGAACTCGCGGCCGGCGACACCGACCGGTAGGTCCCGAACCCGCGGCGGCCCTGTCGCCGTTGTCGGATCGCCCCAACGGCGCCGCCACGAGTTGTTCCGCCAGGGCAACCGCGCCCGCCACCCGGCGCACGACCATGGGGTTGTCAGTGCAGGTGTCAACAGCGGAGGTGTACTCATGGTCGGCGACGAGCGTATCGGCGGTGGACCCCGGTCTGCGGTCGTGGTCGGCGCCGGCATCGTCGGGTTGTCGACGGCGTGGTTCCTGCAGGAGCGTGGTGTCGACGTCACGGTGGTGGACCGCAGCGGCGTGGCGGCCGGCGCCTCCTCGGGCAACGCGGGATGGATCTCGCCGGCCCTGACTCTGCCGCTGAACTCGCCGAAGGTGGTGCGCCACGGGCTGCGCGCGCTGCGTGATCGCAACGCCCCGCTGCACATCCCGCTGACCGCCGACAGTTCGCTGTGGCTGTTCCTCGCCCAATTCGCCGCCAACTGCCGCCGGTCGTCGTGGCACCGCGCGGTGCGTGCCAACCTGCCCCTCAACGAGGAGTGCGTCGAGGCCTTCGACGTGCTCGTCGGCAACGGGGTCGACGCGCCCGTGACCGATACCCCGATCACCGCGCTGTTCCGCGACACCGGTGACGCCGAGGCCATGATGCGTGAGCTTCGCGCGCTCGAGGAGGCAGGGCAGAGCCTTTCCGTCACCGGGCACTCCGGTGAGGCCCTTCGTGAACAGGTGCCGCTCGCCTCACCGGTGATCACCGCGGGAATCAGCGTCAACGGCCAGCGGTTCGTCGATCCGGGCCGTTTCGTGCAGGCCCTGGGGGACGCGGTCGAACGGCGGGGAGCCACCCTGCTCACTGAGGATGTGCGGGGCGTCTTCAGTCACGGCAACGGTGCGATGGTGCAGCCCTCGGCCGGCGAACCGCTGACCGCCGATGTGGCAGCCATCGCCACCGGCGCGTGGTTGTCACGGTTGGCAGGCCGCCGGGTTTCGGTGCCAGTTCGAGCCGGGCGGGGTTACTCGTTCACCGTTCCCGTTGACCGCTCGATTCCGGGGCCCATCTACCTACCCGACGTGCGGGTGGCGTGTACGCCCCACCGCGGAGCCCTGCGCGTGGCGGGCACGATGGAGTTCCGCGAGCCACACGATCCGGTGTTCGCCGAACGGGTCGGGGCGATCCGCATCGGCCGGCCCGCTCCTGGACGGAGTCCGGTGGGCCGAGCGCACCGACATCTGGGTCGGTTCGCGTCCCGTCACCACCGACGGCCGAGCGCTCGTCGGGGAGATGGCACGCAATGTGTATGTCGCCGGAGGGCACGGCATGTGGGGCCTGGCCCATGGTCCGGTGACCGGCCGCCTGCTGGCCGAGCAGATCACCACCGGCAAGCAACCCGAAGCGCTGCAGCCTTTCGATCCGCTGCGCCGCGCGATCGCGTAACCGCCACAGACTCCCGCCCGCACGGGCGCCGCGAGTCGTCAGGGGCGGAGCTGCCCGGCTGGCCCGCCCCTGACGGCAACCCCTCTCGTCGAGGGGCATCGGGTCCCACCGAACAATGGAAGGCAAGTAATGACAAGCACACAACGCGCCTGGATCTCACCGGATGCCCACGCACGGCTGCAACACGAACTCGCCACCCTGCGCCAGTTGTGCGCGACAGCGTCCGGCGACGGCATTGCCGACGAGAACGCGACCGCCATCCAGCGGGCGCGCCAGACCCGCATCCAGCAGATCCACGACCTACTGATCAACGCTGTCGTGGGCGAGGATCCGCCGGACGACGGGATCGCCGAACCGGGCATGGTCGTCACGGTCCGCTACGACGACACCGGCGAGACCGAGACATTCCTTCTCGGCGTGCGTGGCACCGAGCACGGCGACCTGGAGGTCTACTCCATCAACTCCCCGTTGGGCGCCGCCGTTCTCGGCGCACGGTCGGGTGAGCAACGCACCTTCCGCCTGCCCAGCGGTGCAGAGCTTTCCGTCACGATCGTGGCCGCCGTTCCCTATGGACTGCACAGCGCTCGAGTGGGCTAGCCGGGTGGCCTGAGGTTCAATTGCTGACGTGGACGACGCCAAGTCGGCAGGACGCCCCCGCGACGCATCGATCGACACGCGGGTCTTCGCGGTGACGCGTCAACTGCTCGTCGAGATCGGGTGGGACGAGCTCAGCCTGCGGTTGATCGCTGCACGGTCGGGTGTCAGCCGTTCGAGCCTGAACCGCCGCTGGTCGTCCAAGGCCGAACTGGTGCTGCACGCGATCCTCGGGGCGACACCGGATCTCGCTCCGTTCGCCAACACCGACCGGCTCGGCTGGGTCGACTGGGTCGCCCGCGGCAGCCGTCAGCTGTTCGCGCGCCCGGAAGTGCGGGCCGCGGCTCCCGGCCTCCTGTTGGCGATGGCGGAGAACCAGGACTTGCGTCGCCGGCTGTGGGCCGATTTCAGTGGTCCGGCGGTTGCGCTGTTCACCGCCGAAGTTCCCGATTCGGCCGATGCGGACCGCGACGCCAGGGCCGTCATCGCGATGGCTGCCGGCGCCGCCCTCTTCTTGACCACCGTCGCTGTCGAGGATGACACCGACGAACTACACCGCCGGATCGCCGGCATCCTCGGCGATGCGGTGGGTCGAGAGTGAGGCGACGATGGCCTCGACCGGCGAGCGCCAGACCACGCCGAGGTCCGCGAGCGTGGCCGAGTCGTCGGTGGGGGTGGCCGCGGTGAGCAGCAGCGCCGCCTCGTAGGACAGGCCGTCCCCCAGGTCGACGACGCCCGACATCGCCTCGCTGATTCGGCTGAGGCCACGAAACACATTCTGGGGCAGCGGTATCCGCTTGAAGCGCCGCCCGGCGCCGCGCTCCAGTGCGGCGATCATGTCGTCGAAGGTGATCAGCGTGCCGCCACAGACATAGCGCCGCGGCCCGCGGCCCGGTGTCATCAGCGCCGCATGCACGTCGGCGACGTCGCGGACGTCGATCATCTGCATACCCCCACGCAGTCTGGGGGCGACGCCCCACCGCACGATCGGCGCCCAGCCCCGCTCCGTGACGCCCGGTGCGGTGTGAAACGCGGGCCCCACGACGCTCGAGGGATAGGTGACGACGACGGGCGCGCCGCGGCTCTGCAGTCGCCGCGCGGCGCGATCGGCGTAGGCCTTGGTCTGCGCATAGGGGCTGCGACCGGTCGCAGTGGGAGTATCCGGTCCGATGACACCGTCCGGAGGCGGGAACAACGCGCTGTAGCTGCTCACCGACACGACCGGGTCGAGCCCGGCCTCGCTCGCGCGGGTCAGCACCGACTCCGTCGCGTAGGCGTTGATCTGCCACATCAGCTCGCTGCGGCGCTTGTCGGTGCCGACCACGCCTGCGGCGTGCAGCACCGCGTCGCAGCCGCCGAGCAGGAGGTCGACCGCGGCGGTCTCCCTGACGTCCCCGAGCACCACCTCCACCTCGCCGAGCTCGGCGAGACGCGCCGGCACGTCCGCGTCCTGCGCGTCCGGGGGGACCAACAGCCGCACCCGGTGGCCGCGGGCAAGCATCGCCCGCACACAGTGGGCGCCGACGTAGCCGATTCCTCCGGTGACGGCGATCCGCATGGTTTCCCCTCTCCCGTGACCCGAGGCTGCTATATTACGGTGCCAATGGTATCGAAATCGACGGCAGCCTTCACCCCCATGGCGCTGGGCCCCCTGACGCTGAAGAACCGCTTCATCAAGGCGGCGACCTTCGAGGGCCGGATGCCACGCGGTGAGGTCACCGACGAGCTCGTCGAATTCCATACCGAGGTGGCCTGCGGCGGCGCCGCGATGACGACGGTCGCGTACTGCGCGGTTTCACCCGACGGACGCGTGCACCGCGACACCATGGTGCGCGACGCGCGACGCGCCGCAGCGCTGCGTCGCCTGACCGATGCCGTTCACGCTCACGACGCGTTGGTGTGCGCACAGATCGGTCACGCAGGTCTGGTCGCGAACACCCGGTCGAACCGGATGCCGACGCTGGCGCCGTCGACCCGGTTCAGCGCGCCCGCAATGGGATTGGTGCGAGCGGCCACGACCGGACAACTCGACCGCGTGCTCGACGACTTCGGCGAGGCGGCCCGCAACGCCGTCGATGCGGGCTTCGACGCCATCGAAGTGCACCTCGGCCACGGCTATCTGCTCAGCTCGTTCATGAGCCCGAACCTCAACAAGCGCAGGGACCGCTTCGGCGGTGACACGGTCCGGCGGGCCGAGCTGGCGCGCCGAGTCCTCGAACGGGTACGCGCCCGGGCCGGTGACTCCGTGGCGGTCACCGCGAAATTCAACATGGACGACGGTGTCCGGGGCGGCCTCTGGCTGACCGACAGCCTGCCGACGGCACGTCTCATCGAATCCGACGGCCATGTCGATGCATTGGAGTTGACCGGCGGCAGTTCGCTGCTCAATCCGATGTACTACTTCCGCGGTGAGGTACCGATGGCCGAGTTCATCGCCTCCCAGCCGGCCGTCGTCGGCCTGGGGCTGCGGGTCGTCGGGCGCCGGATGTTTCGCACCTACCCGTTCGAGGAGGCGTTCTTCCTCCCGCTGGCCCGTCAGTTCCGCGAAGCGCTGTCGATGCCGCTGATCCTGCTCGGCGGTGTCAACACGATGTCGACCGTGTCGAACGCGCTCGCCGACGGGTTCGAGTTCGTGGCCATGGCGCGTGCCCTGCTGCGAGAACCGGAGCTGGTCAACAAGTTCCGTGCGGGTAGCGCCCGCGAAGGGCTGTGTGTGCACTGCACGAAATGCATGGCCACCATCTACGACGGCACGCGGTGCGTGTTGCGACACCAGGACTAGGACCGACCATGGGCACATACGCGGTCACCGGGTCGGCCTCCGGCATGGGGCACGAGGCCGCCGAGCGACTGCGCCGGGCGGGGCACTCCGTCATCGGCGTCGACCTCGGGGACGCGGAGGTCATCGCGGACCTCTCCACCCGGCCCGGACGAGAAGCGGCGGCCGCCGAGGTGCTGTCGCGGTGCGACGGCCGACTCGATGGGGCCGTGCTCGCCGCCGGGATCGGCCCGCGCTCCGGTGCCGGACAGTGCCGCTCGATCTTCGAGATCAACTTCTTCGGTGCAATCGAGTTGCTCGACACCTGGCGCCCCGCACTGGCCACCGCCGGAACCGCCAAAGTCGTCGTGATCGGCAGCAATTCGGCGACGACGACACCGTTGGTGCCGCGCCGGGCGGTGCGTGCGCTGTTGGCACACGACGCGACGAAGGCGACTCGTGCCTTGCGCGGATTCGGTCCGCTCGCACCACCACTGGCCTACGCGGCGTCGAAGATCGCGTTGACCCGCTGGGTGCGACGGCACGCGGTGGCACCGCAGTGGGCGGACGCCGGGATCCGGATGAACGTCCTCGCGCCCGGAGCCATCGATACGCCGTTGCTGCAGAAGCAGCTCGCCGACCCCCGCACGGCGCGTGCGATCCGGTCTTTCCCGGTGCCGACAGGCGGTTTCGGCGATCCGGGGCACTTGGCCGATTGGATGGTGTTCATGATGTCCGACGCCGCGGAGTTCCTCTGCGGCAGCGTCATCTTCGTCGACGGTGGCACCGACGCCTGTCTTCGGTCCGACGACTGGCCGAGGCGCTACCCGACGTCGAGGCTGCCCCGATATGTACGACGCGTGCTCGCGTTCCGGAGGCGCTACTCCGGCAGGTGCTCCCGGCAGTAGGCGTAGACGGCCAGGCCGCCGAAGTTCACGGCGTCCTCCTGCGACCACTTCTTCTCGGTGCTGCGGATGAGTTGCAGGGCTCCGTCGAGGCTGCCGCCGTCGTTGAGAAGATCGCATGTCGCGTGCGCCAACTCGAGCGCCTCGGCATCGTCCTTGACCGGCACGCCACGATCGCGCAGCGCGGTCAGAAACGCCTGATCGATCTGCTCCTGCGTCTGCGCGAAGACAGGTGTCGCGAACGCCGTCGCGAGCGCGACCACGATCGCGGCCGCGCCGAAGAACCGCTTCGTACCCATGTGCTCCCCACTAGCCTCCCCCCGGCGACCGAGAAGCCTAGGTCATCTCGGCCGCACGGTGTACGGCATTCACGATTCCCTGGTAGCCGGTGCAGCGGCAGAAGTTTCCGCTCAGCCCCTCGCGGATCTCCTCGTCGGTGGGCTTGGGGTTGTCGCGCAGCAGCGCGGTGATGGTGGTGACGAAACCCGGTGTGCAGAAACCGCACTGCAGGCCGTGGCATTCGCGCATCGCGGCCTGCACCGGCGACAGCTCCCCGTCCGGTCCCGCGATGCCCTCGACCGTCGTGACCTCCATACCCTCGGCCTGCACCGCGAAGAGCAGGCAGGCGCGCACCGCGTCGCCGTCGAGCAGCACGGTGCACGCGCCGCACGCCCCGTGTTCACAGCCCAGATGCGTCCCGGTCAACCCGCACTTCTCGCGCAGGAAGTCCGCCAGCGTCATCCGCGGTTCGACGGTCGCCCGGTACGCGCGCCCGTTGACGGTCATCTCGACCGGGGTCTCATGCATCGGTTGCCTCCGTGATGGCTGAAGACCACGCGCGGGCGACCATGGTCGCCCCCACCTTGGCCCGGTAGGCGGCCGACCCCTGCAGGTCGGACGGAATGTCGTCGAGCCCGGACAGCGCGAGCCGCCCGACCTCCTCCGCGCTGATGTCGCTCACCGGCCGGCCGGTCACCGCCTCCTCGGCCCCGGTACCGCGCAGCGGCGTCGATCCGAGACCCAGAAGCCCGATACCGCAACGCTTCACGCGGTCGTCGTCGTCCAGCTCGACCGCCACGGCCGCGCCGGCGATCGCGAAATCACCGTGGCGGCGCGCGAACTCGTCGAGCCCGAAGCCGGAACGCCCGCCCCACACCGGGAAGTGCACGGCGGTCAGCATCTCACCGGGCTGCAGCGACGTCTCCCACAGGCCGGTGAAGAAGTCTTTCGCCTCGATCCGGCGCGACCCCGTCGACGACAGCACATGCATCTGCGCGTCGAGCGCCAGCGCGACCGCCGCGTACTCCGCGGCCGGATCGGCGTGCGCGATCGCGCCGCCCAGCGTTCCCCGGGTGCGGATCTGGAAGTGCCCGATATAGGGGGTGGCCAGCGTCAGCAGCGGAACCGACTCGGCCACCTCGTCGTCCATGCCGACGTACGAGTGCGGCGTACCCGCGGCCACCAGCACCGCGCCGTCGACCGGATCGATGCTGCGCAGTTCCTCGATCCGCGAGATGTCGACGAGGTTCTCGAAGTGTGTCAGCCGCATCGCGAGCATCGGCACCAGGCTCTGCCCGCCGGCGAGGATCTTCGCGTCCTCGCCGAACTCCGCGAGCATGTCCACCGCCTCTTTCGCAGAGTCGGGACGGTGATAGGCGAACGGGGCGGCCTTCATGACAACAATCGCAGAAGCGCCGCCTGCAGATCATCGGCCAGCATCGCCGCGGGCGCCTTCTTGCGTCGCCGACCGAGCAGGAACCCGACCGCCAGGCCGGCAGCCAGTCCGACCGCCACCGGTGCCGCACGCTTGGCCATCGGCACCGCAACGACTTTCAGCATGTCGATGCTGTCACCGGCGTCCGGTTGGGCGGCGGCCGCGGCCGCCTCCGTGGTCGGCGCTGTGGTCGCCGGTGCCGCGTCCCCGAGAACGCTGGCCTCCAGCGACTTGGCGAACTGGCCGATCAGGTTAGACGCCACATCGGCGAGCACCCCCCGGCCGAACTGCGCGGCCTTGCCGGAGATCGTCAGGTCGGTGTTGATGACCACGCTGGTGGAGTCGCCCTCGTCCTTGAGTTGCGCGGTGACGATCGCTGCGGCGTTGCCGTTGCCTCGCGTCTCCTTGCCCTCGGCCTTGAGCACAACCCGCTGCGCGGCCGCGTCCTTCTCCTGGAAGGCCGCAACTCCCTTGTAGGACACCGTGATCGGGCCGACTTTGACCTTAACCGCGCCGGTGAACTCGTCGCCGTCCACCGATAGCAGCGTGGCGCCGGGCAGGCACGGCGCGACCCGCTCGACGTCGGTCAGCACCTCCCAGGTCTTCGCGGCGGGCACGGCGACCTGGAACTCGTTGTTCAACTCCATTTTTCATCCACAGGTTGTTCCCTCACTTCTTGGCTTGCTCGATCGCCTCGACGATCGCGGCAGGGCTGGCGGGCAGGCGGGTGATCGTGACGCCGAGCGGCGCCAGGGCGTCGTTGATCGCGTTGATCACGGCAGGCGTCGAACCGATTGCGCCGCCCTCGCCGACGCCCTTGTAGCCGCCGACCCCCGGCCCCGGGATCTCCACGTGCCCGTACTCGATGTCCGGCACCTCGGTGGCCGTCGGCAGCAGGTAGTCGACGAACGTCGACGACAACGGGTTGCCGTCCGCGTCGTAAACCATGTCCTCCAGCAGCGCCCCGCCGATGCCCTGCACGGTGCCGCCGGCGATCTGACCCTCGACCACGTTCGGGTTGATCATCGGGCCGACGTCCTCGCTGACGATGTAGCGGGTCAGCGTGACATGCCCGGTCTCCGGATCGACCTCACAGGTGCACGCGTGAGTGGCGTTGGCCCAGTGGATCATTGCTTCGGGCGGCGAGGCGAACCGTGCGGTCGCCTCCAGCGACGAGGAGACGCCGGGCGGCAACTGCTGCGGCTCGTAGTGCGCGCGGAACGCAAGGTCGGCGAAACTCACGCTCTTGTCGGGATTTCCGCGTGCGATCGCCCGCGACCCCGCCAGCTCGACCTCGGCCTCGTCGACCTCCAGCCGCGGTGCCGCCATCGCCACGATCTGCTTGCGCAGCATCGCGCCCGCCTCGGCCACCGCACCCGCGGTCATCGGGCCGCTGCGGCTGCCCTGTGTTCCCGCACCGTAGGGCGTCACCGCGGTGTCGCCCTGGATCGTCGAGACGTCGCCGATGACGGCACCGAGCGCGTCCGCCGTCAGCTGAACAACGGTGGTCTCGATGCTGTTTCCGGTCGACCCGCCGTTGACGTAGACGTTGATCTTGCCGGTGGGCTCCATCCGGATGGTGCAGCCCTCGGTGCCCAGGTGGCCCGTCGCCGCGCCCGTCGGCTCGATGTAGGCCGAGAAGCCCAGCCCGAGGTAGCGGCCCTCGGCCAGTGCGTCGGCCTGCTCCTTGCGGAAACCCTCGTGGTCGAGGATCTTCACGGCCTGCTCGAAGGTGTCGGCCGGGGCGACGTGATCGTACGGCATGCCGTTGGGGTTGAAGTACGGCATCTCGTCGCCGCGCAGGATGTTGCGGCGGCGCAACTCGACCGGATCCATGTCCAGCTTGCGGGCCGCGATGTCGAAAAGCACCTCGCGAGCGAGGGTTTCGTACTGCCACGGGCCGCGGTAGGCGGCCAGGCCCGCCGTGTTGGAGAACACCGTCTTGTAGTTGAAGCTGGCCTTGGGCACCCGGTAGGGACCGGGGAAGAACATGCCCACCGCCGCCGTCGTGAGCACCGGGTACGGCGTCGGATACGCGCCGATGTCGTAGGCGAAGTCGATGTCGACCGCGAGGATGGTGCCGTCCTCATCAAGAGCCATGCGGGCGGTGCCGTCGACGTGGCGGGCCTGCCCGGCCGACATCAGGTTCTCGCGCCGGTCCTCGATCCACTTCAGCGCTACGCCCGATAGCGCGTTCGACGCCGCGGACGGCACCTTGCGCGCGGCGAGCATGATGCACATGTCCTCGCGCATCGGCACGACCTTCTGGCCGAACCCGCCGCCGGTGTCGCGCATGATGACCCGGACGTTGTGGGCGGGAATGCCCAACAGCCTTGCGCAGAAGGCGCGCAACTCGTGCGGCGTCTGCGTCGACGCCCACATGGTCAGCTCCTCGGTTGCCGGCGTCCACTCGACGACCATGCCGCGGCACTCGATCGGCACCGGCGCGTAGATCTGCTGATAGACGTTGGCCGAGGCGACGCAGGCCGCGTTGGCGAAGGTGTCCTCGTCCGGCGGGGCGCCGCCCATGCCGCCCGCGACGTTGTCCGGGTAGGCCTCGTGCACGACGACATCGGAACCGACGGCTTGGGTGAAATCGGCGACGGCGGGCAGCGGTTCGTAGTCGACCTCCACCGCGTCGACCGCGTCCTCGGCGATGTATCGGCTGTCGGCGATGACGAGCGCGACGGGGTCGCCGACGAACTTCACCTCACCCTCGGCCAGCGGCGGGCGCGGGGTGTCCGCGATGTCCTTACCCGCGACCGCGTGCCAGGCCTCCTTGACGTCGGGATTGAGATCCTCGGCGGTGAACACGGCGTGCACGCCGGGCATGCCCAGCGCGGCCGACGCGTCGATACCCCTGATCCCGGCGCGGGCGAAGGGGCTGCGGACGAAGCAGGCGTGCAGCATGCCGGGGCGCACGACGTCGTCGACGAACGTGCCGTGACCGGTCAGCAGGCGGTTGTCCTCGACGCGGGGAACGCGAGTGCCCGCGTAGCGGGTCGCAACCGTCCCCCCAGAAGCTGAAGTCACCTCGTCGCCTTTCCGATCGACCTTAAGAGTGACGTTATCGCATTCGAGAACGACATTTCCACACCCGATGTCTCATCGGTCGCAGTGTGCCGGTGCCTGCGGCGCTTGACGGGTGGATTGCCCGCATCAGACGCATGCGATCAACCCGTTAAGCCTTCGTTGTCTCATCCGTCGTGGTGGATCCGGCCGGCCGTGTCGGTCAGCGGCCGGCCGCCGCCGCCCCACCTGCGCGCGATGATCTCCGCGGCGATCGACACCGCGGTTTCCTCGGGTGTGCGCGCGCCCAGATCGAGCCCGATCGGGCTCGCCAGCCGCGAGAGTTCGGCATCGGTCAACCCCGCCTCGCGCAGCCGCGCCATCCGGTCGTCGTGCGTACGCCGCGAGCCCATCACCCCGATGTAGCCGACGTCGAGACGCAGCGCGACCGCCAGCACGGGCACGTCGAACTTCGGGTCGTGGGTCAGCACGCAGATCGCGGTGCGCGAGTCGATGAGGCCCCGGTCGGCCTGCTCGGCCAGATAGCGGTCCGGCCACATCACGACCACCTCCTCGGCGCCGGGGAACCGGGCGGGTGTGGCGAACACCGGCCGGGCGTCGCACACCGTGACCCGGTAGCCGAGCAGCGCGGCCTGCCGCGTCAGGGCGCTCGCGAAGTCGATCGCGCCGAACACCAGCATCCGTGGGCGCGGCGCATGGCTGGCGACGAACACCTCCATGCCGGACTCCTGGCGCTGACCGTCGGGGCCGTAGGACAGCACGGCCGTGCGGCCCGCGGCCAGCAGACCACGCGCGTCGTCGGTGACCGCGGCGTCCGAGCGCGCCGATCCGAGCGACCCGGACACCGAGTGGGGCCCGATCACCAGCCGGCGCCCGACGCGCTGCGCTTCGGGGTGCGCGATGACCGTCGCGATGGCCGTCGGCCGGTGCGCGGCGATGTCGTCGGCGATCGCCTCCAACTGCGGGAACGTGTCACGCGACATCGGCTCGGCGAAGATGTCGATGATGCCGCCGCAGGTGAGCCCGACGGCGAAGGCGTCGTCGTCGCTGACGCCGTAGCGCTGCAGTTCCGGACGGCCCGCCGTGACCACCTCGTGCGCCAGCTCGTAGACCGCGGCCTCGACGCACCCGCCCGACACCGAGCCGGCGACCGTGCCGTCGGGGGAGACCACCATCGTCGCGCCGGGCTGGCGCGGCGCCGAGCGGATCGTGCGCACGACGGTGGCCACACCGGCCGTGCCGCCGGCCCGCCACACCGACAGCAACTCGTCGAGCACGTCGCGCACGCTGGCAGTGTATGCCCGCCGCGCTGTGCAGGCGCTCAGCGGCCGGAAAGGGCGTGCCCGCGCGCATCCTCGTGCTGTAATGGCGGTATCGCTTGGTACTGGCCCCAACACCTGATGATCCCGCGGTTACCGTCGTTGCCCGCGTTGGCCTCGGTCGCAGACATCCCGGCCGGCCGGGTGGTCGAGCTGCCCGGCCGCGGCACCACCTACATCGTCGACTCCGGACCGCACGACGGCCCGACCTTCGTACTGCTGCACTCGGTGGCGTGCACGGGCGTGATGACCTGGTATCCCGCGCTGACACATCTGCAGGAGTTCGGCCGGGTCGTCGTCCTCGACCAACGCGGTCACGGCCAGGGTGTCACCACGCCGCGCTTTCTTCTCGAGGACTGCGCCGACGATGTCGCGGCCCTCGCCGATGTGCTGGATATCGACACGTTCGTGCCCGTCGGGTACTCGATGGGATCGCTGATCGCGCAGCTGGTCTGGCAGCGGCACCGGGACCGGGTGGACGGCCTGGTGTTGTGCGCCGCCGCCGCGGCGGTCAACCGCGCGAGTTACGAGAAGATCGCGACCGGGCTGTTCGCCGCGCTGCTCGAGTCGCTCAGTCCGCCGGCCCGGCGACTCGAACCCGCCGCGGCGGTGGCGCCCGGTCGGCTGCGCGACCACCAGTGGATCCTCGGGCAGGTCCGCAGTACGTCGCCCGGCGCCATCACCCGGGCCGTGGCCGAGGTCATCCGGTTCGACTCCACGACGTGGGTTCATCAGGTCGACGTGCCGACGGCGGTGCTGGTGACCACGCGCGACCGCGCATTCGGCGTGCAGCGACAGCGTTGGCTGGCCAGCCGGATACCCGACGCCGAAACCGTCGAGGTGGAAGCCGGGCACGCGGGCTGCACCTTCGCTTCCGAGAAGTTCGTCGCCGGACTGCGGTCGGCGATCCGGTCCGTGCACGACCGTCTTCCGCAACACCGGTTGCAGCGCGCCCAGGGCGGCTAGCCGATGTGAAGCGACTTACCGGCTGGGATGCGTTCCTGCTGTACAGCGAGACCCCGAACGTGCACCAGCACACGCTCAAGATCGCGGTGGTCGACACGGCGCAGTTCGAGGGCCCGCCGACGTTCGACGCGTTCCGCGAGACGTTCCGCTCGCGGCTGTGGATCCTCGACCCGCTGCGGTACGAACTCGTCGACGTACCGCTCCGCCTGCACCGGCCGATGTGGCGGGAAGACGCCGAGATCGACCTCGATTACCACTTACGACGGGTGACCGTCCCTGCGCCCGGCGGGCGGGCCGGGCTGGACGCGCTGGTCGGCGAGATCGCAGGCACGCCGCTGGACCACCGTCGGCCGCTGTGGCGGCTGTACTACGCCGAAGGCCTCGCCGACGACAGGGTCGCGGTGATCGGGAAGGTGCACCACGCGCTGGCCGACGGCATCGCCTCGGCCAACCTGATGGCGCGGGCGATGGAATGGCCGGACGTCGCGCATCCCGAGCACGCCGTTCCCAGGGCGGTCGCCCCGCCCGGCGCGGTGGAGCTTCTGCGCAACGCGGGTCGAGACCATCTGCGGCAGCTCAGGGAATTGCCCGCCGCCGTCCGGGATGGCGTCGCGGGCATCTATCGGCTCCAGTGGCACGCTCGCCATCGTTTGCGTGACCCCGACCTCGCCAGGCCGTTCAAGCCCCCGCCCACGTTCCTCAACCGAAGGATCTCCGCCGGAAGGGCGTTCGCGACCGCGACGTTGTCGCTCGACGAGGTCAAGGCCGCGAGCAGGTGCCTCGCCGTGACGATCAACGACCTCGTGCTGGCGATCGCCGCGGGCGGTCTGCGCCGGCTGCTCCTCGATCGCGACGGACACGCCGACGAGGCGCTGATCGCCGAAGTGCCTGCGGCGACCGATATCTCGCCCGACCGCATCGCGGGCAACAAACTGAGCACGATGCTGGTCTCGCTGCCGGTCCAGCTCGACGATCCGTTGGCGCGTGTCCGGCTGATCCAGACGGCGACTCGAATCGCCAAGGAAGACAACGAACTTCTCGGCCCCGAGACGGTGAGCAGGTTCCTGCAGTACGTACCGGCGGCGGCGGTGCGCCTGACATTCAACTGGACATCGCGGCGGCACGGGCCGAATCAGTTGTTCAACGTGATCGTCTCCAACGTGCCGGGCCCGCGTCACCGCGGCCGCATCGCCGGAGCGGTCGTCACCGAGATCTACTCGGTGGGCCCGCTGGCCGCCGGGTCCGCGATGAACGTGACCGTGTGGAGCTACGTCGACCAGCTCAACATCTCCGTGCTGTGCGACGACCGGGCCTTCGACGACGTCCACGAAGCGACCGAGGCCTTCATCGGGGCCTTCGCCGAGATCCGCCGCGCCGCGGGGCTGGGCGGGACGACCACGAACGTGGCGACCGCCCTGCCGCAGGCGGTCGGCCCAAGGCGAGAACGCGGACTAGCGTAGGGCCACTACTCCGACGCAGAGGAAACGAGAGATGCGCAACGTCCTGGCCGCCCTGCTGGCCTGCGCCGCGGCATGGTTGGCGTGGCCGGCGGCCGCGACGCCGGACGAGCCGGTGCCGCCGGTATCGGATACGGCGGCCGCCGCGGGCCTGGTCGACGTCCGCACCGTCGTGCCCGACGCGGTCATCGATCTGCGCTACGCCACCGCGGACAACTTCGTCGGCGAGCAGATGTACCCGGCCGACGCGCGCTGCCTGGTGCACGAGTCGATCGGGCCGGGTTTGGCCGCCGCGGCCGATGCGCTCGGGACCAGCGGCGACGTGCTGGTGTTCTGGGACTGCTACCGGCCCCACGAGGTTCAGGTACGGATGTATGACGCGGTGTCCGAGCCGGGCTGGGTGTCGCGCCCGACCGACCACGCCCGCAGCCACGAGGCCGGTCTGTCGGTCGACGTGACGCTGGCCCGCGACGGCGCGCTCGTCGACATGGGCACAGGCTTCGACGAGTTCACCCCGCGCGCCAACGCCTACGCCACCGAAGGGGTCGGCCCCGCCGCGCAGGCCAACCGGGCCCGGTTGCGCGATGCGATGGCGCTAGGCGGGCTTCGCGTCTATCAGGGCGAGTGGTGGCACTTCGACGCACCGGACGCTTACGCCGAGCACCCGCTCCTCGGTGCGCCGGTCAATTAGCCGACGTCAGGCGGCGGTCGGGTCGGCGACCGCCTGGCAGTAGAAGCACAGGTTCGGCCCGAGTGTCGGGTAGCCGCAACCTCCGCAGACGGCGATGGCAGTGGCTTCGTGTCGTTCGGGCATGCTGCATAGTTACCCGCTCGTGACCGAATCAATCCCAGATTTGGGACAAGTTTGCGAAGCTGTCCACTCGATATGGCTACCGCACTGGATCCGGTGACCGACGACACCCACCCTCCGCGACGGGCCTGGGCTGCCGTCGCGCTGCTCGCGATCGTCGGCACCCTCAACTACGCCGACCGGTTCTTGCCCGCGGTCCTGGCCGAGCCGATCAAGACCGACCTGGCGCTGTCGGACACCGCGATCGGGGTGATCAACGGTTTCGGGTTCCTGGCCGTGTACGCCGTGCTGGGCCTGTTCATCGCGCGCATCGCCGACCGCGGCACCTTCGGCCTGGTGGTCTCGACGTGCCTGACCCTGTGGGGCGCGATGACGATGCTCGGCGGCGCCGTGCAGTCCGGGTTCCAGCTGGCGCTGACCCGCGTCGGCGTGGCGATCGGCGAGGCGGGCAGCACGCCCGCCGCGCACGCCTACGTGGCGCGCAACTTCGTGCCCGAACGCCGCGCTGCCCCGCTGGCCGTGATCACGCTGGCGATCCCGCTCGCCAGCGCGGCCAGCCTCATCGGAGGCGGCCTGCTGGCCCAATCCCTGGGCTGGCGAACGGCTTTCGTCGTGATGGGGGCGATCAGCGTGGTGTTCGCCCCGCTGGTGCTGGTGGTGTTGGGCCGTAGGCAGTCGATGCCGACCGCCACCGCCGACACCGTGGTACACGGCGCCAAGGCCTGGGACCTGCTGCGCAAGCCCAGCTTCGTGATCATCGTCCTCGGTGCGGCGTGTGTCTCGGTGGCGGGCTACTCGCTGACGACGTTCGCTCCGGCGTATCTGGTCCGTGCGCGCGGCATGACGCTGGGGGAGGTCGGTGTCCAGTACGGGGTGGCGAGCGGGCTGACGGGCATCCTCGGCCTGCTGGTCGTCGGCCGCATCGCCGATCGGTTGTCGGCCCGCGATCCGCGCTGGCTGCTGTGGCTGGTGGCCGCGATGACGGCCGCCATGCTCCCGTTCTCGGCGCTGGCCTTCCTGGTCGACAGCCGGGTGCTGTGCGTCTGGTTCATCTCGCTGAGCTACGTCGTCGGCACCGCGTACATGGCCCCGTCGATCGCGGCGATCCAGCGGCTGGCCCGCGTCGAGCAGCGCGCGACCGCGTCGGCGATCTTCCTGTTCTTCGGCGCGATGGTGGGGTCCGCCGGGCCGTTCCTCACCGGCGTGCTCAGCGACGCATTGAAGGACGACCTGGGCGTGATGTCGCTCGGTCGCGCGCTGCTGATCGTCCCGCTCTTCCAGGTCGTGGCGATCGCCCTCTATCTATGGGCGAGCGGGCGATTCACCCGTGAGATGGTCGATTCAGATGATCGGCGGATCGTCCGGTCGCAGTAGGCGCAGCCACTTGTAGCCGTACGGTTCCAGGCCGATCTCGACGCGGCCCCGGTCGTCGAGCTCGTGTTCGGTGAGATCATCGAGCAGGTCGACGAGCCGGCATCCCGGTGCCTCGTCGAGCTCGATCGGCACGAGGCAGGCCTCGGCGCCGAAGTTGTGCAGCGCGACGAGCGCCCAGCCCGACTTCTCCCGGCAGACGTGTGCCAACACGGCGGGATTGGGTTGCTTCACGATCTCGGGGGTCGACCAGCCGATCTCCGGTTGCGACCGGTAGGTGTAGATGAGGTTGCGGATGAACCACCAGAGCGACTGGTGGTCATGGCGCTGGTCCGCGGCGTTGACCCGGTCGGGACCGTACATGCCGTCGGGAAGTGGCCGCGGCAGCTTTCGCTTCGACGCCCCGGAGAAGCCGCCGTTGGCGCTGCTCGTCCACTGCATCGGCGTGCGCACCGCGAATCGCCCTTCGACGTCGAGGTTCTCGGCCATGCCGATCTCTTCGCCGAAGAACAGCACCGGCGTGCCGGGTAAGGAGAACATCAGCGAGTAGACCATCCGCATCCGCCGTTGATCGCCGCCGAGCATCGCGGGCAGCCGCCTGCGCAGTCCCCTTCCGTACAGCTGCATGTCCGGATCGGGCCCGAATGCGTCGAAAACCTCTTGGCGCTCGGCGTCGCCCAGCTTGTCGAGGGTCAGCTCGTCGTGGTTGCGCACGAAGTTCGCCCACTGGCTGGTGATGTCGAGTTTCGGCCGCTGCTTGAGCGCCTTGGCGATCGGAGCGGCCTTGCCGCGAGCCAGGGAAAGGTAGAGGTTCTGCATTCCGATGAAGTCGAACTGCATGTTGAGCCCGTCACCGTCGGCTCCGCCGAAGAACGTCTTCTGGTCCTTGTAGGGAACGTTGACCTCGCCGAGCAGAACGGCGTCGCCGACGCGACGGGTGACGAAGTTGCGGACCTCACCGAGATACTTGTACGGATCGAAGACCCCGGGATCACCCGGCGCACCGTCCCGCGCGAACATGAACGGGACGGCGTCCACGCGGAAGCCGGACACTCCCAGTTCGAGCCAGAAGCCGAGTACGCGCGAGATCTCCTCCTGGACCACGGGGTTGGCGATGTTCAGGTCCGGCTGGTGCTTGAGGAAGTGGTGCAGGTACCACTCGTTGGTTTTCGCGTCGAGCTCCCAGAGGCTGTCTTCCTGATCCGGGAAGACGACGTCCTTCGGGCTGGATTTCGGCTCGGTGGTGCTCCACACGTAGTAGTCGCGATACGGATCGTCGGTGCTGCGGCGGGCGGACTTGAACCAGGGATGGCGGTCGGACGTGTGGTTCATGACGAAGTCGATGACCACCCGGATACCCGTCGCCTTGGCGGTCCGCACGAGTTCGACGAAGTCGCCGAGAGTGCCGAGACGCGGGTCGACGCCGAAGAAGTCGGTGATGTCGTAGCCGTCGTCGACGCGGGCGGTCGGGTAGAAGGGCATGAGCCACAGGCACGTCACGCCGAGGTCGAACAGGTACTCCATGCGCTCGGTCATGCCTCGGATGTCGCCGCAGCCGTCGCCGTTCCAGTCGTAGAAGGTTTCGATGTCGGCGCAGTAGAAGACGGCGTTCTTCCACCACAGGTCGCCGGTTTCGATCTTTCTCACGCGGTGACCGCCTGCGAATCCAGTTGCGGCAGCACATGTTCGCCGAACGCGTCGATGAAGGCGGACTGCTGCTGCCCGACGAAATGCAGATACAGTTCGTCCCAGCCCTGATCGAGGTCCTGCTGCAACCACGCCACTTGCTGACCCAGATCGCTCGAGACCCGTACGGACTGACGGACATGCTCGGGCGACACCTTCTCGCCGACGACGTCGAATGCCTCGACCGTCTCGATATCCCAGCAGACCGGGGGATCGAAGACGTTGGTGCGCCACTGGTGGTGGGCGATGGCGAGGGCTTCGTGGTCGGTGTGCGCCCAGCTCAGATGAATCTGCAGGCGGGCCGGCCCGCGGCCGCCGGCGTCGCGGTACGAGTCGAGAACCTTTCCCAGCGCATCTCTGGACTGGTTGACGGTGACCAACCCGTCCGCCCATGCGGCGTGGCGGGCGGCGGTCTCGGGGGTGACCGCCGGACCGATGAGGTCGGGAACGGTTTCGGGAAGCGTCCACAGCCGCGCCCGGTTGACGTGAACCAGGCCTTCGTGGCTGACCTCTTCACCGCGCAGCAAGCGCCGGATGACGTCGACGCACTCGACGAGACGCTGATCGCGCACGTCTTTGCGCGGCCATTCATCGCCGGTGATCCGCTCGTTGGAGGCTTCACCCGACCCGAGCGCCGCCCAGATCCGGCCCGGGAACATCTGCGCCAACGTCGCGATCGCCTGGGCGATGATCGCCGGGTGATAGCGCTGGCCCGGCGCGTTGACGACACCGAACGGCAACTGGGTCGTGGCCAGCGCCGCGCCGAGGAACGACCACGCGAAGCCGGATTCGCCCTGACGTGTGCTCCAGGGGCTGAAGTGGTCCGAGGACATGGCAGCGGTGAAGCCCGCCTGTTCGGCGTGTTGCACGTCGCGCAGCAACTGGGCGGGGTCGATCTGCTCGTGGGAGCAGTGGAAGCCGATAACCGTCATGGGTTACCGCGTACCCGTTCTCGGTGACTTCTTACGCAGACGTCAACCGCCGATCGCCGGTCTGACGTCGAAGCCTTGGGTAGGTTGCGGGTCGTGGCCGAGCTGATGAACCGCCAGATCGTGTTGCGTCGCCGACCGAACGGCCTGGTGGCACCCGGGGACACCGAGCTGATCACCGCCCCCGCCCCCGAGCCGGCCGAGGGCGAGGCGTTGGTGCGCACCACCTATGTCGGCATCGACGCTGCCGCGCGCACGTGGCTCAACGACCAGCCGGGCTACCTGCCGCCGGTTGCGCTCGGCGAGGTCGTCCGGGCGGCGGGCATCGGCGAGGTGGTGGCGTCACGGTGCGACGCGTACGCCGTCGGCGACGTGGTCACCACGCTGACCGGCTTCCAGGAGTACGTGATCAGCCGCGACGACATCTTCACCACGCCGGTGCCCGGCCCCGAGGTGGATCAGCTCGCCGTGATGTCGGTGTACGGGCCGACGGGTGCGACGGCGTACTTCGGGATGATGGGCATCGGCAAGCCAAAGGCCGGCGAGACGGTGGTGGTGTCGGCCGCGGCGGGCGCGACCGGATCGGTGGCGGGACAGATCGCCAAGATCGCCGGTGCCCGGGTCGTCGGGATCGCGGGCGGACCGGAGAAGTGCCGTGCCGTCGTCGAGGACTTCGGGTTCGACGCGTGCATCGACTACCGCGCGGGCGACCTGCCTGCCGCGCTCAAACAGCACTGCCCGAAGGGCGTCGACGTCTACTTCGACAACGTCGGCGGCCCGATCCTCGACGCAGTGCTGGGCCGCCTCGCGCACCACGCCAGGGTGGTGCTGTGCGGCGTCATCTCCAGCTACCTGACCGGTGAGCACCCCGGCCCCGCCAACTACGTGAACCTGCTGGCCAAGACCGCGCTGATGCAGGGCTTCAACGCGCTGGACGAGTGGGGCCGGTTCGAGGAGGCCTTCGGGCCGCTGCGGCAGTGGGCGGCCGACGGCAGGCTCGTGCACCGGCAGACGATCTTCGAGGGCATCGAGTCGTGCGTCGACGCGATGAACGGACTGTTCACCGGCGCGAACATCGGCAAGATGCTGGTCAAGATCAGCGACCCGACCGGTTCGTCGGCGACCGGGGATTGACCAGCAAACCTTGGGGGTACTGAAGCCATGCGGCGTCCGCCGCAACTTGGGTAGACGTATAGGAGTTCCCGGATGATCGCTTCGCGAATCGCTCGATCACTCGGCGCAGCGACGATGTCCGTCGCCGCGTTGACGGCCGCACCCGTACCGTTCGCCGCCGCCCAGCCGCCGCCCCCGGGCTGTCCCGACGTGCAGGTGGTGTTCGCGCGCGGCACCGGCGAAGCCCCCGGTCTCGGCGGGATCGGACAGTCGTTCGTCGACGCAGTGCGCGCACAGGCCGCTCCGCGGTCGGTGGACGCGTACGCCGTCAACTACCCCGCCAGCAGCGACTTCGGCAACCGCATCCAATTCGCGCGCACGGTGGTCGACGGAATCCGCGACGCCGGAACGAAGGTGGAGACGACGGCGGCGACGTGCCCCGACACCCGGATCGTGCTCGGCGGCTTCTCGCAAGGCGCGGCGGTGGCCGGCTTCGTCACGGCGGCGGAGATTCCGCAGGAAGTGCCCGCCGAGTACCGGGACTTCATCCCCCAGCCGATGCCCGTCGAGGTGTCCGACCACGTCGCTGCGGTGGTGCTGCTCGGTCAGCCGTCCGCGCAGTTCCTGCGCGACACCGGAGCGCCACCGATCGTGATCGGACCGTCGTATCAGGGCAAGACGCTGAGCCTGTGCGCGGAGGGCGACACGATCTGCAACGGTGCGCCCGTCGGCGGCCCGAGCTTCGCGCACGCCACCTACGGCGTTAACGGGATGACCGGCGAGGGAGCGGCCTACGCGGTGGCCCGCCTGGGACCTGCTCCCGCCGGTCCGGCGGCGATTCCGATGGCACCCGTGCGCGCACCCGCGCCCTGATCGCGCCGGCGGTGCGGTCTGCCAGTCTCTAGGGGTGGACCAAGACACGTACGACAGGGGCCGACAGATCCGCGCCGCGGTGCTCGGCGAGGCATATGTGCAGCAGGCCGCCGACACGGCGGACGAGTTCTCCGCGCCACTGCAGGATCTGGTGACGGAGTACTGCTGGGGTGCGGTGTGGGGCCGGGATGGGTTGTCCCACAAGACCCGCAGCATGCTCAACGTGGCGATGCTCGCGGTGCTGAATAGGCCGACCGAGTTGCACACCCACGTCAGGGGCGCGATCACCAACGGCGTGACCCGCGAGGAGATCCGCGAGGTCCTGCTGCAGGTCGCGATCTACGGCGGCGTGCCCGCCGCGGTCGACAGTTTCCGGGTCGCGCGCGCCGTGCTCGACGAACTCGACCGGCAGTAGGGCCGGGGCAGTGGACATCGGGTTCATCGGCCTGGGCAACATGGGATTTCCCGTCGCCGGCCGTCTCGTCGCGGCGGGGCATCGCGTCGTCGTCTTCGACACCCGCGACTCCGTGGTCGATCGTGCGGTCGCGGCGGGCGCCGAACGTGGCGCGTCGGCCCGGGACGTCGCGGACCGCGTGGGCACCGTCATGGCGAGCCTGCCGACGCCTGAGGCGTCGGAGACCGTCGTCGCCGCCGTCGCGCGGGGCACTCGCATCGAGCGCTTCATCGACCTGTCGACGGTGGGAAGCCCGGCCGCGCAACGTAATCACGCGCTACTGGCCGAGCGCGGAATCGCCGCGCTGGACAGCCCGGTCAGCGGCGGCGTGCACGGCGCCGAGGCGGGCACGCTCGCGGTCATGGTTTCGGGCCCACGCGCCGACTTCGACATGTGCGCGGCGATGTTCGGCGAGATCGGCCGCGCCACCTTCGTCAGCGAGAAACCCGGTGCGGCGCAGACGATGAAGCTCGTCAACAACCTCATCGCCGCGGCGACCCTGGCCGTCACCGCCGAGGTGATGGTGACGGGCGTGAAGGCCGGACTCGACGCGCAGGTCATGATCGACGTCCTCAACGCCGGATCGGGCGGAACCCACGCGAGCCGCGACAAGTTCCCGCGCGCCGTGTTGCCCCGCACGTTCGACTACGGCTTCGCGACCGGGCTGATGGTCAAGGACGTCCGGCTCTACCTCGACGAGGCCATGGCGCTCTGCGTGAGCACCGAACTGGCCGACGCGGTCGCCCGCCTCTGGGAGTCGACGCTGGCCAGCGAGGGTCCCGAGTCCGATTTCACCGCAGTTGTCCGGCCCCTCGAAGCCGCCGCTGACGTGGTGATCCAGGCCTACTAGGTGCTGTAGTAGAACCCACGGTAAAGTTCGCCGGGTGAGCACGCCGAGATCACGCGCGCAGTGGCTGCGCGGGGGTCTGGTCGGCGGTTGCTCGGCCGCCGTCACCGCGGGCGCGCACACCTCCGCCGGGGCGGAGCTGCCAGGGGGCGCCGCGCTCACCGCGGCGTTGCTGGTGTGTGCCACCGCAGGTGCGGTGCTCGCGCGTATTCGGCTCGACGGTCGGCGCGGTCGCGTGCTCGGAGTCGTGGCGGCACTGGCCCTCGCCCAGGCGCTGGGCCATGTGACGTTCGTCCTTTCGGGGGGCGGCCACCACCACGCCGCCGCGCTGGGGCTCACCGGCTCGATGGTGGCCGCGCACGTCGTGGCCGCCGCGGCTCTCGGCGCCGCGATCTCCGCGGTCGAATACCTCTACGTCGTCTGCTCGTCGGTCCTGCGGTGGTTGCGTGTATTCGCTGCGCTCGTCATCCGGCCGCAGGCGCGCCGAGCACATTTCGCCCTCAGAGCCGTTGTCGCCGAATCTGTTCTGCTGAACTCCGGGCTTGGCATGCGCGCCCCGCCGGGACGGTTCGCGACGGCCGCCTAGCCGTCGCTTCTGCTCGATCGCCGCGGTCCTCTGCGACCGCGGGTTGCTGCGTTTCGCAGCCATAGACGAACCGTCACATCCACTTTCGGCTCGCCGAGGCCGCTCGGTGTGCCGCCGGCTCGAAAGCTGTCCATGTCATGACCACGTCCTCAGACACCTCCAGCGCGCAACGGCGAGGCGGGCTGCGCCCGCTGCTGCTGCGGCTGCACTTCTACGCCGGCGTGTTCGTCGGCCCGTTCATCCTGATCGCCGCCGTCACCGGCCTGCTGTATGCGGTGATCCCGCAGGTCGATGCCGCGGTCCACCGCCACGAACTCACGGTCGAGCGGGTCGGCGAGCAGCGGCTGCCGCTGGCCGAGCAACTCGGCGCCGTCCGCGCCGCCCACCCCGAGGGGACGGTGACGGCCGTCCGCCCGCCGGATGCGCCCGACGAGACGACCCGGGTCCGGCTCGCCGTCGACGATGTTCCCCCCGACTACGCGCGAACCGTGTTCGTGGACCCGTACACCGGCGAGGTGCGCGGGGCGCTGACCACCTACGGCCAGTGGATGCCGCTGCGGGCGTGGTTCGACGAGCTGCACCGCAACCTGCATCTGGGCGTGCTGGGCCGCAATTACAGTGAGCTGGCGGCGAGTTGGCTCGGGGTGATCTCGCTGGCCGGTGTGGCGCTGTGGTACCTGCACCGCCGCGACACCGGGAAGCGGCGTCGCGTCGCCGTTCCGGACCGGGACGACAGGGACCGCAGGCGCACCCTGTCCTGGCATGGCGCGGTAGGGGTCTGGACCGTCGTCGCGTTGCTCGGGCTCTCGGCCACCGGCATCACCTGGTCCCGGTATGGCGGCGAAACCGTGAACCTCCTTCAGGACAGGTTGAACACGGCCGCGCCTTCGGTCGACACGACGCTGATGCAGACGGCGGGAGGGGGCCACGGCGCCGACGAGGTATCGCCGTACGGCGCGGACACCGCGCTTCGCACCGCGGTCGCCGCGGGGCTGCGCGGCCCGCTGGTCATGACGCCGCCGGCCGGACCCGGACAGGGCTGGGAGGTCGCCGAGAACAAGCGCGACTGGCCGACCCGGCACGACGCGGTCTCCGTCGACCCCGACACCGGCGCTATCACCGACCGGGTGGACTTCGCCGAATGGCCGTTGCCGGCCAAGCTCACCGATTGGGCCATCGACGCGCACATGGGTGTGTTGTTCGGCATCCCCAATCAGATTCTGTTGGCGCTCACGGCCGTTGGTCTGATCACGATCGTCGCGCGGGGTTACGTGATGTGGTGGCAGCGCCGGCCGACGCGGGGTTCGGCGTGGGCACTCGGCCGCCCGCCGCTGCGCGGTGGCCTCCGCGGCCTGCATCCGGCGGCGATCGCGCTGCTGGCCGTCATCGCGATTGCGCTGGGCTGGGCACTGCCTCTGTTCGGGCTGAGCCTGGCCGCGTTCGTCGTCGTCGATCTCGTCGTCGCTGCGAACAAGAGGCGCATCGCCGACGCCAGGAAGGAAGAGGTCGCGAATGTCTAGCGAAACGAGGTTCGCCGCGGTGGCCGTCGCCGCGCTTCTCGTCGCGGGTTGTACGACCAGCGGGCACGCCCACGACGAAGCCATGGCCTCGATGGTCGCCATCGAAGACCAGTGGGCCAGTTCGGCGCAGACCGGTATGGCCGCGGTGTTCGGCACGCTGACCAACGCCGGGCACCACGACGCCGTCGTCGTCTCGGGCCGGTCTCGAGTGGCGGGCAACGTGGAGGTGCACGAGGTGGTGCCGGATTCGTCGGGCACCAAGACCATGCGCCCGAAACAGGGTGGCCTGACGATCCCGGCCGAGGGTTCACACAACCTCGAACCCGGCGGCGATCACCTGATGCTGATGGATCTGACGCAACCGCTGTCCCCAGGCACGGACGTCACCCTGACCGTCGTCTTCGAGGACGGCTCGACGCTGCCGGTGACCGCGCAGGTGCGCGACTTCGCCGGGGCCGACGAGGAATACCAGCCGTCGGTGAGCCATCCCGCTCATGGCTGAGCCGCCACGTCACGGTCGGTTCGCGGTCAACCGGCGGCGCCTTCTCACCGGAGGCGCCGCCGCGTTGGCGGCAGGTGCGGCGGCCACCCAATGGGGCACCGCTTCATCCGCGACGGCCGGTGAGTCTCTCGACATCGAACCCTTCCACGGCGAGCATCAGGCCGGGGTGACCACCCCACCGCAGGCCCACGCGCTGTTCGTCGCGCTCGACCTGAAACCGCTAGCCGGTCGCAACGCGCGCGAAACCCTCACCGCGGTACTGCGATTGTGGAGTTCGGACGCGGCGCGGCTGACCCGGGGCACCCCGGCGCTAGCCGACACCGAACCGGAACTGGCGCAGCGTCCGGCGCGGCTCACCGTCACCGTGGGCCTGGGGCCGCAGGTGTTCGACCGGATCGGGTTGGCGCACCGGCGTCCGCTGTCGGCAGGGGAACTACCGGCATTCGCCACGGACCGGTTGGACCCGCGGTGGTGCGGGGGTCACCTTCTGCTGCAGATCTGCGCCGAGGATCCCGTCGCCGTCGCGCACGCCGGCCGGGTCCTGCTGAAGAACGTCCGCGCCCTGACCACGCAGCGTTGGCGGCAGGCCGGCTTCCGCAACGCTCGCGGTTCGGGCCGCCCGGGTGGCTCCATGCGCAACCTCATGGGCCAGGTCGACGGCACGGTGAACATCACCGACGCCGCCGCATTCGACCGGCTCGTCTGGGACGACGGGGCGGACCAGCCGTGGTTCGCGGGCGGCACGACCCTCGTCCTGCGCAGGATCCGCGCCGAGATGGATGCGTGGGACGAACTCGACCGCGCCAGCAAGGAACTCACCGTCGGCCGCCGGCTCGACTCGGGTGCTCCGCTCACCGGGCGGCGCGAGTCCGACGAGCCCGACCTGTCAGCGACCCGGAACGGCATCCCGGTGATCCCGCCGAACGCGCACATCGCGCTGGCTCGGCACCGCACCGACGACGAGCAGTTCCTGCGTCGCCCCTACAATTTCGACGATCCGCCGGCATCGGGCCAGACGACGGACAGTGGACTCATTTTCGCTGCCTACCAACGTGATCCGGCGACACAGTTCACGCCGGTGCAGCAGCGCCTCGCCGAGGCCGACGCGCTCAACCCGTGGATCACCACCATCGGGTCGGCGACCTTCGCGATCCTGCCCGGTGTCCCCGACGGTGGGTTTCTCGGGCAGACACTGCTGACATAGCGCCGTCGCGTCGGTCAGAAGGGGCTGCTGTTCTGCTGTCGCCGGGCCTCTTCCGGGCGGGGGCCGAAGCGGCGGATGTAGTCCTCGTGCATCTGCGCGTCCTTCTCGCGTTTGATCACGTCGACCAGGTTGGGGTCGAGGTTGTGCTGCGCCAACCGGTGCCGGCGCCAGATCTTGTTGAGCGCGAGCGCCATCAGGATCGCCCAGATGTAGATCGGCGCGGTCATCTCGAGGTGCACGTACAGCGAGGCCGGCAGCAGCCAGAACGGCGCCAGCACGATGAACGGCGGGATCGCCATGCGGATCATGTGGCGGCGGACGGCGCCTGGCCCGGCGAGGTCGTTGGCCACCCATTCGCGCATGGAGTCGGGCAGGCGGCGGCCATAGGAATAGGCGAGGTACTGGATCAGATTGGGTCGGGCAGTGGCCACGGTTTCTCCTTGGATGGTCAGTTGTCGAGTGTGCCTGCTGCCAGCGCCGCGGTGTTCACGCGGGTCAGCACATCGCGCAGGAGGGCGAGTTCGTCGAGGCTGACGCCGAGCCGCTCCACCACGGCGGGCGGGATCTTCAGCGCACGCCGGCGCAGCTGGGTGCCCGATCTGGTCAGTTCGACCTCGGTGGCGCGCTCGTCGGCCGCGCAGCGGGACCGGGTGATCAAGCCCAGCGACTCCAGTCGCTTGAGCATCGGGGATAGCGTCGCGGAGTCCATCTGCAGTGCGGTGGCGATCTTCTTCACGGTCATCGGGCGGTCCGGCGCGCTCGACTTCTGGTGGTCCCACAGTGCGAGCATCACCAGGTACTGAGGGTGCGTCAGCCCCAGCGGTTCGAGCAGGGGGCGGTAGACCGCGAGCACGGCCCGGTTGGTGACCGCCAGCGCGAAGCACACCTGCTGTTCGAGCGCGAGGGGATCTACTTCGGACGGCAACGACGTGGTCACGTATCCATGTTGCCCTAATAGTTAGTGCCCTAACAATGTCGGCTCTGTCACAAGGGCTGGTTTCGGATGTGCAGCAACGGGCGACCCTCTCGGCATGTCACCGTCGAACGACCCGTCGGCCAAGCCGAAGGACGCCACCGAGGCCACCGAGGAACAGCGCGAACTGCAGGATCAACTCGACCACCGCGACGACGACCCCGAGGCGCCCGGCGGGCATCAAAGTCGTGACGACATGCCAGACGAGATCGGACGCTAGAGCTCGGAACCTGATCGCTCGAAGAAAATCCAGCCAATCCCGCCGCGCGGGGGTCATGATCAGAGACGTGCTCACCGATCAGCTCGACCAAGCGCAGTCACTGAAGCCCGACTTGGTCTGCGCGTGTGCGGGCACCCACAACGTGCTCTGGCCGGGATGCTCCTTTTGCGAGCACTGAGGGGCGTGGAGCTGACGTACGACAGCTCGCGGCATCTGAGGCGACCGTTTCACGTCGACCTTCCCTACGAGTGGGCGCTTGCTGACCTCGGCGCCGATGATGACGTAATCGCGACGGGCCCGCTGACGCGACTGATCCTCGGATATCTCGTGTCGGTGCCCATCGTGAAGCTGGCCGGACCGATAGGGCGAATCTGTCCGGGGGCGGCCGATGAAGTTAGAACACCGAAGCCAAATATCGTGAATTGGTCACAGTCAGGACGCCACATCCGCTCGACTGAACGCGCAGCCAGGTCTTACACAAGCAGAGATGCGCTCCGCTGTTACTCTGCAGTGCGGCGGTCATCAGTCGCAGCACAAGCCTTCGGTCCCGACGTTGGAAGTGGCTTAGCAAAGGAGGCCGATCGACATCGGTGAGGTCAGTATGCAGGATATTCAGCACGCGCTGACCGATCATCCTGCGCCGGACGAGCTAATCGTCGCCCGAGGCGTTTTTGCAGCGCCAACAGTCAAGTTGCCGGATGATCTGTATGCCAGGGTCGTGAAGGGAACGGCTCACCGCAGGCGCGCGTCGCTAACGCTGGAGAAGGGCGCTGTCGTCACCACTGACACGTACTTCGGTCTTTTGCCGGCAAGTTACTTCCAGCGGTGGACTGAAATCAACCAGCTCGAGCTGACACTGGCCTATGAAGCGTCCCGATCCGCTCGAATCACGTTATGCGCCTCTGACTTCCACGGCCACAAACGCACCGTTGACAGCGTCCGAGTGGAGGGTGCCGGAACGGTGTCGATGTCTGCGATGCTCGATGCGTTCGTGGACGGTGGCTCCCTGTGGATGGAATGTGCCGCGAGCGAAGGTTCGCTGACCGTCAGTGATCTGGTGTGGACCGCGGTGGCGCCGGCGAAGATCCGGCCCGCCGCGTTGGTGATCTGTACCTTCAACCAGCCGGAAGCGTGTGTGGCAACCGTACGCGCCGTGGCAAACGACCAGGACGTGCTCACGGGCATCGACGCGGTCTACATCATCGACCAGGGCAGCGAACCGGTCGCAAAGCGAGCCGCCTTCCGCGAAGTCGTGACTACGCTCGGCGACAAGTGTGTCTATCTGCAGCAGCGTAATCTCGGCGGCAGCGGCGGGTTCACCCGCGGGCTCTATGAAGTCTCTCGCATCACCGACCACGCGAACGTGATACTGATGGATGACGACATCCTCTCCGAACCAGAAACGGTGCTGCGGCTCAACGCATTCGCCAATCTCACGCCGACTCCGAGCATCGTCGGAGCGCAGATGCTGTTCGTCAAGAATCCACGCTTCCTCCTGGCCGCGGCGGAGATGGCTGACCTGCCCACCCTGCGCCCCGGCCGCTGGGGGGTGCACGGGCTGCACCACGCCGATATCGTCGAACACCGTCAGAACCGCCGCGTCGACGGAACCTATACTGGCTGGTGGACCTGCCTGATCCCCGCCGAACTCATCTCGGCCGCCGGATTGCCACTGCCCTTCTTCATCAAATGGGACGACGTTGAGTACAGCTTGCGCGCCCTTACTGCTGGCTTTCCCGTTGTGACACTTCCTAATGCGGGTGTCTGGCACGCAGAGTTCCATTGGAAGGACGGTGATGACTGGGTCCGATACTTCGATATTCGCAATGCGTTGATCACCGCAGCGCTGCACGCCAGGGTCGACATTGCAGTGACGTCCAAGACCATCCGTCAGGAAATCACCAGAAACCTGGTCGCCATGAACTACGGCCTGGCCCACACGGTCATCCGCGCGGTCGAAGATTTCCTTGAGGGGCCATCGGTACTCGACGACGGCGGCGCAGCGGCTATGGAGCGTATTCGCACAGAGCGAAAGAACTTCCTCGAAACCGAAGTGCATGCGGCGGTGCGAACCGCTGAACTGACCGGTTCGGCTAATCCTCCGACGAAGCCCACCGATGACCGTCGGAATCGACTCACTTTCCTGATGATCAAACGGCTGATCTCTCACTTCAGCGGACGCCTCATCGCGGGCCCCGTGACGATCCCGGCCACCGACGCCACCTGGTGGCACGTGTCGCGGTTCAACTTTGCGGTTATCACCGACGCCTCGCAAGCCGGTGTCCGGATCCGCCGACACGACAGACATGCCCTCGTTTCACTGACCCGGCGAGCAATACGGGTGCTGCGTCGCTTCCGTTCGGAGGCGCCAAGAGTGCAGGACGAGTACCGCAGCTCCTTCGCCCGACTGTCCAGCCGGGAGAACTGGACCAGGCTGTTAGGCGACGATTCTTAGCCGGGGCGAGGATGCGGAAGTTTACTAGGCCAGTTGAGGAGGGCTTTGACTTCTGGACGAGCGGACCTAACTCTACACGCACCATCTGCAAGCAGCGAGCCAAGGCCAGGGGGCCGGTCCATGATCAGGCTGACTCCTCCCAAGTGCTATATCGGCACGTAGACGCGCATTTAAGGCGTTCACTGGTCGTCTTAGACGGCTGGGGTTGACGACTTCCCCGTGGTCCATCGGATTCAACAAGGTGATTCGCTCGGCCGTCGGCGCTCACTCATGGGGTGATGAATTGAGAGGTTGCTGCCATACCTTTGTGTACATCGGGAGTTGGCCTGGCTCTGCGGTTTTGGACCGATGCGGTGCACACGCAGAAGTCGGCTGTGATAGAAAAACCGGAGACGAATGAGTGTGAAGGCGGCGGCATTCGGGCGTCGATATCTGTTTCCGCGGGTGACTCCTTGGGAGAGGGGCATGCTGAAGGCGAACGAACAGTCAGAACCCGAGGCCACATATTTGAATCATCGACGTCTTTGGACTGAGCCACAACGAAGCGACACCCGTGCTGTCGTCGTGGGCGTTGTCGTTGCTCTCTTTCTTCTCGTGATGTACTTGGCATGGCCCGTGCTCGAAGATCTAGGCATGCTGCATTAACAGCGGTCCCCCGCGTTATCGCGTCGGCGACGTCGCGCACGAGACGCGTGGCCAGCATGCCGTCACCAGATCGCGGATGGCCCGCCCGGCGCGATACTGATCGAACGGGCGGGCCGGCGGCGTCGTTATGGTCGTGTGAGCCCGCGCGGCAGGGCGGCCGCGCTACACGGCCACTCCGACTGGCGTAACGGTGACCGGAACGCCGTTCACAGTGAATCCGGTTGTCGTGTAGGTCCCCGTCGGCGCGTTGGTGTAGAAAGGCAGCGGCGGGGTCGGTACTGGCTGCCAGATCGCGATGTTGCGGAACGTGATGTCGTCCAGACTGCCACCTTGCGTGTAGAGGCCGACGTTCGTGTATGACGACGGCGGTGTGTTCACGATGGTGAGATTCTCGACTGTCACATTCGACACGGTGGTGGTGGGGTTCTGTGCCACAACGGCGACGGCGCCGAGTGGAAGTCCCCCGCTGTTGGTGTTGGTTAGCGTGCCACCGTTGACCGTCACATCGTCGACTCCCTGTGTGTAGAAGGGAGCGGGCTGCGAGCCGATCCAGATACCGGACAACGCGGTGTTCGAGACATCAACATTATTGAAGGTGATTCGCAGGCCACCGGTAACAACCAAGCCGCGCTGCCCGGCACCATCGACCACGGGGTTGTTGATGGTGATGTCGTGCACAGTCCCGAGCGCCGGATACTGATAGGACACGATTGCGATGGCGTCGTCTCCAGTACGTAGCGTCGTCACGTCCTGCAACACACCGTTGTTCGAGCCATTGGTGATCTGGACTCCGTCGGCAGCGGTGTCCTGGACCGTCACGCGCTCGAGCAGGAAGTTGCTTGCTCCGGTGATGTAGACCCCGGCAGAAGCCCCACCGGTGATGGTTACATCCCTGATCACGTTGCCGTCGCCACCGAAGACCAAGCGCGTTTGATTGGTTCCGTCCTCGCGGACCTGGCCCGTCGGTGCGCTGAGGTTGAGGTCGCTCAGCGTCACGTTGTTCCCCTGTATGACGACCGCCGCCGCGTCAGGGTTAGTGGAATACAGCGTCGCCCCGTTGCCGACGATCTGAACGCTCGACTGCCGAATGTAGAGGTTGTCGCTGTAGTAATAGGTCCGAGATTCAAGCGTCAGCGTGTCGCCCGGCCGAAGCGCATCGAAGCTCGCCTGTAGTAGGGCGGTGTCATCGACGAGGACGGCGCTGGGTTCGGCCGAGGCGGAGGATGCGTCGGTCAGACTCGTCGTCTGCGCCAGCGGGATCGGAGTTTGTTGCTGGGCCGCACGTTCGGCTTCCCTGCGCATCCAATGCACCGACAGAATTGCGGCGGTCGCCGGTGGTCCGGCTGGGATCGGATGCCCCGCCGTCGGATTGTTGTTGTACACGTTCCACGCACCCGGCGAAATCGTCATCGGGATATTCGGCTGGGCTTCAGTCGGTTCTGGTGCGGCGAACATCTGCGGCACCGCGGCGGGGGCGGTATTCGTAGTGACTTCTATCGTTTCCGTCGGATATTCGCTGTTTTCCGATACAGACTGAAGGGCTGGGGCAGCGGCCTGGGTGGCAGCTTCTGCGTCGGTTTGGGATTCGGCCAACCCGGGGGTGCCGGAAATGCTCACTGACGGGACTACGACAGCCGGCAGGGGGTCGGACAGCGTGTTGGCGGGCTGCGGTGTGGCGGGCTTCGACGTGTCGGCAACATCGCCGTTCCTGCGGTCAATAGCTGGCGAGTTCGTCCTCGAGGGCTTCGATTCGTCGGCTGACGCAGGGCGGTTCGACTGCGGAATATCAGCCGAGTCGGCGCCATTGTCCTCGGCATCATCGACGGTTCCGGTTCTGGCCGAGGAACCGTCGTTTTGCGGCGCGCCCCGAGAAGCGCGCGGACCGGGGTTGCCCTTCTCGGCCGCCTGGCTCGCGCGCTCCGGACCTTTCAAGGAGTTGTAGTTGCCCTTTCCGGCGTCCGCAGATGATGCGTTGCCACTCGACGAACTTCCGCCGGTGTCGTCAGCCCACGCGACACCGGTGCCGATAGCGAAACCTATTCCCAGCGCGACGGCCAGTACGCCGACTCTGCCGATGTGTGCGGAGTAAGTCATGTTGTTCCTTTCCTGGCAAAGAGGTCACCCGCACCGCTGGTGACGGCAGCGGCGCTTACCTGGTTCGATTCCGGCGCCCCACGACACCGTTATCTTCTGTGGCGACCCCTGGACGAATTAGCGGACAATACGTCGAGCATTTGCCCAGCAATGGAGCTGTTCAAACCAAATATTCTGGTACTCGTATAAGAAGCAGGGGCAAGAATGTATTTTTGACGATGACGGCAAAAAGGGTGCCATTGCTGGAACGGTAGCCAGTCGAACTTGCGAGGGTTGCCAGTATTCGATATAGATGAAGTTTGCGCAGCTTGGGTCGCCGCCATGAGCGCAATTCTGCGTTCCTGAGTCGCGAGTGCGTGCCGTCATTGGCTAACACAATCGATGCGCAGACGATGCATTTCTGAGAAGGAGCCTATTGAACTTCGCCAGAAAGTGATCTGCACTGAGATTCGCATCGACGCTCAAGCGCTGCAATCAGCGTGAGCCTCCGGGCTGGCGCATTCCATAGGGAAACACCCGATTCCTCGGGCCGAACATCAGGCCTAATCTCAATTTCCTCCGGACGGGAACGACTACCAAGTCAGGTCTCGTTCGAGGGATCGGGTTGTGGCTTGCCCATGGGGGGCCGCTGACATTTGGCGACAACCAGTCCCGTCCGGAGCCCGTTTCTATTCGCGGCGCTGACTGCGGTGTGGTTCGGCTTGGTACGCCTGCAATGCGCTCTTCGGCGGGTCAGGACCGGACGAGCATCAACCTCATCAGAGTTGACATCAACAACGGTCAGGTCGCGCCGCGATTCCGCCGTGGAACTGCTTTTCTACTTGTCCGTTGTGGCGAACGCGACGCTTCCGTCGGAGCTGATGCGATTACGCGTGAATGTCCGCGGCGGCGGTACTGAAAGTCGGGCTGGTCGGGTCGGTGTGGACCCAAGCCCGAGCTTGGAGCCCCCTATCGGGATTGAACCGATGACCTACGCATTACAAGTGCGTTGCTCTACCACTGAGCTAAGGAGGCCTGCGGGTCCCGAGTTTATCGGGTCGCTGCCCCGGGGAACCCGCAGCCCGTGACTGTCAAAGACGATGTCCTCAATGACTTCCCCCAGGTGTACCCGGGGCTGACGCGACCAGAGGTCGAGCGGCTGCTCACCATCCTCGATCAGAGCGCGGGCACCGAGGGCAATCTTGCCCTCAGCATCGCGACCGCTATCAAGCCGCTGGTGCCCGACGTCGCGAAGCGCCTCGAGTCCTACAACAAGACCGACGACGTGGACGACTACGTGCGCATCCTGCGCGGCGGCGTCGTCGTGTTACTGCAGCGCTGGCAGTCCGACGGCGAGCCCCCGAGCCCGGACAGCGTCACCGCCGAGGTCGAGAGCGTCGAAAGCGAGTCCTGACGTCACTGCTCGGCGTCGATGATCCGCTGTGAGGCCACGTTGCGGGACGCCGAGCGCGCCCGCGGACGGCGACCGGGCAGCGGGATCCGGTCGGCGATGTTGCTCAGCGGATTGACCACCTGGCTCAGCGTCACCACCGCTTCGTGCAGCGCGTCGATGGTCGGCGCCAGCGCTTCGAGTCCCGGCGCCAACCGGTTCAGCGTGTCCGCGACATCGGCCAGCTTCAACAGCGGCCCGTTCGGGTCGGTGAGCGTGTCGAGCAGCCCGCCCTCGGCCAACAGCCGGTCGGCTACCCCGTCCTCGCGCAGCACCCGCTCGATGAGACCGTCGTTGGCCAGCAGCTGATCGGCCAACCCACCCGGTGCGATCACCCGCGACAGCGCGCCGTCCTCGGTGGTCATCCGGTCGACGAGCCCACCCTCGGCCATCACCTGATCGACGACCCCGCCCGGCTCCACGGCCCGGGCGACCGCCCCGTTCTCCGCCGTCAGCCGATCCAGCAGGCCGCCCTCGGTCGTCAGCTGGTCGACCAACCCGCCGGGCCGCAGCAGCCGGTCGAGCGGGCCGTTGGGCGCCAGCGCCCGACCGAGCGGCGCGTCGTCGTCCATCAGCCTGGCCAGCCGGTTCGCCCGCTCGACGGCGTCGTCGAGGCCCAGCATGTGCACCATCGACGCCGACCCGTTGCGGGTCGTGGTGTTCGCCTCGCCCAGGGTGCGCTGGGCAAGCCCCACGGCGGTGGTGGCGACGGAAAGCCCGGCGTCGGCAACCGCAAGAGACATCTTGACGGGCGCGGTCGCCAGGTCGGACAGGGCTTTGCCGAGGTTCATCACCTCAGTCTATGGACTGCGCGAGGACAAACTCACAGGAAGTGCACAGCGTTCGTGCAGGATCGTGACAACCGGACGGGCGAGAGTATCGGAATGGCGATGCCTGCACTACCTGAGAACACTCCCGAGGCCAAGGTTCTCGTCGTGGACGACGAGACCAACATCGTCGAGCTTCTCTCCGTCAGCCTGAAGTTCCAGGGCTTCGAGGTGCACACCGCGTCCAACGGCCCGGCCGCCCTGGACAAGGCCCGCGAGGTGCGCCCGGACGCGGTGATCCTCGACGTGATGATGCCCGGCATGGACGGCTTCGGGTTGCTGCGCCGGCTGCGCGCCGACGGCACCGACGCACCCGCGCTGTTCCTCACCGCCCGCGACTCGCTGCAGGACAAGATCGCCGGCCTGACTCTCGGTGGCGACGACTACGTCACCAAGCCGTTCAGCCTCGAGGAAGTGGTCGCCCGGCTGCGGGTCATCCTGCGGCGCACCGGCCGCGGTGTCGAGGAGCCCCGCAACTCGCGGCTGACCTTCGCCGACATCGAACTCGATGAGGACACCCACGAGGTGTGGAAGGCCGGCGAGCCGGTGTCGCTGTCGCCGACGGAGTTCACGCTGCTTCGCTACTTCATCATCAACGCCGGCACGGTGTTGTCGAAGCCCAAGATCCTCGACCACGTCTGGCGCTACGACTTCGGCGGCGACGTCAACGTCGTCGAGTCCTACGTGTCGTATCTGCGCCGCAAGATCGACACCGGTGAGAAACGCCTCCTGCACACGCTGCGCGGCGTCGGCTACGTTCTGCGCGAGCCGCGATGAGTGCCTGCGCCGACCGCACCGACAATGGGTGAATGACCGGACGTGGCGTCCCGCTACGGGTCGGGTTGGTGGCGGCCACCCTCGTGCTCGTGGCGTGCGGACTGCTCGCGTCGGGTATCGCCGTCACCTCGATCCTGCGGCACACGCTGAGCAACCGCGTCGACCAGGAACTGCTCGACGCGTCGCGCAGCTGGGCCCAGGCGCCCCGGCTCACCCCCGCGGCCCCGGCGGAGGGCCCGAACCCGGCCAGGCCGCCATCGAACTTCTACGTCCGCGGCGTCGACCCCGGCGGCCGCATCTGGATGGCCGTCAACGACGGCGACGCCGAACCCGCACTGCCGCCCGACAACGACGTCGGGCCCGTGCCCGTCACCATCGCGTCGATCGGCAACCCCGACGTGCAGTGGCGCGCGATGACCGTGCGCGGGCCCGGCGGGGAGCTGACCACCGTGGCGATCGACCTGTCCGACGTGCGCACCACCGTGCGCGAACTGACCTACGCGCAGGCCGGCATCGGGCTGGCGGTGCTGCTGGTCCTCGCGGCCGCCGGCTATGCGGTGGTGCATCGCAGCCTGCGGCCGTTGACCGAGGTCGAGCAGACCGCGGCGGCGATCGCCGCCGGCCAGTTCGACCGCCGGGTGCCCGAGCGCGACCCGCGCACCGAGGTGGGCCGGCTTTCGTTGGCCCTCAATGGAATGCTCGCCCAGATCCAGACCGCGATGGCGGCGTCGGAGGCGTCGGCCGAGCAGGCCCGCAGTTCCGAGGAGCGGATGCGACGCTTCATCACCGACGCCAGCCATGAACTGCGCACGCCGTTGACCACCATCCGCGGTTTCGCCGAGCTGTACCGGCAGGGCGCCGCCCGCGACGTCGAGATGTTGATGAGCCGCATCGAGAGCGAGTCGAGCCGGATGGGGTTGCTCGTCGAGGATCTGCTGCTGCTCGCACGCCTCGATGCGCAGCGCCCACTCGAGCGCCATCGCGTCGATCTGCTGACGCTGGCCACCGACGCCGTGCACGACGCGCAGTCGATCGCACCGAAACGCAGCATCCGGATGGAGGTGTTCGACGGCCCTGGCACCCCGGAGGTGCTCGGCGACGAGGCCCGGCTGCGTCAGGTGCTCGGCAATCTGATGGCCAACGCGTTGCAGCACACGCCCGAAACCGCGGGCGTCACCGTGCGGGTCGGCACCGACGGCGACAGTGCGGTCCTCGAGGTGTGCGACGAGGGGCCGGGCATGAGCGCCGACGACGCGCCGCGCGTGTTCGAGCGGTTCTACCGAGCCGACTCGTCACGGGCCAGGGCCAGCGGTGGCACCGGCCTCGGATTGTCGATCGTCGATTCGCTGGTGTTCGCGCACGGCGGCACGGTCACCGTCGCGACCGCGCCGGGCCGCGGGTGCACCTTTCGGGTGGCGCTGCCGCGGATCGCCGACGTCGCGGCTCAGGTCAGCTGAGCAAGCGCCTCTTTGATCCTGGCCTGCGCGTCGTCGAGCGACTCGGGCGACGGGTTGTGGTCGGCGTTCGCGAACCCGAAATCGGCGAGGTCGCTGGTGGGGAACACGTGCACGTGCAGGTGCGGCACCTCGAGACCGGCGATGATGACGCCGGCGCGCTCGGCGGGGAAGGCCTTGACCACGGCCTTGCCGATCAGCTGAGAGACCTCCATGACGCGGCCGAACACCGCGGGCTCGATGTCCTGCCAGTTGTCGATCTCGGCACGGGGCACCACGAGCGTGTGCCCCGTAGTGATCGGGGCGATGGTCAGGAAGGCGACGATGTCGTCGTCTTCGTAGACGAACCGGCCGGGCAGGTCCCCGTTGATGATCTTGGTGAAGACGGTCGCCATGGCACCGAGCATTCCAGTAGCCCGGCCGTGGCGCCGCGGTGGGGTGTCAGCCCCCGGTCAGCTTCTCGTGGATCTCGGCGACCGACCACGGAGGCGAGTCGTGGTGGTCGCGATAGGCCACGATGGCCGGTGTCGGCCGGTCGAAGCGGCCGACGAACCCGCCCGCGGCGATGAAGATCTGCCCGGTGACGTCCTCGGCCTGATCGCTGACGAGGTACGCGTAGGTCGGCGCGACGTATTCCGGGGGTGGGGCGTCCAGCGCCGCCTCCATGCTGACGTCGTCGAGCAGGCCGCGGCGGTTCAGCTCGGCGATGTGCTCCTCGTACTCCGACCCGGTCGACAACCGCGTCTTCGCGCCGGGGCACACGACATTGGCGCGCACGCCGTACTCCTTCAGTTCGGCGGCGATCGCCAGGGTGAGGCCGTTGACCCCACCCTTGCCTGCCGGGTAGCCGGTGCCGCCGTAGTCGCCGAGGAACGCGAACGAACTGGTGTTGACGATCGCGCCGCCGCCCTGGGCGACCATCCTCGGCGCCGCCGCGCGGCACGTCTCGAACGTCGTCAGCAGATGGGCCCCGAGCAGGTCGCGGAACAGGTCGCTCGTGACGTTGAGAATGGACTCGCGCGCCAGCCCCGGAGTGCCCGCGCAGTTGACGAGGATGTCGACGCTGCCGAACTCGCCCACACAGCGATCGATGAGCGCGTCGGCGGTCGCCGGGTCGGCGGGCGAGCCGGCCATGCCGACCGCATTCGGAATGCGTTGCGCCGCTTGGCTTACCGCGTCCCGGTCACGGCTGTTGACGACGACGCCCGCACCCTGCTCGGCGAGCAGTTCGGCCACCGCCAGCCCGACGCCGCGGGTGCCCCCGACGACCACCGCGCCGCGGCCGCTGAGCGGGGTGCTACTCGGCACCGCCAGCCTGGCCGAACTCCATCATGTCCATGTTCCAGTACCCGCGCAGGTTGGTCAGTAGGCCGGCGTCGTCGGTCTTGTAGCTGAACACGCCCCGCACCGTGCTGACCATGCCGTTGTCGAACTTGCTGCGCAGCACCAGAATATGGGCCACTTCGTGCGGTGAGCTCGACGGGAACGTCTCCTCGCACGTGATCCGCAGATCGTTGGAGGCGATGTTGGCGTCGTAGAACCCCGACACCGCCTCCTTGCCCCTGATGCCGGTGCCGTCGGGGTTGGTGAACGACTGACCGATCGGATCCTCGATGACGACATCGTCGGCCATGAGGGCCAGCCAGCCGTCCTTGTCGTGGGCGTGCACGCAGCGCCACGAGTTGTGAGAGGCGGCCAGAGCCGGTGTCGTCTGGGCGGTTTCCTGCGACATGGCGGCTTATCGGTCGTCGTCGGTGTAGCGGATGACCCCGCGGATGTTGCGGCCCTCGAGCATGTCCTTGTAGCCGTCGTTGATCTGCTCCAGCTTGTACTGCCGGGTGACCATGTCGTCGAGGTTGAGCTTGCCCGCCTGGTACATCGACAGCAGCTGCGGAATGTCGTAGTGCGGGTTGCCGCCGCCGAAGATGGTGCCCTGCAGCCGCTTCTGCATCAACGTGAGCATCGCCAGGTTGAGGTTCACCTGGGTGTCGAGCAGGCTGCCGATGGCGGTCAGCACGCAGGTGCCGCCCTTGGCGGTCAGGTTCATGTAGTTGTCGACGTCCTGGCCGTGCAGTTCGCCGACCGTGACGATCACCTTGTGGGCCATCAGGCCCCAGGTGACCTCCCCGATGCCGGCCATCGCGGACTCGAAATCCGGGTACGCATGCGTGGCACCGAACTTCAGCGCCTGGTCGCGCTTCCACTCGACGGGGTCGATCGCGAAGATGCGCCGCGCACCGGCGCTCACGGCCCCCTGCAGCGCACCCATGCCGACGCCGCCGACGCCGACGATCGCGACGTCCTCGCCGGGCCGGACGTCACCGCTGCGCACCGCCGAGCCGTAGCCGGTGGTGACGCCGCAGCCGACCAGGCAGGCGACCTCGAACGGGATCGACGGGTCGATCTTCACCACCGAGCTCTTGTGCACCACCATGTACGGCGAGAATGTGCCCAGCAGCGTCATCGGGAAGACGGGCTGTCCCTTGGCGTGGATGCGGTGGGTGCCGTCGGAGACGGCCGTGCCGCCGAGCAGTCCGGCGCCGAGGTCGCACAGGTTGCGCATCCCCGCCTGACACGACGGACAGCGGCCACACGAGGGGATGAACGAGAGCACCACGTGATCGCCCGGCGCGAGGTCCTCGACACCCGGGCCGACCTCGGTCACGATGCCGGCGCCCTCGTGGCCGCCGAGCACCGGGAAGCCGGCCATCGGGATGCCGCCGGTGACCAGATGGTGGTCGGAGTGGCACATCCCCGACGCTTCCATCTGGATCTTCACCTCGTCTTTGACGGGGTCCCCGATCTCGATCTCCTCGATCGACCACGGCTGGTTGAACTCCCAGATGAGAGCGCCTTTTGTCTTCATCGATAGGTGCCTTCCACTAGAGCTGGTGACCACAGACTAGAGGGAGTAGTTACGTGCGTCACACTCACCCCAATCAACTGCTTGGCCGGGGCGCTCACCAGATCGGCGACGGCGCCTGGCCGAGCGGGTAGTAGCCCGGTAGTTTCTCACCGGCCAGCGATCGCTCGATGCGTTTCTGCATGCCCTCGCTCAGGTCGCCGGACTCGATGAGCTTGCCGAACATGTACGACACGTGGCCGAAGTCGAAGAAGTCGCGCTGCCACTCGATCTTCAGCTCCCCGTCTTCGTCGGTCAGCCGGAACCAGCTGCCGCCGATGCCGTAGATCTCGTCGCGGGTGCCGTCGGACTTGTTGACGATCTGCTTCCAGAATCCGACGATCTCGCCCTGCTTGTCGTCGACGAGCACCTTCTGGTACTCGTAGGCCCAGTTCTCCAGGCCCTCCATCTCCAAGCCCAGTGCGACGTCGCGGATTTCGTCCTTCCCGACGCACATGACGTCCTCCTTCGGCCCGATGTTCCAGCCGTAGGTCGCATCATCGGTGTAGAACTCGGCCAACGGCTTCCAGTCGCCGTTGCGCTCACATTCGCGGTTGGTCTCCAGCCACTGCTCGACCCATTTGTCGAGCGCTTCGCGGGGTAGTGACGGCATTGTCTACTCTCCTATTTTTCCTTGATGGCCAATGCTTGGGTAGGGCACATGTCGACCGCGTTCTGGATCTCGTCGCGGGCGTCGTCCGGCGGTTCGGGGTCGAGGATCTCGACCTTGCCGCGTCTGGGCACCCTGAAGTAGTCGGGTGCCTCGACCTCGCACATCGCGTGCCCCTGGCAGAGGTCCAGATCGACTTCGACGCGGAAGCAGCCCATCTGATCGCCTACTTCGTCCGTCTGCGGTAGCGGGCCTTCGCCGGTCGCTGCAGCTGGACCACCATCTTGGAGTGATCGTTGCGGTAGGAGTCGGCCGGTTGGGCCATCTCGAACTCGTACTCGCGCAACAGGACCGAGAAGATCGCCTTGATCTGCATCTGCGCGAACGCCGCACCGACGCAGCGGTGCCTGCCTGCGCCGAACGGAATCCACGTCCACCGGTTGACGATGTCGGCCTGCTCGGGCTTGTTGTAGCGGTCCGGGTTGAACGCGTCCGGGTCCGGGAAGTCCTCGGGGATGCGGTTGGAGATGGCGGGGGAGGCGGCGACGAAGTCGCCCTTGTGGATCGGGAAGCCCTCGACCTCGAATTCGCCCTGGGCGACGCGCATCAGGATGATCAGCGGCGGGTGCAGCCGCAGCGTCTCCTTGACGACGTTGTCCAGCTTCGGGATCTGGCGCAGCGCATGGAAACTCACTTCCTGGCCGTCGGCGTAGAGCTCGTCGAGTTCGTTGCGCACCTCGGAGTAGACGTCGGGGTGGCGGATCAACTCGATCAGCGTCCACGCCGACGTGCCGGAGCTGGTGTGGTGACCGGCGAACATGAGCGAGATGAACATGCCGGTGACCTCGTCGGCCGAGAACCGGTGCTTGCCGTCCTCGTCCTTGATCGACACCAGCACGTCGAGCATGTCGCGGTCGGCCTTGTCCTTCGGCGGGTTCGCCAGCCGCTGGTCCATGATCTCCTGCACCAGCGCAACGAGTTTCACGCGTGCCTCGTCGCGCAGCCGGAAGCTCTCGATGGGCAGGTAGGGATCGACGTAGCACAGCGGGTCGGTGCCGCGCTCGAGCTGGTGGTAGTACGCGGCGAAGCGGTGGTCGAGTTGCTCGCGGAACTTCAGCCCGATCAGGCACGCGGTCGAGGTGTAGATCGTCAGCTCGGCGAAGAAGTCGAGCAGCTCGATCTCACCTTCGTCACCCCAGTCGGCGATCATCTTCTTGACTTCGCCCTCGATGGTGACGGCGTGGCCCTTCATGTGCTCACCGCGCAACGCCGAGTTGTGCAGCATCTCCTTGCGCCGCTCGGGGCTGGCGTCGAACACCACGCCCTTGCCGAAGATCGGCGTCATGAACGGGTATGCCTCGGCCTGGTCGAGATCCTCGTCGGCGGACCGGAAGAAGAACTCGTTGGCCTGCGCACCCGACAGCAGGATCACGTGCTTGTCGACGAGCTGGAACCAGCCGACGTCGCCACATTCCTCGCGGACCCGCTTCATCAGCCCGATCGGGTCGGTGCGGAACTCCTCGAGATGTCCGTGTTCTTCCTCGCCGCCGGAGACCCGGGGCACGATCTCGGTGGTCATGAGTTCAGGTTCTCCTCGTTGAGCTTCAGCTGCTTTCGGTCCGCGGGGGCGGTGGCCAACGGAGCTTCGGGCTGCAGTTCCATGTTGGCGACGAACCCACCGCGCGGCGTCTCCGCCACGAAGGTGATGGCGCGGGCCAGATCCGAGGCGCGCAGGAAATAGTCGTGCCGCGCCTGGCCCCACTTGGCCCAGTCCTCCAGCGCCGGACCGATCTTCTCGGCAGGCAGGCTCCAGCCCATGCTGGTCTTGGTCGGGCCGGGATGCACGATCGAGGCGCGCACACCGGTTCCTTCGAGTTCCATCTGGAAGTTGTTGACCATGGCGACCAGCGCCGCCTTGGCCGCACCGTAGGCGCCCATGTGCGGGCGTTGGCGCAGCGCCACATCGGAGCCCACGAAGATCAGATCGCCCCGCTGACGCTCGAGCATGCCGGGCAGCACCGCGGAGGCCAACCGAAAGGCGCCGACCAGGTGGATCTGCAGCTGCGACTCGAACTCGTCGCCTGCGATCTCGGCGAGCTTGCCGAAGTAGGTATCGCCCGCACCGGCGACCAGCACCTCGATGTCGCCGAGCGCCTCGACCGACTGTGCGACAAACGATTTGACCGAATTGGGGTCGGTTACGTCGAGGTGGAACCCGACCGCCTCCCCGCCGTCGGCGTTGATCTTGCCGACGATGTCGGTGAGTTTCTCGACGCGGCGCGCGCCGAGCGCGACCGGGAAGCCGTGCGCTGCCATCTCGATGGCGGTGGCCTCGCCGATTCCGGACGAGGCGCCGGCGATGATTACCGGTCGGCGTTCGGGCAGGGGTTCGAAACGGGGCATGTGCCGGCCTTCAGCGGGTTTGCAGGGTGATGGGAAGGTGAGCGAATCCGCGGACATTGCTCGAGTGGACGAGGACGGCGTTGGCCTCGTCGACCTCGTATCCGCGGATTCGCTTGAACAATTCGGTCAGCGCGACCCTGGCCTCCATGCGCGCCAGATGGGCGCCGAGGCAGAAGTGCGCGCCGCTACCGAAACTCATGAGCTTCGAGCCGATTTCGCGGCCGATGACGAAGTCGTCGGGGTTGTCGAACACGCGCTCGTCGCGGTGCGCGGACCCGGGCAGCAACAGGACGACGTCTCCGTCGGGGATGGTGGTGTCATAGAGCGTCAGCTCCCCGGCGACGGTGCGCGCCAGAATCTGGCTGGAGGTGTCGTAGCGCAGCGTCTCCTCGACCCACAGCGGCACCCGCTCCAGATCGGCATAGACGGGCACCAGCTGGTCTGGGTTCCTGTGTCCCCAGAAGGCCGCGTTGGCAAGCAGTTTGGTGGTGGTCTCGTTGCCGGCGATCACCATCAGGAACATGAAGCCCAGGATCTCGTCGTCGGTCAGCCGGTCGCCGTCGATCTCGGCCTCGAGCAGCGCTGTGGTGAGGTCGTCGGTCTTCTTCCTGCGGCGTTCGGCGACCATCTCCTGGTAGTAGACGATCAGGTTGATGGAGGCCTCGACCGCTGCGGGCGGCACGTCGGTCACGCCCTCGTCGCGGTGCATCACCCCGTCGGCCCATGCCCGGACCTGGGTGCGGTCCTTCTCGGGCACGCCCATCAGCTCGGAGATGACGTCCATCGGCAGCTTGCCCGCGAATTCGTCGACGTAGTCGACGGTGTCGGCAGGAGACGAGGCGGCCTTCTCCATCATGGTGTCGAGGTGCCGAACGGCGATCTCGGTGACACGCGGCTCCAGCTCGCGGATGCGACGCGGCGTGAACCCCTTGGAGACAAGCGTTCTCAGCCGTAGGTGAGCGGGATCGTCCATCGCCAGGAACGACATGGTCTTGGACGCGTGCGGGCCCCTCGAGGCCGGGTCCAGCGATACGCCGAACTTGTTGGACAACGTGGTGCTGTTGCGGAAGCCCTGCAGCACGTCCTGATGGCGCGACAGCGCCCAGAAGCCGAGTTCCTCGTTGTGATAGAGCGGCGCCTCGTCGCGCAACCGCTTGTAATACGGATACGGGTCTTCGTGGAAGTCGTAGTCGTACGGATCGAGAACTATGTCGCTCACGGTCAACGGACCCGTCTCCTCTTGCGTCTGCTCATTTGTCCTCTCCGAGGCTTCTGCTCATTTGTCCTCTCCGAGACGTCTGCTCATTTGTCCTCTCCGAGGACGAGGCCGACCACATAGCTGAGCCGGTCGGCGATCTGGTGGTAGGTGAAGGCGCCGCTGCCGGCGTTGACCAGCGCGCCGAAGTACGTCATCTCCAGGGCCGACAACGTCCGCGGATCGGCATCCGGACCGAGTGCCGACCGGATGCGGCGGTGGATCTCGGCGCCGATGCGCTCGCGCACGGTCCGGACCGCGGGATCGTTACCGCTCAGCAGGGCCGTCGTGCACGCGGCCGCGACCTCCGGTTCGTCGGCGACCATCAGCGCCATGCTGCGCAGCGCCTTCTCGACGCGGACGCCCCGACTGTCGTTGACGTCGGTGAAGTACGGCACCTGGCGCATCAGGTCGAGGTAGATCTCGGCGATCAGGTGATTCTTCGACGAGAAGTACGTGTACGCCGTCGCGGGTGCGACCTTGGCCCTCGCCGCGACCGCACGCACCGTCAGGTCGGCGTACGACGACTCGCGCAGCATCTCCAGTCCGGCGCCGAGGACCTTGCGGAAGGTCTCCTCCTGGCGACGGTTGCGCGGCGTCTCACCTGCGGATGCAGGCGCGTGGCCTGTGATCGCAACCACGGGTTCGCTGGACACATGTCCAAGTTATCCGACAGCGGTATGGATAGGCAAGTGTGCAGGTGGAAGGTCGGTGCTTGCCAGTCGTGTCAGTTGAGGTCTAAGGTTCGTCTCAAGTATTTCGGACAGTTGTCCAGCAATGGTGGAACGGAGTGCACATGGCGGTGCTGACCAATCGCGAGAGTCAGCTGCTCATCGACGGCAAGCTCGTCTCGGGCGGCGGGGGGACGTTCCAGACCGTCAACCCCGCGACCGAGGAGGTGCTCGGCGTCGCCGCCGACGCGACCCCCGATGACATGGGCCGCGCCATCGACGCGGCGCGCCGCGCCTTCGATGAAACGGACTGGTCGACCAACACCCAGTTGCGCGTGCGGTGCATCCGCCAGCTGCAGCGGGTGCTGCGCGACAACCTGGAAGAGTTGCGGGAGATCACCATCGCCGAGGTCGGCGCGCCGCGGATGCTGACCTCGGCGGCCCAGCTCGAGGGGCCGGTCGAGGACCTGACCTTCTGCGCCGACACCGCCGAGTCGTATCGGTGGGTCACCGATCTCGGCATCGCCTCGCCGATGGGTATCAAGACCGAGCGCAGGATCGCCCGCGAGGCGGTCGGTGTCGTCGGCGCCATCACGCCGTGGAACTTCCCGCACCAGATCAACCTGGCCAAGATCGGACCCGCCCTCGCTGCGGGTAACACCGTCGTGCTTAAGCCCGCCCCGGACACGCCGTGGTGTGCGGCCGCCATCGGCGAGCTGATCGCCGAGCACACCGACATCCCGCCGGGAGTGGTCAACATCGTCACCTCCAGTGACCACGGTGTCGGCGCGATGCTGTCGAAAGACCCGCGGGTGGACATGGTGTCGTTCACGGGGTCGACGGCCACCGGACGAGCCGTGATGGCCGACGGCGCCGCGACGATCAAGCGGGTGTTCCTGGAACTGGGTGGCAAGTCGGCGTTCCTGGTGCTCGACGACGCCGATCTGGCGGGTGCCTGCGCGATGTCGGCGTTCACCGCATCGATGCACGCCGGTCAGGGGTGCGCGATCACGACGCGGTTGGTGGTGCCCCGCGCCCGCTACGACGAAGCCGTCGAGGCGGCCGCCGCGACCATGGCCGGCCTCAAGCCGGGTGACCCGCAGGACGCCGGAACCATCTGCGGGCCGGTGATTTCCACGCGGCAGCGCGACCGCGTGCAGGGCTATCTGGATTCGGCCGTCGACGAGGGCGGAACGTTCGCGTGCGGCGGCGGCCGTCCGGCCGACCGCGACACCGGGTTCTTCATCGAGCCCACCGTGATCGCGGGCCTGGACAACAACGCCAAGGTCGCCCGCGAGGAGATCTTCGGCCCGGTGCTGACCGTGATCGCCCACGACGGCGACGACGACGCCGTGCGCATCGCCAACGACTCGCCGTACGGGTTGAGCGGCACGGTGTTCTCCGCCGACGAGGAGCGCGCCAACCGGATCGCCGCCCGCATGCGCGTGGGCACGGTCAACATCAACGGCGGCATCTGGTACTCCGCCGACGTGCCGTTCGGCGGATACAAGCAGTCGGGCCTCGGCCGGGAGATGGGTCTGGCCGGTTTCGAGGAGTACCTGGAGACCAAGGCCATCGCCACCGCACGATGACCACCACTTCGCCGAGTGTGGGGTTGTGACACGTCGGACCGGGAAAACCGTGACACAACCCCACGCTCGGCAACCAGAAAGGAACACAATGGGGCAGTTCGACACTGACTTCCACAACAAGATAGCGATCGTCACCGGCGCCGGGGGCGGGATCGGTCAGGCCTACGCCGAGGCGCTGGCCCGTGAGGGCGCGGCCGTCGTCGTCGCCGACATCAACACCGAGGGCGCCCAGAAGGTCGCCGACGGCATCAAGGGCGAAGGCGGCAACGCACTGGCCGTACGGGTCGACGTGTCCGACCCCGACTCGGCCAAGGAGATGGCGGCGCAGACGCTTTCGGAGTTCGGCGGCATCGACTACCTGGTGAACAACGCCGCGATCTTCGGCGGCATGAAGCTGGACTTCCTGATCACCGTCGACTGGGACTACTACAAGAAGTTCATGAGCGTGAACATGGACGGTGCGCTGGTGTGCACCCGCGCGGTGTACAAGAAGATGGCCAAGCGCGGGGGCGGGGCGATCGTCAACCAGTCCTCGACCGCGGCGTGGCTGTACTCGAACTTCTACGGACTGGCCAAGGTCGGGATCAACGGCCTGACCCAGCAGTTGGCCACCGAACTCGGCGGGCAGAACATCCGCATCAACGCGATCGCGCCCGGCCCGATCGACACCGAAGCCAACCGCACCACCACCCCTCAGGAGATGGTGGCCGACATCGTGAAGGGAATCCCGTTGTCGCGCATGGGACAACCGGAGGACCTGGTCGGGATGTGCCTGTTCCTGCTGTCGGACCAGGCGAAGTGGATCACCGGGCAGATCTTCAATGTCGACGGCGGACAGATCATCCGCTGATGAGCGCTTGCGCGAAGAGGAGAAGGCGCTGATGAGTGACATCAAGCTCGGCTACATCGGCCTCGGCAACCAGGGCACCCCGATGGCCAAGCGGCTGGTGGAGTGGCCGGGCGGCCTGATCGTCTTCGATGTCCGCACCGACGCAATGACACCGCTCGCCGAAGCGGGGGCGACGCTGGCCGACAGCGTGGCCGACGTGGCGACCGCCGACGTCATCAGCGTGACCGTGCTCAACGACGCGCAGGTCCGTGAAGTGGTCGGTGAGCTTGCCGCGCACGCCAAACCGGGTACCGTCATCGCGATCCACTCGACGATCGAGCCCGAGACGGCGGGCGAGCTGGCAGAGCAGCTGCGCTCAAAGGGAATTCACATCGTCGATGCCCCGGTCAGTGGTGGTGCCGGTGCGGCCGAGAAGGGCGAACTCGCCGTCATGGTGGGCGCCGACGACGAGGCCTTCGCCAAGGTGAAGCCGGTCTTCAAACAATGGGCCTCGTTGGTGGTCCGCGCCGGCGAGCCCGGCGCGGGCACCCGGATGAAGCTGGCCCGCAACATGCTGACCTTCACCGGATTCGCCGCTGCCTGCGAAGCGCAGAAGCTGGCGGAGGCGGCGGGCATCGATCTGCAGAAGCTCGGGCGAGTGGTGCGGCACAGTGACGCGCAGAGCGGCGGCCCCGGCGCGATCATGTACCGCGACGACACCAAACCGCTCACCCCGGAACACTTCCTGCACGACATGTTCGTCCACACCCGTGGACTCGGCGAGAAGGACCTGCGGTTGGCGTTGGCGCTCGGGGAGGCGAACGATGTCGAGCTTCCCCTCGCCGAGGTCGCTCTGCAGAACCTGGCGGCCGGACTCGGCGTGCCACACGCGAAGGAGTAACGCTCATGGACGAATTGCGCCGCAAGGGCCTCGAGAAGATGAACGAAGTCTACGGCTGGGAGATGCCGGACATGCCGGGCGAGTACTTCGCGCTGACGGCCGACCACCTGTTCGGCACCATCTGGACACGGCCAGGCCTGTCGATGCGCGACAAGCGGATCATGACGCTGACCGTGGTGACGGCGCTCGGCATCTCGGACCTGGCCGAGATCCAGGCCAACGCCGCGCTGGCCAACGAAGAGATCACCGAGGATGAGCTCAAGGAGATGGCGATCTTCCTCACCCACTACCTCGGCTTCCCGCTCGGCTCGAAGCTCGACGGGGTGGCCACCAAAGTGATCAACAATCGCAGGAAGGCCGCCGAGAAGGGCTTAGGGGGGGATACGGCGGAGGAAAGACGAGCGAACGTCAACGCCGCCGTGCAGATGCACTCCGGGGGCAAGATTCATGACAAGTAGGTACGCCGCGCTCTCCCGCGAGGAACTGGCCACGCTGGTTCCCGAGCTGCTGCTGATCGGTCAGCTGATCGACCGATCTGGAATGGCCTGGTGCATCAGTAATTTCGGTCGTACGGAGATGCTCCAGATCGCGATCGAGGAGTGGATGGGCGCCAGCCCGATCTACACCAGGCGTATGCAGAAGGCGTTGAAATACGAAGGCGTCGACGTCATCACGATCTTCAAGGGCCTGCAACTCGACATCGGTGCGCCGCCGCAGTTCATGGACTTCCGTTACACCGTGCACGACCGCTGGCACGGTGAGTTCCACCTCGACCATTGCGGGGCCCTGCTGGACGTCGAACCGATGGGCGACGAGTACGTCCGCGGGATGTGCCACGACATCGAGGACCCGACGTTCGACGCGACGGCTGTCGCGACGAATCGCAAGGCGCAGATCCGCCCGATCCACCGCCCGCCGCGCACCCCGGCCGACCGGCACCCGCACTGTGCGTGGACGGTCATCATCGACGAGTCCTATCCGGAGGTCGAGGATCACCCGGTGCTCGAGGTGGTCGGCCGAAGCCGCGCCGCCAGAACGGAGCTGGACCCGATCGACCCGGCCGACGAGGGTCAGGCGGACTATTCGGGTGCCTTGCTCTCGGACCTCGACTTCGCGGCGTTCTCGCATTCAGCGCTGGTGCGGATGGCCGACGAGATCTGCCTGCAGATGCACCTGCTGAACCTGTCATTCGTCATCGCCGTGGGCAAGCGCGCCGGCACGAACACCGAACTGGCGGTGGAGATCTGCACCAAGCAGCTGATCGGCTTGGCCGGTATCGCCGCCGAACGGATTCACCGCGCGATGAAATTGCCGGGCAGGATCGAGGGTGCGCTGCGGACGCTGGAACTGCATCCGATGCTGAACCCGGTTGCGTATGTGGACGCGGAGTTCGGCCCGGACGTCGTGCACGTCCGACGGTCGCCGGCCCACGAGGACGGCGCCTGGGTGTCGCTGATGACGCCTGACGAACTGCGCCCGCTGCAGGCGGCGGTGCGCGCCGTCGATCCGCATTTGGACGTGGAAGTCTCCGGTGGGCCCGAGGACTGGACGGCTCGCGTGGTCGAAACCGACACGGAAGCCAAGGAATTCTCCGAGGTGTCGGTGACGAAGGTCAGCGGCGGGGCGGCCTGGGTGTTCGAGGACCGCAAGTCGCTGCCGCTCACCGTGCTCTGAATTGGTGCGCTCGGCGGTCGCGCCGCTCGCTTAGGGTTTAGCCATGGTGTCTACCCCGCTCGTTCGGCGGATGGCCGCATTGTCGCTTGCGGCCTTCGTGGCCGCGTTGCCAGCCGGTTGCTCAACTCCCGAACACGGGTCTGCACCGACATCGGAGACAACTGCGGCAGCCGAAGGCATCGAGCTGTCGCGGCTGTCCGAACTCCGGGACGACATGCCGCCGGGATTCGTTCCTTTCGATGCCGAGGTCAAGAAGTTGCACCACGCCTACGTTGCGAGCGTGGGTTCGGTGGTGTCCAAGGGAAAGGCGTACTGGGTCGACCCCCCGCAGTGCAGCACGCTACTGAAGCCCGTCAACGGTGTGGCCGGCTCGGACTCGATCGGATTTCTTGCCGACGGGCCGCAGGATCAGTCAATCGGGGTGGGAGCCTATGCGCCGTTGACGTCCCGGCTGATATCCCGGCGACGGCGTGCGATCGGATGACCTACTCGGTGCCAGACGATCGCCGGCCCTACGCCGGCTCGGTCGAGCGGATCGAGGCGCCGGCCATCGTCGGCGCTACCACCCTGGCGCTGAGGTCCACGATCGACGGGTTTGCCGACCCGGAGTACTTCTATGCAGCCATCATCGACAACAGCGTGTACGTCAGCGTCCAGGCCCGCGTCGTCCCCGATTTCGAGGCGCAACCCCTGCTCCCCGGCTTGCTCGTCGAAGCCGTCAGCGTCATCAAGGGTCGGTAACGGGCGTCAGAACGGCCGACCCAGATACGGATTTGGAATCAAAAGTCCTGAACGAGGCCATAATTCGATCATGTTGCTGGGGACCATCAAACCTGGATCGACTATTTCCAGCTCGCTCAGATCGACGGGCGCTTCGGGGGTGCGGGGTTGATAGCCGGGGTGTTCCGGGTCCGGCACCCAGGCGCCCGAGCCAGGTATGAGTTCCATTTGCCAATGCCGGCCCGGCGCCCCTGGCCCGCGGTACTCAATGTCATTGAGGTCGAGTGGAGCCTTCGGAGGCTTCGGACGGTAGGTGGGACTACCGGGGTCGGGCACCCAAACCCCTGATCCGGGAACCAGTTCCATCATGCCCGGCCTGCCAGGTGCTCCTGGCGCCAGGAATTCGATGTCGGCGAGATCGAGTGTCGTCTCGGGCAGCTCAGCCTTGTCTTCGTCGTCCCCCTGAAAGTTCACCGGCTCGACGGTTCCGTCCGACTTCGGGGGAAGCGATCTCGTCGTACTCGGCCCCGAGCGCCCGGATCCGGCCGGCGATGGCGGCGAGATCGCCGTTCGACCGCTGCAGGATCTCGGCGACCTCGCCGGCGCCCTTGCTGATGACCGGCCACAGCATCCGCTCGCCGAGTGCGGTGTTCGGAACCGTCGCGGCGGCGTCGACCACCCATTGCCTGACAGCCTCGAGATCCCGTCGGCCGGCCGACACCACCGCCGCGGAGCGGTCGACTTCGGCCTTGAGCCGTTGATCCAGGTTCGCCATCGAGCCGAGCGCGCGACTCTGTCGCTGATTCGCCTCGGCGTAGGTATCCGACGCCGTACCGGTCCAGCCCTTCGGCGCGGCCGCTTCGACATCGCCTTGCAGCCGACGCAACTGCGCGCTCTGGTCGAGGCCGTCACCGCCGTGCGGGACCCCTTCGCCGAACGTGGCGCGCGCGTGATCCCACGTCGTCAGAAACGCATTCAGCACACCCACGCTGAGGAGTCTAAGCCCGGTCAGCTCGAGGGGTTGGCGGCAATTTTCGGCGCCACCGCGGCCCCCACCCAACGGCGGAGGTAGTTGCGCAACTCGGTCCCGCGGCGCGGTGGACGGCCGGGATCGATGATGAACGACTGGATGATCCGCAGCAGGTGCTCGGCCAACTCGTCGACGTCGCCGTCGGCGAATCCGAGGGCCGCCCAGTCCATGTCGAACCGGCGCAGCATCGAATTGGCGAACTGCAGCGCCACATCCGAGGTGACGGTCTGACTGAACGCGCTGGCCCTGCCGGGCATGAGCAGCAGCCCCATGTGCTTGTCGCGAGGCAGCCACTCCAGCGCGGTCGCGATGCCCTCGGCGACCGCCGCCTCCGGATCGGTGACACCGGCCAGGTGCTCGGCCAGCCGATCGAGGAAGCCGGTCGCGGCGCGCTGGGCCGACGCCTGCAGCAGCGCGTCGGTGCTCGGGAAGTACCGGTAGACCGTCTGGCGGGTCACGCCCAGGGTGCGGGCGACGTCGGTGATCGAGAAGTCCGCGCCGCGGGCGTCGATGGCCCGGCCCGCGGCATCGAGAATCCGGGCGACGGCCTCCTCGTCGGTGGCCGGCGCCGATCCGGCCCAGCCGTGAGTGCGCACGGCGAAATCCTACTCAGCCGCGATAGGAGACCTGCAGGTCCTTGACGCCGTTGATCCAGCCCGACCGGAGCCGCTGCGGCTCGGCGAGTTTGGCGATGTCAGGGATCTGGTCGGCGATCTCGTTGAAGATCAGCTTGATCTCCATGCGGGCCAGGTTCGCGCCGATGCAGAAGTGGGCGCCGTTGCCCCCGAAGCCGAGGTGCGGGTTCGGGTCGCGCAGGATGTTGAAGTCGAACGGCCGGTCGAAGACCGAGTCGTCGTAATTCGCCGAACTGTAGAACAGCCCGGCGCGCTGTCCCTCCCGGACCGTCACGCCGCCGAGTTCGTTGTCGCGCAACGCCGTTCGCTGGAAGCAGTGCACCGGCGTGGCCCACCGCACGATCTCCTCGACGGCGGTCGCCGGCCGTTCGCGCTTGAACAGTTCCCACTGCTCGGGGTTGTCGAAGAACGCGTTCATCCCGTGTGTCATCGCGTTACGGGTGGTCTCGTTGCCCGCCACCGCGAGCAGAATGACGAAGAACGCGAACTCGACGTCCTCCATCGACTCACCCTCGAGGTCGGCCTGCACCAGCCGCGTGACGATGTCGTCCGCCGGGCGTTGGCGACGTTCCTCGGCCATCATGTACGCGTAGCCCATCAGCTCGGCGTTCGCGGCGGCGTAGTCGGTTTCGTAATCCGGGTCGTCGGTGTTCATGATCGCGTTGGTCCATCCGAACAACTTCTCGCGATCGGCCTCGGGCACACCGATCAGGTCGGCGATGGCCAGCAGCGGCAACGGCATCGCAACGTCATCAACAAAATTGCCGAAGTTTCGTTCCCTTGCCGCGGCCACGATCTCGCGGGCGGCGACCGCCAGCTTCTCCTCCAGAGTGGCCACCGCCCGCGGGGTGAACAACCGCGACACGATCTTGCGTAGCCGCGTGTGCTCAGGGGCGTCGTGGTTGATCAGCAGCGCCTTGGTCAGCTCCAGCTGGTCCGTGGTGGTGCCCTCGGGCAGCCGCATGACGACGCCCTTGCGGTTGGTCGACCACAGGCCGCCGTCACGGGAGATCGCCTTGATGTCCTCGTGCCTGCTGATCACCCAGTAGCCACCGTCGCCGAAGATCGACTCGGGTTGTTCGTTCCACCAGACGGGCGCGGTCTTGCGTAGCTCGGCGAACTCGGCGACCGGGATGCCATTCAGCAGTACCTCGGGGTCGGTGAAGTCGTAGCCCGGGCCGAAGGGACATGTGCTCTGCGTCATACATCAGACCATACAGTGTCTTGTCAAGTGTATGGCCGAGCAGGTTTGCCACCAAGGTTTAGGGTGGGCAGTTGTGCGAGTCCTGGTGATCGGATCCGGAGCCCGTGAACACGCTCTGCTGTTGGCGCTGCGCCGTGATCCCGAGGTCGAGTCGCTGGCCGTCGCGCCGGGCAACGCAGGCACCGCGGCCGTCGCCGATCAGTACGACGTCGACATCACCTCCGGGGAGGCCGTCACGAAGTTGGCACAGCGCATCGCCGCCGATCTGGTGGTGATCGGGCCCGAGGTGCCGCTGGTGCTCGGGGTGGCCGACGCGGTGCGCGACGCCGGGATCGCCTGCTTCGGGCCGAGCAAGGAGGCGGCGCGGATCGAGGGCTCGAAGTCCTTCGCCAAGGACGTGATGATGGCGGCGGGAGTGCGCACCGCCACGAGCGAGATCGTCGACAACCCCGCCCACCTCGACGCCGCGCTGGATCGGTTCGGGCCGTCGGCCGGGGATCCGGCGTGGGTGGTGAAGGACGACGGCCTGGCCGCCGGCAAGGGCGTCGTGGTCACCGCCGACCGCGATGCCGCGCGGTCTCACGCGGCGGGTCTGCTCGACTCCGGCCATCCGGTGCTGCTCGAGTCGTTCCTCGACGGTCCCGAGGTGTCGCTGTTCTGTGTCGTCGACGGCGAGACCGTGGTGCCCCTGCTGGCCGCTCAGGACTTCAAGCGCGTCGGCGACAACGACACCGGCCCCAACACCGGCGGGATGGGCGCGTACACCCCGCTGCCATGGCTACCCGAGGAGGTCGTCACCGGGATCGTCGACGACATCGTCAAACCTGTTGCCGCCGAATTGGTTGCGCGGGGGTGCCCGTTCTCCGGCCTGCTGTACGCCGGGCTGGCGATCACGTCGCGGGGACCGGCGGTGGTCGAATTCAACTGCCGGTTCGGCGATCCCGAGACGCAGTCGGTGCTGGCACTGCTCGAGACGCCGCTGGGACAACTGCTGTACGCCGCGGCGATCGGGGACCTCGCGGGCGAGGAACCGTTGCGCTGGCGTGACGGGGCGGCCGTGACCGTCGTGCTGGCGGCGGAGAACTATCCCGGACGACCGCGGGTCGGCGACGTCATCACCGGATCGGAGGCCGACGGGGTGCTGCACGCGGGCACCGCACGGCGCGACGACGGCGCGATCGTGTCCTCGGGTGGACGCGTGCTGTCGGTAGTCGGCGTCGGCGCCGATCTGTCCGCGGCCCGTGAGGGCGCCTATCGGCTGATCAAGTCGATTCGCCTGCCGGGCAGTCACTTTCGCACCGACATCGGGTTGGCCGCGGCCGAGGGCCGCATCACCGTCTAGGTGTCTGCTCGCGCGGTCAGGCGACCAGTAGCGGTGCCATCCACGTGAGCTCGGCAGGCAACTGCGAACTCCAGAAGCCGCCGTCGTGCCCGCCGGGCGAGAACCCGCCCGCGGGCGGATTCGGTAGCTGCGCGACGAATTGCTGCGTCGCCTCGTAGAAGGGATCGCTTGTGCCGCAGTCGATCCGGATCGGTATGGACCCCAGCTCGGGCAGCCCCCACACGCTGTTGGCGGCGTAGTCGCCGGCGTCGTCGAATGCGCCGGGGGCCGCCGCGCCGGACGACGTCCACAGCGCCGGGCTGACCGCGCAGATCGCGGCGGTGCGGGCCGGCCCCAGTCGCCCGCCGAGAAGCAGGGCGCCGTAGCCGCCCATCGACCAGCCCAGGAAGCCGACCCGCGAGGTGTCCAAGCCCTGCGAACCGAGCATCGGGATCAGCTCGTCGAGCACCATCGCGCCGGAGTCCTCGCCGGAGGCCCGCTTGTGCCAGTAGCTCCCACCGCCGTCGACGGCGACGACCGCGAACGGCGGCAGACCCGCCGCGACCGCCTCGGCAAGGCCTTGTTCGACGCCACCGGCCATCACGCCCGCGGCGTCCTGTCCCTTGCCATGCAAAGCGACGACCGGACGCAGTGGTGCGGTCTGGCCGGGCGGACGGGCGATCGCCCAGTTCGTCGTCGCGCCACCGCGAGCCGCGGAGACGAACGAGCCGTCGACGAAGGTTGGTGCGACAGGGGCTGCTGGGGCGGACGGTGCCATGCGCAGCGCCGCCGCACCCGCCGCGGCGCCGACACCGAGGCGCAGAAGCGAGCGGCGACTCAGTTCCGGCATGGCGGCCATCATGCCATCGGCGCTCAGCGCCGAGCGCGCCGACTTCCCTGAGTAAAGCCTGGCGATTAGCCGAAAGCACTATGCCGGACCCGCCCGACTGGCAGCATGCTAAAGGTGACGGCAGCGGTCACTCCCAAGGGAGAACGTCGACGGTACGCGCTGGTCAGCGCGGCCGCCGATCTGCTGTGCGAGGGCGGCTTCGACGCCGTCCGGCACCGCGCCGTCGCGCGCCGCGCGGGGTTGCCGTTGGCGTCGACGACGTACTACTTCTCGTCGCTGGACGATCTTGTCGCCAAGGCCGTCGAACACATCGGTGAGCGTGAGGCCGAGCAGCTTCGGGCGCGCGTGGCGATGCTGTCGCGGCGCAGGCGCGGCGCCGAGTCGACGGCCGACATCCTCGTCGATCTACTGGTCGACGATGTGGTGGGGCAACGGGTGAGTGAACAATTGATCTCGCGGTACGAGCGCTACATCGCGTGCGCGCGCCATCCCATGCTGCGTGACATCCAGCGGCGGATCCTGCGCCAGCGCACCGATGCCGTCGTCGAAGTCGTCGAGCGCTCGGGCCGGTCGGTGCGCGCCGAATTCCTCACGGCGTTGGTGAATGCCGTCGACGGCGCGGTGGTTGCGGCGCTGGTGGCCGACGGCGACGGTCCCCGCGCAACAGCGCGCGCGACGTTGATCGACGTGATAGACGTGTTGGCACCGATCGACGAGCGAGTGGCGCAGGTGTAAGCCCTAAGGAGACCGATGAGTACGCCGGACGCGGACAAACAGCCAGAACTTCGGCGGGTCATGGGTCCCGGACTGCTGCTGTTGTTCGTCGTCGGCGACATCCTCGGCACCGGGGTGTATGCGCTGACCGGCCAGGTCGCCGGCGAAGTCGGCGGCGCGGCCTGGCTGCCGTTCCTACTCGCATTCGTCATCGCGACCATCACCGCCTTCTCCTATCTGGAGCTGGTGACCAAGTACCCTCAGGCCGCAGGCGCAGCGCTCTACGCACACAAGGCTTTTGGTATCCAGTTTTTCACCTTCCTGGTCGCCTTCATCGTGATGTGCTCGGGCATCACCTCGGCGTCGACGGCGTCACGGGCGTTCGCGGACAACATGATTAAGGGGTTCGGCCTGGACTGGGGCAAGGTCGGCATCGCGGTGGTGGCTCTGTTGTTCATGGCGGGGCTGGCCGCGATCAACCTGCGCGGGGTCAGTGAGAGCGTGAAGCTCAACGTCGGGTTGACGATCATCGAGATCACCGGCCTTCTGCTGGTGATCATCGTCGGGTTGTGGGCCTTCACCCAGGGCGGCGACGTCGACTTCTCCCGCGTCGTTGTGTTCGAAAGCGGTGACGAGCGAAGCGCTTTCGTCGCTGTCACCGCTGCCACATCGCTGGCGTTCTTCGCGATGGTCGGGTTCGAGGATTCGGTAAACATGGCCGAGGAGACCAAAGACCCGGTGCGCATCTTTCCGAAGGTCCTGCTGAGCGGCCTGGGCATCGCCGGTGTCGTATACGTGCTGGTGTCCATCATCGCCGTGGCGCTGGTCCCGATCGGCGAATTGAGCAAGAGTACAACGCCGCTGGTGGACGTGGTCGAAGCGGCGGCACCCGGACTCCCGATCGACGAGTTGTTCCCCTTCATCACGATGTTCGCGGTGTCGAACACGGCGTTGATCAACATGCTGATGGCCAGCCGGCTGATCTACGGTATGGCCCGTCAGCATGTACTGCCCCCGGTGTTGGGCTCGGTGCACCGGAGGCGCCACACGCCGTGGGTCGCCATCGTGTTCACCACCGTGATCGCGTTCGGCCTGATCTTCTATGTCTCGGCATTCGCCAGCAGCTCAGCGGTTTCCATGCTCGGCGGCACCACGTCGCTGCTCCTGCTGGCGGTGTTCGCGATGGTCAACGTCGCGGTGCTGGTGCTGCGCCGCGACGTGCGCGAGGCCGGCGGGCATTTCAAGACGCCGACCGTGATGCCGGTGATCGGTTTCGTGGCATCGCTGTATCTGGTGACGCCGCTGTCGGGCCGCGCAGGAACGCAGTACCTCCTCGCCGGCATCCTGTTGGTGATCGGCATTGTGCTGTACGCGATCACGGCGGTGATCAACAAGCAGCTGGGTATCACGGGGGCGGGCATCACGGACCCGACGCATCTTGCCGACGCGCCGGACTAGCCGCCCAGCTGCCTGCGGATCTCGGTGAGCTCGCGTTGTGCACGCTCGATGAGCAGTTGGACCTGCTCGAGCCGCGGCAGCACATCGCCGGGGTCAGGATGTGGCACCGCGCGGCCCCGAGGAGCGGGCGTCAGCTCCGGTGGCAACGCGGGCGTGACGATGTAGCCGACTTCGTTGTCGCCGTAGATCGTGATGTCCTCGGGTCGCCGCTGGAAGTACAGCGCGACGTACGCACAGAGCACCGCGTCGACGGGATCCTCACAGGCGTTCAGCTGAAAGGCCCGGACGCTCGCCTCGATTCTCTTCCGGAGTTCGAGCCAGGCGGGACTACTGCGCACGCGAAGCCGCGGTGACGCGTCGTTCAACCCCTCGATCAGCTCCACCATCCTCAGCAGCTCGGACTTGCGCTTCGCGACATCCCTGGCGCGCCGCTTGTACTTGAGCGTCCTGCCGAGTTTGAACAGGGAAATCGTCGCTGCGTGCGGGTAAACCTCGATCGCGCGATGATCACCGCGCGACCGTGGGTCGGGGTCGAGGCCCAGCCGCTCGCAGAGCACTTTGGCGCGGGGGGGATTGAAGAGCGGATTGCCCGTGTTCGAGGGCTGCGCGGTTGCTTCGAACGGCGTGAAATCCCGGTTGTACAGTGTCTCGCCGAGTCGGTAGCCGCTGGGATTCCTGACGATCAGCGGGGCGTCGATGCCCACGACGCAGGGGCCGTCGACGTAGGGCGCGAGAGCCACCGCGATCTCGTCGTCGCTGACCGCCGCGCCGACCTGCACGAGCCTTCCGTCGTCGTCCAGGACGGCCACACCGGTTTGGTTCGCTTCCGCCCACGCGAGATCGAGCCCAACGAAGTACATGGGGCCAGCCTGCCCTACCCGGGTCGTAAGCTATGTGCTTGTGACGATCCCGAACGTGCTGGCCAGTCGGTACGCCAGCGAGGACATGGTGGCCATCTGGTCGCCGGAGGCCAAGGTCGTCGCGGAGCGCCGGTTGTGGCTGGCGGTGCTGCGTGCGCAGGCGGAGATGGGGGTAGAAGCCGCGGCCGTGCCCTCCGCCGTCATCGCCGACTACGAGCGGGTGCTCGACCAGGTGGACCTCGCCTCCATCGCCGCGCGCGAGCGCGTGCTACGCCACGACGTCAAGGCGCGGATCGAGGAGTTCAACGCGTTGGCGGGGCACGAGCACGTGCACAAGGGCATGACGAGCCGCGACCTCACCGAGAACGTCGAGCAGCTGCAGATCCGCCGGTCCATGGAACTGGTTCACGCGCACGGCGTCGCGGTGGTGGCCCGGCTGGCCGAGCGCGCGATCAGCTACCGCGACCTGGTGATGGCGGGCCGCAGCCACAACGTCGCCGCGCAGGCCACGACGCTGGGCAAGCGCTTCGCCTCGGCGGCCGAGGAGATGCTGATCGCGCTGCAGCGGTTGCGGGAGCTGATCGACCGTTATCCGCTGCGCGGCATCAAGGGGCCGATGGGCACCGCACAGGACATGCTCGACCTGTTCGACGGCGACGCGTCGCGGCTCGCCGACCTGGAGCGGCGGGTCGCCGAATTCCTGGGCTTCACCGAGCTTTTCACCAGTGTCGGCCAGGTGTACCCGCGCTCGCTGGACCACGACGTCGTCTCCGCTCTCGTGCAGGTCGGCGCCGGACCGTCATCGCTGGCGCACACCATCCGGCTGATGGCGGGCCACGAACTCGTCACCGAGGGCTTTGCGCCGGGGCAGGTGGGCTCGTCGGCGATGCCGCACAAGATGAACACCCGCTCCTGCGAGCGCGTCAACGGCCTGCAGGTGGTGCTGCGCGGATACGCCTCGATGGCCGCGGAACTGGCTGGCGCACAATGGAATGAAGGCGACGTGTTCTGCTCGGTGGTGCGCCGGGTGGCGCTGCCCGACGCGTTCTTCGCCATCGACGGACAGACCGAGACGTTCCTGACGGTCCTCGACGAGTTCGGCGCCTACCCGGCAGTGATCCAGCGCGAGCTGGACCGCTACCTGCCGTTCCTGGCCACGACGCGGATCCTGATCGCCGCGGTCCGCGCCGGTGTAGGCCGGGAAACGGCCCACGAGGTGATCAAGGAGCACGCCGTCGCGGTGGCGCTGGCGATGCGCGAGAAGGGCAGGGAGCCGGACCTGTTGGACCGGCTGGCCGCCGATCCGCGGTTGCCGTTGGACCGGCCCGCGCTGGACGCGGCGCTGGCCGACAAGCAGGTGTTCACCGGCGCGGCGGGTGATCAGGTGGACCGCGTCGTCGAGGCGGTCGACGAGTTGGTCGGCCGCTATCCCGAAGCCGCCAAGTACACCTCGGGTGCCATCTTGTGACGCTCGCCGGGATCGACTTCACCGATCTGGACAATTTCGCGAACGGCTTTCCGCACGAGTTGTTCGCGGTGCATCGGCGTGAGGCGCCGGTGTACTGGCACGAGCCGACCGAGAACACCCCCGACGGCGAGGGCTTCTGGTCCGTCGCCACCTACGCCGAAACCCTTGCGGTGCTGCGTGATCCGGAGACGTACTCGTCGGTGACCGGCGGCTTGCGCCCGTACGGCGGCACGCTGCTGCAGGATCTGGCGATCGCCGGCCAGGTGCTCAACATGATGGACGATCCGCGTCACTCGCAGATCCGCCGGCTGGTCAGCTCGGGCCTGACGCCGCGGATGATCAGCCGCGTCGAGGACGATCTGCGCGCGCGGGCCCGTCGCCTGCTGGACGCGGTCGAGCCGGGCGAACCCTTTGATTTCCTGATCGACGTGGCCGCCGAGCTGCCCATGCAGATGATCTGCATCCTGCTGGGAGTTCCGGAGTCCGAACGACATTGGCTGTTCCACGCGATCGAGCCGCAGTTCGACTTCGGTGGTTCGCGCAAGGCCGCCCTCGGGCAGATGTCCGCGGAGGAGGCCGGCTCGCGGATGTACACCTTCGGCCAGGAGTTGATCGCGGCGAAGCGGGCAAGACCGACCGACGACATGTTGTCGGTGGTTGCGAACGCGTCGGTCGATGACGGTGTGCTCTCGGAGATGGAGCTGTACCTGTTCTTCAGCCTGCTGTTCAGCGCGGGCGCCGAGACGACGCGAAACGCCGTGGCCGGCGGACTGCTGGCGCTGATCGAGAACCTCTCGCAGCTCGACCGATTGCGCGACGATCTCGAACTGCTGCCGTCCGCCGTCGAGGAGATGGTGCGCTGGACGTCGCCGTCGCCGTCGAAGCGGCGCACCGCGACGCGCGATGCGGTGCTGGGCGGCTGCGCGATCGAGGCCGGCCAGAAGGTGCAGATCTGGGAAGGTTCGGCCAACCGCGACCCTGCGATGTTCGCCGACCCCGACGTCTTCGACGTCACCCGTAAACCGAACCCTCACTTGGGTTTCGGCCAGGGCGTGCACTACTGCCTGGGCGCCAACCTGGCGCGGTTGGAGTTGCGGGTGCTGTTCGAGGAGCTGCTGTCCCGATTCTCGTCGGCGGCGCTGGTCAAGCCCGTCGAGTGGACCAGAAGCAACCGGCACACCGGGATCCGGCATCTGGTGATCGAGTTGCGGTGAGCTTCGACCGGTGAGGCCGGATGCGTTCGCGTTCGTGATGGCGACCGGCATCGTGTCGATCGCGGCTGCCGACCACGGGATCGACTGGATCAGTGCGTCGCTGGCGGTGGTCGCCGCGGTGGGCATGCCGGTGCTGATGTACCTGACGGCACGGCGATGGCACTTCGATGTGCGGGACTACACCGTGGCGTTGCCCTTGTTCACCTATGTCGCCGCCTGCTCCGTGCTGGCGGCGAGGTTCGCGGAGCATCGTGTCGTGGTGTGGATCTTCGCGGGGATGGCGCTGCAGGGCTGGTTGTCGTTGGCGCCGTTGACCGTACGGTCGATGTGGCGGCACCGGCGGACGCGCTTACGCGACGACGCCCGCGGCGGCTGGGAGCTGGCGGCGGTGGCCACGTCCGGCCTCGCGATCGTGTTCGCCGATCTCGACATCGTGTTCTGGGCGGTGGTGTTCTGGGCGCTGGGCATCTGTGTGTACGTCTTCATGACGCTGCTGATCGCGGGTCGGATCGACCTCGCGCAGCCGGACGGCTGGATCCTGATGGGTGGGGCGGCGATCGCCACGCTCGCCGGCGATCACCTACACCACATCCTGCCGCCGGGCCCGTTCGCGGATGCGGTCCGTGTCGTGACGCTTGTGACCTGGGTCGTGGCCACGCTGTGGATTCCGCCGTTGGCCTACGTTGCGCTGCGGCGGTTCGCGGGCATCGGGTGGCCGACGGTGTTCCCGTTGGGCATGTACGCGTCGGCGGCGTACGCGATGTCGGTCGAAACGGGGTGGGGGTGGTTCGTCGACGTGTCGATGGTGTTCCTCTGGATCGCGCTGGCGGCGTGGCTCAGCGTTGCTGTCCAGTCGCTGCAGCGATTTCGGCGATCACGCGCCGCGGATACTCCGTCAGATCAAGCCAGGTGAAGCGCAGCACCTTCCAACCGAGCAGCGAGATCGCGTTCTGACGTTTGCGGTCGGTCTGGAAGGCGTCGGAGTCGGAATGAAACGCCCAGCCGTCGACCTCGATCGCGACCTTCTCGGCAATGAAGCCGACGTCGACCTTGTAGCCACCGACGGGATAGTTCGTCTTCCAGCCCGTGAATCCGGCGTCTTTCAGGAGCTTCACGAGCTGGCGTTCCGCCTCGGAACGCGCGCCGCTCTGCGCGGCATTCAGTAGCCGGCGCGCGGCGGGTGAACCGTGCCGACCCTTGTTGCGCAGATGCGCGCGCCACAGTTCTCGGAGTTCGACATGGCGCTGTAGCGCCGCGTCCATCAGCTTGGCGCCGCCACCGCGCCGCACTGCGGCCTCGACGACGGTCAGCGGCAATGCCGTCACCCGTAGGGCGTGGCGCTCGACGACATCATGCGGGTCGAGATCGCGCCTGCGGAGCTTGGTGCCCGGGCGATGGCGGCCGTTGCTTCCCTTCGGGACCGTTACCTCGACGACGTCCGGGGTGAATTTCGTCAAACCCTGCCACCACGCCGCGGACAGTCCGCTGGCGCAGGCCCTGACGCCGTAGCTCCAGACAGCCGCCCGAACTCGTGCCGAATGGGTGAATGGCCGGTCGTCGACGAAGTAGACACCGGGGCCGCAGCGTCGCCATTGTCCGGACCGCGCACGGCGCCTGACCGCGTACTCACTGAGGCCAGCGAGACGGGCCTGAGCGAGGGTGATGACGCCGTCGTGACTGCGCAAGAGGTCTTCAAGCACTTCAATAGGACGGTTTGACGCCTCGACTGGCTCCATCCATGGCGGCTTGTGCGTGAAAACGTACGCTCAGCGCTCGATATCACGCACAAATCGCAAGCCGGCGGCACGCAGTTCCAGGGCGGCGAGGCCGCGGATGGCGTCGACGTCGTAACTGCGCCACGCACCGACGGGGTCGGCATGGATCGCGGCGAGCTTGGCCAGCGGCCGGTTGGCCAGCGCGCGCAGGGCCAGCAGCTGCTCGCCGGCCGGCGTGCGGGCCAGGGTGATCGCCGTCCACTTGCGGCGGGCGAACCGCAGCCGAAGGAAGAGCCACGGCATCCCGACAAACAGGATCGGCGGCGCCGCCACCGCCAGCGCCAGCACCCAGGCCAGCCACGATGCGGTGGTGTCGAGGCTGTGTCCGGCCCCCGCGATGTCGAGGGCGGCCTCGCTCGCCGCACGCAGCGGCTGGCTCAGCGCGTCGCCGACGAGCGGAAAGTCATCCGTGCGGTCGCCGGCGGTATCGAGGTTGTCGGCGACGCCGTTGGCCCCCGTCTCGACCTGACGGCCAACGGCGGCGATCGCCGCCACCGCCTTGTACACCGCCGTGCCGATCAGAACCCACAGAACTGTCCAAGCGACGACCACGATGTCGCTGACTAGCTGGCCCAGCAGCCGCGACGGCCGGGTGGCGTAAGGGATAAACCGCGAAGTCATGGCTGTAGATGCTGCCCGATAGGCTGGCCCGATGCGCCCCGCTCTGTCCGACTACCGGCATCTTGCCAGCGGCAAGGTCCGTGAGCTGTATCGCGTGGATGACGAGACGCTGCTGTTCGTCGCCAGCGACCGCATCTCGGCGTACGACTACATCCTCGACTCGCAGATCCCCGACAAGGGTCGCATCCTCACCGCGATGAGCGTCTTCTTCTTCGACCTCGTCGACGCGCCCAACCATCTGGCCGGCCCACCCGACGATCCGCGCATCCCCGAGGAGGTGCTGGGCCGTGCGCTGGTGGTGACCGAACTCGAGATGCTGCCGGTGGAGGCCGTTGCGCGCGGCTACCTCACCGGCTCGGGACTGATCGACTACCAGAAGACCGGAAAGGTGTGCGGTATCGAGCTCCCACCAGGGCTGGTCGAAGCCAGTAAGTTCGCCCAGCCGCTGTTCACCCCCGCGACGAAAGCCGAACTGGGACAGCATGACGAGAACATCTCGTTCGCCGAGGTGGTCGAGATGATCGGCACGGTGCGGGCCAACCAGTTGCGGGAGCGCACACTGCAGACCTATGTCCAGGGTGCCGACCACGCGATGACCAAAGGCATCATCGTCGCCGACACGAAGTTCGAATTCGGTGTCGACAAGGACGGCGACCTGCGTCTTGCCGACGAGGTCTTCACCCCCGACTCGAGCAGGTACTGGCGCGCCGAGCGCTGGCAGGAAGGCGTCGTGCAGGAGAGCTTCGACAAGCAGTTCGTCCGCAACTGGCTCACGGGTCCCGACTCCGGCTGGGATCGCAGCAGCGACACCCCGCCGCCACCGCTGCCGCCCGATGTCGTGGACGCCACCCGGACTCGTTACATCGATGCCTACGAACGCATTTCGGGACTGAAGTTCAGCGATTGGCTCGGTGCATGAAGCCGCCGGTGGCCAAGCGCGTCGACACCCGTCGCGAGCATCACGGCGACGTCTTCGTCGATCCCTACGAGTGGATGCGCGACAAGTCCAGCCCGGATGTGATCGCCCACCTCGAAGCGGAGAACGCCTACACCGAGCACGTCACCGAACACCTGGCGGCGCTGCGGGAGAAGATCTTCGACGAGATCAAGGCCCGCACCAAGGAGACCGACCTGTCGGTGCCGACCCGGCGCGGGCAGTGGTGGTACTACGGCCGCAGCTTCGAGGGCAAGCAGTACAGCGTGCACTGCCGTTGCCCCGTCGCCGATCCCGACGACTGGACGCCGCCGGTCCTCGACGAGAACACCGAGATCGAAGGCGAGCAGATCCTTCTCGACGAGAACGTCGAGGCCGAAGGACACGATTTCTTCTCCCTCGGCGCGGCATCGGTCAGCCTGGACGGCGACATTCTGGCGTATTCGGAGGACGTCAAGGGCGACGAACGCTATACGTTGCGGTTCAAGAACTTACGCACCGGCGAGCTGTACGAGGATACGATCGTCGGCATCGGCCCCGGTGCCACGTGGGCGGCCGACAACCGCACCGTGTACTACTCGACGCTCGACGAGGCGTGGCGTCCGGACACCATCTGGCGCCACCGCCTGGGCTCGGGGTCGGCCGCGCAGAGGGTCTACCACGAACCCGACGAACGGTTCTGGCTCGGCGTGGGGCGGACCCGCAGCGACCGCTACATCGTCATCGCCGCGGGCAGCGCCGTCACCTCGGAGGTGCGCTACGGCGACGCGATGGACGCCGAAGCCGAGTTCACCGTCGTCTGGCCCCGGCGCGACCTCGTCGAGTACTCGGTCGAACACGCCATCGTGGGCGGCGAGGACCGCTTCCTGATCCTGCACAACGACGGCGCCGAGAACTTCACCCTCGTCGAGGCGCCGGTGAGCGACCCGACGGCATTCCGGACCCTGATCGAGCACCGCGACGACGTCCGCCTGGACTCGGTCGACGCCTTCGACGGGCACCTCGTCGTCGGATACCGCAGCGAGGCACTGCCCAAGATCCAGCTGTGGCCCATCTACCCGAACGGTGAGTACGGCCATCCACAGGATTTCACCTTCGAGTCCGAACTGACCTCGGCGGGACTATCGGCCAACCCGAACTGGTCCGCGCCCAAGCTGCGGATCGGGGCGACGTCGTACATCACGCCGGTCCGCATCTACGACGTCGACCTCGCCACCGGTGAACGCACGCTGCTGCGAGAACAACCGGTGCTTGGCGACTACCGGCCCGAGGACTATGTGGAGCGCCGCGACTGGGCGGTGGCGCCCGACGGCGCCCGCGTGCCGATCTCGATCGTGCACAAGATCGGCCTGCAGTATCCGGCACCGACTCTGCTCTACGGCTACGGCGCCTACGAGATGTGCGAGGATCCGCGGTTCTCCATCGCGCGGCTGTCGCTGCTGGACCGTGGCATGGTGTTCGCCGTCGCACACGTGCGCGGCGGTGGCGAGCTGGGCAGGCCGTGGTACGAGCACGGCAAGATGCTGGAGAAGAAGAACACCTTCACCGACTTCGTCGCCGTCGCAGAACATCTCGTGCAGACCGACATCACCCGGCCCGAGAATCTGGTGGCCCAGGGGGGCAGCGCAGGCGGTCTGCTCGTCGGCGCGGTGGCCAACGCGGCACCGGATTTGTTCGCGGGCGTCCTCGCCGTGGTGCCGTTCGTCGACCCGCTGACCACCATCCTCGACCCGTCGTTGCCGCTGACCGTGACCGAATGGGACGAGTGGGGAAACCCGTTGGAGGACAGCGACGTCTACGCCTACATGAAGTCGTACTCGCCGTACGAGAACGTCGAGGCCAAGGCGTATCCGGCCATCCTGGCGATGACGTCGCTCAACGACACCAGGGTCTACTACGTCGAGCCGGCGAAATGGATTGCGGCGCTGCGGCATACCAAGACCGACGGTCATCCGGTGCTACTCAAGACCGAGATGAACGCCGGTCACGGTGGTATCAGCGGACGCTACGAGCGCTGGAAGGAAGTCGCGTTCCAGTACGCCTGGCTATTGGATACCGCCAAGGCCGACCACGAGCCCCGCCCCTAGATAGAGCACCTGCTCTGCCGTCCGCAGATTTAGGCGCGTGGTCATCGACTTCGGCGGGTCGGGCATCCGCGACGCGTAGACGTTGGCCGGGAACATCAGGATCATCAGCACGAACAGGCACACCGCCGCAGCCACCCGCGTCGGCGGGTACAGCAGCCCGGCGGCACCGGCCAGTTCGAGCGCACCGGTGACGGTGACCAGCAGCGCGGGTGCCGGCAGCCCTGGCGGCACGATCGCGATCAGGTCGCGCCGCAGCGGGTTGACGAAGTGGGCGACACCGGTGACGACGAACATCGCGGCCAGTCCCACCGCGATCGCCGACGGCCAGTCGTCGACGTAGTCCACGCCCAGCCAACCGGCCACCCGGGCGACCAGCGCGCCCAGCAGAAGGGTCCACAGAACGACCATTGGGTACTCCCATCTAGACAGTGGCAAGTTCTACGGTAGGCGGGTATCTAGGCAGTGTCAAGATGGCGGGTATGATGACGCCATGAGCCGAAGCTCCTACCATCACGGCGACCTCAGGGCCGTCATCCTCGCCGAGGCGGCCGATCTGGTGGCGCAGCGCGGCGCCGACGGCATCTCGCTGCGGGAACTGGCGCGCTCGGCCGGCGTGTCGCACGCCGCGCCCGCGCACCACTTCACCGACCGCCGCGGGCTGTTCACCGCGCTCGCCGCCGAGGGCTGGCGCAAGCTCGCCGCGACGCTCGCCGACGCGAGGCCGGAGTTCATCAACGCCGCGCTGGCCTACGTGCGGTTCGCCCTCGATCATCCCGGCCACTACGCGGTGATGTTCGACCGGTCGCTCGTCGACCCCGACAACGCCGACCTGCTGGCCGCTCAGGACGCCGCGGGTGCCGAGCTCCGACGCGGCGTCGGCACCCTTGACGACCCACGCGCCGTGCAGGACCCCCAGGCCGCCGCGCTCGCGGCATGGTCGCTGGTGCACGGCTTTTCGCTGCTATGGCTGAACCGTGCCATCGACACCGACAGCGATCCCATGGCCACGGTGGACCGAGTGGCGGGCATGCTTTTCAAGAGCGGGTAACGTGCGGGCATGACCGACACACCGCTGACCGACATCGCTGTCACCACTCTCGACGGCCGCGCCACCACGCTGGGAGAGCTGGCCGACGGCGCCGCGCTTGTGGTCAACGTCGCATCGAAATGTGGCCTGACACCGCAGTACACCGCGCTCGAACAGCTCGCCAAGGACTACGGGGATCGCGGGCTCACGGTGATCGGCGTGCCGTGCAACCAGTTCATGGGACAAGAGCCGGGCACGGCCGACGAGATCAAAGAGTTCTGCTCCACCACTTACGGTGTGACGTTCCCGCTGCTGGCCAAGACCGACGTCAACGGCTCAGATCGCCACCCCCTCTACGCCGAGTTGACCAAGACCCCCGACGACAGCGGCGAGGCCGGCGACATCCAATGGAACTTCGAGAAGTTCCTGCTTGCCCCCGGCGGAACGGTCGTCAAGCGGTTCCGTCCCCGCACCGAACCGGATGCGCCCGAGGTGATCGAGGCCATCGAGGGTGTGCTGTCGCGATAGCACCCGATGGCCAACTGGCGACCACGTGTTGTAAACCGTTGCGACACCTGACGTTGCCACACTGGCAAGCGTGCCTGGACAACTGATCGTCTCGATTTCCGGGATCAGCGATCGCACGATGCCCGACGTCGCGGACTTCCGCGCCCAACTCGACGCCCGGGACGTACCGGTGTCGTTTCTGGTGGCGCCGAGGATCAAGGGCGGCTACCGCCTCGACGGCGACGCCGAGACCGTCGAGTGGCTGGCCGGCCGACGCGACGCCGGCGATGCGATCGTCCTGCACGGTTTCGACGAGGCGGCCACCAAGAAGCGCCGCAGCGAATTCGCGACGCTGCAGGCGCACGAGGCCAATCTGCGGTTGATGGGCGCCGACCGGGTGATGGAACATCTGGGGCTGCGCACCCGGCTGTTCGCCGCACCCGGGTGGACGGTCTCCCAGGGTACCGTCAAAGCTTTGCCCCGCAACGGCTTTCGGCTGGTCGCCGCGCTCAGCGAGATCACCGACCTGGTGCGGGACACGACGGTGCGGTCGCGGGTGCTCGGCATCGGAGAGGGCTTCCTCAGCGAGCCGTGGTGGTGCCGGACGCTGGTGCTCTCCGCCGAGCGCACGGCGCGGCGCGGCGGGATCGTCCGTGTCGCGGTGGCGGCCAGGCACCTGCGCAGGCCGGGACCGCGGCAGGTTATGCTCGACGCCGTCGACCTCGCCCTGATGCACCAGTGCGTGGCCGGTGTCTACCGATGGGCTCCGTACCGCGCATTGACAGACGCCGCCTGATCTCGGCCCGCTAACGTGGCGGCCATGGCAGATGCTGACGTCATCGTCGTTGGTGCCGGGCTGGCGGGTCTGGTCGCAGCCTGTGAACTGGTCGACCGAGGCAGACGCGTGCTGATCGTCGACCAGGAGAACGCGAACAACGTCGGTGGCCAGGCGTTCTGGTCGTTCGGCGGGCTGTTCTTCGTCGACAGCCCCGAACAGCGGCGCCTGGGCATCCGGGACAGCCACGAGTTGGCGCTGCAGGACTGGCTGGGGTCCGCCGGCTTCGACCGGCCCGAGGACCATTGGCCGCGGCAGTGGGCGCATGCGTACGTGGACTTCGCGGCGGGAGAGAAACGCAGTTGGTTGCGCGAGCGCGGGCTGCAGACGTTCCCGATCGTCGGGTGGGCCGAGCGCGGCGGGTACGACGCACGCGGACACGGCAACTCGGTGCCGCGGTTCCACATCACCTGGGGCACCGGGCCGGCGATCGTCGAGATTTTCGCGCGCCGGCTGGCCGGGCGTGCCCGGTTCGCGCACCGGCACCGGGTCGACGAGCTGATCGTCGAGAACGGCGCCGTGGTCGGTGTCCGTGGCGCGGTGCTCGAGCCCTCCGACGCGCTGCGCGGGGTGGCTTCGTCGCGGGAGACCCTGGGTGAATTCGAACTTCGAGCGCAGGCGGTGATCGTCGCCAGCGGCGGCATCGGCGGCAACCACGATCTGGTCCGCCAGAACTGGCCCACGCGGATGGGCCGGGTGCCCGAACAGCTGCTCTCGGGTGTGCCTGCCCACGTCGACGGGCGAATGATCGGTATCACCGAGAAGGCCGGGGCGCACGTGATCAACGGCGACCGGATGTGGCACTACACCGAGGGCATCACCAACTACGACCCCATCTGGCCGCTGCACGGCATCCGCATCCTGCCCGGCCCGTCGTCGCTCTGGCTGGATGCGAACGGCAAGCGGCTGCCCTCGCCGCTGTATCCGGGGTTCGACACGCTGGGCACGCTGGAGTACATCGCGCAGACCGGCCAGGACTACACGTGGTTCATCCTCAATGCGCGGATCATCGCCAAGGAGTTCGCGCTGTCGGGTCAGGAGCAGAACCCGGATCTCACCGGCCGCAGCGTGCGCGACGTGCTGTCACGCGTACGGGCCGGCGCACCCAAACCCGTGCAGGCGTTCGTCGACCGCGGGGTGGACTTCGTCAGCGCGAACACGCTGCGCGAGTTGGTGTCTGCGATGAACGCCGTCCCCACCGTGCTGCCGCTGGACTACTCGACCGTCGAGGCGGAGGTGACCGCGCGCGATCGGGAGGTGGCCAACAAGTTCACCAAGGACACCCAGATCGCCGCGATCCGGGTGGCGCGCAACTACCTCGGCGACAAGATCAGCCGCGTCGTGGCCCCGCACCGGCTGACCGATCCGAAGGCCGGACCGTTAATCGCCGTCAAGTTGCACATCCTGACGCGAAAGTCGTTGGGCGGGCTGGAAACCGATCTCGATTCCCAGGTGCTCAAATCCGACGGCGCCGTCTTCGACGGGCTGTACGCCGCGGGGGAGGCGGCCGGCTTCGGCGGCGGAGGGGTGCACGGGTACCGCTCGCTGGAGGGCACGTTCTTGGGTGGTTGCGTGTTCTCCGGTCGGGCCGCGGGCCGGGCGGCGGCGCGCGCCACGGCCTAGAACTCGGTGCCGTGCTCCGGCTCGAGAACCTGGAAATCGGTGTCGGTCATCTCCGAAAGCCTGCAGTAGAAGATGCCGCGGGCGCTGGGGTCGATGATCCCCTGGTGGATCGGCACCGCATGCGTCGGCGCCACGGCGCGCAGGTAGTCGACGGCCTCGGAGATCTTCATCCACGGCGCGGCAGCCGGGGCCGCCAGCACGTCGACCGGTTCGCCCGGCGCGTAGAGCGCGTCGCCGGGATGCATGAGCTTCGCGGGATGCGAGCCGTCGCCGACAAGATACGAAATATTGTCGACGACAGGAATTTCCGGATGGATCACGGCGTGCCTGCCGCCGACGCCCCGCACCGTCAGGCGGCCGACCGTGAACTCGTCGCCGACGTGCACGGCCCGCCACGGCTCGCCCAGTTGCGCGGCGGTCTGCGGGTCGGCGTAGAGCGCCGCTTGCGGGTTGGCGTCCAGCAGCGCGGGCAGCCGTTCGGTGTCGGCGTGGTCGGGGTGCTGATGGGTGATCAGGATGGCCGACAGCCCGGTGACGCCCTCGAAACCGTGGGAGAACGTCCCCGGGTCGAACAGGATCGTCGCGTCGTCGCCGGAATCGCCCGAGAAATCCGCCAGTAAGCACGAATGGCCGAAATGTGTCAGCTGCATGCCTATATTGTGGCGGCGCGGGGCGGTATCAGGGGGTACTTGAGTCGTGCGATTGCTTATCGCGGTGGCGATGGCGGCGTTCGGGCTGGCTGTGGCGCCCGAGGCCGACGCCGTGCCGGGCCAGTGTCCGCCGATCTGCGACGCCATCCCCGATGCGGCGTGGATCGCGCCGGCCGAGATCCCGCTGGATGCCGTCTACCGCTGGCCGGGCCTGGCCGGTCTGGCCGTCACCGCCCGGGACCCGCGGTTCGTCTTCGAAGAGGTCTGCGCGGCCCCGCCGGTGCCGAGCGACGCGCGGGCGTACGCGGTGGCCGCCAAGGCGGCGGTGATCAACCCGGCCGGGCAGTGGCAGCTGCAGGCGCAGGTGCTGCACTGGCGCGGCGACACCGCACAGAACGGCCCGCTCGTCGGGTCGGTGCTCGACGCCGCGCGGACCCGGCTACGGAACTGTCAGATGACCGCACCGCTGGTGTCGCCGTCGCTGACCACCGCCGAGCCCGAGCGACTCGCCGCCGTCATCAGCGTGGCGGGCACGAAGGTGGTGCACCAGTACCTGCTGGCTCACCCGGCCAGCGGTTCCGTCGTCGAGCTGGCGTTGTGGTCGCCGCTTCCCACCCAGGTGCCGTATCCGGCAGTGCCGGACGCGCGGGTGCTCGAGGCGCTGACGGCGCCGCTGTGTCAGGCCTACCTGGGTTCGTGCCGGTGAGGCGCGTCGACGCATGTCACCGGTACAGTAAGCGCCGTGGCAAGGGTGGTGGTGCACGTGATGCCCAAGGCCGAGATCCTGGACCCGCAAGGGCAGGCGATCGTCGGCGCGCTGGGCCGTCTCGGCTTCAACGGTGTGTCAGATGTGCGGCAGGGCAAGCGGTTTGAGCTCGAGGTCGACGACAGCGTCGACGACGCTACCCTCGCCGAGATCGCCGAATCGCTGCTGGCGAACACGGTGATCGAGGACTGGACGGTGAGCAGGGAGCAATCGTGACCGCGCGTGTGGGCGTGATCACATTCCCGGGCACGCTCGACGACGTCGACGCCGCGCGGGCGGTTCGGTTGGCCGGTGCCGAGGCCGTCAGCCTCTGGCACGCCGATGCCGACTTGAAGAAGGTCGACGCCGTCGTGGTGCCGGGTGGCTTCTCCTACGGCGATTATCTGCGTGCGGGAGCGATCGCGAAGTTCGCGCCGGTGATGGGCGAAGTCGTGCGGGCGGCTGAGCAGGGCATGCCGGTGCTGGGCATTTGCAACGGTTTTCAGGTCCTGTGCGAGGCCGGCCTGCTGCCGGGCGCGTTGACCCGCAACGCCGGGCTGCACTTCGTCTGCCGTGACGTGTGGTTGCAGGTGTCGTCGATCACGACGTCGTGGACCTCCCGTTTCGAGTGGGGTGCCGAACTGCTGGTGCCGCTGAAGTCGGGGGAAGGCCGGTACGTGGCCGCCGAGAAGGTGCTCGACGAGCTCGAGGACGAGGGCCGTGTGGTGTTCCGCTACGCCGAGAACCCGAACGGGTCGATGCGCGACATCGCGGGCATCAGCTCGGCGAACGGCCGCGTCGTGGGGCTGATGCCGCACCCCGAGCATGCCACCGAGCCGCTGACGGGTCCCTCCGACGACGGCCTCGGCCTGTTCCTCTCAGCGCTGGACGGCGTCCTCAGCGCCTGAGCTACGGAGCCAGGGCCACCGAGGCTTCTGCGGTGTAGCACAGGAACGCCAGCGTCTCCTGCAGGTACAGCTCGACCGTGCCGGCGTCGTGCGCCAGGTAGCCGATCGACACATCGGTGCCCAGCTGCAGGTCGAAATCGCCTCCGCGGGTGGACAACACGAACGCTCCGTCGATCGCCGGCGCCCAGATGATGTCGCCGTCGACCAGCCGGTTGAGGTGCTCGCGGATCGGATAGCCGTGTTCGGTGGTCTCGCTGACCTTGGTGTAGACATCGGCCGAGAGCAACACCGAATACGGACCGTCGACGCCGGCCAACCTCAGCTCCGACAGCGCCTGGGCGATGACGTCGGGGATCTCGCGCGGATCGGCGGGCAGCGTCAGCGCCGGGTTCGAGCTGCACGCCCGGATGCCGTCGATCGACGCGGCGTCGTAGCCCTCGAAGATCGCCCGGTCCTCGACGAACGCCAGCTTCTTGGCCGCCGCCTTGACCGGATCCCAATCGGAGTCCTGCGAGCCACGCTCGACGTCGTCGATCGCGGTCCGGCTCACCGTGAACGGCACCCGCAACCGCACCAACGGCTGGCTCTCGCGCAGATGCGCCACCACCCCTTCGCCGGGCGGTGTGACGTCGCGCAGATAGCCGGTGCTGACGGCCGCGGCCACCGGTCCGCCCGGCTCGCTGACGTCGACCACTCGCCGACCGGCGATGTGCCGCTTGAAGGTTCGCGTCGCTTCGGTCTCGATCTCGGTCCAAGCCTCGTCGGTGATCGGCGCGAGCTCGCGGTACAGGTTGTTCATCGATGGGTTCCTTTCAGGCTGCCGATCCCGAGTGAGCCCGCATAACCGGCGGGAGAGGACGCAGCCACTACCGAGGGACGCGAATCCGGTAGTGGCGGAGGGTCATTGAGGAAGTCGAGGATCGGGGTGAAGAACATCGAGCCGGTCACCGCGGTGGAGAAGTCGAGCACCCGGTCGGTGTTCCCGGGCGGGTCGCCGATGAACATGTTGCGCAACATCCGCTCGGTCACCGCGGCCGTGCGGGAATAGCCGATGAAGTACGTGCCGAACTCGCCCCTGCCCACCTTGCCGAACGGCATGTTGTGCCGCACGATCTTGAGCTCGTTACCCGCATCGTCTTCGATCACGTTCAGCGCCACATGGGAATTCGCGGGCTTCACCGCGTCGTCGAGCTCGATGTCGTCGAGTTTGGTGCGGCCGATCACCCGTTCCTGCTCCTCGGTCGTCAACGAGTTCCAGGAGCCCATGTCGTGCAGGTATTTCTGTACGTGCACATAGCAGCCACCCGCGAAGTCGGGATCCTCCTCGCCGATCCGAGTGGCGCTGTCCGCCAGCGGGCCGTCGGGGTTCTCGGTGCCGTCGACGAAGCCCAGCAGGTCCCGGTTGTCGAAGAAGCGGAAACCGTGCGTCTCGTCGACGAGGGCGATCGCGCCCATCGCCTCGACGATCTTGGTGGCCAGCTCGAAGCACACGTCCATTGACTCGGCCCGGATGTGGAACAGCAGGTCGCCCGGTGTGGACGGCGCCTGGTGGCGGCCGCCGTCGAGGGCGACGAACGGGTGCAGTTCGGCCGGCCGCGGGCCGGAGAACAACCGGTCCCACGCGTCGGAGCCGATCGACGTCACCACCGACAACCGCTTCGCCGGGTCACGGAAGCCGATCGCGCGCACCAGACCCGAGATGCCGGGCAGCGCATCGTGAAATTGCGGCCGCGGCCCGATCCCCTTCATCGATCGTCGCCACCAGGAAGACGGCGGCGGGCGTCAGCGGCGCGAGGACCGGCTGAGGCAGCGGATCGGGCACCGTCTGAATCTAGATCAAGATCGACTGCAATGATCGACGAAGTATGGGAACCATGGCCGCCGATCCGCAGAGCCTGTGCGAGTTCATCGACTCCTCGCCCTCGCCGTTCCATGTCTGTGAGACCGCCGCCGACCGGCTGCGCGCCGCAGGCTTTTCCGAGCTGGCCGAGGGCGACCCCTGGCCGTCCGAGTCCGGCCCCGAAGGTCGCTTCTTCACCGTGCGCGCCGGTTCGCTCATTGCCTGGCGGACCACCGGGCCGGGAGTGCCTTTTCGTATCGTCGGCGCCCACACCGACAGCCCCAACCTGCGCGTCAAGCAGCATCCCGACCGCTTCGTCTCCGGCTGGCAGGTCGTCGCGCTGCAGCCCTACGGCGGCGCCTGGCTGAATTCCTGGCTGGACCGCGACCTGGGCATCAGCGGCCGGTTGTCGGTGCGCAACGGCAACGCCATCGAGCACCGGCTGGTACGCATCGACGACCCGATCCTGCGGGTGCCGCAGTTGGCCATCCATCTGGCCGACGACCGCAAGGCGGTGTCACTGGACCCGCAGCGCCACGTCAACGCGGTCTGGGGTACCGGCAGCGGGGTCCGATCGTTTCTGGATTTCGTCGCCGACCGGGCCGGCGTCTCCGCCGCCGACGTACTCGGCGCCGACCTGATGACGCATGACCTCAGCCCGTCACGGCTCGTCGGCGCCGACCGTGACCTGGTCAGCGCGCCCCGGCTGGACAACCAGGCCACCTGCTACGCCGGGCTGGAGGCGTTACTGGCTGCCGAACCGCGCGACCACCTGCCGGTGCTGGTGTTGTTCGACCATGAGGAGGTCGGCTCGCAGTCCGACCACGGTGCGCAGTCCGAGTTGCTGCTGACGGTCCTCGAGCGCATCACGTTGACCCAGGGCGGGGGGCGCGAGGAGTTCCTGCGCCGGCTGCCGGGGTCGATGGTGGCCTCCGGTGACATGGCGCACGCCACCCACCCGAACTATCCCGAGCGTCACGAGCCGGGACATCTGATCGAGGTCAACGGCGGGCCGGTGCTCAAGGTGCAGCCCAACCTGCGCTACGCCACCGACGGGCGCACCGCCGCGGCGTTCGCGCTGGCATGCGCCCGGGCCGGGGTGCCGCTGCAGCGTTACGAACACCGGGCCGACCTGCCGTGCGGGTCGACCATCGGTCCGATGACCTCCGCGCGCACCGGCATACCGACGGTCGACGTCGGGGCGCCGCAGCTGGCGATGCACTCCGCGCGTGAAGTGATGGGCGCCGGCGACGTCGCGGCGTACTCCGCGGCGCTTGCGGCGTTCTTGTCACCGGGCTGATCTAGGGTCAGCGTCATGGCACTCAACATGGAGATGATCACCTTCGACTGTGACGACCCCGACGCGCTCGCCGACTGGTGGGCTCGAGCGGTCGAGGGGACGGTAAACGCCGTGGCGCCAGGCTTTTTCGTGACCGTATCGCGATCGGGCGGGCCCGGGCTGTCGTTCCAGAAGGTCGACGACCCGACGCCCGGCAAGAACAGGGTGCACATCGATTTCACCGCCGCCGACATGGAAGCGGAGGTCGAGCGGTTGCTGGGGATCGGGGCGACCGAGACGGGGCGCGGCGAGTTCGGCACCGAGTTCCAGTGGGTGGTGCTGGCCGACCCGGACGGCAACGCGTTCTGCGTGGCCGCCGGAGGCTGACCCGCGGGTTCGGCCGAACCGGCGCACGAGCGTGCTCGGCCCCTTTAGCGTCGATTTCGTGTGGCGACCGGGTGGCCGGGTGACGGCGGTACTCGCGGCCGTGCTGTTGATGAACGCCTGTGCGAGCGAGCCCGCCGCGCCCTCCGTCGACACAGCGAGCGAATCCGACGACCGCCCCGCCCGCAGCCAAGGCGTCCTGAACGAGGCCGTCGCGCCCGACGGGCCGGGCTGCTCGGCGGCCGTGGGTGTCGAGGGCGCCGTGGTCTGGGCGGGCGCCCGCGGCATCGCCGACATCGCCACCGGCGCCGAGATCACCAGGGACACCGCCTTCGACATCGCTTCGGTGTCAAAACAGTTCACCGCCACCGCGACCCTGCTGCTGGCCGAGACACGCCGGCTCACGCTCGATGAAGCGTTGGCGACGTACGTGGCCGAGCTGCCGGCGTGGGCCGCGACAGTCACCGTCGGGCAGTTGATTCACCAGACGAGTGGGATCCCCGACTACATCGGTCTGCTCGAGGACGACGGTTACTCGTTGAGTGACCGCACCACTAATGCCGATGCCCTGCGGGCTCTGACCGCGGTCACCGAACTGGGCTTCGAGCCAGGAACGGCGTTCGAGTACTCCAACTCGAACTACCTGCTGCTCGGCGAGATCGTCGAACGGGTGGCCGGACAACCGCTGTCGGCGTTCCTGGCCGCGCGGATCTTCTGGCCGCTCGAGCTGGCGATGGTGCTCCGCCCGGCCGAACCGGTCGCCGGCGTCGCCGTGCCCTATACGCAGGCCGGCGGCGAATACGCGACGACATGGACCGCGTGGGAGCAGGTCGGCGACGGCTCGATTCAGACGGCACCCAGCCAGTTGGTGCGGTGGGCCGACAACTACCTGACCGGAGAAGTCGGCGGCCGTAGCCTGCTCGACGCCCAGCTCGCCGGGGCGGTCGAGACGGGGGAGGGCGACCGGTACGGCGCCGGGATCTACGAGTACGCCGATGGCACATTGGGCCACGACGGATCCTGGGGCGGCTACGTCAGCGACTTCGGAATCAGCCGGGACCGGCGCACGTCGGTGGCGGTCAGCTGCAACAGCGACTCGCTCGACCCGTCGGCCATCGCCGACGCGCTGGCAAAGCTGTGGGGCTGAGTGCGGCACCCGGCGGCCCGACGCGGCTATGAGCGCAAACCGATTCGCGGAAGGAGTTCTGCCGCTTTGTTCTTGGTCAGTTCGGTGATGACGCGCCAGGCGTTCGGGTCCCCCTTGACGACGGCCTCGGCCATCGACTTCATCTGGTCGTAGGTGGCGTGCGGGGGAATGGGCGGAACCTCGGGGTCGGTGCGCACGTCGAGAACCACCGGCTCGCCCGCCGCCAGGGCGTCGTCCCAGGCGGGGCCCACCTGCTCGGGGTCGTCGACGGTGATCGCCCGCAAGCCCATCGCCTCAGCCACGCCGGCGTAGGACACCTCCGGCACGGCCTGCGACTCCTCGAACTTCGGCGCCCCGCCCATGGCACGCAGTTCCCAGGTGACGTGGGCCAGGTCGTTGTTGTGGAACACGCACACCACCAGGCGCGGGTCCGCCCAGTCGCGCCAGTAGCGGCGCACGGTCAGCAGTTCGGCCAGCCCGTTCATCTGCATGGCGCCGTCGCCGGCCAGCGCGATCACGGGCCGGTCGGGATGGGCGAACTTCGCCCCGATCGCGTAGGGCACCGCCGGTCCCATCGTCGCCAGGGTTCCAGACAGCGACCCGCGCACCGACGGCCCGAACCGCAGACACCGGGCGTACCAGTTGGTCGACGACCCCGAGTCGCCCGTGACGATCGCGTAGGCGGGCAGCCGGCTCGACAGCTCCCAGACCACCCGCATCGGGTTGACCGGGTTCGCCGACAGCATCGACTGCCGTTCGACGACGTCCCACCACCGCGCGACCTCGCGCTCGATCCTCTCCCGCCACCCCCGGTCCCGCTTTGGTGTCAGCAGCGGAACCAGCTGAGCCAACGCCGCTTTCGCGTCGGCGACGATGTTCACCTCGGTGGGATAGCGCATGCCGATGTTGGCGCCGTCCAGGTCGATCTGTACGGCGCGGGCCTGGCCGAAGTCGGGCAGGGACTGGCTGTACGGGAAGTTCGAGCCGACGATGAGCAGCGTGTCGCAGTCGCGCATCATCTCGTAGCTCGGGCGCGTGCCCAGCAGCCCGATGGCCCCGGTCACGTACGGCAGGTCGTCGGGCAGCACATCCTTGCCGAGCAGCGCCTTCGCCACGCCCGCACCGGTTCGCTCGGCCACCTCCTGCACCTGGGTCGACGCGCCGCGTGCGCCCTGGCCGACGAGGATCGCCACCTTCGAGCCGGCGTTGAGGATCTCGGCGGCGCGCTGGATCGCGCCGGGATCCGGTGCCAGCACCGGCTCGCTGTCGTGCGGGGCGCTCGAGGGGACCTGTTTGAACGCGTGGGCGGGCGGTTCGTACGACTCCTCTTGCAGGTCGGACGGGATCACCACCGCGGTAGGCGCACGCCGCGCGCGGGCGGTGCGCAACGCGCGGTCCAGCGCGTTGGGCAGCTGGCTGGCGACGTTCACCTCGACGAGGTAGTCGCTGGCCACGTCTTTGAACAACGTCTGCAGGTCCACCTCCTGCTGATAGCTGCCGCCCATCGCGCTGCGCGCCGTCTGCCCGACGAGCGCCACCACCGGCACATGGTCGAGCTTTGCGTCGTACAGCCCGTTGAGCAGGTGCACCGCGCCCGGTCCCGAAGTCGCCATGCAGACGCCGATCCGACCGGAGAACTTCGCGTACCCGACTGCCGCGAACGCCGACATCTCCTCGTGTCGGGACTGAATGAAACGCGGCCGGTTGCCGGCCTTGCCGAACGCGGCGATCAGCCCGTTGATGCCGTCACCGGGGTAACCGAAGACCTGTTCGACCTGCCATTCCCGTAGGCGCTGGAGGATGTGATCGGCGACGGTGTGGCCCATGTGCGTCGCGGTACCCGAGCCGAGGCACCCCAAACCAGGTGCGGCGGGCTGGGCCCACACGCCAGTCGCGGAGAGCGAAGCGACTCGGGGATTTAAACTGGCGCCGTGACGTCGGAGCTTACCCACGCCGGAAATACTGCAGATACCGTCGACCGCGCCGCCGCCACCCCCGATCAACCGCAGCCGTTCCGCGAACTCGGCCTCAAGGATGACGAGTACCAGCGAATCCGCGAGATCCTCGGCCGCAGGCCCACCGACGCGGAACTGGCGATGTACTCGGTCATGTGGAGCGAGCACTGCTCGTACAAGTCGTCGAAGGTCCACCTGCGGTACTTCGGCGAGACCACCACCGACGAGATGCGCAAGACGATGCTGGCGGGCATCGGCGAGAACGCCGGCGTCGTCGACATCGGTGACGGGTGGGCCGCGACGTTCAAGGTGGAGTCGCACAACCACCCGTCCTACATCGAGCCCTATCAGGGCGCCGCGACCGGCGTCGGCGGGATCGTGCGCGACATCATGGCGATGGGCGCGCGCCCCGTCGCGGTGATGGACCAATTGAGATTCGGTGCCGCCGATGCGCCCGACACCCGCCGCGTGGTCGACGGGGTGGTGCGCGGCATCGGCGGTTATGGCAACTCGCTGGGCCTGCCCAACATCGGCGGGGAGACCGTGTTCGACGCGTCCTACGGCGGCAACCCGTTGGTCAACGCGCTGTGCGTGGGGGTGCTGCGCAAGGAGGACCTGCACCTGGCGTTCGCATCCGGGACCGGCAACAAGATCATCCTGTTCGGTGCGCGCACCGGCCTGGACGGCATCGGCGGTGTCTCGGTGCTGGCGTCGGACACCTTCGGCGGTGACGAGAGTGGCTCGGCGGGACGCAAGAAGCTGCCGAGCGTCCAGGTGGGCGACCCGTTCATGGAGAAGGTGCTCATCGAGTGCTGCCTCGAGCTGTACGCCAACGACCTGGTGGTCGGCATCCAGGACCTCGGCGGCGCCGGATTGTCCTGTGCGACATCCGAGCTCGCGTCCGCAGGCGACGGCGGCATGCGCATCGAGTTGGACACCGTGCCGCTTCGGGCCGCCAACATGACCCCGGCCGAGATCCTGTCCAGCGAGTCGCAGGAGCGCATGTGCGCCGTAGTCACGCCCGCCAACGCCGACAAATTCGTGGCCGTCTGCCGCAAGTGGGACGTGCTGGCCACCGTCATCGGTGAGGTCACCGACGGCGACCGCCTGCAGATCACCTGGCACGGCGAGACGGTCGTCGACGTGCCCCCGCGGACGGTCGCCCACGAAGGCCCGGTCTACCAGCGTCCGGTGACACGGCCCGAGAGCCAGGATGCGCTCAACGCCGACACGTCGGCGAAACTGCCGCGCCCCCGCAGCGGCGAGGAGCTCAAGGCGACTCTGCTTGCGCTGCTGGGCAGTCCGCACCTGTGCAGCCGCGCGTTCATCACCGAGCAGTACGACCGCTATGTGCGCGGCAACACCGTGCTGGCCGAGGACGCCGACGGCGGTGTGCTGCGCGTCGACGAGACCACCGGCCGCGGCATCGCCATCTCCACCGACGCATCCGGCCGCTATACCGCTCTGGATCCCTACACCGGCGCACAACTCGCATTGGCCGAGGCGTACCGCAACGTCGCCGTCACCGGTGCGACGCCGGTCGCGGTGACAAACTGCCTGAACTTCGGCTCACCGGAGGACCCCGGGGTGATGTGGCAGTTCAGCCAGGCCGTGCGCGGACTCGCCGATGGCTGTGCGGCGCTGGGTATTCCGGTCACCGGCGGCAACGTGAGCTTCTACAACCAGACCGGCACCACCGCCATCCTCCCGACGCCCGTCGTCGGCGTGCTCGGCGTCATCGACGATGTCAGGCGGCGCATTCCGACCGGATTCGGCGAGGAGCCGGGGGAGACCCTGATGCTGCTCGGTGACACCCGCGACGAGTTCGACGGCTCCATCTGGGCGCAGGTGACCGGTGACCACCTCGGCGGCCTGCCGCCCAAGGTCGACCTCGCTCGCGAGAAGCTGCTGGCCGATGTGCTCACCGCCGCGTCGCGCGACGGCCTGGTTTCCGCCGCGCACGACCTCTCTGAGGGTGGGCTGGCACAGGCCGTCGTCGAAGGCGCGCTGCGGGGCGAAATCGGTTGCCGCATCGTGATTCCCGATGAATTCCAGGACGGTACCGGCCCCTTCACCTTCCTGTTCTCGGAGTCTGCGGGACGGGTGCTGGTGGCCGTCCCGCGTACCGAGGAGAGCCGGTTCCGCGCCATGTGCGAGGCGCGCGGCCTGCCCGCCACCCGGATCGGTGTGGTCGACCAGGCCAGCGACGCTGTCGAGGTGCAGGGCCTGTTCACCGTCACCCTGGAGGACCTGCGCAGCACGTCAGAAAGCGTGCTGCCCAGGTTGTTCGGGTGAGTGAGCGCACCGCACAACGACACTCGCTGCATGTCTGGGCGTGGAGCCTGGTCCGCCTCGACTTCGTCGGGGTGGGTACGGGTGCGCTGTTCTTCTGCCTGTCGCTGACGCCGTCGCTGCTGCCCAGGGACTGGCTGTTCGCGGGGATCATCGGTGGTCTGAACGCTGCGATCGGTTACGGCATCGGCGTGTTCGTGGGAAAGATGCTGCGTCGCTTCATCTTACGAAGACGCGATTGGTGGCCACCGTCGAGGCGCGTGGTGTGGACGCTCAAGAGCATCGTCGTCGCCGGGTCGGCCGCGGCCAGCGTGCTGATGATCATCCCCGCGACCGCGTGGCAGCGGCAGGTGTCGGCGGTGATGGGCATCGACGGTCCCACCACGATGAGCTATCTGCGCACGCTGATCGTCGCCGTCCTCGTCGGCGGCGTGTGCGTCGGCGTCGCCCGGGTGCTGCTCGACCTGATCAAGACGATGGCCCGGTTCTTCATCCGGCGCTGGCGGCTCAACGACGAGGTGGCGCTGTTCATCGGCACCGCGATCGTCGTCGTGTTGACCATCACCCTGGTCAACGGCGTGCTGCTCCGAGGCTTCCTGATCGGCGCGAACTGGTTCTTCCAGCCGCAGAACACCACCACGATGGCCGGCATCGTGCAGCCCGACGAGGCCGAAAGATCCGGCAGCCCAAACTCGTTCGCCGCGTGGGACAGCCTCGGCTTTCAGGGCCGCAACTTCGTCGCCACCGGGCCGGGCGCCGAGGAGCTGACCGAGCTCAACGGTGCACCGGCCAAGGAGCCGATCCGGGTCTACGTCGGGTTGCAGACCGCCGACACCGACGAACAGCGAATGGCAGTGCTGCTCAGCGAGTTGGAGCGCACCGGCGCCTTCGAGCGCAAGCTGCTGGTGATCGTCCCCACCACCGGCACCGGATGGATCAACCCCGTCGCGGCACGCGCCCTGGAGATGATGTACAACGGCGACACCGCGATCGTGGGCTCGCAGTATTCGTTCCTGCCGAGCTGGATCTCCTTCCTCGGCGACCGGCAGAAGTCGATGGAATCCGGTCGGATGATGATCGACGCGATTCACCAACGGTGGGAACGGCTTCCGGCGGACCGCAGGCCCGAACTCGTGCTGTACGGGGAAAGCCTGGGCTCCATGGCCGGCCAGGGCGCGTTCCCGTGGCTGCCCGACATCGCCCAGAAGGGGTTCTCGTCGGTGCTGTGGGTGGGCCCGCCGAACGCCAGCCCGCTGTGGAGCGCGGTCACCGCACGCCGCGACCCCGGTACGCCGGAGGTGCAGCCCCGCTACGACAACGGCCGCACCGTGCGGTTCTCCCAGGCCACTGACCCTGCCGAGATCGTGGCCGACACGTCCGGCCCGTGGGAGGGCACCCGCGTGCTGTTCCTGCAGCATGCCTCGGACCCGATCGTGTGGTTCTCGGAGGAGTTGTTGTTCACCCGGCCCGACTGGCTGCGCGAGCCCCCGGGACGGGACCGCACGGCGTCGATGCGGTGGTACCCGATCGTCACGTTCGGGCAGGTCGCCGCCGACATGACCAACGCGAGTTCGGCGCCTGCCGGACACGGCCACAATTACGGCGACCTGGTCCTCGACGGCTGGGCGGCCGTCGCACCGCCCGACGGCTGGACCGCCGACGACACCGAACGGATCCGGATTGCGCTGCAGAAGTCTGACGGCGAGGACGGACCCGAATACTGATGCAGAACAGTAAGTTTCGAGCAGCCATCGTCGCCGCCGCGCTCGTGGGGTGGAGTTTCGTCGCGCCGCGGGTGCGGTTTCATCCCATTCCCAACGCCGCCTTGGGCACCGGTCTGTACGCGCTCGCCCGGCCGCCGCTCGGCCTGCGGCCACCGACGCTGTGGTCGGGGTTGCGCCACGGCCTGGCCGCGGGCACGGTGATCGCTGCGGGGGTAGCGGCCTCGGCGGCGATCCCGTCGGTCCGCCAGGGGATGGCCGCGCGCGACCTGCCGGAGCGCCCGATCCGGTGGATGCTGCTCGACATTCCGATGGGCACCGTCTGGCCCGAGGAAATCGCGTATCGGGCGACGCTGGGCACCGTCGCCGAGGACGCCTTCGGCCCGCGTGACGGTCGGTTCGTGCAGTCCGTGGCGTTCGGCCTGTGGCACATCATGGATGCGCGTATCACCCGAAACCCCGTGCTGGGCACCGTCCTGCTGACCGGCGCCGCCGGGTGGGCGTTCGGCTGGCTGCACGCGCGGTCCGGCAGCCTGCTCGCACCGGTGCTGGCGCATCTGGCCGCCAACGAGGCGGCGGCGTTGGCGGCCCTGGCCGTGCAGCGCCGCGTAGGGTCCACGCCATGACCACCGCAGCGCGTGCGTCCGCGCGCACCTTCGTCGTCACCGGGGCTGCGTCGGGCATCGGGTTGGCCACCGCCAGGCGACTGCTCGCCGAAGGCGGCACCGTGGTGGGCGCAGACCTGACCGAACCGCCCGAGGATCTGGGCGAGCGCTTCGGATTCGTGCCCGCCGACATCGCCGACGAGGCCGCGGTCGCCGCGGTGTTCGCCGCGGTGGACGGCCGGCTCGACGGTGTCGTGCACTGCGCAGGCGTCGCCGGCGGCGGACCGGTGCACCTGCTCGACCGCACCGAGTGGGAGCGCGTGATCGGCATCAACCTCACCGGCACGTTCCTGGTGGCCAAGGCCGCGCTGGCCAGGATGATCGACCAACCCCGCGTCGGTGGCCCGATCGCCGGCTCAGCCGGCAGCGGCGAGCGCGGTTCGCTCGTCACCCTCGCCAGCGTCGAGGGTCTGGAGGGCACGGCCGGCGGCAGCAGCTACAACGCGGCCAAGGGCGGGGTCGTGCTGCTCACCAAGAACATCGCGCTCGACTACGGTCCGAGCGGAATCCGGGCCAACGCGATCTGCCCCGGTTTCATCGACACGCCGATGCTCGAAAGCGTCATGGGGCTGGCCGGGATGGAGGAGCCGCTGCGCTCGATCACCGCCGAGCACGCGCTGCTGCGGCGCGGCCGTCCCGACGAAATCGCCGCGATGGCAGCGTTTCTCGTCTCGCCCGACGCCTCATTCGTCACCGGCCAGGCGATCGCGGTGGACGGCGGTTACACCGCGGGCCGCGACCACGGCGTGGTCAAACTGTTCGGCTTTCCGACCTGACGCGTCACGGGTTGATGGTCCGGTATCGGCGTTCGTCGGCGCTGGTGCGCCTTGACCGGTGTTAGAACACCTGGCGTGACCAATGCCGACCCACGACGGATCAAGACGAACGCCACCAACGGAGGGCAATCGCGGTGTTCCTCTCGGTAGCGATCTTGGGTCGTTGCACCAACAAGAGACTCACGCGATGGCCCATTGCATCGGCTTGCCCGTAACCTCCTAGCAGTCGCGGCTTCTATTGCACGGGGAGCGGTTGCGATGGTGCCAGGAGTGCTTCTAGCGCGGGGATGCCAACGGGCTCATCGGCCAGAAGGGGTATGACCGCGTATCGGTCGGCCAGCTCGGTGCGAACCTTGTCGATCTGCTCCAACTCGTGAGCCGCGCGACGGCGTAGTAGGGGTGCGATCGGGCCGGCAGCGGCAACGGAGTTATTGACGATCCACGCCCAAGGGTGGATGCCCGCACGTACGAGGTCGACCTGTAATTCGGCAGCTTCCAGCACCGGGGTTGTTTCGGCAAGCGTAATCAGTAAGACCTTGGTAGCGGCGCGGTCTTGCAGACGCATCAGTGGTGTGACGTAGCGGACACCTGCTGCCGCGTTTCGCATGATGTCGCGGTGATAGGAGCCGGTGGCGTCGAGAAGAAGCAGTGAATGTCCGGTAGGCGCTGTGTCGAGGACAACGAATTTCTTGCGGGATTCCTGTATTACCCGTGAGAAGGCTTGAAATACGGCGACCTCTTGAGTGCATGGTGACCGTAGATCCTCGGCTAGGTTGGCGCGGCCCTGGTCATCGAGTGAAGCACCTTTCGCCGCCATCACACGTGCACTGTATGCCTCGCGTGCTGCGACGGGATCGATACGCGACACACCAAGGTTATCAACACTGCCGCAAAGTGTTTCACTGAGATGAGCAGCCGGGTCGGTTGTGGACAAGTGGACGTCATGGCCTCGCTCGGCCAGCGCTACGGCAACGGCGGCCGCGACGGTCGTCTTGCCCACACCACCCTTGCCCATGCACATCACCAAGCACGGTCCACCTTGCTCGATCTCATCGACCAGGCCCAATAGCTGTCGATTCGCAATCTCTGGAATCGATTCTCCAGCGGTGTTGGCGGTGTTCTCGGCATCCGGTGCACTTAGTTCGAACAGTGTCTCAAGGGCCGCAAGGCCGACCATGTTGGCGGCCTTCAGCTCAATAACGTCGAGCGGCAATCCCTTGAGGCCCGTCGGCATACGCGCGAGAGCCGATTGTTCCCTGAGATGAATCGCGGTGGCCAGAGGATCGCTGTTGTCGGTCGGGGTCGGCAACACACCGTTGACCACAACATACTGCCGAGTCAGTCCGAGTGCGGCCAGTTCTCGATGTGTGCGGTCGATTTCGGCTAGAGCGGAACGCGAGGGACGCGCTACAAGCAGCAGGCGGCTGCGGGTCGGGTCGGCAAGCGCCGCAACGGCCGCAGCGTAGGTGGCCTTCTGCTTCTCCAATCCTGCGAGGGGTCCCAGACAGGACGCGTCTCCTTTGCCCGTCTGGAGGAACGATGTCCAGCTTCCTGGTAGCTGCAGCAGCCGAATGGTGTGGCCGGTTGGTGCCGTGTCAAAAAGAACATGATTGAAAGCGTCGAGTCGACCGCTGCCCTCGGTCAGCAGCGTCGTGAACTCGTCGAACGCGGCGATCTCGGTGGTGCATGAGCCGGACAGCTGCTCGGCAACCGAAGCGATCTCGGCTTGAGGCAGCGACGTGCGGAGGGGCCCGAGGATGCGCTCACGGTATGCCTCGGCTGCCTGCTCGGGGTCGATCTCCAGCGCGGATAAGCCGGTTACTTGCGAGATTTCGGTAATCTTGTTGCCGATGCTCATACCGAATACCTGGCCGATGTTGGACGCCGGGTCGGTGGAAACCAACAGCACTGACTTGCCGTCGCGTGCCATGTCGATAGCGGTGGCACACGCGATGGACGTCTTGCCCACGCCGCCTTTGCCGGTGAAGAACATGAAGCGCGGGGGATCAATGAGAAACATGGGCTTCGTCATAGGGTTACCCTTTCGCGGCCGGCAGCCGGATATGTGGCCGTGATTCGATGTCGGTTGGGTGGTCGCCTCGGATGGTGATGTGTCGAGTAGGCGATTGACTGGCACTGCCACGCGGCCGGGTGATGTTGTCCCGGATCACGTCCATCCGTTCGATTCCGTCGATTCTCCTTAGAGGTCCCATCTGTGTGCCAGTTTTCCACCGCGACGCCGTGGACGGGTTCGATTGCCCTTCTCGGCCAACGGTCGCGACGGGGTCGACGCCGGACAGCGAGTAACCGTTGCCGCCCAACGTCTCGGCCACCCGCCCCTGGATCTCGTTGAAATTGCGGAACGTGCAGAAGATCATGCCGCGGTAGTCGTCGAGCAGTTCGGCAGTGGGCACCAGGTCGGCCGCGCCGCGCACCAAGTACGGTCCGGCGCGCTCGAACACCTCGGCGCCGGTATCGGCGAAGCCGAGCGCACCCAGCAACGCGGCGTCGACGTCGTCGCGCTGTTCGTTGAACGCGCGGGCGGTCGTCACGGCGTTCTCCAGCCCGTCGAACAGGTCCGGCGAGGCCTCGGCGTACAGCAACGTCAGGTCGGCCACCAGCGCGGTGTCCTCGCGGATCTGCGGCATCCGGGCGTTCAGGTCGTCGAGGATGCGGTTGCCGTTGGCCAGCGATTCCCCGAACCGGCCGCCCAGTCCGGTGAGGGCCTCGGCGGCGGCGGCCAGCGTCTGGTTCAGCTTGACCGGATCCACCTGCTCGGCGAGTGCGGTGACGGTCTCGAACAGCGTGTTGAACTCGGTGGTGACGGCTGACGCATCGATCACATCGTTGGTCGAAAGCCGTTGCGCGACAGCCTTTTGCGGTGAGCTGAAGGAAATTTACTTGTTGCCGAACACCGTGGTGGCACGGATCTCGGCGGCCACGTTGGCCGGAATGAGCTCGAGGTAACGGGGATTGACGTCGAGCGTGAGCCGGGCCTTCTGGCCGCCGTCGACCTCGACCGCGCCGATGCGGCTGACCCGCCCGATCTCCACACCGTTGTAGGTCACCTTCGCGCCGGGTTCGACGACCAGTCCGGCGCGCGACGACACCAACGTCAACTGCGTGGTGGACGTGAGGTCGCCGCGGAACAGCGCGTAGATCAGGGCCGCCGCCACCACGGCGACGGCGAGCAACACCGCCCCGCCGCCTTGTAAGGCGGATTGTGGCGGTCGACAAACACTTTGAGACAGTAAGGTATGGCCGACCCGAAAAGGGCCCGTAAGGCCGATCCGGCGAAGACCCGTGCCGCGGTCGCGGCGCTGGCGGAGTGGCTGCGCGACGATCAGCAGCCCGCGCCGACCCGCACCGAACTCGCCGACGCGGTGCGCCTGAGCGCCCGCACGCTCGCCGCGGTCGCGCCGGGGTCCAGCGTCGAGGTCCGGGTGCCCCCGTTCGTTGCCGTGCAATGCATCTCGGGACCCGCGCACCGGCGCGGCAACCCGCCGAACGTGGTGGAAACCGACCCGCGCACCTGGCTGTTGCTGGTCACCGGCCAGGTGTCGGTGCGCGACGCGGCGGCCGACCGCCGGCTGGCGCTGTCGGGATCGCGGGCCGCGGAGATCGCCGACTGGCTGCCTCTTGTCGATCTGAAGGGTTAGCTGCGCCACATTGCGGGCACGCCGTGAAATGACGGACCGGGCGGAGGTGTTGTCTACGCCACGACACCCGCGCTCAATTCCGTGATCAAGCCGTGATGACCGTAGACTGGACCCGTCTACCCACTCCGCCATGGGAGCAGCCTTATCGTGACCGGCCCGCAGACCGATCCAGAACCCCGCGAAGAGTGTGGCGTATTCGGCGTCTGGGCGCCGGGTGAAGAGGTCGCCAAGCTCACCTATTACGGCTTGTACGCCCTGCAGCACCGTGGCCAGGAAGCCGCCGGCATCGCCGTCGCCGACGGCTCGCAGGTGCTGGTGTTCAAGGATCTCGGCCTGGTCAGCCAGGTGTTCGACGAGCAGACACTGGCGGCCATGGAGGGCCACGTCGCCATCGGCCACTGCCGGTATTCGACCTCCGGGTCGACCACGTGGGAGAACGCCCAGCCGGTCTTCCGCAACACCTCGGCGGGCACGGGGGTCGCGCTCGGCCACAACGGCAACCTGGTCAACGCCGCCGAATTGGCCGGCCGGGCCCGCGAGGCGGGGTTGCTGGGCACCAGGGGCGCCCCCGCCGCCACCACCGATTCCGACATCCTGGGTGCGCTGCTGGCCCACGGTGCGGCCGACGCGACATTGGAGCAGGCCGCACTCGAGCTGCTGCCGACCGTGCGGGGCGCGTTCTGCCTGACGTTCATGGACGAGAACACGCTCTACGCGGCGCGCGATCCCTACGGGGTGCGGCCGTTGTCGCTCGGCCGGCTCGACCGCGGGTGGGTGGTCGCCTCGGAGACCGCGGCACTCGACATCGTCGGCGCCTCGTTCGTCCGCGACATCGAGCCCGGCGAGCTGCTGGCGATCGACGCCGACGGCGTGCGGTCCACCCGCTTCGCCAACCCCGAACCCAAGGGCTGCGTCTTCGAGTACGTCTACCTCGCCCGGCCGGACAGCACGATCGCCGGCCGGTCGGTGCACGCCGCTCGCGTCGACATCGGCCGCAGGCTGGCCCGCGAGAAGCCGGTCGAGGCCGACCTGGTGATCGGCGTGCCGGAGTCCGGCACGCCCGCCGCGGTCGGCTACGCGCAGGAGTCAGGTATCCCGTTCGGCCAGGGCCTGATGAAGAACGCCTACGTCGGACGCACGTTCATCCAGCCGTCACAGACCATTCGGCAGCTGGGTATTCGACTCAAGCTCAACCCGCTCAAGGAAGTGATCCGCGGCAAGCGGCTGATCGTCGTCGACGACTCCATCGTGCGCGGCAACACCCAGCGGGCGCTGATCCGGATGTTGCGCGAGGCCGGCGCCGTCGAGGTGCACGTCCGCATCGCCTCGCCACCGGTGAAGTGGCCCTGCTTCTACGGCATCGACTTCGCCACCCCGGCCGAGCTGATCGCCAACGCCAGGAGCGAGGCGGCCGACGAGGACGAGATGCTCGAGGCGGTGCGCCACGCCATCGGCGCCGACACCCTGGGCTACATCAGCCAGCAGGGCATGATCGCCGCGACCGAGCAGCCCGCGTCGCGGCTGTGCACGGCGTGCTTCGACGGCCGCTATCCGATCGAGTTGCCCGGCGAGACGGCGCTGGGCAAGAACGTCATCGAGCACATGCTGGCGACCGCGGCCCGCAGCGGCATCCCGCTGCAGGCCGACAACGACAACGTCTCTGCGCTGCGCAGGCCTTAACGCGCCGGGGGCCGTCCGGCGTGCGCCCAGTTCGGGTCGCTGGGCAGCGGTCCCAGCTCGAGTGCCTTGGTGACCGCGTCCCGGTAACCGGTCAGCCCGCCCTTGGGCGGTCCGATGATGGTCTCGATGTCGTGTTCGTTCATGACGGCGTCGCACTCCAGCGACTCCACCAGCGGCCGGGCCAGGCCAGCGGGCATCGGGGTGACCAGTCCGATCCACCAGCTGGCGATTGTCGGTGTGAGCCAAGGCAATACGACGATCACCCGACGCCGGAGTCCGGCCACCTCGGCGTAGATCTGCATCGCCTCGCCGTACTCGAAGACGTCGGGCCCGCCGACGTCCCAGGTGCGCGACGACGGCACCGGCGCCGCCGCGGCCTCGGTCAGGTAGTGCAACACGTCGTCGATCGCGATGGGCTGGATCTTGTTGTGCACCCACTTCGGCGTCGTCATCGCGGGCAGCCGGTTCGTCAGGTGGCGGATCATCTCGAACGACGCCGAGCCCGAACCGATCACGATGCCGGCCTGCAGCACCACCGTCTCGATGCCGGAGTCGACCAGGATGTCGCCCACCGCGGTCCGCGACCGCAGATGTGGGGACAGTTCGGCGCCCGTGGGATGCAGGCCGCCCAGGTACACCAGCCGTTTCACCCCCGCCTGACGGGCGGCCTCGACGACGTTGCGCGCCGACCGCGCCTCGGCCTCGACGAAGTTGCGCTCGATGCCCATCGAGTGCACGAGGTAGTACACGACGTCGATGCCCTCGAACGCGCTGCGCAGCGAATCCACGTCGTCGAGGTCGCCCTTCGCCACCTCGACGCGGTCCCGCCATGCGACGCCGGATAGCTTGTCGGGATTGCGTGCCAGCGCCCGCACCGAATAACCACGGTCGAGCAGGCGGGGAATCAGTCGGCCACCGATGTAACCGGTCGCACCGGTCACCAGGCAGCGAATCGCGTCAGCCATCCGAGCGGGATGGCCAGTTTCCGGCTCAGGCAAACCCACAACCCGGATTGGGCGCGTCGACGGCCAGGGGGGTGCCCGCCGGCTGGATGTAGACCACCCACATCACCAACGGCCCGGGACCCAGGTTGCGGCCGATGTGGACGTTGCCGGGCCCGCTGGCTTCGGTGATGGGCGCACCGGGCGGGTAGATCCCGTCGCCGGCGCAGGTGGCCGCGTCGTGGGTGAGCGTGCCCTCCCTGATGACGCCGAACACGCGCCCGTCGTGATAGTGCCAACCGGTGCTGCCGCCCGGCGCGATCGTGATCTCCCGGGTGACGTAGTCGATGCCGTCGACGGTCGCCTGCGAAAGGGTCCTCGCTTCGACGCCGGCCGACGGGGTGGCCGACGCGGTGGCCGGCGCTGTCAGGCAGGCGATCAGGCTCGCCGCGACGACGACTACGAACCGACGAGGTGTCTGCACGGCGCTCACGCTGTCATAAACCGACCTGCCGCGAGAACGAAACCCATGGTTCGGTTCAGAGCCGGCCGCCTAGCTGCGTGGGCGCATCACCGACGCCCAGATCCCGGCCCGATTCCATCTGCGTCAGGCCCTCCCGTCGACCGCCGGCGGTAAGAATTCTCGTCGCGAACTGGGGAGAACCGATGACCGTCGGAGTCAAGCGGTTACCGAGCGCCGCGAGGCGACGGTAGCCTTTGTTCCGATGACCGAACGCGCCGAACCTTCCGGTATCTCCTATGCGTCGGCCGGGGTCGATATCGAGGCCGGTGACCGCGCCGTCGAACTTCTCAAACCGCTGGCCAAGAAGGCCACCCGGCCAGAAGTGCGCGGCGGCCTCGGCGGCTTCGCGGGCCTGTTCGCGCTGCGCGGCGGCTACCGCGAACCGGTGCTGGCCTCGTCGACCGACGGCGTCGGCACCAAGCTCGCGGTCGCCCAGGCCATGGACAAGCACGACACCGTGGGGATCGACCTGGTCGCGATGGTCGTCGACGACCTCGTGGTGTGCGGTGCCGAACCGCTGTTCCTGCAGGACTACATCGCGGTCGGGCGCACGGTGCCAGAGCGGATCAGCGAACTGGTGGCCGGCATCGCCAACGGCTGCGTGATGGCCGGGTGCGCGCTGCTCGGCGGTGAGACGGCCGAACATCCGGGACTCATGGCGCCCGACCACTACGACATCTCGGCCACCGGGGTGGGCGTGGTGGAGGCCGACGACGTGCTGGGCCCCGACCTGGTCAAACCCGGCGACGTGCTGATCGCGATGGCCTCGACGGGCCTGCACTCCAACGGCTATTCACTGGCCCGCAAGGTGCTGCTGGAGATCGACCGGATGAACCTGGCCGGCCATGTCGAGGAGTTCGGCCGCACCCTCGGCGAGGAACTGCTGGAGCCGACGCGGATCTACGCCAAGGACTGCCTGGCCCTGACCGCCGAGACGCAGGTGCGCACTTTCTGCCACGTCACCGGCGGTGGGCTGGCGGGCAACCTCGAGCGCGTCGTCCCACCTGGCCTTGTGGCCGAAATCGACCGTGGCACTTGGACTCCCGCGCCCGTGTTCGCGATGATCGCGCAACGCGGCCGCGTCGAGCGGGTGGAGATGGAGAAGACGTTCAACATGGGCGTCGGCATGGTCGCCGTCGTCGCGCCGGAGGACACCGACCGCGCGTTGGCGATCCTGACCGCTCGTCACCTGAACTGCTGGACGCTCGGGACGGTCAAGAAGGGCGGCAAGGACGGCCCGCGAGCCGAGCTCGTCGGTCTGCACCCGCGCTTTTAGACGGTCAGCGGCGCCAGTCGTCGTCGTCGACCCACTCGTCGGCTACCGGATCGGCACCGTTGTGGCTGTCGTCGGCGCCCGCCAGCTCGCGCTGAAGCCGCTCGAAATCGGTCTGCGGTGAGCTGTATTTGAGCTCACGAGCAACCTTGGTCTGCTTTGCCTTAGCCCGGCCGCGGCCCATGGGGGTACCCCCTCGCGCAATAACGGAGCGGCCCGATATGCAGGCGGCTCCGATCTGAGTGTCTTTATCGTCCTGCCAACACTTTACCGTGCCTGGGTGCGGTGCGCTGGCAGGCCTCAGCGTTTAACGCGTGCCACCGCGCAACTGTTCCACGGCGCGCCGCCCGGCACCTGTCACATCGGGCGGTGGCAGGGAGTCCGCGTCGATGACCGCGGGCACGTCGCCGACCGTCAGTGCGGTGTCCGCGGGCAGACCGCGCTTGAGCAGCGCCAGCGCGATCGGGCCCTCGTCGACGTGGTCGACCACGGTGCCGAGGCGGCCGACGACGCGTCCACCGGCCAGCACCGGCTCGCCGGGGGCGGGCCGGTCGGTGGAGCCGTCGAGGTGCAGTAGCACCAGCATGCGCGGCGGTTTGCCCAGGTTGTGGACCCGCGCGACCGTCTCCTGACCGCGGTAGCAGCCCTTGTCCAGGTGCACGGCAGGACCGATCCAGCCGACTTCGTGCGGGATGGTCCGCTCGTCGGTGTCGACGCCAAGGCGGGCCCGCCGCGCGGTGACGCGGTGCGCCTCGTAAGCCCACATGCCCGCGGGCCGCACGCCCGCCTCGACAAGGCGTTGCCGCCAGTCGGCGGCGTGCTCGCGGGGGACGACGAGGTCCAGTTCGACATCGCGGCCCGTGAGGCGCCGCACGAAACCGCCGCCGGGCAGCGCCACCGCGGTGTCCGGCGCGGGCAGCGCGTCGAGTCCCAGCACGCCGAGCACCGCGGACTCCGCCACCCGCGGCCCGAGCAGGGACAACACCGCCAGATCCGCCGGTTCGACAGCCACGTCGGCCCAGAACACCATCTTGCGCAGATAGGCCAGCAGCGGTTCGCCGCGCCGCGGTTCGGTGTCGAGGTAGGTGAGCCCGCCCAGTTCGGTCTGGACCCAGTGATCTTCGACACGGCCCTGGCCGTCGAGGCTCAGGTTCTGGGTCACCGACCCGTCGGGCAGGTCGCTCACGTGCTGGGTGGTCAGGCTGTGCAGCCAGCTCTTGCGGTCGTTTCCCGACAGCGTGAGTACGGCGCGGTGCGAGCGGTCGACGACCACAGCCGCGTCCGCTGCCGCTCGCTGCTCGCCGAGCGGGTCGCCGTAATGCCAGACGGCTCCGGCGTCGGGTCCGGTGTCGGGTGCGGGGACGGCTGACATACGTCAACTCTACGGTCGGCGACCGTGGGCCCGGGGCTACGCTTGCAGCCCATGGCAAGCCAACCAGGCGTTGTGGTCACGCTCGACGGACGGCTGCACGACCCATCTGCGCCGCTGCTGCACGCCGACGACCTGGCCGCCGTCCGGGGCGACGGGATCTTCGAGACGCTGCTGGTCCGCGACGGCCGACCCTGTCTGCTCGAAGCGCACCTGGCGCGGCTCACCCAGTCGGCGCGGCTGACGGACCTGCCCACCCCGGATCTGCCGCAGTGGCGCGCCGCGGTGGCCGCCGCCGTCCTGAAATGGAACGCCGAAGGCGGCGGCGAGGGCGTGCTGCGGCTGGTGTGCAGCAGGGGACGTGAGAGCGGCTCACCGCCGACGGCGTTCGCGACCATCGGCGCGCTGCCGACCCGGGTGGCCGAGGTGCGCCGAAGGGGCCTGGCGGCGATGACGCTGGCCCGAGGACTGCCCGCCGCGGGCGCCGCCGACATGCCGTGGCTGCTGGCCGGCGCGAAGACGCTGTCGTACGCAGTCAACATGGCCGCGCTACGGCACGCCGAACGCCACGGCGCGGGCGACGTCGTGTTCGTAGGCTCCGACGGCCTCATCCTCGAGGGGCCGCGCTCGACGGTGGTGATCGCCACGGAGCCGGAAGGCAAGGACGGCCCCCCGACGCTGCTGACGCCGCCCCCGTGGTTCCCGATCCTCCGCGGCACCACCCAACAGGCGCTCTTCGAGGTCGCCCGCAGCAAGGGCTACGACTGCGACTACCGGGCCCTGAGGCCCGCGGATCTGTTTGCGGCACAGGGAGTTTGGCTGGTGTCGAGCATCACACTGGCGGCGCGGGTGCACACGCTCGACGGCAGGCTGCTGCGGCCCTCCCCGTTGGCCGCCGAATTCGCCGGACTCGTCGACGCCGCGCTCGTCAGCGATCGCTGACCGCCGAAACCGCCCCATTGGTCGGAGTCGCATCCGAGTCGACCGAAATGCCTCATCCTGAACCTGTGGACGGGTCCGGCGAGCAGCGCATGACGGGTTGGCAACGGCTCGTATCGCGCCGCCTGGCTCGGTACGCGGGCAAGTCGTCCCGTCAGCCGCTCTCACCGAACGACTGGATGGCCTATTTCGACTTCAGCACCACCCCTGCTGCGCGTGTCACGCACCGGCTGATGCGCCGGCTGCCGGCCAGCCCACGGTGCGGCATGTGCGGTGCACCGTTCGCCGGTCTCGGCGGGCGGTTGGTTCGACCGCTCGGCTACTTTCCGTCGCGCAAGAATCCGACCCTGTGCGCGACGTGTGTGGAACTCTCGCCGCCGGGCGGGATGACCACCGAGGCGGGAGTCCTGTTCGCGGATCTGCGCGGGTTCACCAGTCGTTCGGAGGCGATCTCCCCGCAGGATGCCGGCGCTCTCCTGCAGCGTTTCTACGCGGTGGCCGAAACGGTGCTCTTCCCCGACGCCCTCATCGACAAGCTGATCGGCGACGAGGTGATGGCGTTGTATCTGCCGGTGTTTGTCGCGCGAAGCTCGTGGTCGCCCTCCGACGACGACCGCCGCACCGTCGCCGCGGTCATGCTTGCTCACGCGCGGGGTCTGCTCGAAGGTGTCGGCTACGGCACCGGCGGCGCGGTGCTCGAGTTGGGGATCGGGCTCGACTACGGCGAGGTGTTCGTCGGGAATATCGGCGGCACCGACGCGCTGAGCGATTTCACCGCCGTCGGTGACGTGGTCAACACCGCGGCCCGGCTGCAGTCGTGCGCACGGGGTGGCGAGGTGATGGTGTCGGAGCGGCTCGCCCGTCACCTTGACGAGCCGGCAGGCGACCTCGAACATGTGCAACTCAAGGGCAAGCGTGAACCCGTTGCGGCGCAACGGGTGACTTGGTTCGCGTCATAGGCCGCGCGCCGACCCGGCTCCCGGCTGCGCTGACCGCTGAAACGGTCCGAAATCGGTTGTCGCTCCCCGGGTGCACGGGTACCGTCGCTCGTACACAGGAAGGGAGGTGGTCCGACATTTTGAGTGACTTATGGACTTGTGAGGTGGCTGCGAGCTAGCAGCGCCAGGGGAATGAGTCGACGGCTCTTCGCGCCCTGCGCGCGCTGGCGAATTCCCCGCAGTCACCCGGCCCCCGAGCCCTCGGTCTTGTCCGCCACGAACACACGGCTCGGGGGCCGCCCCATCTCCGACGGCGGAATCGGTAGCGAACCGTTGCCCGCCCGGTCTGGCACTGGTTGCCGCGCTGCGCAATGATGCGCGACATGGGCATCGCCAGGACGCTCGGCGTGCTGCTGGTCGCCGCGGCCGTCGTCGCCGCGTGCGCACCGGCCGCCGAGCCCTATGCGGCGCCGCGGCCCGAGGAGTGCCGCAAGGACCGGCTGACCACGTTGTACGCGGGTGTGTTCACGTTCGGCACCGACCAGCCCGTCTACCCGCCGTGGTACATGGGCGACAACCCCGCCAACGGCGAGGGGTTCGAGTCCGCAGTCGCCTATGCCGTCGCGGGCAAGCTCGGCTACGGCGCCGAAGACGTGCGCTGGGTGCGCGTGCCGTTCAGCGAAGCCATCACCGCCGGACCGAAAACGTTCGACGCCAACCTCTCTCAGTTCTCGATCACCGAACAACGCAAGGCCGCGGTCGACTTCTCGTCGCCGTACTTCGACGTGAGCCAGGCCGTCGTCACGGTCAAGTCGTCACCGGCGGCGCGCGTTCGAGGCCTCACCGATCTGAAGGCGCTTCGCCTGGGCGCCCAGGTCGGCACCACCAGCCACACCGCGGCGACGGCGGTCGGCGCCGACGCTCCCGTCGGGGCTTACAACACCAACGGCGACGCCAAGCTCGCCCTGGGCTCCGGTGAGATCGACGCGTTGGTCGCCGACCTGCCGACCGCGTTCGCGGTCGCCTCCGAGTTGCGCGGCGGCATGATCGTCGGCCAGCTGCCGAACGGGTCGCAGGACGCCGAGCAATTCGGCATCGTGCTGGACAAGGGCAGCGACCTGACCCGCTGCGTCTCGTGGGTCGTCGACTCGCTGCGCGGCGACGGCACGCTGATGCGGCTGGAGAACACCTGGCTGGCCGACGCCGGCAATGCGCCGGTCCTGACTTAGCCTGCCGGTCCCGGCGCCAGCGAGGAACAGGCGGACATCGCCCGCTGCCAGGCCGCGGAGTCCACTCCCGGCGGAGGTCCGCCCCCGGGGCCCGGTGCGGCGGGCGCACCGTGATCGCTCAGACACTGCGCCAGCGAGCCGTGGCCGGTCGGCGCCTGCGAGGTGGTGGTGCCCGGTTGGTCGGCGGGCGGGTCCGACGCGCAGCCCGCCAGGAGCGCGGCCGCGGCGATCGCCGCGGCGAGCCGATGCCGGCGCACTAGCCGACGAACCTGGACAGCCGGGCGGACAGGTGCGGCACCAGGCCGCCGTCGGCGTCGACGCGCTCCTCGACGTAGGCCAGATCGCCGCCCTCGACGATGCCGTAGAGCCGCTTGGCGCCGCCGACCAGCATCCCGGACTTGCTGCGCGCCAACGCGTCGGTGACCAACTCCCACGACGACTGGGTCAGCGGACGGCCGTAGAACAATTCGACGTAGCCGGCCGAATGCGCCAGCAGCAGCTCGATGGCCTGCGACTCGGATGGGTCGGCGGGGTCGTTGACGAACCGCCAGAACCCCGATTCGCGCAGGGTGTGCGCCTCGTAGTCACCGGATTCGGTGAGTCGCCACGAGCGGGCCTCCCAGATCAGGTAGTCGCCGCCGTCGTGGGACACGATGATCTGCTGGCCGAACCGGTAGTCGCCGTGCGCGCCGCGGCCCTCGCCCTCGCCTCGCCAGACGCCGACCAGCGGCAGCAGCGCCAGCAGCGCGTCGTTGAGGTTGGCGCCTTCGCGGAGGTTGGCGGTGTCGGAGGGCGCGGGCAGGTCGGCAAAAACCGGAATGTTGCGGGCGGCGGTGCTCTTCGCGCGTTCTGCCGCCGCCGCGACTGCCTCGTCGCCGGACGTCACGATTCGTCGGTGATCAGCCGGTACAGCGCGTACAACGCGAACCAGGTGATCAACACGGTGCAGGCGACCAGCAGGAGTTCGTAGAACAGCACCATGACAGCGAGTCTAATCGGCTGCCGACGGCCCGGCGCGTCGGCCTTGCCCGTCGAACGTGAGCTCGCGTGCGAGTTCTTCGCGGATCGTCGAACACAAGCTCACGTTCGAGCGGATCCGGTCAGGCGAGGCTGGATTGCCTGACTCCTCGTCGGCTCGTCCTCCCCAGCTTGCGCGTGGGCCCACCCCGCCTTCGTCGTCAGGCGACCTTGACGTCGACCTCGTGGATGCCGGCGCCCGACGGCGCGACGACGGCGTCGCCGTTGCCCACCTTCGACAGCGCGCGCAGCGTCCAGGTGCCGGGTGCGGCGAAGAACCGGAAGTCACCCGTGGCCGACGCGACGACCTCGGCGGTGAACTCGTCGGAGCTGTCCAGCAACCGCACGAACGCCCCGCCGACGGCCTGACCCGACCCGTCGACGACGCGGCCGGTGATCACCGTCTCCTTCTCGAGGTCGACGCCGGCCGGCAACGTCAGGCCTTGCTTCGGTGCAGAGCACATATCAACTTCCCAACTCGATCGGGGCACCCACCAGGGAGCCGTATTCCGTCCAACTGCCGTCGTAGTTCTTGACGTTCTTGTGTCCCAACAGTTCCTGCAGCACGAACCAGGTGTGCGACGAGCGCTCGCCGATCCGGCAGTAGGCGATGGTCTCCTTCTCTCCGTCCAAGCCGGCCTCGGCGTACAGCTTGGCCAAATCCTCGTCGGACTTGAACGTGCCGTCGTCGTTGGCCGCCTTGCTCCACGGAACGTTGATGGCGCCGGGGATATGCCCGGGCCGCTGGCTCTGCTCCTGCGGAAGGTGCGCAGGCGCCAGGATCTTGCCGGAGAACTCGTCAGGGGAGCGCACGTCGACGAGGTTCTTGTTGTTGATCGCGGCGATGACCTCGTCGCGGAACGCGCGGATGCTGGTGTCCGGGGCCTTGGCCGTGTAGCTGGTCGCGGGGCGCTTGACGGTGTCGGTCGACAGCGGGCGGCCGTCGAGCTCCCACTTCTTGCGGCCGCCGTCGAGCAATTTGACGTTCTGGTGGCCGTAGAGCTTGAAGTACCAGTAGGCGTACGCGGCGAACCAGTTGTTGTTGCCGCCGTAGAGGATCACGGTGTCGTCGTTGGCGATGCCGCGCTCACTCAGCAGCTTGGAGAACTGCTCCTGGTCGACGAAGTCGCGGCGCACCGGGTCCTGCAGGTCGGCCTTCCAGTCGATCTTCACCGCACCTTCGATGTGGCCGGTGTCGTAGGCGCTGGTATCCTCGTCGACTTCGACGAAGACCGTGTCGGGGGCGTTGAGATTGTTCTCGGCCCACTCGGCGGTGACCAGCACATCAGTACGTGCCATGAACGAATTCCTTTCGATTGCTTGGTATTTGGATCAGTCGTGCGACGAGCGGGTAGAGCTGGCAGCCCAGGCAGATGCCGAAGGCCGCGTTGAGGAAGGCCGCCACCAGGGCCAGGCCGGTGGCGACGAGGCCGAGCAGCGGAACGCTCGCGGCGAAGCCGGCGACGCCGGCCACCGCGAAGCCCAACCCGACGAGTTGGGCGAACCGCAGGGGTGCGGCGGGTTCCTTATCGGTCACCGGCCCGAGCCGCGGAGCCACCAGAGCGCCGAAGAGCAGGCCGTAGGGATGCCCGCGCGGTCCGAGGCGCGCACCGAGGGCGAACACCACCGCCTGCGTGGCGAGCAGCACGCCCGCGCCGACCGTGCTGACCGCCGACGCCAGGATCACCGCCGCGAGCACGGCGGTGGTGACCCAGGCGGCGAATCGCGGACCGCGCACGTCCACCTGGTCGGGTGTCGCGATCTTCGGTGTCGACATAGAAATGCTCCTGTTGCGTCATGGGGCTGGGCTGGGGCAGGCCACGAAGGCCGGTCCCGAGTGCGGCGCGAACGACGGCGCAGCTACTCAGCGGCTACAACAACAACAGCAAGAACCCGCGACGCGGCACAGATCGACTGCGCGGCGCTTGGTGAGCATCGGCTCGAGGCGGGCGGACACGCCGGACAGCTTACGCGATGACAGGGCGATCAAGCCAACAGCGGTTGCAGTGCGGAGCGCAGGTCAGCAGGTCTGGGCACGCCGTGCGTGCGGTGACGCGGCCGTCCAGCGGCATCGAAGATGATCGTCGTGGGCAGCGACAACACCGAAAGCCGCCGAGCCGCTTCGGGGTTGGCGTCCATGTCGATCTCCACGTGCGCGACGCCAAGCTCGTCACACACCTCGTCGACGACCCGGCGCACGGTCTCACACGGGCCACACCAGGGCGCCGAGAAGTGCACCACCGTCGGGCCCTGCCGGGCGAGCCCGAGGTCGCTGGTGTCGACGTCGGCGGCGGCTTCGGCGGACTTCATCAGCCCGGCCCGCAACGTCAGCAGCCTGCCGACGAGGAAGGCCACGCCCACTGCGGCGATCAGCACCGTGATGGCCAGGGTCCAGGAAGAGCTCATCGCCGCCCTCCGTTCGTCGCGCCAACGCTCATCTCATGTTGAACTCGTCGAGGGCCACGGTTACTCCCTCGGCGATCCCCTCGATTATGATGTCCGAGCCGCGGGCGCCCTGAGCGGTCGGCGCCAGCCCGAACGGGAGCTTCTGCCCGGGCATGCTCATGGAGAACGCGGCCAGCACGGCTTCGGTCCGGTCGTCGGGCACCTCCTGGTCGGCGGTGTTCGGCCCGGTCAGCACGCCGGTGGCCGTCATCACCAGCGTGGTCCGGTCCGGTCCGGCGACCTCGAGGTCGACGGCCACGCTGACCCTCTTGTCGAAGTCCGCCTTCTCGGGTGTGCCGGTGAACACCACACCCCGATTGCTCGAGATGCCGGACTCGGTGGTGCCGCCGGTCGCGTCGTTGCTCTCCCGCGTCGGCGCCTCCACCAGCAGGTCGGGGATGCCCATGTAGCGGCCCACATGGGTGGAGTCGATGATGATGCGGCTCTCGGCCTTGCCGACGGGCAGCCGGGCATCCGGCTCGATGAGCCAGGACGCGCCCGCGAGGTCGATGTCGTGCAGCGTCGCCTCCAGCGAGACCTTGCCGACGACCGGGTGATCGACGCCATTCGCGCGGACCTCGATCTCGTCGTACCTGCGCTCGGCCGCCTGGGTGGAGAACGGGAAGCCGAGGATCGCCACCGAGGGGTCATAGTGCAGGTCGGCGGCGGCGCGCACGCTCCTGGCCAGCCGATACTCGGCGAAGATCGCCGCGCCGAAGTCCGCTCCGACGGCGCCCACCACCACGGCGACGACGGTCGCCAGCACCCCGATCAGCAGCCTGCGCACCCCGACATTCTGGACCACGGGCGGCGGGGCGATCCGTTCGGCGCAGCTAATCAGCAGGTAGCGCGCTATCGTTAGGTGACCATCGGCCGGGTAACGGCCACATGTCAGGTATGAATCTGGGAAGTCACCGACCGACATCGTTGTCCAGGCGAGGTCCCTGCGCTGTTGGAGGGCCAGTTGGATCTACTGCTACTGACCGTCGACCCACAACCCGAGTCTGTGCTGCCGTCGTTGTCGCTGCTCGCCCACAATGTGCGAACCGCGCCCACCGAGGTCTCCTCGCTGCTGGAGGCCGGCAGCGCTGACGTCGCGATCGTCGACGCGCGCACCGATCTGGCCGCCGCCCGCGGGCTGTGCCGTCTGCTGGGCACCACCGGAACGTCGGTGCCCGTGGTGGCCGTCGTCAACGAGGGCGGGCTGGTGGCCGTCAACACCGAATGGGGGCTGGACGAGATCCTGCTGCCCAGCACCGGACCCGCCGAGATCGACGCCCGGCTGCGACTGCTCGTCGGCCGGCGCGGCGGGGTGGCCAATCAGGAGAACGTCGGCAAGATCAGCCTCGGCGAGCTGGTCATCGACGAGGGCACCTACACCGCGCGCCTGCGCGGGCGCCCGCTCGACCTCACCTACAAGGAATTCGAGCTGCTGAAGTACCTCGCGCAGCACGCGGGCCGGGTGTTCACCCGCGCGCAGCTGCTGCAGGAGGTGTGGGGCTACGACTTCTTCGGCGGCACCCGCACCGTCGACGTGCACGTGCGGCGGCTGCGCGCCAAGCTGGGTCCGGAGTACGAATCGTTGATCGGCACCGTGCGCAACGTCGGCTACAAGGCCGTCCGCCCGGCACGCGGCCGCCCGCCCGCGCCCGGCACCGAGCTGGCCGACGACGTCGACGACGGCGACTACGACGCCGAGGGCGTGGCGGAGGCGCTGGCCGACCCGCTGCACAGTCCGTGACCGAAATCGTCTGGCAGACTTCGCTTTCCGAGGGCGTTCAACGTCGAATCCGGGATCTGGTCACCCTGGCGACGTCGGTCGACGGGGTGGCGCCGGTGGGGGATCAGGTGCTGCGCGAACTCGGCGGCGACCGCACCCGGCACTTGCTCGCGGTCGACGACGAGGACATCGTCGGCTACCTCAATCTGTCCGGGGCGCCCGCGATGGCCGAACTGGTCGTGCACCCACGGGCGAGGCGGCGCGGCATCGGCTCGGCGATGGTGCGCACCGGACTGGCCGAAGGCGGCGACGACGCCCGGATCTGGGCGCACGGCAACCTCGAGCCGGCACGCGCGACGGCAGCCGCGCTGGGCCTGACGGTGGTGCGCGAGTTGTTGCAGATGCGCCGTCCGCTGACCGGGCTACCGCCGGTCGCGGTGCCCGACGGGGTCCGCATCGCGACGTACTCCGGCCCTGGCGACGATGCCGAACTGCTGCGCGTCAACAACGCCGCCTTCGCCTGGCATCCCGAACAGGGCGGGTGGACGGCCGCCGAGATCGCCCAGCGCCGGGGCGAGCCGTGGTTCGACCCCGAGGGCCTGTTCCTGGCCCTCGACGAGCAGAGCGGCAAGCTGCTGGGCTTCCACTGGACGAAGGTGCACGCCCCCGATCTCGGCGAGGTCTACGTGGTCGGTGTCGATCCGGCCGCGCAGGGCCGCCAACTGGGCGGGGTGCTGACGTTGATCGGGCTGCACCACCTCGGCGAGCGGCTGTCGGCCGGCCCCCCCGCGGCCGTCATGCTGTACGTCGAGGCGGATAACTCGGCGGCGGTGAGAACGTATGAGCGTCTGGGTTTCTCGGTTCACTCGGTGGACGCCGCGTACGCAGCGGCGACAGCGACCTGAATCGCAGTTGCCGACGACATCGATCACTGTCAATATCGAAGTATGTCGAAACAAACCTCCGCCCAGACCGCGGCCGCTTGCGACGTGGGTCCACTGCTGCGTGAGCCCTTGACGCCGGAGGCGGCCGACGAGATGGCAGCCAAGCTCAAGGCTCTTGCGGACCCGGTGCGGCTTCGCTTGTTCAGCGGCATCGCGAGTCGCGCCGGAGGCGAGGCATGTGTATGCGACATATCGGTGGGCATCGAGGTCAAGCAACCGACCATCTCGCATCACCTCAAAGTGCTGCGTGACGCCGGATTGCTGACGTGCGAACGCCGCGCATCGTGGGTGTATTACGCCGTGGCGCCGGATGCCCTGCGGAGGCTGGCGACGTTGTTCGCCGCAGACGCCCTGCACTCGACTGCAGGATCGAAACCGTGACCAGGACCGAGCCCTCGGCCGATACCCCTCACGTGGTCGGCAAGCTCTCGACCCTCGATCGATTCCTGCCGCTGTGGATCGGCCTGGCAATGGTCGCGGGTCTGCTGCTCGGCAGCTGGGTCCCAGGGCTCAACAGTGCGCTCGAGCGTGTGGCCGTCGACGGTGTCTCATTGCCCATCGCACTCGGGCTTCTGATCATGATGTATCCGGTACTGGCGAAGGTCCGCTATGACCGCCTCGACACCGTCACCGGCGATCGCAAGCTGCTGGCCAGTTCCTTGGTGCTGAACTGGATCATCGGGCCCGCCCTGATGTTCGCATTGGCCTGGCTTCTGCTGCCTGACCTTCCGGAGTACCGGACGGGCCTGATCATCGTGGGCCTCGCGCGGTGCATCGCCATGGTCATCATCTGGAACGACCTCGCTTGTGGCGACCGTGAGGCCGCTGCCGTGCTCGTCGCACTCAACTCCATCTTCCAAGTGCTCATGTTCGCCGTTCTCGGCTGGTTCTACCTGTCGGTGCTGCCGGGCTGGCTGGGACTCGAGCAGGCCACCATCGCGACTTCGCCGTGGGAGATCGCGAAGTCGGTCCTGATCTTCCTCGGTATCCCGCTCTTGGCGGGCTATCTCTCGCGGAGGTTCGGGGAGAAAGCGAAGGGGCGTGACTGGTACGAGTCGAAGTTCCTCCCGGTGGTCGGTCCCTGGGCGCTGTACGGTCTGCTCTTCACCATCGTCATTCTCTTTGCGCTGCAAGGAGATCAGATCACCAGTCGGCCCCTGGACGTCGTGCGCATCGCCCTGCCGTTGCTGGCCTACTTCGCCATCATGTGGGGCGGCGGATACTGCCTCGGTGCCGTCATCGGGTTGGGATACGAGCGCACCACCACCCTGGCTTTCACCGCCGCGGGCAACAATTTCGAACTAGCCATCGCGGTCGCGATCGCCACGTATGGAGCGACCTCGGGCCAGGCCCTTGCCGGGGTCGTCGGTCCCCTCATCGAAGTGCCGGTTCTCGTGGCGCTCGTGTACGTGTCCTTGGCCCTGCGGCGCAGATTGGCCGATCGCTCCGCCGCGAGCGCCGCGCGCACGGCAGCGCGTTCGCGCTCGTAGCGGGCAATCACGACCATGCCACGGCCGGTACGGGCGGTTCATTTTCCGTTCACCATCCGTAGGCACTTCATTCATGGGACACCCCTAGGTTCACATCCGAGCAGCAATGGCTCTGCTTGACGCGACGGGCGTCGCCGGCGGCGTGCCGGCTGATACCAGCGTCTACCCGAGATCTGGAGAAGGAGCTTCGTGAAGGCGAAACGATCTGGTGCTGCGCTCGGCCTACTGGCCGCCGGTGCCCTGCTGCTGTCGGCCTGCGGTAGTGACGACAACACCTCGTCGGGGTCCGGTGACTCCGGTGCTCAGCCGGCGGGCGACTGCGGGGGGAAGGAAGCGCTCAAGGCGAGCGGTTCGAGTGCGCAGGCGAACGCCATGACGCGGTTCATCAACGCCTACGAGAAGGACTGCCCCGGGTTCACCCTGAACTACACGTCCAGCGGTTCGGGTGCGGGCGTGTCGGAGTTCCTGGGCGGCCAGACCGACTTCGGCGGCTCGGACTCGCCGCTCAGCGCGGAGAAGGGCGAGTACGACAAGGCCAAGCAGCGCTGTGGCGGCAGTGACGCGTGGAACCTGCCCGCGGTGTTCGGACCCATCGCGATCACCTACAACCTCGAGGGTGTCGACGGCCTCGTCCTCGACGGCCCGACTCTGGGCAAGATCTTCAACGGCACCGTCACCACCTGGGATGCGCCCGAGATCAAGGCGCTCAACGAGGGCGCGGCCCTGCCGGCCCAGCCGATCAACGTGATCTTCCGCAGCGACGAGTCGGGCACCACCGACAACTTCCAGAAGTATTTGGACGCCGCGTCCAACGGTGCCTGGGGCAAGGGCGCGGGCAAGTCGTTCGCCGGCGGTGTCGGCGAGGGAGCCAAGGGCAACGAGGGAACCTCGGCGGCCATCAAGAACACGCCCGGTTCCATCACCTACAACGAATGGTCGTTCGCCAAGGCGCAAGGTCTGTCGATCGCCAACGTCGTCACCTCGGCGGGACCGGAGCCGGTCCAGTTGAATGTCGAGTCCGCGGGCAAGGCCATCGACGCGGTGAAGTTCAAGGGCGAGGGCAACGACCTCGTGCTGGACACGACATCGTTCTACATGCCCACCGAGCCGGGGTCGTACCCGATCATGCTCGCAGCGTACGAGATCGTGTGCTCGCAATACCCTGATGCCGAGGTGGCCACGGCGGTGAAGGCGTTCATGCACTCCGCGCTGGGCAACGGCCAGCAAGGGCTCGAAGAGAACGGCTACATCCCGGTGCCCGAGGCGTTCAAGCAGCGGCTCACCGAGGCCGTCGATGCCATCAACGCCACCAACTAGGTAACTCACCACATCATGGCAGTCACGCCTGATTCGACCGCTGTGGGCTCGTCGGCAAACCCGGCGGGCCCACAGCAGATCGGCGATACTCCCGGAATGCCAACCCGACCTGGCCGGACCGCGTTGCCGCATCGAAGCCACAGCCGCTGGGGCGACACGATTTTCAAATCGCTGGCAATCGCCGCCGGTGCGACCATCATCGGCGCGATCGCGCTGATGGCGCTGTTCCTGCTCGTCAAGGCCATCCCGTCACTGCAGGCCAACGAAGCGAACTTCCTCACCAGTACCGACTTCGTCACCAACGACGCAGACAACCTCCGCTTCGGCATCCGCGACCTCTTCCAGGTGACGGTGCTCAGTTCCGTCTTCGCGTTGGTGATCGCCGTGCCGGTCGCCATCGGCATCGCGGCCTTTCTCACCAACTACGCGCCCAAGCGAATGGCTCGCCCGTTCGCCATGATGGTGGATCTTCTGGCGGCGGTGCCCTCGATCGTGTTCGGTCTGTGGGGCATCTTCGTGCTCGCTCCCTGGCTGTCGCCGGTGGCGACCTTCCTCAACGACCGCCTCGGCTGGTTCTTCCTGTTCTCCCAGGGCAATGTGTCGCTCGCGGGCGGAGGCACCATCTTCACCGCGGGCATCGTGCTGGCCGTGATGATCCTCCCCATCATCACCTCGGTCACCCGTGAGGTCTTTGCGCTCACCCCGCGGGGCCACGTCGAGGCCGCCCAGGCCCTCGGCGCGACCAAATGGGAGGTGATCCGCATGACCGTGTTCCCGTACGGACGCAGTGGCATGATCGCGGCGTCGATGCTCGGCCTCGGTCGTGCGCTCGGAGAGACGATCGCGGTGCTGATCATCCTGCGCACCGCCGCGCAGGCCGGCCACTGGTCACTGTTCGACGGCGGATACACGTTTGCTTCCAAAATCGCCTCGGCGGCAGCGGAGTTCAGTGCACCGTTGCCGACCGGGGCCTACATCGCCGCCGGTTTCGTGTTGTTCGCGCTGACCTTCTTGGTCAATGCGCTGGCCCGGTTGGCCGCGGGCGGAAGGGTTAGCGGAGGATGACGCAGACGACTCTCGACCATCCGGTGAAGGGTCCGACCTTCCACCCGATCAGCGCCAGCCGCAAGATCAAGAACAACCTCGCGACCACGCTGTTCACCGCGGCGTTCGTGATTGCGATGCTCCCGCTGGGCTGGCTGCTGTGGACAGTTGTGGAGAAGGGCTTCCGGGCGATTCTCGGGTCGACGTGGTGGACCAACTCGCTGGCCGGGGTGCTGCCTGAGGAGTTCGCCGGCGGCGTTTACCACGCCATCTACGGCACGCTCATCCAAGCGGCCATCGCCGCGGTGCTGTCGGTCCCGCTGGGCGTGATGGCCGCGGTCTACCTCGTGGAGTATGGCCGCGGCAAGTTCGCCAAGGTGACGACGTTCATGGTCGACATCCTGGCCGGCGTCCCCTCGATCGTGGCGGCGCTCTTCGTCTTTGCGCTGTGGATCGCCACGATGGGATTCCCGCAGAGCGCGTTCGCGGTGGCGCTGGCGCTGGTCCTGCTCATGTTGCCGGTGGTCGTGCGCAACACCGAGGAAATGCTCAAGCTGGTGCCCGACGAGTTGCGCGAGGCCTCGTATGCGCTCGGTGTCCCGAAATGGAAGACGATCGTGCGGATCGTGGTGCCGACGGCGCTGCCCGGAATGATCAGCGGCATCCTGCTGGCCCTCGCCCGGGTGATGGGCGAGACGGCACCCGTGCTGGTGCTCGTCGGGTACAGCCGGTCCATCAACTTCGACGCATTCGACGGCAACATGGCATCGCTGCCGCTGCTGATCTACACCGAACTGGTCAATCCCGAAGAAGCCGGGGTCCTCCGGGTTTGGGGTGCCGCACTCACACTGATCTTGCTGGTCGCGGCGTTGTATCTCGCGGCCGCCTTCGTCAACCGATACCTGACCCGGAACAGGGCTTAAGGAGCTCCCATGGCCAAGCGGCTGGATCTCAAAGATCTCAACATCTACTACGGCTCTTTTCACGCCGTCGCCGAGGTGAGTCTCGCGGTGCCGCCACGGAGTGTCACCGCGTTCATCGGCCCGTCCGGCTGCGGCAAGTCGACGGTGCTGCGCACCCTCAACCGCATGCACGAAGTCATTCCCGGTGCACGTGTCGACGGGTCGGTGTTGCTCGACGGTGAGGACATCTACGGCGCGGGTGTCGACCCGGTCAGCGTCCGTAAGACCATCGGCATGGTGTTTCAGCGACCGAATCCCTTCCCCACCATGTCAATTCGCGACAACGTGGTTGCCGGCCTGCGACTGCAGGGCGTACGCAACAAGAAGATGCTGGACGAGGTCGCGGAGCAGTCCCTCAAAGGGGCCAACCTGTGGAACGAGGTCAAGGACCGGCTCGACAAGCCCGGCGGCAGCCTGTCCGGCGGCCAGCAACAGCGGTTGTGCATCGCCCGTGCCACCGCCGTGCAGCCCGACGTGCTGCTGATGGACGAGCCGTGCTCGGCGCTCGACCCGATCTCGACGCTCGCGATCGAGGATCTCATCACCGAGCTCAAGCAGGACTACACGATCGTGATCGTCACCCACAACATGCAGCAGGCCGCCCGGGTCAGCGACCAGACGGCGTTTTTCAACCTCGAGGCGACGGGCAAGCCGGGCAAGCTGGTCGAGGTCGACGACACCGAGAAGATCTTCTCCAATCCGACGCAGAAGGCAACGGAGGATTACATCTCGGGCCGCTTCGGCTGACGTATGCGGTATGAATGCCGCGCGCAGCGTGACGGGCAGCGGGCAGCAGTCTCCCCAACGCGGGGCAGGCTTCTGCTCGTCGACACCGACGCGGACGTCGCCACCATCTTGATGGACGACGCCGCGGCAATCGGCATCCAGTCCACCTGGTGTGACGACGGCGCCGAAGCGCTTCTGACGATCGGTGTCGAGCAGCCCGACGTGCTGGTTCTCGCGGCCCAGACGAATGTTGTTGACGCGGAACGTATTACGGCAGCTGTGCGCTCGAGGTGGGCCCTACCCATTTTGATCGGCGCACCGAGCGTGGACGAGGTGACGTGCACCGTGCTCGCTGCGGGAGCCTCGGCTCTCATCAGTCGCCCATACGACATCAACGCAATCGCGCCGTTCGTCCTCAGCCGGCGTCCGCCGCTTCGACGCAATGGGTCGGTGTACGCCGCAGGCCCGATCGAGGTGAATCGGGACGGATACGAGACCCGCGTTCGCGGTCGCGATGTTCAGCTGACGCAGCGGGAACTCGAGCTGTTGGTGTTCCTCATCGAGCGCCGCGGAAAGGTCGCCAGCAGCGACGAAATCAGTCGTGCCGTCTGGGGGCACCCCGCCGACACCAACACGGTGGCGGTCCATGTTCGCCGGCTTCGGGAGAAGCTCGGCCACGACCCCGAACACGGCGAGATCATCCGAACCATCCGCGGCGCCGGCTATCGGCTGGCGCCGTCGATCTGCGCGTGACGGATGTGACTGCAGTGCGTACGAGGGCACTCAGCGGGAGGCCGGCAGCCCTTCCTCGTCGGGATGCTTGCCGGTCACCTGGAAGATGACCCGGCGGGCGACCTCGACTGCATGGTCGGCGAACCGCTCGTAGAACCGACCCAGCAGGGTCACGTCGACGGCGGCGGCCACGCCGTGCTTCCATTCGCGGTCCATCAGAACCGTGAACAGATGGCGGTGCAGGTCGTCCATCGCGTCGTCTTCCTCGCTGATCCGGGCGGCCTTCTCCGGGTCGCGCGTGACCAGCACCTCCTGCGCGCTGTTGCCCAATTCCACCGCGAGACGGCCCATTTCGGCGAAGTAGCCGTTGACCTCCTCCGGCAGGGCGTGCTGCGGATGGCGGCGTCGCGCGATCTTGGCAACGTGCAGCGCCAACGCGCCCATGCGGTCGACGTCGGCGACGATCTGGATCGAGCCCACGATGGCGCGCAGGTCGCCCGCGACGGGGGCCTGCAGCGCGAGAAGCACGAATGCCGCCTCCTCGGCGCGGGCGCTCATGGCCGCGATCTGCTCGTGGTCGGTGATGACCTGCTCGGCCAGTACCAGATCCGCCTGCAGCAGCGCCTGGGTCGCACGCTCCATCGCCGCCCCGGCCAGCCCGCACATCTCGCCCAACTGGCTGGTCAGGGCATCCAACTGCTCATGGTAGGCGGTACGCATGTGTCAAGCGTACGGCCATTCCGGCTGAAACGGCATGCGGGTGAGGGTGAACGAAAGGTGAATGCCACCTGCCGAAACGCTGTGGTCTATTCGCAGGTGGTGTCCGCGGCGTTGGTGACCGCGAGGTCCTCCGGTAGCTGCGTCGGCGTGCTGTTGGTGCCGTGGACGACGTGCACCTGCACCGGTGAGCCGCTCGGCGAGGGGGGTGCGACCGAGTAGAAGTCGGTGCCCAGCACTACCTGTACGACGTCGCCCTTGCCGGACACCCGCTCGATGGTCGGGTTCGCGAACGCCGAGGCCACCGTGGCGGCGGCCTCCTCGTTGCCGGGTGAGAAGAACACCGTCGTCGAATCCAGCGGGCCCGGATAGTCGTCGGGGGTGGTGACGTTGAAGCCGTGGGTCTGCAGTTCGCCGGCGGCGGTGGCCCCCAGGCCGTCCTGGCCGGTCGAGTTGGACACCTGCACCGTGATGTCCTGCGGATCGGTGGTGACCGCGTCCACCAGTTCGCTGGACGGCGCCTCGTCGTGGGTCGGCTCGGCCGCGTTGGTGGTCGACTCCGGGGTGCCCGGCACCGGGGTGTTGTCGGCGTTGCGTTCCTCGGGCAGCGGATCGTCGTTGATGATGGCGTCGAAGATCGCGTCGTTATCCTCTTCGCGCAGTTGCTCGTTGCCGAACTCGTCCATGTATCCCGTGGTGGGGACGGTCAGGAATGTGATCCGGCCGGCCGCGATGCCCTGGATCGACTGGCCGAGCGTGACGAGGTCCCTGGTGTCCATGTTGTCGACGTAGCTGTCGTTGATGAACATGTTGACCACGTTGTTGAGCTTGGACAGCGAGAAGAACACCTCCTTGGAGATCATCGAGCGCATCAGCGACGCAAGGAACAGCTGCTGGCGCTTGATTCGCCCGTAGTCGCCGTTGGTCTCCGTGACCACCTGCCGCGCGCGCACGTACTGCAGCGCGGTGTGCCCGTCGACGACCTGCCGCCCGGCGGTCGGCAGCACCGTGCCGAGCTCGTAGTCCTCCAGCGGGGTGGTGCTACACACCTCGACCCCGCCGAGGGCGTCGACCATCTTGGAGAAGCCCACGAAATCGACTGCCATGAAACGGTTTATCGACAGACCGGAGATCTTCTGGACCACCTTCACCAGGCACTTGGGGCCGCCGACGGCGTAGGCCGAGTTCAGCTTGTACTCGGTGTAGACCTCATCGGCGCCGTACATGGGTGACTCGGGATCGGTGATCGGCCCGTACTCGCCGGTCTGGGGGTCCCACGGCTCGCACTGCATCGGCTCGATCTCGAGGTCGCGTGGAAATGACACGGCAACCACGCGTTCCCGGTTGGCGGGGATGTTGACCAGCATCACGGTGTCCGAACGTGCTCCGGCGGCGTCCTCAGTGGTGCCCGCGCCGATCTCGCTGTTCTCGCCGATGCGGCTGTCGACGCCGACGATCAGGAAGTTCTCGTCACCGAACTGTGCGTTCGGATCGATGATGTCGCGGGAGTCCGGGTCCAGGGCCGAGACACGGTTCAGCATGTTGTTCTTGGCCGACTGCCACTGCCATGCCCCGCCGGTCATCGCGAGCGCCAACACCGCCAGCACGGCGGCCGCCGCACGACCGGCCACCATCGTCCTGCGCCGGCCGCGGCGCGATCGCTTCGGAAAGTCGCCGCCCGAGGCCGCATGCGCCGCGGGGACCCGGCGCGGCCTGCGGACCAGGGCAAGGTCGGGCAGTTCCGAGGCGGCGGCCCGAATGACCGGCAGGATCTCGGTGTCGTGCTCGTCGTCGTCGGTGGCGCCCGGGGGCTCCTCCCGCGCGGGCACGGGCGCGATGATCTCGGTGGGCGGCGCGGGTGGCTCGTCGTCGTGTTGGGCGCGACGGCGGCGCAATCCCGGCGGGACGGCGGTGTGGCCGGACACCTTGGCGATCAGGTCGGCGACGGTGACGCCGTCGGTGTGGTTGCCCGGCCGGTCTGTCGTCGTCTCGGTGTCGGCTTCTTCGCTATCGGGTGAAGGTTTGCGCTCCCACGGCGCGGCGCCTGGCGAAGGCCGCTGACTTCGGGTAAGCCACTTGTTGTCGGCAGCGCCCGACGAGCCAGCAGACTCAGGAGTGGCGTTGTCGCCGTCACTCATGATCTTCCTGCCTCCGACCCGTCGTCGAGTTGAGCGCATACATACACACGGTGCCGCGCGCCTTTGCGTCAGCACCTGGATGGCTCCGCACGGGGAGCGCATTACGAACGAGACTCATATCGTACTGAGACATCCTGAGAGATGTGATGTCAGAGTCGTCTCAGGACGGAGACGACTGGGGGACGGCCTGGGACTGGGTCAGCCTCCCGAGTGCATGACTTCCGCGCCTGCGGGCACCGTGCAGTCGTCGGGATCGGTCAGCCATCCCTCGGGCAGGGCGACCCCCGCGGGTGATCCCTGGCGCCCGCGCGGGCCTGTCGCCGCGTCGGGGAAGGGCACTGCCGGGTCGAGCTGTTTTACCAGCGTCCTGAGCTCGGCCAGCGTCTTGACCAGCGCAAGGGCCCGCCGCAACTCGGCGCCGGCCGGGAATCCGTGCAGGTACCAGGCGATGTGCTTGCGCATGTCCCGCATGCCCTTGTCCTCGCCGAAATGCTCGGCGAGCAACTCGCCGTGGCGCACCATGATCCTCATTACCTCGCCCAGGGTGGGTGGCGTGGGCATCGGCGCTCCGGTGAAGGCCGCCGACAGTTCGGCGAACAACCAGGGCCTGCCGAGGCAACCGCGACCGATCACGACGCCGTCGCAGCCGGTCGCGGCCATCATGGCTGTGGCGTCGCTGGCCTCGAAGATGTCGCCGTTGCCGAGCACGGGCACGGCGGTGACGTGCTGCTTGAGCGCGGCGATCTGGTCCCAGTCCGCGGTGCCGGAGTAGCGCTGAGCCGCGGTGCGGGCGTGCAGGGCGACCGCCGCCGCGCCTTCCTCCGCGGCGATCCGGCCCGCGTCCAGGTGCGTCTGGTGGGCGTCGTCGATCCCGATGCGGAACTTCACCGTCACCGGGATGCCGGTGCCCTCGGTGGCGCGGACCGCGGCCGCCACGATCTGGCCGAACAGCCTGCGCTTGTAGGGCAGCGCCGCCCCGCCGCCGCGACGGGTGACCTTGGGCACCGGGCAGCCGAAGTTCATGTCGATGTGGTCGGCCAGGCCCTCGTCGGCGATCATCTTCGCCGCGGCGTAGGTGTTGTCCGGGTCGACGGAATAGAGCTGCAGCGACCGCGGTGTCTCGTCGGGTGCAAAGGTGACCATGTGCATGGTGGCCGGGTGCCGCTCCACGAGCGCCCGCGCGGTCACCATCTCGCACACGTACAGCCCGCTCACCGTGCCGGCGCGGGCCAGTTCCAGCTCGCGGCACAACGTGCGGAAGGCGACGTTGGTCACGCCCGCCATCGGGGCCAGCACGACCGGGCTGCGTAGCGCGATGGGCCCGATCCGCAGATCGACAGCCTCGGCTAGGACGCTGAAGCCGCTGATGAGGCGAGCACCTTCTTCGCGGTGAGCTTCTCGGCCTTGCGGGCCTCGCGCTCGAGGCGGCGCTGCTTGGACTCCTCGAACTTCTGCGAGGCCTCCTCGAGCTCCTCGACGAGCACGCCGAGATCGTCGCGCATCCGCGCGGCCTCGCCGGTGAAGTCCTCGCGCTCGAAGATCCGCCACTTCTTCAGCACCGGCATGACCACGTCATCGAGGTGGATGCGGGGGTCGTACACGCCGCCGACGGCGATGATGACGGCCTTACGCCGGAACTCCGGAACGGTGTATCCGGGCATCTTGAAATTGCGCAGCACCCGGTGCAGCGAGTGCATCGCCTGGTCGGGGGCGATCGCGAAGCCGGCGTCCGACACGTCGCGGTAGAAGATCATGTGCAGGTTCTCGTCGGCCGAGACGCGGGCCAGCAGCTGGTCGGCGACGGCCTCGTTGCACGCCTTGCCGGTGTTGCGGTGCGACACCCGGGTGGCCAGCTCCTGGAACGTCACGTAGATGACCGAGTCGAACAGGCTCTCGGCGAACAGATCACCCTGCTGGTTCTGGCCGGGGGAGAAGCCGCGGGTCATCTGCTCGATGCGCAGCTGCTCGAGTTGGATGGGGTCGACGGCACGTGTGACGACGAGGTAGTCGCGCAGCGAGATGCCGTGCCGGTTCTCCTCGGCGGTCCACCGGTTGACCCACTGGCCCCAGGCGCCGTCCATGCTCATGTTCATCGCGATCTCGCGGTGATACGAGGGCAGGTTGTCCTCGGTCAGCAGGTTCTGCACCATCGCCACCTGGGCGACTTCCGACAGCTGAGACTGCTCGGGGTCCCAGTCCTGGCCGCCCAGCGCGTAGTAGTTCTTGCCGTCGGACCACGGAATGTAGTCGTGCGGGTTCCAGTCCTTCGTCATCGACATGTGCCGATTCAGAAGCTTTTCGACGACGGGCTCCAGCTCGTGGAGCAGGTGCAGGTCAGTCAGGTTCTCGTGCATAGCCACTCCCCCATTATCTGTACCTGTTGGTTGCACTCAATATATCTGTGTACTTCGGTGACATTCAAGCCACCGCACCTAATGTCACATTGGCCACTTTCGGCCCATCCGTACGCGGTAGTATGCCCGCGGGCAAAGCGTTCACGCCCGAACCAGGACACGAGACTCGGAGGACGGGCACGAATGCAGATGCGAAATCTCCTGGCCGGTGCGGTGGCCGCCGCGATCGCGGCAAGCGCCGCCCTGTTCGGCGCGGGGTCGGCCAACGCCGTTCCGGACGTCGTGGACCGCCCCTATAAAGACGCCAAGAAGATCATCCAGCGCTCCGGTGGCACCCCGGTCATCGCCGCGAAGTTCGGGAACGGCGCAGACGAGGCCAATTGCCTGGTGACCAATGCCTGGGACGCGGGGTATCCACGGGTGAACTCGCGGGGCCGGATAGCCAACAACAGGGACGTCCTGGTCGCGCTCAACTGCAACGGCAAGTTGGCCGCGCCGGGATCGGCCGGCAACTCCGCGCTGAGCCCGGTCGGCCGCGAGGCGAAGGCCGAGCAGGAACGCAAGGCCGCCAGGGCCGCGCAGTAGGCGCCCGGCCAGGAGCAATCGGCGCAGGCGGCGACGCCCGGCGCCTAGGCGGCTTAATGCTGGCGTAACAGGTGGTTACGCAATAGGCTTTCGCCCATCAACGCGATAGTCATCGCCTGAGGTCCGGAGGTCGGCCGTGAAGAGGGTCATTGTCGTCGGGCTGGGTTCGGCATTCGTCGCCGCGGCTACGGTTGTGTTCGGCGCGGGCACGGCTGCGGCCGCACCCGACGTTGTCGGCATGACGTACTCCGACGCCAAGAAGGAAATCAGGGACGCCGGCGGCAAGGCGGTGATCGCGAGCCGCGTCGGTGACCAGCTCGACGAGAACAAGTGCATCGTCACCAACGTCTGGGACTCGTCGTTCCTGCGCATAGCAAGCGCCGACAACAACGAGATGTCGGTCGCGCTGAACTGTGCCGGCGAATACGCGACAGCCACCAACCCGGGTTTGTCAGTGGCCAACCCGCTGGGGCGGGAGGCGAAGCAGCAGGACGAAGAGGAAGCCGCCAGGAAGCGCGCTGCGCGTCAGGCCGCTCAACAGGAGGAGCAGGAGCTCGCCCTGGCCGCGACGCCGGGCGCGTAACCCAGCGTTGATCCGGCGCAGCGGATTTCACCTGCGCGTAATTTCAGCGACCCGCTGCGTTCACACTGCTCCGTGACAGTTGCGTGGATACCACGCCCGGGGCAGCAGGCGTCGATGATTGCACCGCAGCGCTTTTCGTCTGCGTCTGCCCCGGATGAACTCACGGAGGCGGACTGTCATGCGGATGCAGGTGTTGGGACTCGGTGCGGTGGCGTCTGCCGCGGTGACGATGGCGCTCTTCGGAACCGGTACGGCAGCGGCCGCTCCGGACGTCGTCGGTCAGACGTACTCCGACGCGAAGGATGCGATCGAGGAAGACGGCGGCTCGGCCGTGGTGGCCGCGCGGGTGGGCGACCAGCTTGACGAAGGCGACTGCATCGTCACCAACGCCTGGGACGCGTCGTTCCTGCGCATCGACGCCTCGGACGAATCTCAGATCCAGGTGGCGCTGAACTGCGCGGGCGAGTACGCGACTGCCACCGATCCCGGCGCATCCGTCGCCAGTCCACTGGGCCGGGTGGCCAAGTCCAAGGCCGAGGAGGAAGCTGCCGAGCAGGAGGAGCAGGAACTCGCCGAGGCCGCCACGCCCGACGAGTAGCCCTCAGTAGCTCGACACCCGCCCGAGCAGCATCTCGACGCAGTAGTCGATGAACTGCTCGCGGGTGGCGGTGAGCCTGTCGTTGAGGTAGGCGGTGAACAGCGCCGTCAGCGCGCCGATCAACCCCGTCGCCACCATGGTGGCCATTGCCGGATCGGTGATGCGGGTCAGCTTGTGTTGCAGTAGTTCGATGAAGCTGGGCATCCACTCCGCGCCCGATCGGGTCAGTATGGGCTCGACGGCGGGCGCCAGCAGCAGCACCCGGCCGCGGGTGGGGTCATCGACCATCAGGGCGACGAACCGCTCGACGGCATCCCGCGGTGTCTCGGCCGTCATCAGCGTCGACATCGCCCGGGTGCACACGTCGTCGTAGACGGCGCGGACGAACTCGTCTCGGTCGGCGAAGCTCTCGTAGAAGTAGCGTTCGGTCAGCCCGGCCGCCCGGCACACCGCGCGCACAGTGAGCGAGGGCCCCTCGGCACTTCCGAGGAGTGCGACGCCGGCGGTGATCAGCTCGTCGCGCCGCAGTACCTGGCGGTCCTGCAGCGGAACGCCGGACCACCGGCCCCGTCGTTGACCCGAAGGCACATTCCTCCTAAGCTCCAATGATGACAACACCCGTAGTCAGAATCTCTCGCGCTGACCGGATGGAAGTACATCAGTGACTCAAGATACGTCTGAGACGTGCCCGGTGACCAGCGAGTCCCCGGTGGTGTCCGGCTGCCCCGTGACCGCAGGCGGCTACGACGCACCGCCGGAACCGCTTGGCCCCGACTCCCTGACTTGGAAGCTGTTCGGCGACTGGCGCGGGCTGCTGCAGGGGCCGTGGGCCGGTTCGATGCAGAACATGCACCCGCAGCTGGGCGCCGCGGTCGAGCAGCACTCGATCTTCTTCCGGGAGCGGATGCCGCGGCTGTTGCGGTCGCTCTACCCGATCGGCGGGGTGGTGTTCGACGGCGACCGTGCGCCGCAGACCGGCGCCGAGGTGCGCGACTACCACATCGGCATCAAGGGCACCGACGACCTTGGCCGCCGGTACAGCGCGCTGAATCCCGACGTCTTCTACTGGGCGCACTCGACGTTCTTCATGGGCACGATCCTGACCGCCGAGCATTTCGGCGACGGGCTGACCGAGGCGCACAAGCGGCAGCTGTTCGACGAGCACATCACCTGGTACCGCATGTACGGGATGAGCACGCGGCCCGTGCCCGAGACGTGGGAGGACTTCCAGGTCTACTGGGATCACATGTGCCGCAACGTCCTGGAGAACAACTGGGCAGCGCGCGAGGTGCTCAACCTCTCGACGATGCCCAAACACCCTTCTCTGCAATGGATTCCGGATTGGCTGTGGCGTCTGCAGCTCAAGGTGCTCGAGCCGTTCGCGGTGTGGGTGACCGTGGGGCTCTACGACCCGCCGGTCCGCGAACTGATGGGCTACTCCTGGTCGCGGCGCGACGAGCGGCTGCACTGGATGTTTGGCCGGGTCGTGAACCTCGCCTTCAAGCTGTTGCCGAAGCGGCGGCGCTATCACCCGCGCGCCCGGGCGGGTTGGGACCGGATGAGCGGACGCATCTCCGCCGACGCACCGCTGGTGCACACGCCAGCGCGCAACCTGCCGCCGCTCGACGCCAGGGAGAGCCCGCACCACTACTGCCCGGACGTGTAGAACGCGCCGTGGGTCACGACGTCGGGGTGATCCCGAGCTCGGCGAGCAGGCGGCGCACCCGTTCCTCGATGTCGTCGCGGATCGGACGCACGGCGTCGACGGACTGGCCCGCGGGGTCAGGCAGTTCCCAGTTCTCGTAGCGCTTGCCGGGGAAGATCGGGCAGGCGTCGCCGCATCCCATGGTGATGACGACGTCGGCCGCCTGCACGATTTCGTCGATCCACGGCTTCGGGAACTCGCCGGTGATGTCGATGCCCACCTCGGCCATGGCCGCGATGGCCGACGGGTTGATCTCATCGCCGGGTTCGGAGCCACCGGACCACGCGACCGCGTCCTCGCCGGCCAGGTGTGTGAAGTACCCGAGCGCCATCTGCGAGCGCCCCGCGTTGTGAGTGCACAGGAACAGCACGGTGGGTCTTCCGTCGGACATCGTGCCCTCGATCCTGGCGAGCGCGGTGAGGCGTTGGCGGGCGAAGCGTTCGGCCAGCAGCGGTAGGAAATTGGGCACCGTGGCCCGGCCGGCGAACTGGTCATAGGAGGAGTGCAGGAATCTCTCGATGGTCTCGACGCCGAACGTGCCGTCGAACTCCCGCTGCAGACGCGTGGCGGCGGTTTTCAGCCCGACCTGCTGGTCGATCGACAGGTCGCGGCGCAGGTGATGGGTGGCGGGCGTGTCGGTCATGCGGAGCTCCTCTGTTCGGCGGGGGTGCAGGGTCACGATGAGGGACGACGACGTCGTCGGCGCTGCGTGCGGCGTCTGGGTACAGGGTGGCCACGAGCGCTAATCCGACGAGGGCGCCGATGATCTGGGCGGCGACGAACCCCGGCACCGAGCCCGGTGCGATGCCGGCGAAGCTGTCGGAGAACATCCGGCCGACGGTCACAGCGGGGTTGGCGAAGGAGGTCGAGCTGGTGAACCAGTACGCCGCCCCGATGTAGGCACCGACCGCCGCGGCGGACAACGCCGCCCGACCGGTGCGGGCCAGCGCGAAGATGAGCGCGCCGGCGATGCCGCCCGCCACCTGGGCAGCCGTGTAGGACGCGGCGTGACGGCCGCTGATGCCGGTGCCCGCTCGTCGGCCCAGCAGCCAGTCCGCCGCTGAGACAACGGGATTGAAGTGGGCGCCGGACAGCATGGCGGTGCCGGTGAATTCGGCTAGCAGTCGGCGCGGTAGCGCGACAGGGCCGCTCACTGTGAGCTCCCGGCGCGACCATCGACATTCAATACGGACGAAAGCTGTTGCAGCGCATCGGGAACCGCTCGGTAATACACCCATGATCCCCGGCGTTGACTGTCGAAAAGCCCCGAGGTGCGCAACACCTTGAGGTGGTGGGAGATCGTCGGCTGGGTCAGGTCGATCCCGGTGGACAGCTCGCAGACGCAGACCTCGCCGCCACCGTGGCTGGCGACCACGCTCAACAGCCGCAGCCGAACGGGGTCGGACAGGGCCTTGAGTTTGGTCGCCAGCTCGGCGGACAGGGGCCCGCGCGCCAACGGTGCGATCACGCAACTGGACGGTTCGGCGACCGCCGTTGGCTTCGACACTCATCGATATTGACGTATATCGAATCAGCGCGCAAGCGAACAGTCGGTGAACGCGCGTCGGTCAGCAGCAGGCGGCTTTGCTTTCGTCGGTCGCCGTGGCGCCGCAGCAGACGTCACCGTCCGAATCGCCGGGACGTTGCGGGCTGGTGCCGAAGTTCTCCGAATCTTCGAGGACGGTGTAGACCTCCCACTTTTCGCCGGCGGGTCCGGTGACCCAGACCTTGTCCTGCTTGGCGAAACAGCACGTAGTGCCGATCTCCTCGTCGGTGAACAATCCCTCGCCGGCGAGGCGGGCGATCTCGGCGTGCACGGTCTCGCTCGATTCGACCTCGACGCCGAGGTGGTTGATGGTGCCTCCCTTACCTGGGTTCTGCAGCAGCACCAGCTTCAGCGGCGGTTCGGCGATGGCGAAGTTGGCGTAGCCCTCCTTGACCTTCGCGGGCGGGCTGTTGAACAGCTTGCTGTAGAAGGCGACGGCCTCGTCGAGGTCGTCGACATTGAGGGCGAGTTGAACGCGGGACATGACGGTTCCTCCATACTTGTGAGACATATATCGAAGTAGCGCGCTACCGTAACCATGCCACGTTTTTGATATATGTCAAGAAGGATGGCATGATCGTTCCATGCCCAAGGCGCTTCCGATGATCGACATGTCCGCCCCGGTGTGCTGCGCGCCGGTGGCGGCCGGCCCGATGAGCGACGACGATGCGCTCGCGGTGGCCTTGCGGCTCAAGGCCCTCGCCGACCCGGCGCGGGTGAAAATCATGTCGTATCTGTTCGGCTCCGCGGCGGGTGAGGAGAACAGCGGCGACCTGGCGGCCGCCCTCGGGTTGTCCGAGTCGACGGTGAGCCACCATCTCAGCCAACTCCGGCGCGCCGGGCTTGTCGAGTCCGATCGGCGTGGCATGAACGTCTTCCACCGCCCGCACCGTGGTGCGCTCGGCGCACTGTGCGTGGTGCTGGATCCCAACTGCTGCCTATAGGGGTGTGGTGCCCCCGCGGAGTTTCGATCTCCGTACCCGCTGATTAAAAGTCAGCTGCTCTTCCGAGTGAGCTACGGGGGCGCAGCCACTCTATCGGAGGGTAGGCGGCGTCTACCAACTGAGCTATGAAGCGTGCCCGACGGTAAAACGGGTGAGCCGTGGGCACCGCCCTTCTCGGGCGTCCAATAGTTCACGCGGGGTGTGAACTCCGGTTCCCGCTTCATTCAGGCTGGCGTCGCCGGCACACCGAGGGTGCTGGACGGCGTCAGCCTGTCGGCGGGCATTGGTGACCCGGCCCCCTGCTTGGGGGTCCGGAGATCGATTCTGGCCGTAGGGTTTCTGCGCCCAGCGCGCCAGGTTCACTGCCGCGTTGTGGTCACGGTCGGCGGCGTGCCCGCATTCGCATGTGAACGATCGGTCTGCGAGTGTCAGCTCAGCGCTGATCGAACCACAACCGGCACAGGTCCTGCTGGAGGGGAAGTAGCGGTCGACCAGCACCAACTGCCCTCCGCGCCAAGCCTGCTTGTAATTCAACATGCGGGCAAACTCGGCCCACCCAGCGTCGGAGATCGCTTGCGCCAAGCGGTGATTGGCGAGCATCCCGGTCACGTTCAGATTCTCGATTGCCAGCCGGTCGTGGGTCTTGACCAGCGAGTTGGAGACCTGATGCAGGTAGTGCCGCCTGATGTTGGCGATACGGTAGTTGTGCCGTCGCAGATGTGAGACAGCCTCTTGGTGGTGGCGAGATCCCTTCCTCTTCTGTGTCACTTTCTTGGAGAGTCGTCGGTGCCGGGCCATCGCCGAGCGGAGAGGTTTGGGTGCGGCATCGAAGCGTGCGACTTCGGTGCCGTCGTCGGCTGCGGCGACCGCAAATGCGGTCCCGCGATCCACACCGACCCAGCCGCCGTCATCACCGTCGGCGCGAGGCGGATGGCAATGCAGCGGGTGCAAGTCGGCGGCCTCGACGCTCAGGGACACCCACCAGCGGCTACCGCGATGACTGATGGTGGCGAACAGAATCCTGGCGCGGCCGTTGGCGAGCATTCGACGCAGCCGCCGGGTGTCGTCGTGAACAGTGATCGTGCCGATTCGGGGCAGGGTGATCGCGCGGGTCCGGCTGTCGTCGCCGACGCGGATCGCTGGACGCCGGCCCTCGCGATTCGTATTTCGCAGCCGGAACGACCCTAATCCGGCGGCCTTCTTCTTGAATCGCGGAAATCCGACGCGCCTTCCCTTGCGTCGTCCCGAGCGAGAATCCGACCAGGCCGCCAGGGCGCGGCCACAGTCAACAGCTGCTTCCTCGGATACCTGCTGACAGACGTCCCCCCGCCAGGAGAGGCCAATCGCCCCGACCTCGACTACGCCGTCGCTGGCGACGGCCCACACCCGGCCGGCGGCTTCGGTCTTCTTCCAGCGGTTGAATGCGTTGACCAAGTCGAACCCGGTCCAGGGCACCACCAGCTTTGGATCAATCTTGCGGGCGGTCAACGCGGTTTTGACCATCCGGAGGCACTGGTTGTAGGCAAATCGCGCCGCGCCCGAATGCCGGGCCAGCGCGTCGCGCTGCTCGGTCGTCGGATCCAGACAGAATCTGAATGTGGTGTGGCGGGCCATGCTGCTGGCGAGCATTCCATTAACGACCGACAAGTAGCCTTCCGCCGTTCGGAGGCTCGTTTGAGGATTCGGGTGCCGGTGCCCTAAGCTATCGAGGCTCCCAACGTCATCGCGTTGCGAGTACCCCGGAGAGATTCGGCTGGCCCCCTTCGTCTAGCGGCCTAGGACGCCGCCCTTTCAAGGCGGTAGCGCGGGTTCGAATCCCGTAGGGGGTACACGTGGCGCCCCGTACGATGGGTGGCACAGCAAGGCCCTGTGGCGCAGTTGGTTAGCGCGCCGCCCTGTCACGGCGGAGGTCGCGGGTTCAAGTCCCGTCAGGGTCGCCATCAATTGGCGAGGCACCCACGGTCGGCAGGCCGGTGCCTTCCGGCCAGGTAGCTCAGTTGGTACGAGCGTCCGCCTGAAAAGCGGAAGGTCGCCGGTTCGATCCCGGCCCTGGCCACCATGTATCGCCGCACTGCGGCGCTGGGCGCTGCCGGGACCCATAGTGGCCGCGAAGAGAGCGGACCTTATTATTGACGCATCAACATCTAGATCAGTTGGTTAACATTCATCGGTGCTCGATCACTGGCCGCTGATCGGGCGGAGCACCGATATCGCCGCGCTCATCGGCCTGATCACGGACGAGTCCTATCGCGGCACGGTGTTGGCCGGCAAGCCCGGAGTGGGCAAGTCGCGGCTCGCACGCGAGGTGGTTCGGGTAGCGACCGACGAGGGCTGGACCGTGCGACGGGCGGCCGCCACCGCAACCAGCCTCCCCATTCCGCTCGGGGCGTTCGCTCAGTGGAGCCACGAGCCCTACGGTGCGCCGTCGGCTCTGGCGCACGCGGTCATCGCGTCGCTGATCGCGGATGCCGACGCGGACCGCCTCCTGGTCTTCATCGACGACGCGCATCTTCTCGACGACCTATCGGCTCTGGTCGTTCACCTGCTCGTGCACTCAACGGCCGCGAAGGTGATCGTGACCATCCGGGCCGGCGAGACCCCGCCGGAAGCGGTTACCGCATTGTGGAAGGACGGCCTCATCCGCCGACGAGAGGTTGAGCCGTTGTCCCGGCGCGACACCGACGCGTTGCTGGCGGCCGTGCTTGGCGCCCCACCGGATCGGAGGTCCGCCGACCGGCTCTGGCGTCTGTCTCAAGGCAACGTCTTGTTTCTGCGCCAGTTGCTCGAACACGAAAACCGCGCCGGCCGGATAATGTCACGCGACGGCGCCATTCACTGGGTCGGGGGCAGGGCCGTACCGGGGACCCTCGCCGAACTGGTGGATATGCAGCTCGGAACTGTCGCCGAAAAAGTCCGCGACGTCGTTGATCTCGTCGCAGTGGCTGAGCCCGTCGACTGGCATTGCCTGCGGATGCTCGCCGATCAGGTCGCGATCGAAGAGGCTGAACAGCGCGAGCTGATTTGGACTTCGGATGACCTCGTCTATGTCGGCCATCCTCTGTACGGCGAAGTGCGTCTGAATCGTTGCGGGCCGTCGCGGCTGCGGCGGTTGCGGGGCGAGGTCGCCGCGGCGATGAAGAGCGAAGGCGGAGCTGCGCAGCTCATACGGCGGGGACTGCTCTGGTTGGAGTCCGATTTACCCCCCGAGCCGGACGTATTGCTGTCGGCGGCCACGGCGGCGACGTCACTGATGGACTTCGAATCGGCCGAACGGCTGCTCGCGGCGGCTGCGCGCGTCGACGGTGGCGCTCAGGCTCGGGTGCAGCTGGCCTACAACCTGCTCATGTCCCACAAGAGCGAGCGGGCGTCGCAGGTGTTGGACGGCGTCGGCGCCGAGGATAGGTCGTCTTCGATCTTTCTCAACGACGTCGTATTGCGTGCGGCCAACCTGCTGTGGTGGATGCGTTCACCGCAAGAGTCTTGGCGGGTCATCGACGAGGCCCTCTTGACTGAGCGCGGGCCGCGCCGGCAACCACTGTTGGTCTTTCGAGCTCTTCAATTATCAATGGCCGGAAGGCCTTACGAGGTGCTCGATGTGATTGCCGGCGTCGAGGACCGCTTTCTAGATGCCTTCGGCAAGGCGATCGGACTATGCGTGCAGTGTCTGGCGTTCGCCGAAATCGGGCAGCCCGACGAGGCGGTGTCGCGGGCTGTCGAATGCCGCAGGGTGATCGCAACGACCGAGCAGAGCAAGCTGCTCAACTTGTTACTACTCGACTGCCACACCTTCGCGCTGACCGCTGCTGGGCACCTCCATGAGGCCGTCAAGGTGGCCGGCGGCTATCTGCGGGAAGAGCAGTCCGGCCCTGCCTCCGCACATGCGGTGATATCGGAGATCGTGGGAGGGGCATTGTTGGCCGCCGGTGATCTCGAGGCCGCGCTGCGCCACCTGCCCGCCCAGCTAGGCGTAGATGCGGCAGAAGCCAGCCGTTTCCAGCTGGCGTACAGCTTCCAGCGGTATTACTTGTGGCGGGCGCAGACGCTGGCTCGGTGCGGTGAGGCCGACGCGGCCGAACTCGCGCTCAAGACGGCGCGTGCCCATCGACACCCGGCCGATGAATACGTGAGGTCGACAGAACTCCTCACCGAGGCCTGGTCCGCGGCGGCGCGCCACCGACTGACCGTGGCGCGCCAACTCGCCCGAGACGCAGCCCAATTCGCTCGTGAACACGATCAGCTGGCTCGCGAAGCCTGGTGCCTGCAGACCGCCGCGCAATTTGACGACACCCAAGGAACTGACCGGCTCGCCGAGTTGGCGGCTCTGGTCGGTGGTCCCCGCGTTGCGGTGGCGGCGCGGTACTCGGCCGCACTGAGCCGCGACGACGCGCTGGGACTAGACCTGGTGTCAACCGACTTCGAGATGATGGGTGATCTGCTGGCCGCCGCCGATGCGGCTGCTCAAGCGGCGACCTCGCACCGTCGGGACGGCCGGACCGGCAGTGCCCTGACCGCCGAGGCGCGCGTACGGCGGCTGGCCGAGGCGTGTGGCGGCGCGACGAGTCCGGCGATAGTCGCCGCCTCCTTTGCGGCCCCGTTCACTCATCGGGAACTCGAGATCGCCCTGTTGGTGGCGCAAGGCATGTCCAATCGCGACATCGCCGATGCGGTGTCGCTGTCGGTGCGGACGGTGGAGGGTCACATCTACCGTGCGAGTGCCAAGGCCGGTGTGGCTCGACGCGCCGAGCTGGCCGAGGTAATCCGCACACTTCACTGTTGATCGCCCGCTCGTCGTGCGACCGGAGTGGCTAGGTAGTCGCAGCCGGGACGCCGCAAAAGACAGGTAGTTTGCTCCGCCGCCCCGGGGGAGTGCTGCCGTGATAATTGACACGCGTGTTACGGGGCGAGCCCGTCGCCGATTGACGAGGGGTTTGCCGTGAGTGCTGTGCGGAGTATCGGGCGTGTCGGTGGGTTGGCAGTGGCGCTGGGAGTCGGAAGCATGATTGCGTGCCCACTCATCGCGTGGGCTGATTCAGGTGCTGAGGCTCCGGGCATTGCAGCACCGCATTCGACCTCGGCGCGCACCGCATCGCCGGTGAACGGGTGTGCTGATCCGTTGTGCTTATTGCTGGTGGGTCCAAGCGGCTCGTCGGTGTCGGCGCCGCTCGGCGCACCGCAGATACAGGGCGCACTGTTCGCTTCGTCGGCGGTCCCGGCGGGGCTCGACCCGGTGTCGGCGTTCATTCGTCTGTTCATCAGCAACGGTGCCGATGCGGCCGCCGACTGTGTCGGGTCGGCGTGCAACGGCGGAAACGGCGGGTGGTTGATCGGTTCCGGCGGCGACGGCGCCAACGGCGGCAATGGGGGCAACGCCGGATTGTTCGGCACCGGCGGTGCCGGTGGTGATGCGGTCGCGGGTTCGGGCGATGACGGCGGTGACGGTGGCCGGGGCGGGTTCTTGCTAGGGGACGGCGGCGCCGGTGGAGATGGCGCGGCGGGTACGACCGGACCAGACGGTGGTGCGGGTGAGGCCGGGACGGCCGGTGGTGCGGGCGGCGCCGGCGGAAGTGGCGGGGATGGCGGCCTGTTCGGCGGCAGCGGCGGATCCGGCGGTGCCGGCGGTGTCGGCGGTGTCGGCGGTGCCGGCGGCACGGGCGCGGACGGATCCGGCGTCACAGCATCCGGTGACGGCGAGGCCGGAGAGGCCGGAGGCAGCGGTGGTGCCGGCGGTCTTGGAGGTAGTGCCGGTGCCGGCGGTAACGCGGGGTTCTTCTTCGGGGTGGCCGGCGCGGTTGGCACGAATGGTGACGGCGGCGCCGGTGGCGACGGCGGCAGTGGCGGCGACGGGGCCGACGGAGCCGACGGAGCCGACGGGGCCGACGGAGCCCCTGCCGTCGGTGACGGCGGTGACGGAAACATCGGCGAAGACGGTCAGGCCGGCGGTGACGGCGGCAACGGCGGTGCGGCAGGACTGAAGGGCACGGGGGGCGCAGCGGGGACCGGCGGCACCGGTGGGCTGGCCGGAACCGACGGAGACGCGGGCAACCTCGGCAACGGCGGTGACGGCGGCGACGGCGGTGACGGGGGCAACGGTAGCGACGGCGCCGCAGGCAGCGACGGTTTGAACGCCGTCGCTGGCGGCGACGGCGGTGACTCAGGGAGCGGGGGCGCAGGCGGAATCGGCGGCACCGGCGCCATCGCGGGAGTCGACGGCGACCCAGGTGTGGGCGGTGATGGCGGCGACGGAGGCGACGGCGGATCCGTCTCCTCCTCGGCGGGAAACACCACTGCCGGCTCCGGCGGCGCCGGCGGCGACAGTGTCGACGGCACGGGCGGTGACGGCGGCGACGGCGGTGACAACACGAAGCCCGACGGGGGCAGCGGCGCAGGCATAGCCGGAAATGGTGGCAGCGGCGGCAACAGCGTGAGTGGCACGGGTGGCACCGGCGGAACCGGTGGCACCACCACTGTGATTGACGGTTCGGGAGCCGAGCACCGCGCCGGCGACGGGGGAGACGGCGGCGACAGCGAGACGGGCGACGGCGGCGACGGCGGTGCCGGCGGTGATGCGGTCGAGATTGGCGAACAAAGTAGCGCTACTGTCACCCCGGGCACCGGTGGAGATGGCGGCGACAGCCAAACCGGCACAGGCGGCGAGGGCGGCGCTGGTGGCGCTCCGAATGGGGCCGCCGGGGCCGACGGCACCAGCGGGACGGCGTGATTCGGCACCGGCGGTACCGACGGGAGTTCCGGCGCCGAGGAGTCGACACGCCGTAACTCGTTTCGCTGAGTGGCCTGCGGGCGGGGACGGACACGTCTCCGCCCGCCACTTCGTCGGCTCGGCACGGGAACTCGCACGCGGGTCGAATAGACTGCATCGCCGGTTCGATTCCGGCCCAGCCACCTCAGACGGCTGGTTCGCAGCGCTTCCTTCTGTCACGCGGCGCCCCTGCGCACGCACCTGGCCCCGGATGGTCTTGACGTCTTGAGTCATCGGTGGCCGCAGGTGGCCCAAGGGCCCACCGCCCACGGGTGCGAGTTGTCTTGCGCTGTTGTGTAATCCACAGGTTGGTCCGAGCATCAGTAGCCGCGGTGGGTTCCGGCTGTCAGGTACTGCTGGACAGCGGCGACCTTCAGCTTCGACTGGCGGGACCCGGCGCCGTGGCTTCCGGCGGCGGCGGGGGCGGCGGCATCCACAGTGTCGCTTGCGACTCGGGTGGGAGGACAGGTGGTGCAGCGGGGGCTCGTTCGGCCTCCTCGGCCGGGGGCGCCACGCAGCCAGCCTCCCTGTTGAAACCTGCGCCCCAGACTCCACCGGATCTCTCGCAGCAGAACCTTGCTTCGTCGACCAATTGCTGGTCGCTGATCACTCCGAGGACGTTCAGTTCACTCCTGCCGTTGAAGCAGGAGTCGTATGAGCCGACATCCCACTCTCGAGGTTCGGCGCACGCGGTAGCGGGGTCGCCGACGGCGGTGCCGGTGAAGGCTGCTGCGCCGGCGAACATGGTGGCGAGTGCGACACGGCGCAGATAGATGGGCACGCGTGGTGTCATGGGTACTCCCGGGGAGTTCGGCTCTGTGGCCTCGAGCAAGTCCCCGATTGACGGAAGGTCACCACGACTGGCGTCGTTGGGGCTAACTGTGCACTCTCCAGCTGCGCATGTCTAGCTGCGGGCTCGCCCAGTGATTGAGGGACGCCATCTCACCGGACGTTGTCGGGGCCGCGAAATGGCCCTTGCGGGCGGCGAACTCGGGCCGGAGCTGCTTTCTTAACTACAGGGCTGCTCCCGTCGCTCGCCTAGCGAGGGCGCGGACGCAGCCTGCCCCATCTCCCTCACCTAGGTCGCGCTAACCGACGCCGGCAGCTCAGACCGGTGCCCGGCGAACCATCGCGCAGGGGCCAATGCACGGGGCTCTCGCCAAAGGCGGGGGTCGGCGCTTGAACACGCAACACCAATTTTGGTCCACGCTGTACTGCCAACGCCGGACCGAGTCGAGAAGTCGCACTCAGTGGGAGGACGACTGGTGCGAGATTACCTTAGCTGCACGCCTTTTAAACAGGCATCGGGCGAGCAATCTTCGAGATGGCTCGGCCACCGGGAGACGTGCGGTGCGGGCCGCTGCCGTCGTCGGCTCGACCCGACCCGACATCACGTCGATCCGTTGCGGTGACCGTTCGACGATCCGTTGCGCGTCTGATGCTCGGCAAGCGCGATCAGGGCCTTGCGTTCGCCGGCATGTTGGGCGTCGGTCAGCGCCTCGTGCTCGTGGGCCGGGTCGGCGAACAGCAAGCTGCCGCTTCCGGGCGCGCCCGCCGAACCGAGCTTGTTCATCCGCTTGGGCACCGGGGCGCCCTGGTATGGGAGCGGAATTGGATGGCCGTGCTCGTCCACGGGACCCAGCGGCTGGTGCAGTTCGAGGTAGGCGCCGGTGGGAAGCCGCTTGATGATGCCGGTTTCCACGCCGTGTTCGAGCACCGCGCGGTCGCTGCGCTGCAGCGCGATGCACCACCGGTACGTCACGTAGTAGACGATCGCGGGCAATACCACCATGCCGATGCGCCCGATCCACGTCGTCGCATTGAGTGACACCTCGAACTTGTAGGCGATGATGTCGTTCATCGCGCTGAACGTCAACACGATGTAGAACGCGATCGCCATCGCGCCGACCGCGGTGCGCACCGGAACATCCCGCGGCCGCTGCAGCAGGTTGTGGTGCGCCCGGTCACCCGTCACCCTCTGCTCGATGAACGGGTAGATCGTCAACAGGATGAACACCAGGCCCATGATCACCGCCACGGCGACCGCCGAGGGGACCGTGTAGTCGCCGAGGTAGAGCTCCCACGCGGGCCACAGCCTGATCAGCCCGTCGGTCCACATCATGTAGAAGTCGGGCTGGCTACCCGCAGAGACCTGAGAAGGCTTGTAGGGGCCCAGATTCCAGATCGGGTTGATCTGCAGCACCCCGCCCATGATGCCCAGCACGCCGACGGTCATCGCGAAGAACGCGCCGGACTTGACCGCGAACACCGGCATGACGCGCACGCCGACCACATTGTGCTCGGTCCTGCCCGGCCCGGGGAACTGCGTGTGCTTCTGGAACCACACCATGGCCAGGTGCAGGCCGATCAGGGCCAGCATGATGCCCGGGAAGATCAGGATGTGGATGGCATACAGGCGGGGGATGAGGATGTCACCGGGGAAATCGCCGCCGAACAACGCCCAGTGCAGCCAGGTGCCGATCACGGGCATTCCCAAGGTGATCGACGACAGCGCCGCGCGGATGCCGGTGCCGGAGAGCAGGTCGTCGGGCAGCGAGTAGCCGAAGAATCCCTCGAACATGGCCAGGATCAGCAGCAGTGAGCCGATCACCCAGTTCGCCTCGCGTGGCCTGCGGAACGCGCCGGTGAAGAAGATGCGGGCGAGGTGCACCATGATCGACGCGGCGAACAGCAGTGCGGCCCAATGGTGTACCTGGCGCACGAACAAACCGCCGCGCACCTCGAACGTGATGTCCAGCGTCGACTCGTAGGCCTTGGACATCGTGACGCCCCGCAGCGGCTGGTAGACGCCGTCATAGGTGACCTCGGCCATCGACGGGTCGAAGAACAGCGTCAGGTACACGCCGGTGATCAGCAGCACGATGAAGCTGTACAGGGCGATCTCGCCGAGCAGGAACGACCAGTGCGTCGGGAAGACCTTGTTCAGTTGTCGTCGCACCGCCGCCGAGGGGTGGTAGCGCGAGTCGATGGCGTCGCCTTGTCGGGCGGCGACGTCGGACAGTGTGAAATTCATTGCGCTGCTCCTTTAGAAGCCACGCGGGGCTGGTCGCCAGTTTGCCCACGAGCGCGGCGTCGCGCCCGTCGCGGAGGCCCGATCGGCACATTCGTCACACTTCAGTCATCTCTTCGCCGTGACGGCAGCCGCGCTCCGGGCAATTCCGACTTCACCCAATCCTGCATCGATTGTGCAACGAATAACTGACGTCAGCGAAGGTGGGTGGCCGGGGCCGCCCGTGTCGAAGGGAACTGTTCATGTCCAAGCACAACGCGCCGAGGTCCGGGTCTCGGGTGAGTGTCCGCGCGTACCTTCTCGCCGGGGTGTCGGTGATGGGAGCAGGGGTTATCGCCGCCGGTTCCACCGGCGTCCCGGTTCCCGATCCGGACACGGCATCGACGACGCTGGCCGCGAGCGCGGGCGACGCCATCCCCTCGGCAGCGGTCGCCATCACTCCTGCGCCCGCCGACGCCGACCCGGATGCAACGGTGGCAGCGGCGCTCGCCGCGCAGTCGGCCGCGGCGCCGCAGGCGGTCCCGAGCGGTTCGGGCCTCCAGTTGAGCCTGCTCACCGGCACCCCGAACCTGGGCTTCGACAACGACGGCGCCTTCAACACCGGCATCAACAACAGCGGGGTGGCCAACACAGGCGTCGACAACGAGGGCGACTACAACATCGGCGCCGACAACGTCGGTGACTTCAACATCGGCATCGGCAACACCGGGAACTTCAACGTCGGCTTCGACAACGAGGGCGAGTTCAACGTCGGTGGCGGCAACAACGGGATCCGCAACTTCGGCTTCGGCAACAGCGGGAACCTGAACCTCGGCGTGGGCAACACCGGCGACCTCAACATCGGCATCGGCAACACCGGCACCGGCAACATCGGCTTCTTCAACACCGCCGACTACACCATCGGCGCCTTCAACGTCGGTTTCCAGTACGCGTCGTCACCGACCACGTCCGGCGTCACGTCGACTCGCACGGCGGACGAGGCCGAGAGCGGCTCGGCCATCCGCGTGAGCACCAAGGACGGCAACAAGGTCGAACCCGGCACCGTTTCGAGCGTCGCCAGCGGCACCGGTGACGCGAAGGCCGGCGACGACGAGCCGGCTGACACCGGGCAGGACGAGGGCGATGACACCGGCGTCACCGGCAGCGGTGCAGACGCGGGCGCCCACTCCGACGGCGGCGACGAGTAACTCCGTTGGTCAACATTGAAACCCCGCGCTCGCCGGCCACCATCACCGGCGAGCGCGGGTCCCTCTGGACCCTGGTGGTGGGCTGCCTCGGGGTGGCTCTGGTGGTCGGGTCGATGGTGGCGTTCAACACCGCACTGGGTGATATCGCGGTCGCCACCTCGGCCACCCAGACTCAGCTGAACTGGATCGTCGACGGCTACACCGTCGTGCTGGCGTGTCTGCTGCTTCCCGCCGGCGCCATCGGCGACCGGTACGGCCGGCGGACGACGATGCTCGCCGGCCTGGCCGTGTTCTCGCTGGCGTCGGCGGCGCCGGCGATGGTCGACACCCCGACGGCGATCATCGCCGCGCGCATGCTGGCCGGGGCCGGGGCCGCCTTCGTCATGCCCGCGACGCTGTCCATGCTGTCGCGGGCGTACCCACCGGATCAGCGCTCCCGAGCCATCGGCATCTGGGCGGCCGTGGCCGGCAGTGCCGGGGTACTTGGGCTCGTCGGATCCGGTGTGCTGCTGAGGTTTTGGGACTGGCAGGCGATCTGCTGGACGCTCGCGGCATGCGGCTTGCTGGTTCTCGTCGCGACCTCGACCATCCGGCAGGTGCGCGACGCCGACGCCGGTCCCGTCGACTGGCTGGGCGCAGTGCTCGTGGCCGCGGCGGTCGCTCTGGTGGTGACGGCGCTCCTCGAGGCGCCCGTTCGGGGCTGGACCGACATGAGCACCCTGGGGCTTCTGGCCGTCGGCCTGCTGGCCGCGGCGGCCTTCGTGGTGGTCGAAGCGCGCCGACGCAACCCGCTGCTTGATCCGGCGTTGTTCAGGGACCGGGCCGTGGCTGCGAGCGCGGTGACCATCACCGCGATCTTCGCCGCGACGTTCGGCTTCTTCTACCTCGGCATGCAGTACGCGCAACTGATCCTGGGCTACTCGGCGCTGGCGGCCGCCATCGCCTTCGCGCCGTTCGCGGTGCCGTTGGTGGCGTTGTCGTTGCTGTCGTTTCGCTATACGCCCCGCTGGGGACTCACGCGTGTCCTGGTGACGGGCATGGCGGTGATCTCCGCCGGTTTCGGCTGCCTGCTCCTGCTGGGGCCGGGCTCGTCATTCGTGGCGCTGATGGTCCCGACGGTGATCATCGGCTCCGGGATCGGGCTGTGCACCGCGCCGGCGACGACGACGATCATGCTGTCGCTGCGCGACGAACGGCAAGGCGTCGCATCGGCGATCAACGACACCACCCGCGAGTTGGGTGCCGCGGTGGGCATCGCCGTGGCGGGGTCCGTGCTGGCCGAGCGCTACACCTCCGAGGTGGCACCTCAGCTGTCGGCGCTGCCGGCACCGCTGCGCGAGCAGATCGCCGACGGGTTCGGCAAGGCGGTGCACATCCTCGAGGGGCTGGGGCCGCAGGCGGCCCCCATCCTGGAGTCCTCGCAACGCGCCTTCGTGACCGCTATGCATTCGTCGGCGCTGGTCATCGCGCTCATGGCGGCCGCGGCGGCGATCGTGGTCGCGGTGATCGGCAGGAGCGGAGCCGACACGTCGGCACCGCCCGGTTAGCGTCGCGCCGAGCTGCCCTTGTCTTCACCGGTACCACGACGTACCGTGGGGCGGTACGTTGATGTACCAGTAAGCCTGGAGGGCAAGGGATGGCGGAACCGACGACCGACCCCGTGCGATTACCGCCGGGGCCGCGACTCCCGAAGGCAGCGGTCGGGCTCGCCTTCCTGGCCGCCCGGCACCGCACCCTGGTCGCGATCGGGCGCCGGTACGGCAGCGCGTTCACCGTCGACCTGCCGATGTTCGGCCGCGCCCTGGTGGTCAGCGACCGCAGCCTGGTCAAGGATCTGTTCACCACCAACAGCGACCTGGTGGCTCGCGCGTCCAACCTCGGCACGGTGCTCGGGCGGGGGTCGACGTTCAGCCTCGACGGCGCCGAGCATCGCGAACGCCGCAAGCTGCTGGTGCCGCCGTTCCACGGCAAGCGGATGGCCGGCTACGAGGCGATCGTCGAGGACGAGGTGCTGCGCGAGACGGCCGGCTGGCCCGAAGGGCGCGAGTTCGAGACGCTCGAGCCGATGATGCGCATCACGCTCAACGTCATCCTGCGCACGGTGTTCGGCGCACAGGGCACCGCGTTCGACGAACTGCGCGAACTCCTGCCGCCCATGGTGCCGTTGGCGTCGCGGATGGCGGTGCTGCCCAAGGCGATGCGTCGCGATCTCGGGCCGTGGAGCCCGTGGGGTCGCGTGCAGCGTTCGCGCAGACGCTACGACGAGATCATCGCCGGGCTGATCTCCGAGGCGCGTGCCGATCCGGGATTCGAGCAACGCGCCGACGTCCTGGCGCTGCTGCTGCAGGCGCGCTACGAAGACGGTTCACCGATCTCGGACGGCCACGTCGCCGACGAACTGCTCACCCTGCTCGCCGCGGGCCACGAGACGACCGCCACTACGCTGGCATGGGCCATCGAGCGGCTGCGCAGGCATCCCCGCCTGCTGTCGAGGCTGACCGCCGAGGTCGACGCCGGCGGCACCGAACTGACCCAGGCCACGATATGGGAGGTCCAGCGCACCCGCCCGGTGATCGAGGCGACCATCCGGGTCACACGGGCCCGTCTTCGGTTGGGGGAGTGGGTGGTTCCCGAAGGGCATACCGTCATCGCCAGCATCGGCATGTCCCACGAGTCACCTCAGCATTTCGCCGACCCCGCCACCTTCAACCCGGACCGATTCCTCGGCTCGACCCCGGACGCTCACACCTGGATCCCCTACGGAGGCGGCATCCGGCGCTGTATCGGCGCCGCCTTCGCGAACATGGAGATGACCGTGACACTGCGAACGCTGCTGCGCGAGTTCGAGTTCGGCACGACGCATGCCCCGGGCGAGCGCCGCCACTCCCGCGGTGTCGCCACCGCGCCGGCCCGCGGCGGCCGTGCCGTGGTGTACCGACGACCCACCACGGCAGGGCTTACCGACCTGACCACCGACCACGCCACCATCAAGGAGTCCGTATGAGCAAGCAACGCAGAACCATCAGCGGCCGCACCGCGGTCATCACCGGAGCCGCGTCCGGAATCGGACGCGCTCTGGCGCAACGACTTTCGGCGCACAGCTGCCCGGTGGCCATCGCCGACGTCGACGAGCAGGGCCTCAAGGAGACCGAGGCCTCGCTGGGCGGTCCGGCGCTGCTGCGGGTGCTCGACGTGCGCGACGCCGAAGCCCAGCGCGACTTCGCCGCCGAGGTCCGCGACTGGGCATCCCGTCCCATCGGCGCGGTGTTCAACAACGCGGGCGTCGCGGTGGCGTCCCGGGTACTCGACGCGGTACCCGAGGACGACCAGTGGCTGTGGGACATCAACTTCGGTGGGGTGGTCAACGGCACGCGGGCGTTCCTGCCGATCCTCGTCGAACAGGACGAAGGTGTCATCGTCAACACCTCGAGCGTCTTCGGCCTGGTGGGCATGCCTACCCAATCGGCCTACTGCTCGGCCAAATTCGCGGTGCGCGGATTCACCGACTCCCTGCGTCAGGAACTGCGCGGCACCGGGGTGTCGGCGGTCAACGTGCATCCCGGTGGCATCAACACCAACATCGTGCGCAACGCCCGCTACCGGCAGGATCCCGAGGGCCGGGGCCGCTCCCAGCAACAGATGGCACAGGAGTTCGCCGCCATCACGATGACCCAGCCGGACAAGGCCGCTGAGATCATCCATCGTGGGGTGGAGGCGGGCAAGGCCCGCATCCTGGTCGGGCCGGATGCCTACCTGTTTGACGCGCTCGGCCGGATTGCGCCGACGCGCTACTACGACGTGCTGGGCGGGCTGCAGTCGTTCCTGCGCAAGCGCGCCGCCAAATAGCTAGGCGGTTTCCCGCGCCAGGGCCAGCAGTCCGGGGTCGTGTGCGCACAGCAGCAGCAGGTCGGGTTCTGCCCGCCGGTACAACTCGGTGAGCCGAGAGTGGTTGTCGCGCATCTGCGTTCGGTTGAACGCCGCTATCGTCTCGAAGACGCCCAGTGCCCGGGGAATCCGCCCGGGACCGCCGATGGTGCTCGGGTGGTAGAAGGCGTCGCCGCAATGCAGCAGCCACCGGTGGCCGGCGTCGACGGCGACGCAGGCGTGGCCGCGGGTGTGGCCGGGCAGCGACAGCAGCACGATCCCGGGTGAGATGTCGGTGAGTTCCTCGGCCGCCGCGAACCCGCGCCACGTCTCACCGTCGGGGGTGTGTTCGACGATCTTGGGCCCATGCTCCCACTGCGCCGACCGGAACCGGAACCGCTCCGCCCGCGTGGGTGCGTTCATCGCACCCAGTGCTTCGGCTGCGGTGCAGTGGATTTCGGCGTCGGGAAAATCCGATATCCCGCCGATGTGGTCGATGTCGAAGTGGGTGAGGACGATGTGGCGGACGTCCTCACGCCGGAAGCCGAGCCGCTGTACCTGGCTGACGGCGGTCTCGTCGCGGTCGAAGTAGGGCCGGAAGAGGCGCCTGGTCGGCCCGGTCCGCCTGGCCCGCTCGTCGCAGTCCGCCAGACCGTATCCACTGTCGACGAGAACCAGGCCGCTGTCGGTCTCCACGAGCAGCACATGGCACACCAGCGGGGGGATGCCCAACGGATGCATGGAGCCGCAGTTCAGGTGGTGCACCCTCACCGGGGCACCCCGGTCGGTCGGCGCGTCCGGCGGGCCTCGGTCGTCACACCTTCACAATACGGCTGTATCGGCCGTCAGGCGGGCGACTCGAGCTGGGTCAGTGCCTGCTGGTGACGGTGCTGACGCTCGATGGTGGCCAGATAGAACGCCCACGCGAACGCCGAGCTGGCAAACAGGATGAACCCCAGGTACAGCCAGGCGTGCTTGATCCCGCGCCTGCGGCCGTCGACAAGCAGCCACGCCGGGAACAGCAGCAGGCTCATGATCGTGTAGTCCTGGCTGGCCGAACTGGCTGCGGGGTTGTCGTAGCCGAGCACGATGAACTCGGTCCAACTGCCGGGGCCCCAGATGAAGTTGTGCAGCCCGCCGGCCGGGGCGTACTCGGCGACGAACTGGTTGTTGAAGTAGTAGCCGAGGATCACCGACGCGATGCCGGCGACGTAGTAGAACAGCTCGAGCCCGGTGACGCGGGGGCCGGACGGATAGCGCGCGAAGATCGTCGGGTTCGTCTTGACAATGACGGCCAGCGTGGCGAACCCGAGGACGAGGTGGACGATCAGCGAGACCATAGCCGGAGTCTGGCCACCCGCCGAAGTTTTGTCAATATTGACATAACTTGACGTCGCCGTTCTGCGGCCTTTTCGGGGTACTTTCACCACATGCCCCGGCCCGCCCACACCGCCCGCAGCGAGCGCACGCGAGAAGCGTTGCGGCAGGCGGCGGTTGTCCGGTTCCTGGCCCAGGGCGTCGAGGAGACGTCGGCCGAGCAGATTGCCGCCGACGCCGGTGTCTCGCTGCGCACCTTCTATCGCCACTTCGAGTCCAAGCACGATCTGCTGTTCGCCGACTATGCGGGCCTGCAGTGGTTCAGGGCCGCACTGGCCGCCCGTGACCCCGACGAGCCGATAATCGAATCGGTGCACGCCGCGATCATGGCGCGCCCCTACGACGACTGGGCCGTCGCGCAGACCGCCGCCCTGCGCGCCCAGGAGATCGAACCGGGCCGCATCGCGCGGCACATGCGCCAGGTGGAGGCCGAACTCGCCGAGGCCATCGAGGAGCGCCTGACCGGCGACAGTCCCCCCGAACCCGGCACCGACGAGCGGATGCGGATCGCGGTCACGGCGCGGTGCATCGCGGCGGCGGTCTTCGGCGCGATGGAGGTGTGGATGCTCAGCCACCACGGCGAAGAGCGCGCGCTGCCGGAGTTGTCGCGGCTCACCCGGGAGGCGCTGGACACGCTGGCCAAGGGCATTGCTTAGGCAAGTTTCGTCATTATTGACAAAACTTGCGGCTCGTGTCAGCCTCAGCCCATGGCGGACTTCGACGCGATTGTCATCGGTGCCGGGCATAACGGGTTGACCGCGGCGGTGCTGCTGCAGAAGGCGGGACTGCGCACGCTGTGCCTGGACGCCAAGCTCTATGCCGGCGGGATGGCCTCCACCGTCGAGTTGTTCGACGGGTTCAAGTTCGAGATCGCCGGTTCGGTGCAGATTCCCACGTCGGCCGTGGTGAGCCGGGAACTCGGTCTGGACGAACTGCCCACCGTCGACCTCGACGTGATGTCGGTGTCGCTGCGCGGGGTGGGGGACGAACCGCTGATCTACTACACCGACCCCATGAAGCTGTTGACCCACCTCAACGAGGTGCACGGCGCGGAGGCCGTCAACGGCATGGCCGGGCTGATGGCCTGGTGTCAGGCGCCGACGCGGGCGCTGGGCCGGTTCGACGCGGGCCGGCCCCCGAAGTCACTCGACGAAATGTATGCCTGCGCGACAAGCGAATTCGAGCGGTCAACGATCACCGACCTGCTGTTCGGCTCGGTCACCGACGTGCTCGACCGCTATCTTCCGGACAAGGAGAAGAACGGCGCGCTGCGCGGGATGCTGTCGCTGCTGGCGTGCAACACCACCTATCGCGGGCCGGCCACGCCGGGCACGGCCGCGGCGCTGGCGTACGGCTTCGCCGTCCCGGACGAGAACGCGCTGCTGGTCAAGAAGCTGCGCGGCGGCATCGGGGCGTTGACGTCGCACCTGTGCGACGTGTTCGCCTCCGCCGGCGGCGACCTGCGGTTGCGCAGCAAGGTCGTCGAGGTCACCGTCGCCGACGGCCGGGTCACCGGCGTTCGTCTCGACGACGGCGCCGCGGTCACCGCGCCGGTGGTGGTGTCCGGCGTCGCACCCGATCTCACGATCAACGGCCTCGTCGACGCGGGCGCCGTGCCGTCGGAGGTGCGCGAGCGGTTCTCACGGGTCGACCACCGCGGCAGCTATTTGCAGATGCATTTCGCGCTGGACGGCATTCCCGAGTTCGCGGCGCCCTACGAGATGCTCAACGATCCCGCGATGCAGTCGAACATCGGGATCTTCAGCACGCCTGAGGAACTGCAGCTGCAGTGGGAGGACTGCCGGCGCGGCATCGTGCCCGCCGACCCGGCGATCGCGCTGCAGATCCCGTCGGTCAACGACCCGGGCCTGGCCCCGCCCGGGAAGCACGCGGCGTCTGCGTTCTCGCTGTGGTTCCCGCCCGCGGACGCGAGGAGCGGAGATGCCGGAGCGGAGGGCGAGCACGGATACGGCGAGATGAAGGTGGAGATGGGCCGCCGCGTGATCGAGAAGATCACCCGGCTGGCGCCGAACTTCGAAAGCCTGATCATGCGCCACACCACATTCACCCCCAGGCACATGGGCACGATGTTCGGGGCGCCGGGCGGCGACTACTGCCACGGCCTGATCCATCCCGATCAGATCGGGCCCAACCGCCCGGGGCCCAAAGGCTATGTCGATCAACCGATTCCGATCGACGGCCTCTACCTCGCGAGCGCGGGCTGCCATGGCGGACCCGGCATCACCTTCATCCCCGGATACAACGCTGCGCAGCAGGCCCTGGCCGACCTGTCCTGACGCCGCACTGTTTCCTAACCGGTCGCGGCGGGAATAGCGTCGTACATGGGACTCACGGTGGCCGTGACCGGCCCCACGGGCGAGATCGGCATGTCGGCAGTCGAGGCGCTTGAGGGCATCGCCGAGGTCGAGGGGATCGTCGGGATGGCGCGCCGGCCGTTCGATCCGGCCGCACACGGATGGTCCAAGACCCGGTACCTACAGGGTGACATCCTCGACCGCGCCGCGGTCGACGCCCTGGTGGCCGACGCCGACGTGGTGATCCACCTGGCGTTCATCATCATGGGCTCGCGCGAAGAGAGTGCGCGGGTCAATCTGCAGGGCACCCGCAACATCTTCGAGGCGACGGTGGCGGCGGCGCGCCCCCAGCGACTGGTCTACACATCGTCGGTGGCCGCCTACGGGTACCACTCCGACAACCCCGTGCCGATCACCGAGAGCGTGCCGCCGCGAGGCTCACCCGAGCACTACTACTCCGAGCAGAAGGCGGCATGCGAAGCGACGCTGGCCGAGATCACCGCCGCGACATCGTTGAAGGTGTACGTGCTGCGGCCCTGCATCGTCGCAGGCCCGAAAGCGCCCGCACTGGCCGACGCCATGCCCTGGAACCAGCTACCCGGCCCCGTCAAGCGGATCACCCAGGCCCTGCCGCTGCTCAAGCCGCCCTTCCCCGATCCGGGGACACCGCTGCAACTGGTCCACCACGACGATGTCGCCGCCGCGATCGCGCTGGCCGCAACGACATCGGCGCCACCGGGCGCCTACAACATCGCCGGCGACGGGGTGGTGTCGATGTCCGAGATGGCCAGAGCGCTGGGCGCGCGTCCCGTGCACGTGCCCAGGGTCGCGGCCACCGTCGCCTCGGAGGTCATCGCCCGACTGCCGTTCGTTCCCTCGGTGCTGGAGTGGCTGCACGTCGGCCGGACGTCGGTGGTGATGGACACGACGAAGGCCAGAACTCAGCTGGGTTGGCGACCGAAATACACCACTGCCGAGACGCTTTCGGCGTTGGCCGCAACGTACTGAGTCACTGGGTGTGATCGCCGGTGTCGGCGGGACCGCCCGGCGTCGCGCCGCCCTCGTCGGACCAGTCGACGCCCTCTTGGGCGCCCTCGGTGTGTCGGGCGGGGTCGCTCTGGACGTCGTCGTCGGCGTCGGACGGGCCGACGTCCGTCGCGGCGGTGTCGGGCTTGTCCCGCTTGTCGTGGCTCACCGGCTGTGGTTACCCGCCGCGTCGCGGTTCTAGTCTTTTCGCCGGCGCAACTGGGTCATCCAGTCCTTCGGCACCCTTCCGCGTGGGCCGGGAACGGTTTCGTCGGGCGGGCGGGACTCCGGCGCGGCGAGTTCGGGGCCGTCGTAGTAGGTATTGGTGTCGTAGTTCCAGAACCAGTCCTCGCCCGGCTCGAACGACCGGATGACAGGGTGGCCGGTGGCCCGCCAGTGCGCCGAGGCGTGCCGGGCCGGCGAGTCGTCGCAGCAGCCGATGTGTCCGCACGCCGCGCAGCGGCGAAGGTGCACCCACCAGCCGCCGTCGGCGTCACACTCGACGCATCCGGTGCCACTCGGCGGGACCGACGGATCGACAGCATCCATAGTCGAGGAGAGTACCGACGATTGCGGTGCGCGATCTCCTGTCGCCGATTGCTGCACCAGGGTCGCGTTCGCGTCGGAATCGCAGCCCTGACGCAGAAATCGGCGCGAGCTCAGCGCGCCATGGTCGAGTTCGGCGCGGCCCAGTCCGTCGAGACGAACCGGTGCCGGATCAACCACTCGTCACCGACGGGGACGAACACGTCGCGGTATCGGCCGTAGTGATCGAGGCCGATCTCGGTGACGACGGTGAAGTAGCAGGCGACCCGCGCTTGGTCCGGCGTCAGCTCGAGGAACCGGATGTTGGTCACGTTGTGGCGCACGATGCGCTTCGTCGAGGTCGCCGCCGCGGCGGGTGCGGCGACCGAACCGCCGAGGAACTCGACGATGGCCGTACGACCGCGCACCGGCTCGCGGTCGCGCAATTCGAGCGCGCCGTCCGCACAGAACGATTCGGCGAGTTCGTCGAGCCGCAGCGCGTCGCCCGACCAGTTGTACCGCGCGAGCGTGTCCCGGATGCGTTCGCGCGCGCAAAGCTCCCAAAGTTGCATGCCGTCAACCGTAAGCGGGCTAGGGTCACGCCATGGCTACCAGCGATTCCCGCGAGGTCGTGATCGAGGCGAGTCCGGAGGAGATTCTCGACGTCATCGCCGACGTCGAGTCCGCGCCGGAGTGGTCGTCGCAGCACCAGGGCGCCGAGGTGCTCGACAGGAACGCCGAAGGCAGGCCGGGAAAGGTGCGCATCAAGCTCAAGACCATGGGCATCTCCGACGAGCAGGTGGTGCAGTACACCTGGGCGGAGAACACGGCCAGCTGGACGCTGCTGGAGTCGAGCCAGCTCAAGACCCAGAACGCCTCGTACACGCTCACACCTCAAGGAGACAAGACAAAAGTGCGGTTCGAGATCACCGTCGACCCGGCCGTGCCGATCCCCGGCTTCGTCCTGAAGCGTGCGATGAAGGGCGGCCTGGAATCGGCCACCGACGGCCTGCGCAAGCAGGTGATGAAGGTCAAAAAGGGCGGCAGATAGTTTCGACGCGCACGCCGACGGCAATCTAGATCGGCATGGCTGTCACTGAAACCCGTGAAGTTGTCATCGAGGCGACGCCCGACGAGATCATGGACGTGCTTTTCGACGTCGAGTCGCTGACCGAGTGGTCGTCGGCCCACCAGAAGGTGGAGGTTCTCGAACGCGACGAGCAGGGCCGCCCGACGAAGTCGCGTCAGATCGTGAAGATCGTCGGGGTCAGCGACGAGCAGGTGCTGGACTACACCGTGCACGACGACGGCGTCGGGTGGACGCTGGTCAAGGCGAAACAGCAACGTGCACAACGGGGTCGTTACACATTGACCCCCGACGGTGAGCGCACCAAGGTGCACTTCGAACTGACCGTCGACCCGCTGGTGCCGCTGCCCGGTTTCCTGATCAAGAAGGGCGCCAAGGGGCTGATGGACACGGCCACCGACGGGCTTCGCAAGCGGGTGCTCACCGTCAAGAAGGGCTGAGCCCGGACCAAGTCGCTGGTTTTCCGCCGGTCGGCGTCTCCGCTGCTTAGGCTCTCGACGTGGGATCGTCGTGGCCGTTAATTGGCCGCACCGAGGAATTGCGAAGGATCGAAGCCGCCATCACGGCTCCGGAAGTCTCGGGTGTGCTGATCTTTGGCGCGGAGGGGGTCGGAAAAAGTCGCGTCGTCCGTGAGGCGTTGTCGGCTGCCGCATCGCGGGGATACGAAACTCGCTGGACGGCGGGAACGTCGTCAGCCCACGCGATACCACTGGGTGCGTTCACAGCTTGGGCGCCGTCTAATGTCACCGACACCTTGCAGTTGCTGCGAGGGGTGGTCCAAGCGCTGACCGTTTCATCGGCGCCGAACCCAGTTGTCGTGGGTGTCGATGACGTACACCTCCTCGATGAGCTCTCGACATTCGTCGTGCTTCAGATAGTTCAAAGCGGCGCGGCGAAGGTGGTCCTCGCCGCTCGGGACGGTGAGCCCGTGCCGGCCGGTCTCAGCGAGATCTGGACGGCCGGCCAGTTCGACCGGCTGGATCTTCCGCCTCTGTCGCTCGACGACACCGCCGCGTCCTTGTCGGCGGCACTGAGCGGCCCGGTGGACGTGGATGTCGCTCGACGACTGTGGTCACTGACTCGCGGCAACATGCTGTATCTCCGCAACATCGTCGAGCACGAGCTTGCAAGTGGCCGATTCACCGACGAAAACGGCTACTGGCGCTGGGTCGGGGAGCCGGTCATTCCACGCGGTCTCATCGAGCTCGTCGAATCGCGAACAGGATGTCTGCCCGCGCCGGTCGAGGACGTCATCGACGTGGTGGCCGTGGGAGAGCCCGTCGAACTCGACGTGCTGACTCGAATCACCGATGCGGCTGCAATCGAGGACGCAGAAACCCGTGGGCTCATCTCCCTGGAGCCGGCGGGCGGCGGCATCGAGGTTCGGGTGGCACATCCGCTCTACGGGGAAGTGCGCCGCCATCGCGCACCCCAGACCCGACTGCGACGGTTGCGTGGACTACTAGCCGGAGAGCTCGCCGAATCCAAGGACCACGACGACATCCGAGTGGTGGTGCGCCGCGCGACACTGAGTATCGAGTCGGACACCGCACCCGACCCCGAACTACTTGTCAGGGCGGCGTATGGCGCGGTGTGGCTGGGAGACTTGGCGCTAGCGGATCGGATCGCGCAAGCGGCAATCCGTTCGGGCGCGCAGCCAGAACCGGACTTCATTCGCGCGCATGCACTGTCGTGGCTGGGGCGCGGTGAGGAGGCGGAGGCGGTGCTCTGCGGTATCGACACCGAGCAGCTGGCAGACGAGGACCGTGCGAGGTTCGCGTTCCTGCGGTCAAGCAATCTGTTGTGGGCGCTCGGTGAGCCGCAGCGGGCCAAGGACGTCATCGACGAGGCGTCACAGAACACGCCTCGGGAGGCTCGCACCTACATCGACGCCTTCCTGGCGATCTACTGGTTCGCGATGGACCAGCCCGACAACGCGGTGAAATCCGCGAAAAACATTGCGATGGCGGACCTTCCCGTTGTCGGCGCCGAGGTGGCATGGGCGATGACCCAGATCGCGGCAGACGCGGGCCGCACCTCCGAGGCACTGGCCGATGCAGGTACGGGATACGAGGTCGCCAGTCGCACCCTCGACGCGCCCCACATGCGGTTCAACATCGCGGACGCGGAAGTGAGCGCGTTGCTGTTGGCGGGCCAGATTCCGGAGGCGCTCGGTGTGGCCGGACGGATCCGCGACCAGGCGGTCCATCTACCGGGCGCCGCTCAGTCACTCGGCGCCGCCGTGGCCGGTCGAGCCGCGCTCGGCGCCGGTGATCTGAACATCGCGTGCGAACTGCTGAGCCGTGCGGTCGAACGATTGTCGGTATCGCACCCCGACGGCTGGGGCTACCGATACCGGATCGCCCATGCGACGGCGCTGGCCATGGGCGGAGCCCATCGAGAGGCCGCTGCCGAACTGGCTGCGCTGGATCAGGTGCAACGCCGGTTCCGCTCCCTGGACCACGAACAGAGCCTGGCCCGGGCCTGGGTGTCGGCGGGCCAGGGCGCTATCGGCGAGGGGATAGCCGTTCTGCGGTCCGCTGTCGAAAACGCCAGAGAAGCAGGGCGATTCGCGGCAGAAGTCTTCTGCTTGCAGACGGCCACCCAATTCGGTGACCCCACCGGCGCAGCGCGTTTGCGGGAGCTTGAATCCCTCGTTGAGGGACCACGAGTCGGCTTCGCCGCGCGATTCGCCGAGGCCATGCGCGACGCTGACGCAGCCGCGTTGGTCTCGGTGGCCGAGGACTTCGAGCGCTTAGGTGATGTCGTCGCAGCCATTGACGCTGCGGCCCATGCCGCCCTGGCGTATCGCCGGGTGGACAAGAGAGGGTCAGCCTTGGCGTGCTCGGCTCGTGCTGAACGCCTCGCGGCCCGATCGGGCGCCTACACGCCGGCGCTTCGTCGAGCCAGCGATCCCTTGCCGCTGACCGAGCGCGAAGAAGAGATCGTGATGCTGCTCAGTGAGGGGCTGTCCAACCGCGCTGTCGCCGAGCGGCTCACATTGTCTGTGCGCACCGTCGAGAGCCATATCTACCGCGCCATGTCGAAGACGGGGACCACGAGCCGGGACGAACTCGCCGCATTGATGCCTCGACAAGGAGCATCTAAGTACTAGGCCGGCTGGGCCCGGCAGGCTGCAGTGGCGGCCTACTGCGTCCACCGCACGGCCGGCGACTGACGATTGATCGGACACCGCGTCGATTCAGGGGGTACGAAGTGTCCGATCTCATCACACCGCGAGCCGATCCACTGCCTATCACCACGAAGCCAGAGAGAGTCACCGAGAATCGCAGTCAGCCACACGTGCTCATCACCGAGCAGCAAGTGGTCTTCGGCACTGCAGCCGCTGCGTCATTGCCGCGTGTCGAGAAGACTCATGGCGTCTTCGCCGCCGTGCGAGCATTGCTGTGGGCTTCGTCAGAGCGCACCAGACCGACCGAGGGTCTCGTGGCGCCCCGCCACTACCCGCGCCGGCGCGAGGCGTTCATCGAGGACGCCGCAATGGCGCGAGAGATGTTCAGGCTTTGACACCCACTGGCGGAATCGTCTTCGTCTTCCCCGGCACCGGATCGCACTGGACGGAGATGGGGGTCGGTCGCCTCGCCACAGCACCGGCGTTCGCGCATCAAATGCGCCTCTGCGACGACTCTTTCGCTGAGTTCGTCGACTGGTCCGTGCTCGAGGCCGTGCGGGGCGACGTCGAGCCCGAAGCGCTGCACCGAGTCGATGTGGCGCAGCCGGTGCAGTTCGCGGTGATGATGTCGCTGGCCGCGCAGTGGCGAGCTCGGGGCGTGCATCCGGACGCCGTCCTGGGCCACTCGCACGGCGAGGTCGCCACAGCCTATGTCGCGGGTGCCTGTCGTTGCGAGACGCCGCAAGGGTCGTGACAGTGCGCAGCAAGGCGATCGGTCAGATCGCCGGAACCGGTGGCATGGTTTCGATCCCTCGGTCGGTGGAACGGGTCAGTTCAACGGGCCGTCGTCCACCGCGGTTTCCGGCGAGACGGCTGCGCTGGGCAAACTGATGGACGGGCTCGAGCGAGAGGCCGTGCCTGCCGAGCGGATCCCCGTCGACTTCGCGTTGCATACCGCCGATGTAGAGGCGGTTCGGGAGACGGTGCGCGCATCGCTTCGTAGCCTGCAGCCACGAACCGGCGAGATCGCGGTCATTTCTTCGGTCACCGGCGCCGAGCTGGATGGGTCGATTCTCGACGGCGAATACTGGTATGCCAATCTGCGCCAAAAGGTGTTGTTCGAACAGGCCGTTCGGTGGGCCCATGTGCGCGGTTATCACGCGTTCATCGAGTGCACTCCACATCCGGTGCTGGCGTCGTGCATTCAGGAGTCACGGCATGTCGAACCGGCTCAGCGGTGCCGTGTCCCAGCTCGTACGGGATTGCAGTAGTGGGCTACTGCACCCGTCGCGACGTGACCGGCTGACGATTGATCGCACACCCGCCAAGCGCGAGGCCGCCACCTTGGAAGGCACTGACATGAGTAGAGCAAGCGCATCGGTAATCTCTGAGCGTCGCGCAATGAGGTTGTCATTCCGGTCCGTTCGTTCCCGCGTCCCGACTGGCGGCGCCGTGGCCTCGGCCGGCATTCTCGCGTTGAGCCTGGTGGTAGCGCCGTCCGAGGTGGACGACGCGATCAGACCTGAAGTCCACCCGGTGCAGCTCGCATACTTTGCGCTGCCTTTCGCCGCCCCGCCGGGATCTCTTCTCGAGCAAGTGCTTCTCAAGGTTCAAGCCCCAGTGCCGTTCACGGGAGGCGGCGATGTCGGCGCGGCGGAGATCTCCGCGGCGACTGTCACCGCTCCGCCCACGATCGACCCGGCGGTCGACACGCATGGGGCGGGTGCCGCAACTCTTGCGGCGACCGCCACTCCCCTCGAGTTCGGTCTGAGCACGATCCTGCCGCCGCTGTTGTCCCTTCCCGTCATCGGTCCCATCATCGGCATTGCGCTCTTGTTCGGTCCGTTGATCGCGCTCGTCATACTCGCATGTCCGCCATGCGCGCTCTTCAACTTCCTGAGCTACATCCCGAGTTACTTCGGCATCTATCTGCCGGTGCCGGCGCTACCCCTCGCAGCAGCCGCCGCGGTCGAGGAAGCACCTACGCTGACGAGCGAACCGCCGTCGAGCGAGCCCGCGACTGCCGCTCTGCCCGCCTCGGCAGCAGCACCGGAAGCCACACCGCCCGCGGATACCGAGACGGCGGATGTTTCGGCGAAGCTGCCATCGGATGAAACCGCGCGGGTGACACCGACCGAATCCACAGAGGCCGAGCGAGTCCCGGCGGACGTGGCACCGCAGACCGACGAAGAGTCGACGCGGCCGACGGCAGCGGGTGCTCCCGAGCCTTCGGCGAAACCGACCGGACAGCCCACGACGCCTCGGCGTATCCTGCACGGTTCGGCCGGTGAGGACCAGCAGTCGCGTCCCTGCGACGGTGTCCGCTCGACTGCGCAAAACGCTGCCACCGGTTCCAAGAAGCCCGAATCACCCTCAGCCACAGCGTCGTCAGGGGCACTGAGAGGTAACAGAGGCGCCGGCAGCGACACATCCGGTGGCGACGCCGAAGGTTCTGAATGAGTTGACTCGGTTGAGCGCCGGCCTGCAGAGGGGGCAGGTCGGCGCTGAATCATGTCGGCATCGCCTTCGCCCAAGCGATGTGCCCTTCGAAGCCAAGCGATTCTGCCACCGTGCGATAACGGGCCAACAGATCCGAGTAGCGGGCACTGTCCCCGCGAGTCCGCGCGAGCAGCGCGCGCAGTCGCAGTAACGTGATGTCCAGAACCGCCGAAGACTGGCCGCCGCATAGGGCTGTCAATCGGTCGATGCCCTGCTGAGCTTCGGCGAGGTCGCGCTCGGCGCCGCGTTTGAGCAGCGTCTCCACCAGAACGCCGATCCCGCAAAAGGTCCACCCGATCCGGCCTGCGGCGTGCGTCTCATCGACGGCTTGGCGCATCACCGGGATCGCCGCATCGATATCGCTGCTCTTCGCCCTCTCCCGGGCAGCCCACACCTCCGCGACCGGCACCAGCGAGGGGGCTCTGTCGGGCAGCCACATGTCGCGGGCCTTCACCAACAACTCCAGCCCACGGCGACCGTCATCTGCGGAGTCGCGGTATACCAGCGCGATACCCAGCGCGAACTGCGCGCCCGTCACTGCGAAATCTGCGCTGGCACGCTGAGCGGTTAGCACCGCCTCATCGAGCGCCCGCAGCAGGGCATCGTCGGCCCGAAGGACGCCGTGGACAACCGGCACACAGGTCCAGGAAACGACGAGGGCAAGGGTTGTGGCGTCGCTTGTTCGGGCGATCGCGATTGCGTCGCGCAAGTCTTGCCGCCATCCGGGACGACCCAGCCAAGCCCGAGCTACGCCGCGGAACGTCAGCGCGACTGCCAGCGGTGATCCGATACCGAACCCGCCACCCTTGTCCGGGTTGTCGTCCGCGAGGTCGACGACTGTCTGCGTCCACCGCAGGATCTCACCGAATTCCCCTGTATTGAACCAGTTGGCGAACGCTAAGAATGCCAATCCCGTTGTCAAGTTCGGATCGCCGATGGACTCGAGCAGCGCCATCTGTTCGGATGCGAGGCGCGAGCCCTCGCCGGCGCGTCCCGTGTAGAGGAGCTCACTTGCCAGCCCGGTCATACCGACGGCCAGCGAGACCTTGTCGCCGGCCGCGTTACACAACTCGCGCAACTCCGCAAAACGGCCCCAGCCCTTCTGGACTGGCTTGGTCAGCCAGTCAGTGGCGCACAGCATGGTTCGCGGGGCGATGCGCATCGACAGCTGATCGGGGTCGTCCTCGGACAAGAGGTCGGCTATGCGGCTTGCGCGCTCCCAGCTGAGGCGGGCGGCGCCGAGGTCACGGTTGCGCGACCAGGTGCTGGCGCGCATCTGCCAGCCATACGCTGCATGCAGTTCGTTCGCGGACTCGAGATGTTCGGCGATCAGCGCCGCGTTCTCTTCCACCGACTCCGGCGCGCGCTCTTGGATCGCAGCGGCCAAGCGCAGATGCCACTGAGCGCGATCTGACCTGAGTTGCGATTCGTAAGCCACGGCTCGGATCAAGGCGTGGCGAAAGGCGTATTCGGCGTGCGGGGTGAACCGCACCTGATCGATCAGCTCCGCGCTGAGTAGCTCATCGACCACCGCATCTATCTTCAGCGCGGCGAGCAGGTCGGCCTCGAAGCGGACCCCGATCACCGATGCCGCGTTCAACGTCTGCTTGGCCGGGGCGCCCAGCCGGTCGATGCGCGCCTCGATGGCCGCCTGAACCGTCGCCGGCACGCTGAGCTCTGCCACATCGGTCCTGCAGACGTAGTCGCCGTGCTCGCCGGTGAGAACGCCGCGCTGCACGAGTTCGCGCACCATCTCTTCGCCGAAGAATGGGTTCCCGTCGGCTCGGTCGGCGATTATCGTCGCCAGCGCAGCGACCGAGGGGTCCGACCCCAGTAGCTCGTCTATGAGCGTCGCGGTATCCGAATCGCCTAATGCTGCAAGATCTATCGTCTGAGAGCCATGCACCCGGGTGAGCGCGCCGTCGTATTCTGGGCGGCAGGTGATCAACACCATCGACGGCGTACGCGGAATGACGGAGAGCAGGTCGGCCAGCATCGACTCGCTCGACGGATCAATCCAGTGCGCATCCTCGACGATGTACAGCGATGGCCTGGTCCGTGCCAGCATCATCGTGTTGATCAGTGCAGTCAATCGCCGGCGCCGTGCATCGGGGTCGATCTGGGGCAGCGGCACGTCGAGGTCGGCGATGCCGAGCAAGTCATGGAGTAGCAGCAGATCCTGTGCATCCGCAATGGCAGGAACACCGGTTCGCAGCCGCGCACGGGCGGTCTCGCCGTCAACGCCGGCCACGCCGCTGGCCGCTCGCAGCAGTCGCGTCACCGCATGGAACGGAATATCGCGGGCATGCGACTCGCAGAAGGCCCAGAAAACCTCGACTCCGCGACCGGCGGCGAGCGCCGCGATCTCGCGCGCGACGCGACTCTTGCCGATGCCGGCTGTCCCCAGCACATTGACAACACCGCCGCGGCCACCGACTGCGCGGTCCAAGAGAGCTTCGAGGGCCGCCATCTCCCAACGCCTTCCGACCAAGCGCGCATCAGCGTGCCCGACGACGTCTCGCGCGCCTATCGCCAGCAGTCGATGCGCGCGAACCGGTTCGTCCTTCCCTTTGATCCGCACCCACTCGGGTTCAGCCAGCATCGCCGCCTGCTCGACGAGGTGGGCAGTCGCCTCCGACAACATCACCCCGCCCGGTGGCGCCGCCGATTCCATCCGCTGCGCAAGTCCGACGTGCTCGCCGGTCGCGGCGTATCCCAGGGACCCCGAACCGAGCTCACCTGCGATCACCCGACCCGAATCGAGGCCAACCCGCAATTTCAGGGCCACACCGTCGAGGCGTCGCATCTCGGCGGCCAACCGGTCGGCCTCCTCCTGGATGGCCAGCGCCGCCAGGCACCCTCGATAGGCATGATCCTCCAGGGCAACCGGAGCGCCGAACAGTGCCATCACGCCGTCACCGTTGGGTTCGGCGGTCCCACCGTACCGACGCACCACGGCCGCCGACCGCTCCACTACCTCGGTCATGATCTCGCGCAACCGCTCCATGTCCACTGCGGCCGCGATGTCCATCGAGCGCACGACGTCGGCGAAGAGCACGGTCACCTGCTTGTACTGGGCGGTGTCGACGAGAGCCGCAGCCGGGATGCCGCACTCGTCGCAGAACTTGGCGTTCGCCCGCAGGCGAGTCCCGCACGACCCGCAGGTCACCACATCCACTGTCATCTCAGCATCACCGCTCGGGGGCATCGGGGCCGCCCCTTAGGCGAAGGATATGGCGGGCAACAGCGAACACGGGGCGATATTGACGCCGTCGACAGGCGAGGTTCGCCCGGCGCGCGCCAGTACTCTCACGACGCATGAGCGGACCACTGGCGGGCGTGCGGGTCATCGAACTCGGCGGCATCGGCCCCGGACCGCATGCGGCGATGGTGCTCGCCGACCTCGGCGCGGACGTGGTGCGGGTGCGCAGGCCCGGCGGACTGCAGATGCCCGCCGAGAACGTCGACCTGCTGCACCGCGGCAAGCGGGTCGTCGACCTCGACGTGAAGAAGGACCCGCAGGCGCTGCTCGCCCTCGTCGCCAGGGCCGACGTGCTGATCGACGCGTTCCGGCCGGGCACCTGCGAACGTCTCGGCATCGGCCCGGACGACTGCGCGGCACGCAACCCACGGTTGATCTTCGCCAGGATCACCGGCTGGGGCCAGGACGGCCCGATGGCGCACACCGCCGGCCACGACATCAACTACCTGTCGCAGACCGGGGCACTGTCGGCGATCGGCTACCGGGACCGGCCGCCCGTCGCGCCGCTCAACCTGGTCGCCGACTTCGGGGGCGGGTCGATGTTCGTGCTGCTCGGCATCGTCGCCGCACTCTACGAGCGGGAGCGCTCCGGTCAGGGCCAGGTCATCGACGCGGCCATGGTCGACGGGGTGTCGGTGCTCGCGCAGATGGCGTGGACCATGAAGGCGACGGGCACCCTGCGCGACGAGCGCGAGTCGTTTCTGCTCGACGGCGGCGCGCCGTTCTACCGCACCTACGAGACCGCCGACGGCAAGTTCATGGCCGTCGGCGCCATCGAACCGCAGTTCTTCGCCCCTCTGCTGGCCGGGCTCGGTCTCACGGCCGAGGATGTGCCGAACCAACTGGACAAAGCGGCGTTCCCAAAAATGCACAGGCTGTTTGCGCAGCGGTTTGCGAGCAAGACCCGGGACGAGTGGACTGCGGTGTTCGCCGGTACCGACGCCTGTGTCACACCGGTGCTCACTTGGACCGAGGCCGCGCAGAACGAGCATTTACGTGCACGATCAACTCTGTTGCAAGCCAACGGCGTCGATCAGGCTGCACCCGCGCCGCGGTTCTCACGTACACCCGCAGCACCGGTGGGTCCGCCCCCGCAGGCCGTCACCACCCTCGGTGATATTGACTGGGATTGATAATTAGCTGAATAACCCTATGCATGAGGGCTTTGGCTTAGCTACGATTTGCCCCATGGCCGTGCAGGCATCGCGGGAAGTGGTTTTCGAGGCGCCGAAGGACGCGATCATGGCTGCCCTCGCCGATATCGAGGCGGTGCCGTCGTGGTCGCCACTGCACAAGTCCACCGAGGTGCTCGACCGGCATCCCGACGGCCGGCCGCACCACGTCAAGGCCACGTTCAAGATCATGGGCATCACCGACAAGGAACTCCTCGAGTACCACTGGGGTGACAACTGGATGGTCTGGGATGCCGAGGCGACCCTGCAGCAGCGCGGTCAGCATGTGGAGTACAACCTCACCCCGGTGGGTGAGGACCGCACCCGGGTACGCTTCGACATCGTCCTCGACCTGGCCGCGCCCATCCCCGAGTTCATCATCCGCCGTGCCAAGAAGATGGTGCTCGACATCGCGACCGAGAGCCTGCGCAGACAGGTGATGGCGGTCGGTACGACCTAGGAGCGCCGTGGCCGTCCGAACATCGCGAGAGATCGTGATCGAGGCGCCGCCGGACGCGATCATGGACGCGCTGGCAGACGTCGGTTCCCTGCCGACCTACCACCCCGCCTACCGGCGCGCCGAGGTGCTCGACACCTACGCCGACGGTCGCCCGCACCATGTTCGCATCGCGGTCAAGGTGCTCGGCCGGCTCGACGAGGAGGTGCTCGAATACCGTTGGGGCCCGGACTGGTTGGTGTGGGATGCGGAGCGGACCTCTCAGCAGTACGCTCAGCACGTCGAGTACCGGCTGCGGCCCGACCACACCGGCACCTCCACCGTCGTGCGGGTCGACATCACCGTCGAACCCGACTCCTTCTATCCGGACTTCCTCATCAAAAGGGCGGGTAAGTCGGTGATCGACGCCGCCACTGAGGGATTGCGGCGACGGGTGCTGGGCGAGTAATCCTCTGGTGCCGGACGGGGGGGAGGAGTACATTCTGACCGCAGGTGAGCCGGGAAGTCTGGTCGGCGGTCAATGGTCCGACTCGTGAAAGGCTCACCGTGCTACCTGATTCAAACGCGCCTGCGCGCGCTCCTCTCGTCACCGCCATCCAGACCGATGGCCTGACCAAACGTTTCGGGTCCCTGGTCGCCGTCGATGACCTGCAACTCACGGTTACCGCGGGGGAGGTCTTCGGCTTCCTGGGCCCCAACGGCGCAGGAAAATCCACGACGATCCGGCTGATCCTCGGACTCATCCGGCCGACGTCCGGTCGAGCCGCGATCTTCGGCTGCGATGCAAGCGATGTGCGGCGCGCACACCGCATGGTGGCCTACGTACCGGCCGACGTCGCGCTGTGGCCGAACCTGACCGGGGCCGAGACGTTGGAGTTGCTCGGCAACATCGGACCGGGTGTCGACTCGGCCTACCGCACGGATTTGGTGGGCCGGTTCGATCTCGACCTCGACCGGCCGGGCAAGACCTACTCGACGGGCAATCGGCAGAAGGTCGCGCTCGTTGCCGCGTTCTCCACCCGGGCACCCCTGCTGGTGCTCGACGAACCGACCATCGGTCTTGACCCGTTGATGGAGCGGGAGTTTCGCCGCTGTGTCGATGAAGCACGCGATCGCGGCCAGACGATCTTCCTGAGTTCGCACCAGTTGGCCGAGGTGGAGGCCGTCTGCGACCGCGTCGCTATCCTGCGCGCCGGACGGCTGGTCGAGATCGACACCATCGCCGACCTGCGCCGGCTGCGGCGCACCGTGGTGGAGGTGAGCTACCGGGGGCCCGAGCCACCGCTGGATGCGGTCGAAGGCGTGTCGGATATGGTTCGTCTGCCGGGAGACCGGTTGCGCTTCAGCCTGTCCGGCGCTCCCGCCGAGGCGCTGGGAGCACTCGCCGCGACCGAGGTCATAGCCCTGGCGATGCGGGAACCGACCCTCGAGGAGATCTTCCTCGATTACTACGGGGAGCCGGTGCGATGACCGCCGCCACGCTGACGGCCGCGCCGGCTGCGGGTAAACTGCCGCCGGCAGGCAGTGCGGTCGGCCGATTGGCCGTCCGGCAGTTGCGCCGGGGCGCGCTGATCGTCACCGTGATCTGTGCGGGAATGTCGGCACTTGTTGCCGCGCAGTATCAGTCGGCCTTCCAGGGCGAGATGAGCGAACGCGCCGTGCAGGCCCTCGCGAGCAATCCGGCCATCCGGGTGCTGTTCGGTCCGGCGGTGGCACTCGACGATCCCGGCGGCTTCACCGTATGGCGCACCGGGACACCGCTGATGATCCTCGCCGGCGTCTGGTTGATGCTCGGCGCGATCCGCATCACCCGCGGGGAGGAGGACGCCGGCCGATGGGATTTCCTGCTGGCCGGCCGGTTACGGACAGTCGACGCCGTGTTGCGCTGCCTGGCCGCGGTCGTCGGCGCAGCCGTGATGATCGGTCTGGCGACGGGTGCGGCGCTGGTCGCCGCCGGCACGGAGCCGACCGGCGCGGCCGTCTATGCGATCGGCGTGCTGGGAGTCACCGCAACGTTCGGCGCAGTGGGTCTGGCTGCGGCACAACTGATGCCGAGCAGACCCTCGGCGGTCGGGGCAGCTGTCGGCGTGCTCGGCGTGGCGGTGCTGCTGCGGATGGTGGCCGACGGCATCGATGCGCTGTCATTCGCGGCATGGCTGACGCCGTTCGGCTTGATCTCGCGTGCGGCGCCGTACGCGGACAACAGGGTGCTGCCTCTGATGGTGCTGGCGCTGCTCGCCGCGGCGGCCGGTGCGGTGGCAGTGGCGGGTGCGCGCGGTCGCGATGTGGGCGGCGGCTGGATCGCGATCCGCAGCCGTCGCGCCCCGCGGACACACCTGCTCGGGTCCGTCGGTGGCTTCGCGGTCCGCCGCGCCATCCGGCCGACCCTCGGCTGGATCGTCGGGATCGGCGCCTACTTCGTCGTCGTCGGTGCGATGATCGCCTCGGTCCTGGATTTCTTCGCCCAGAACCCACGTTTCGCGGAACTGGCCGCCGCCGCGGGAGTCGGCGGGCTGGACACCGCGACGGGCTTCGCCGCCGCACTGTTCGGCCTGTTGGCCATTCCCGCCGGGCTCTATGCCGCGACGCGGTTGGCGGCCATGGTGGCCGACGAACGGGATGGGCGCTCGACACTGGTTCTCGCCGCACCGGTGTCCCGGACCCGGTTGCTGGGCGTGGAGATCGCCGTGGCGGTCGCCGGTGTGCTGACACTGCACGCCGTCGCAGCGGTGGCGATGTGGGTGGGCACCGTCTTCACCGGTGCGCCATTGCGATTCGCCGATGCTCTCGCTGGTGCACTGAACACGGCACCCGTCTCCGGACTGGCCCTCGGCGCCGCAGCGCTCGCGGTCGGATGGACGCCCGGCGCGGTGACGGCCGTGGGGGCGGTGCCGGTCGTCGGCGGATTCCTGCTGAACGTCGTCGCCGACAGTGTGGGCGCGCCGGACTGGGTGTCGAATGCGTCGCCGTTCGTCCACGTGGCGGCCACCCCTGCGGCAGCGCCGAATTGGACCGCAACGGCGGTGTTCGTGGCCGTCGCCGCGGCGCTGTCGGCCGTGGGCATCGGCGGCTACCGCCGACGCGACACGAGTGGGTGAGGCTCATGTGTTGCGGGCCTGAAAGCGGCGGAAGAGCGGCCACGCGATGGCCACGTTGTAGGCAGCGCCGGCCAGCAGGTAGGGCCACCATGTGCCACCCGTGTCGGCGACCCAGAACGCCTTGGCCGCCCAGTACGGGGGCAATACCCCGAACGCGAGGTTCCACGGGGAGTCGACGAACCACGGCAGGCAGGGCAGTCCGGCGATGAGCATGCCCAGCCCACGCACCGCGGCCAGGCCCTGAATCTTGTTGCCCGCCATCGCGACGATCAACAGCAGGGTGACGACCGCGGACAAACCGGCCAGTACTCCGATGGGGACGAGCGCCGGGTACAAGCCCGGCCGCAGTATCCCGCTGAAGGAAAGCGTGGCGATGACGTAGGCGGTCGTCACCGCGATCACCGTTGCTGCACGGTAGCCGAAGAACGTCGACAGCGGGACGGGTGTCACCCGCAGCGCCAGCAGCGTTCCCGCGTCGACTTCGTCGAGGATCAGGAACGCGGCCAGTGCCCCTGCGATGATGATGCTGGTGAGCAGCAGGAACCCGGTCAGGATCAGCGGATAGTAGGGCACCAGGTCGAAGTCGTAGCGCTCGTGGAGCATCGTCGTGACACGCGGCGTGAGGACCGCGACCGCGGTGGTCCAGATCACCGGGGCGAGCACCAACATCACCAGCAGCGGATCGCGATAGGCGCCTCGAAGGTCATTGCGGCCGAATGCCTTCCACGCTCGCATAACCGTCGTCGCCATCATGCGCCCGCCTTGCCGATGACGTGCCGGTCGAACATCGCCCGCGCCACCTCGGTGAGTACTGCCATGCACAACAGCGGGTAGACGATCGCGTAAGCGACCTGCCATGGCGCCAGGTGTACCTGATCGAACGCGGCGCCGAGCAACATCAACGGTCCCTGTGTCGGGATCGCGTAGAGCACCGGATTGGGCCACAACCCCGAGTAGTGCAGGATCGGGGTGTTCATCACCGCGATCGGCACGATGCCGAACAGAAACCAGTCGCTGGCCGACGTGAACGGCAGCGACGTGATGAACCCCGTCAGCAGCATGAGCACACTGCCGAGCAGCACTCCGGCCAGCATCGGCGCCGGCCGGTAGGCCTGCCCATGGGCGATCGTCACCACCGTGACCGCGACCACCAGCGACAGTGCGCACAGCACGGACACTTTGGCGGCCAGGTACTCGCCGAACCGCAACGGGGTCGAGATCACCGCGCTGAGCGTGCGCTCCTGCTTCTCGAAGAACACCGACCCGCCGATGAAGAAGAACCCGATGATCGCGATGTCACCGAGAAGCACATAGGGTTCGGCCACCGCACGCAATCCCGACGGCATCGGCAGCAGGACGGCCAGCCAGATCAACCCCGAGAACATCGCGGCGTGCAGGAACCGTTGGCGGTTCTGGAGAACGACTTCCAGGCGCACCGCGCTCACCAGTCGCGTCATGCCAACGTCCTGCCGGTCAGCTCCACGAACACATCGTCGAGGGTGGCTTCGCGGCTGTGGATGGTCTCGACGTGGTGATCGCGCAGCACCGCGTGAAAATGCGGATCGTCGGCCAGCCCGTCCATCGCGAACTCCTCTGCCACGAGATCGCCGTTGAGCCCTCGATATTCGACCCGCAGCAGCCGCTTGCTCCGGGCGATTCTCAGCTCGGTCGGCGTGTCGAGGGCCACGATGGCGCCGTCGACGACGAACGCGACCCGGTCACACAGCTCGTTGGCGGTGGCCATGTCGTGCGTGGTGAGAAACACCGTGCGGCCCCCCGATTTCAGGTCGAGCACGATGTCCTTGACGTTGCGGGCGTTGACGGGGTCGAGGCCCGACGTCGGTTCGTCGAGGAACAGCAGCTCGGGTTCGTTGAGCAGGGACCTGGCGAAGGTCAGCCGCATCTGCATGCCCTTCGAGAAGGTGCTGACCCGGGAGTCGGCGTCCTCGCCGAGGCCGACCATGTCCAGCAGCTCGAGCGGATCCCGGGTGGGTCCTTCGTAGAGCGAGGCGAAGAAGCGCAGGTTCTCTGCTGCGGTGAGCTTCCCGTAGTGGTTGGGCAGCTCGAACGAGACGCCGATGCGCTCGTAGTAGTTCCGCCCCCATGCCGCAGGTTCGCGACCCCATACGGCGATGTCGCCGCGGTGCCCGCGGAGCAGGCCGATCAGCAGCTTCTGGGTCGTCGACTTTCCGGCGCCGCTGGGGCCGAGGAAGCCGAAGATCTCCCCGCGTCCGACCTCGAAGTCCATCCGGCGCACGGCCGGATGCTCGGCGCCGGGGTAAGCGAAGGACAGGTCACGGACGCCGATGACGACGTCGGACTCAGCGGACGGAGACGACGTGCCACGGTGATTCATCGTGGTGCTCGACCTTTCGGGAACGGCGGGTCGGCTCACGTCCGACCCGCGTGCGGGTATTCATTCCGACCAGACTTCCCGGAGCACCTCGAAGCACTATACTGAACTTTCAGAAATTTGTGAATACTGCGGTACGGCAAGGATGGACATGGCGGAGGCCCCCGACCCGCTAGACGCTGCGGAAGCGCTCGCACTGGTGCTGAGCAGTCATGGCCTGCAGCGGATGACGTCGCGCGTGCTGGCCGCACTGCTGTTCACCGAACAGTCGACGATGACGGCCGGCGAGTTGGCCGACCGGTTGGGTGCGAGCGCGGGCGCGATATCCGGCGCGGTCAAGATGCTCATTTCGGTGGGGTTGGTCGAGCGTGTGCCCGCGCCGGGCAGCCGCCGCGACCACTACCGGCTGCGCGACGACGCCTGGGCGGTGCTGTACACGACGCAGAACACCATCCTCGCCGCGATTCAGCAGGCGGCCGCCGACGGCATCGCCGCCACCTCACCGGGCAGCGCCGCGCACCACCGGCTCACCGAGATGCGCGATTTCTACTCTTTTCTGCTCACTGAGCTGCCGGCCGTCATCGATCGCTGGAAGCAGACCCGGCGCTAGCGTCGGCGCAGCACCTGCAGTCGGCGGATCGCTTCGTCGAGGGTGTCATCGCTTTTGCAGAATGCGAAGCGCACCAGGTGGTTCCACGCACCGGCGTGCTCGGCGCCGGTGTCGCAGAACGCTGACATCGGGATGGCGGCCACGCCCGCGGTATGCGGCAACTCGGCGCAGAACGCGGCGCTGTCGGTGAACCCCAGCGGGCGAGGGTCGGCGCACAGGAAGTAGGTGCCGTCGCTGTCGTGCACCTCGAACCCCAGGTCGGTCAGCGCGGTGCCCAACCTGTCGCGCTTGACCTGCAGCGAATCCCGAAGTGCGGCCACCCACGCCCGCTCGTTGTTCAGCGCGTGCGCCACCGCGGGCTGGAACGGCGACCCGCCGACATAGGTCAGATACTGCTTGGCCGCACGCACGCCGGCGATGAGATCGGCTGCGCCGCAGGCCCATCCGATCTTCCAGCCGGTGACGTTGAACATCTTCGCCGCGCTGGAGATGGTGACCGTGCGATCTGCCATCCCGGGATAGTTCGCGAGCGGCAGGTGGGTCCGCCCGTCGAACACCAGATGCTCGTACACCTCGTCGGTGATCACCAGCAGGTCGGTCTCGACGGCCAACTCGGCCAGCGCCCGCAGTTCCGCGTCGGTGGCCACCATGCCGGTCGGGTTGTGCGGGGAGTTGAGGATCAGCGCCCTGGTCTTCGCCGTCACCGCGGCGCGCAGGCCGTCGACGTCGATGCGGAAACCACGGCCATTCTGGACGATCGGCACCGCCCGCCGTTCGCAACCCGCCATCGCGAGCACGGGGGAGTAGGAGTCGTAGAACGGCTCGATCAGCAGCACCTCCGACCCGGGCTCAATCAGGCCGAGCACCGCCGACGCGATCGCCTCGGTGGCGCCGACGGTCACCAGCACCTCGGTGTCGGGGTCGTATACGGTGCCGTACGTCCGCCCGCGCTGGGCGGCGATGGCCTCCCGCAGCGGCGCGATGCCCAGCCCGGGCGGATACTGGTTGACGCCCTCGGCGATCGCGTTCTCGGCTATCTTCAGCATCTCGGGCGGCCCGTCCTCGTCAGGGAAGCCCTGGCCGAGATTGACCGCGCCGATGCGCGCCGCGAGCGCCGACATCTCGGCGAAGATCGTGACCGCGTAGGGCTGCAGCCGCTTCACCGTCATGGTGGTCGAGCGTAGGCCAGGAATGAATCCGGGCTGCGCGACGCTGAGGAGCCCGTGGCCTTCAAATTCGATCTTGACGCGTCTCTCCTCGAGCCGGTGCGGGTCGGTGACACCGTCGCCGCCAATCGGATCTTCATGGCACCCCTCACCCGCTCGCGCGCGCAGGCCGACGGCACCCCGTCCGACCTGGCCGCCCAGTACTACTCGCAGCGGGCTTCGGCGGGGATCATCATCAGCGAGGCCACCGCGGTGTCGGCGGCCGCCAACGGCGCGTACGTGAACACGCCGGGCATCCACACCGACCGCCACCAGGACAAGTGGGCCGGCATCGCCGACGCGGTGCACTCCGCAGGCGGCCGGATGTTCGTGCAGTTGTGGCATGTGGGCCGAATGGCACATCCGGAGATCAGCGGGTTGGAGTCCGTCGCGCCGTCGGCGATCGCCGCCGGGATGAGCGCGCACACCCCGTCGGGTAAGCGGCCGTTGCCGGTGCCGCGCGCGCTGCATACCGGCGAGATCCCGGTGATCGTCGAGCAGTTCCGCGCCGCCGCCCGCCGAGCCGTCGACGCGGGCATGGACGGCGTCGAGATCCACTCCGCGAACGGGTACCTGCTGCACCAGTTCCTCTCCGACGTGACCAACAGGCGCATCGACCACTACGGCGGGTCGCCGGAGAACCGCGCCCGGTTGACCGCCGAGGTCGTCGAGGCGGTGGTGGACGAGATCGGCGCCGGCCGCGTCGGGTTGCGCATCTCGCCCGGCAACACCGCGGGCGCCATGTCCGAGATCGACGAGGTCAGCGCCTACGAGGCCCTGCTGAACCGCATCGCTGGACTGGGCATCGCGTACCTTCACCTGCTGATCGGCCCGACCGATCCCACCTTCGGCGTCATCCGCGCGCTGTGGTCGGACACCCTGGTGCTCAACACGGGCCGCGGAACCGACACCGATTTCTGCCAGCTGGACAGCTTCGTCGAGTGGGGAGCCGTCAGCGCGGTGGCGGTCGGCCGGGCGTTCCTGGCCAACCCCGACCTCGTCGACCGCCTCATCCTCGGCGCAGAGCTCAACGAGCCGGACCCCGCGACCTTCTACGCGTCGGGGCCGGCCGGCTACATCGACTACCCGACGCTGGCCGAGCGCCGAGTTGCCAGTTGAGCGATGCCCCCGCGTCGACTAAGTGGCCACTCGGCGGGGTGACTGCCCAACCAACAGGTTGGCCGAAACTGTTAGGCTGCCGGACGGAGGACCGCCGCCCACGCGGGCAGGCATCCCGTAACCCCAGCTGAACAGGAAATTCCTTCATGTCTGAAGAAGCCTTCATCTACGAGGCCATCCGCACCCCACGCGGCAAGAACAAGAACGGTGCGCTCAACGAGATCAAGCCGATCAACCTGGTCACCGGCCTGATCGACGAGATCCGGCGGCGCCACCCCGACCTGGACGAGACGTTGATCAGCGACGTCATCCTCGGCGTCGTCTCGCCGGTCGGCGACCAGGGCGGCGACATCGCCCGCACCGCGGTGCTGGCCGCGGGCCTGCCAGACACCACCGGCGGCGTGCAGCTCAACCGGTTCTGCGCATCCGGCCTGGAGGCGGTCAACACCGCCGCGCAGAAGGTGCGCTCGGGCTGGGACGACCTGGTGCTCGCCGGCGGCGTCGAGTCGATGAGCCGCGTGCCCATGGGCTCCGACGGCGGCGCCTGGGCGACCGACCCCGAGACCAACTACACCATCGGCTTCGTCCCGCAGGGCATCGGCGCCGACCTGATCGCCACCATCGAGGGCTTCTCGCGCGAGGACGTCGACGCGTACGCGGCGCGGTCGCAGGAGCGCGCCGCCGCGGCGTGGTCGGGCGGCTACTTCGCCAAGTCGGTCGTGCCGGTGCGCGACCAGAACGGCCTGGTCGTCCTCGACCACGACGAGCACATGCGGCCCGACACCACCGTCGAGAGCCTCGGCAAGCTCAAGACCGCGTTCGACGGGATCGGTGCGATGGGCGGCTTCGACGATGTGGCGCTGCAGAAGTACCACTGGATCGAGAAGATCAACCACGTCCACACCGGCGGCAACAGCTCCGGCATCGTCGACGGCGCCGCGCTGGTGCTCGTCGGCTCAGAAAGTGCAGGGAAGGCTCAAAATCTGACCCCACGGGCGCGCATCGTGGCGACCGCGACCAGCGGCAGCGATCCGGTCATCATGCTGACCGGCCCGACGCCGGCGACCCGCAAGGTGCTCGACCGCGCCGGCCTGACCGTCGACGACATCGACCTGTTCGAGCTGAACGAAGCCTTCGCCTCGGTGGTGCTCAAGTTCCAGAAGGACCTGAACATCCCCGACGAGAAGCTCAACGTCAATGGTGGCGCCATCGCGATGGGCCACCCGCTGGGCGCCACCGGCGCCATGATCACCGGCACCATGGTCGACGAGCTCGAGCGTCGCAATGCCCGTCGCGCGCTGATCACGCTGTGCGTCGGCGGCGGCATGGGCGTGGCCACCATCATCGAGCGAGTTTAAGGAAAAGTAATGGCAGAGAACACCATTCAGTGGGACAAGGATGCCGACGGCATCGTCACCCTGACGCTGGACGACCCGACCGGTTCGGCCAACGTGATGAACGAGCACTACCGCGAGTCCATGCATAAGACGGTCGAACGCCTTGTCGCCGAGAAGGATTCGATCACCGGCGTCGTCATCACCAGCGCGAAGAAGACCTTCTTCGCAGGTGGCGACCTGAACACCATCATCCAGGCCGGCCCGGAGAACGCAGGCGAATTCTTCGACGAGGTCGAGGGCATCAAGCGTGATCTACGCGCCCTCGAGACCCTCGGCAAGCCTGTCGTCGCGGCCATCAACGGCGCCGCACTCGGTGGCGGTCTGGAGATCTGCCTGGCGTGTCACCGCCGCATCATCGCCGACGTGTCCGGCGCGGTCGTCGGTTTCCCCGAGGTGACGCTCGGCCTGCTGCCCGGCGCGGGCGGCGTCACGCGTAGCGTGCGGATGTTCGGCATCCAGAAGGCGTTCATGGAGGTGCTGAGCCAGGGCACCCGGTTCAAGCCGGCCAAGGCCAAGGAGACCGGCCTGGTCGACGAACTCGTCGGCAGTGTCGACGAGCTCGTGCCCGCCGCGAAGGCGTGGATCAAGGCCAACCCCGATGCCCACACCCAGCCGTGGGATGCCAAGGGCTACAAGATGCCTGGCGGCACTCCCGCGTCGCCGGGCCTCGCGGGCATCCTGCCGTCGTTCCCGGCGCTGCTGAAGAAGCAGCTCAAGGGTGCGCCGATGCCGGCCCCGCGGGCGATCCTGGACGCGGCCGTCGAGGGCGCGCAGGTCGACTTCGACACCGCGTCGCGCATCGAGAGCCGCTACTTCACCCAGCTGGTCACCGGGCAGACCGCCAAGAACATGATCCAGGCGTTCTTCTTCGACCTGCAGTACATCAACGGCGGCGGCAGCCGCCCGGACGGCATCGAGCCGGTCAAGATCAACAAGATCGGCGTGCTGGGCGCGGGCATGATGGGCGCGGGCATCGCGTACGTGTCGGCCAAGGCCGGCTTCGAGGTGGTGCTCAAGGACGTCAGTCTCGAGGCCGCGCAGAAGGGCAAGGGCTACTCCGAGAAGCTGGAGGCCAAGGCGCTCGAGCGGGGTCGCACCACACAAGAGAAGTCCGATGCGTTGTTGGCTCGCATCACCCCGACGGGTGACGCCGCGGACCTCAAGGGCGTCGACTTCGTCGTCGAGGCGGTGTTCGAGGACCAGGACCTCAAGCACAAGGTGTTCGGTGAGATCGAGGACGTCGTCGAGCCCAACGCGCTGCTCGGGTCGAACACCTCCACGCTTCCGATCACCGGTCTGGCGGCCGGGGTGAAGCGCCAGGAGGACTTCGTCGGCATCCACTTCTTCTCACCGGTCGACAAGATGCCGCTGGTGGAGATCATCAAGGGCGAGAAGACTTCTGACGAAGCGTTGGCCCGCGTGTTCGACTACACGCTGGCGATCGGCAAGACCCCGATCGTCGTCAACGACAGCCGTGGCTTCTTCACCAGCCGCGTGATCGGCACCTTCGTCAACGAGGCGCTGGCGATGCTGGGCGAGGGCGTGGAGCCCGCCAGCATCGAGGCGGCGGGTGCGCAGGCCGGCTACCCGGCGGCGCCGCTGCAGCTGTCCGACGAGCTCAACCTCGAGCTGATGCACAAGATCGCCGTCGCCACCCGCAAGGGCGTCGAGTCCGCGGGCGGCACGTACGAGCCGCACCCGGCCGAGGCGGTTGTCGAGAAGATGATCGAGATCGGCCGGCCCTCGCGGCTGAAGGGCGCCGGCTTCTACGAATACGTCGACGGCAAGCGCACCGGCCTGTGGCCGGGCCTGCGCGAGACGTTCAAGTCCGGCAGCGCGCAGATTCCGTTGCAGGACATGATCGATCGCATGCTGTTCGCCGAGGCGCTGGAAACCCAGAAGTGCCTCGACGAGGGAGTGCTCATGTCGACCGCCGATGCGAACATCGGCTCGATCATGGGCATCGGCTTCCCGCCCTACACCGGTGGTTCGGCGCAGTTCATCGTCGGCTACCAGGGCGCGGGCGGTGTCGGCAAGGAGGCCTTCGTGGCCCGCGCCAGGGAACTGGCCGCCAAGTACGGCGACCGCTTCACCCCGCCCGCCTCACTGACCAGCTAGCAGCGGTACGCGAACCCCCGAGACAGCAGCTGGATGTCGCCGCGAGCGGCTTTTGGCGGCGTCTCGGGGTTTCGTGTTCGCCGGGTCAAGAAGGGCCGAAAGACCCTCGCACTCCCGCCATCTGCTGGGCTCGGATACTCGACACGTTGACCGGGCCCGTGGGACGGGAACAATGGATCAGAGCAGCGGCGTTGGTGAGACGCCGCTGGGCGACGTCGGCGACACCCACCGGCTGCGGCGGCTGATCGACCGGCTGCCCGGGCTGATCGGTTACTGGTATCGCGATCTGCGCAACATCGTGGCCAACCGGAGCTACGTCGAATATTTCGGCATGACGCCGGAAGAGATTCGGGGCCCGCCACCTCCGGGAGATCCTCGGCGAAGCGGTGTACGCGCTGAACCTGCCCTACATCGAGGGTGTGCTGGCCGGGGTAGAGCAACTGTTCGAACGCACGCTGATCGACCAGAGCGGCAGAACGAGGCACACCCAGACGCGCCTGCGTGGCGGCGTCGATGTCGCTCGGGCGATGGACGCGCGGGCCGGCCGCTGATGAGTTCCCGTATCGTCTAGCCGTGCCCGACAGCTTCACCGACGAGTTCGCCGCGGGGCTGGCCGGCTACGGCGAGGCGCCCTGCATCGAGTTCGAGGGGCGGTGGTACTCCGGTGACGAGGTGGCCGCGTACGGCCACGCGGTCGCTCGGCTGCTCCGTGAGGCGGGGGTGGCCGACGACGCGCCGGTCGGCCTCGTGGTGCGCAACCGGCTGCCGCACGCCGCGGCGATCATCGGCTTCCTGGCCGCCGGACGGGCGGTCTCGATGATCTACTCGTTCCAGTCGGCGGAGGCGATCGGCCGCGACATCGAGAAGCTCGACCTGTCCGCCGTCATCGCCGATGTGCAGGACTGGACGGCGCCCGTCGTCGATGCCGCCCGGCGCACCGGCAGTGCGGGCGTGGCGATCTCGCTGCGATCGCCCACCGTCGCGGCGGTGCCCGGGCTGGAACGCCGTGACCGGTCGCGCCGCCACGCCGTCGTGGAACCCGATGTGGCACTGCAGATCCTGACCAGCGGTACCACCGGCCCGCCGAAGCGCCAGTCCATCCCGACGCCGGTGCTACGGCGCACCGTATACAGCGTCACCAGTGGGGAATCCGCTCCCGCCGATGCCCCTCCCGAGATGGCGTACTGGCAGTTCGGTGGAATCGGTGTGTGCCAACTGATCGCCGGCGTCTACAACGCGCGGCGCATCGTGATGCTGGAGCGGTTCACCGTCGACGGCTACGTCAACGCGGTCAAGAAGCACCGGATCACCCGATCCGGGGTGCAGCCCGCCGTCATTCGGATGTTGCTGGACGCCGACGTCGCCAGGGAGGACCTGGCGTCGCTGGACTTCCTGATCAGTGCCTCGGGGCCGTTGGACCCCGATACCCGTGACGAGTTCGAGGCGAAGTACGGCGTGCCGATCGTATTGGCCTACGGTGCAACGGAATTCGCCGGTTCGCTGTGCGCGTGGACGCCCGATCTGCAGCGGGAGTTCGGGGCGGCCAAGCGGAACAGCGTCGGTCGTGCCCTTCCCGACACCCAACTGCGCATCGTCGACGCCGAGACCGGCGTCGAGTTGCCGGCCGGCGAGCAGGGCCTGCTCGAGGCGAAGGTCGCACCGATCGGTCCCGACTGGATCCGCACCACCGACGTCGCTTCGATCGACGCGGACGGCTTCGTCACCCTGCACGGCCGCGCCGACGGGGCGATCAACCGCGGCGGGTTCAAGATCCTGCCCGAAACCGTTCGGCACGTGCTGATCTCGCATCCCGCCGTGCGTGACGCGTGCGTCGTCGGGGTGCCCGACGTGCGCCTCGGCGAGGTACCGTTCGCGGCGATCGAGGTGACGCCCGGTTCGCCGGTCCCGTCGGATGACGAACTCGCCGAACTGATCCGCCGCTCGCTGCCCGTGTACGCCGTTCCCGTCGCGTTCGCGGTCGTCGACGAGTTGCCGCGTAATCCGGCGCTGAAGGTCAGCCTGCCCGCCGTCGCAGCGCTTTACGAGCAGAGCGCGAACCGGTAGAAGTCGATCAGATCGATCCGAGGTCGGATGACAGCCAGTGCTGCGGCCTCATGAACACCACCACGCTCTCGCCATGCTCGCGCCGGGCGTACTCGAGGTAGGCGTCGACCTTCTCGGGGGCCAGATAGCGCTTGGTCAACTCGACCAGGTGCTCATCGGTGGCGGCCTCGATGCGGCTCACCGGCCCGTCGACGGCGACGTAGCGCACGGAGGGCTCGACACGCTCGACCATCAACGTGAATTCGCCCTGCGCCTCGATGAGCCGATGCTTGCGGGAGCCGTCACCGGTGAGCACCCACGGCTCACCGCCCGGGGTGTACTGGTACCAGATGGGTACGGTCAGCGGACCGCGCTTGTCGCCGGCACTGACGGACAGCGCGGCGATGTGGGGTTCTGCCAGAAACTGTTCGCGTTCTTCTTTGGACAGGGCCATGCCGCCAGGTTAGTCCCGGTCACCGTCATCGTCCGAGAACGAGCCTCAGCAGCCGATTCTGGAGAAGAAGGCGAGCGAGACGATGCCGATCGCGATGGCGATCGGCGTCTGCCCCATCGCGGCGGTGCTGACGATGCCGGCGATCGCGGCGATCGCGATGACCGCGAGCAGGAGGACGTAGAACCGGCGAACATGGATCGCGCCGCCGGCACGGATGGGGTGCGTTTCCAATCCCGTAATCGGGTCACGGGTCACGGCCGCCTCCTGTGTGGTGTGGATCACATCAACTCATCTGTGTGAGCCACACCATATAACACCCGTGGCTGGTCAGCGAAGCGGATCGCGCGATGTCCGTGGCGGGTGCCGACGCCCGAAAGGCTATGTCCTGCTTGATGACTATGCCGAGAACAGCTAACTAGTGGGGTCGCCGTCGCCTAGAGTTGGTTCCCATGCGCTTCGGATTGTTCATCCCGCAGGGCTGGCGACTCGACCTGGTGGACATTCCAGCCGAGCAACACTGGCCCGTGATGCGCGACCTCGCCACCTATGTCGACGGCAGCGCCTGGGATTCGTTGTGGGTCTACGACCACTTCCACACCGTGCCGGTGCCCACCACCGAGGCCACCCACGAAGCGTGGTCGCTGATGTCGGCATATGCGGCGACGACGTCGCGGATCAAACTCGGGCAGATGTGCACCGCGATGAGCTACCGCAACCCCGTCTACCTGGCGAAGGTGGCCGCCACAACCGACGTCATCTCCGGCGGCCGGATCCAGATGGGCATCGGCGGTGGGTGGTACGAGCACGAGTGGCGCGCCTACGGTTACGGGTTTCCCTCGGCCGGTGTGCGATTGGCGCGACTCGACGAGGGCGTGCAGATCATGCGCGACGCCTGGCGCGACGGCAGGGTCAGCCTGCAGGGCAGGCACTATCAGGTCGACGGAGCGATCGTCGAGCCGAAGCCGCTGCAGCGCAACGGCATTCCGCTGTGGATTGCCGGCGGCGGTGAGAAGGTGACGTTGCGGATCGCCGCGAAGTACGCCCAATACACCAATTTCACCTCCGCACCCGACGGCTTCGCGCATAAGTCGAACGTGCTCGCCGGCCACTGCCGCGACGCCGGCACCGACTACGACGCGATCGTGCGGTCGGCCAACTTCAACGCGGTGATGGGCGAGTCCGAGGCCGAGGTCTCCGACCGGGTGGCCCGGGTGCGGGACCGGCAGGTCGCCAAGGCCGACGAAGCCGCCGTCGACGCCATGCTGAGCACCGTCACCGCGCCCGAATCAGCCAGCGGCACACCGGAGCAGGTCATCGAGAAGCTGACCAGAATGCGCGATCTCGGCTGCGAGTACGCGATCCTCTACTTCCCGGAAGCGGCCTACGACCGGTCCGGTATCGAGTTGTTCGAGCAGAAGGTGATCCCCGCGCTGAGTTGAGCGGTCCCGCTATGCGACGCGTTCGCGCTATGGCGTCGGGGTCGGGCCCGCGTAGATCATCGGTGGTGGCGCGGGCGCAGGGGGCGGTGCCGGTGGCGGCGCGTCGAAATACCCGGGCGGGGGCGGCCCGTCGAGCGGGTAGTAGCCGGGCGGCAGCGGCGGGCCGGTCTCCGTCTTGGGCGCCACCGGCGGGCCATTCGACTCGGGGGCGGTCAGCGAGGTGTAGCCGGGGGGCAGCTGCGGCGCCGGGCCGGCCCCGGGTGGGGGCGGGGCGCCCGCGGGCAACTGGCCGGGCGGCATGCTGGTGAAGCCGTACGGGTCCTGAGCCTGATGCCAGGCGTCCCGCAGGAACCCCAGCGGCCCCGGGCTCGAGCCCTGCCCGTACTGCGGGTTCGCGATCTCCGGCACCGGCGGCGGCCCGACCGGCGGCGGTGCGGGCGGCGGCGCCGCCTGCTCCACACCGACCGCGTACGGCTGCCCGGGCGGTGGTGCGGGCGCGCCGGGGACGGGCGTCGGCAAGGGAGGAACCGCGGGTTGGGCGCTCGCCGTGCCCGCGGGCACCAACGTTCCCAGGCCGACCGCGACGCCCGCCACGGCGATCTTGGCGGCCCTCCCGGCTGAGATCGCGCGCTGACGACGGTGTGGGGTCATGGGTAAGGAGGCTAACGGTTGCCGGCCGGAACCGCGTGGGCACGGGCGAACTCGTCGGCCTTGCCGGGCTGGCCGCGTGCGAGGATTGTGGACGCTGCCACACCGCGAATCGACAGCCCTCGAATCGTCCGGGAAGGACGCCTTGCGATGAACAAGACCTCACTGACCGCACTCGCACGCGAACAACTCGAGACGGCCCGCGCCGCCAGCAGCGGTCGCAGCGCGCACACCGTCTACGGCGGACACGAGCATTCGCTGCGCCAGACCCTCATCGCGCTGACGGCAGGCTCGGCACTCGACGAGCACGAAACCAACGGCGAAGCGACCCTGCAGGTGTTGCACGGCCGGGTGCGACTGACCAACCAGACCACCAATTGGGAGGGAAGCGCGGGCGATCACCTCGTCGTGCCGAACTCCCGGCACGGCCTGCAGGCGATCGAGGACTCGGCGGTGCTGCTGACGGTGTCGAATCCGGTCGGGCCGCACGTCTAAGTCGGCGCCACCGACCTCGAGCGAATTGGTGCACAGCACCGTACTTGCCCGCTGTTAGGGTCTTTTCTCGAGGGAAGGGCGCCGTCGCATGGGGTTGTTCGAATTCACCGACAAGGTGTTCGACTTCGTCAAGGACGCTGCGGGCAAGATCAATCAGGCCGGTCAGGTCATCGAGACGATCGCCATACGAGCCGGTCTCGAGAAGCTGGTGGACTTCGGTAAGGCGCTCAAGAGGTACGCCGGGCCGCTGGCCATCGCGCCGACACCCATCCTCCAGGGCGGGCAGAGGGCCATCGAAGCGATGCGATGGGCCACCGGCGACGACGCCGAGGGAACCGAGTCGGGCGAGGCCTTCGCCACCGGGGCGGGCGATTTCCGCGATCAACTGGAACTGCAGCAGAAACTGCATCCGGACTCGAACTGGGAGGGCGGGTCGGCGTCGGCGGCCTATGAACGACGCGTCAAGGACCAGGAGGACCGCTTGTCGGTCCTCAGTGGCGCCGACTCCGACGTCGCCCTGGTCATCAGCCGAGAGGTCGACCAGCTCAACGAGACCCGGCGCATCCTGGACAACCTGCACAACTGGCTCGCGGAGTACGGCACGTACACGCAGACGCTGGGCGTCATTCCGGTGGTGGGTAAGGGCATTCAGATGGAGGCCGAGTTGCTCGCGGTGGGCATGGCGCTCAAGGAGGCGGGCAGCCAGATGTTGGACATGCAGGACGACGCCAACACCAACGCCGCAGACGTCCGCGACGCGGATGGGCGGTACCAGTCGGTGGCCGACGGTGCGGTGCAACAGGATTCCACCGGCGACTTCAACGCCCCCGCCTCCGCCGGCGAGGACCTCAAGATCTCCGGGCCGACCATCTCGGCGCTTGCGACCGGGCAGGAGAACGCCGCGACAGGCATTACGGACGCGACGCTGGTGGTCCAGGGTGTCGGCGCCAACGTCGCCCGCACGGACGGCTTCATCTGCGCCGTGACCAGCGAGGCGGTGACGGGCGCAGAGGGCGCACGCAATTCCGCGGGCACCAAGACCGCCGGCATCAGCACCGAACTGGCCGGGAAACTTCGCACCGCGGCGCAGACGTACGCGGCCACCGACGCGGCGGAGAAAGCGAAACTCGACCAGCAGATGCCGCCGGGCTGACGTGGACGGTCCATGGCGTCCGTGGGACGACGACGAACACGACGACGTCGAGGGCCACTTCGGCGGGTCGGGGCTGGAAGCCTTCGACGATTTCGTTCCGGACCTGGCGGAAGGCGCGGAGCAGGAGCTCACGTCGCCGCTGTACACTGTGACCAACCCGCCGGGCACCGTTTCGGTCACGGTCTACCTCAACGGGCGGATCCACAATGTCGAGCTGGCGCCGGCCGTCGCGCAGATGACGGAACGGGAACTGGCCGAAGAGGTGCGCGTCATCGCCGAACTCGCGCGCCAGCGCGCCCGCTCAGAGCTGCATGCCTTTCTCATCGAGGGTGTGCGCATGATGGGTGACGATCCGGCCGCCATGCGGGACAGTCTGATCCGCGAGCTGGACATGCCCACACCGGAGCAGGCCGCCGCGACCGCCGCACGCGTCTTTTCCACCCGGTACTCCTCCGACCCCGAAGGAGACCGATGAACGCCACACCGCCGGGCTGGTACCCGGAGCCCAGCGGAGAGCCCAGCCTGCGGTACTACGACGGATCCCGCTGGACCGAGCGGACCAGCCCGCGACCGAACCGCGGCACACCGAAATGGGTGTGGGCGGCGGTGGCGGCCGGGGTCTGCGTCGTGCTGGCTGTCGTCGTCGGCGTCCTCGTGTTCAACTCCGGTCCGCCCATGCCCGAGGACCGGGCCCCCGCATCGCCGTCGGCCTCGCCCGCCCGTTCGACATTGATTCCCGAACTGCAGCTACCCGAGGGCACCACCAAGCGAGATTACAAGTCGCAGGAGGTCTTTGACGTCACCCGGCCCTTCGCCGACACCGTCGACGCGCTGCGGTCACAGCTACCGATCGGTCGGGTCTACGACGGATTGGCGTGGTGTGCCGAATCCGACACGGGCGAGGAGAGCACGACCTGGAGTTGGGGTGATGAATCGGACTACCTGAGCGTGTGGGTGTCCTCTTCGCCGCAGAACCCCGGCAGCACGGTGCAGATCGAGCGTGAACCGCGTCCGGCCGGTTGCGCGCCCTGACCGTTTCGTCCGCTTCAGATCGCCGGCCCGAGTAGGTCGTCGGCGTCCCTGATGACGTAGCCGTAACCCTGCTCGGCCAGGAACCGCTGCCGGTGCGCGGCGTATTCGGCGTCCAGGCTGTCGCGGGAGACCACCGAGTAGAAGATCGCGCCGCCGCCGTCGGCCTTCGGCCGCAGCAGCCGGCCCAGCCGCTGCGCCTCCTCTTGGCGGGACCCGAAGGTTCCCGAAACCTGCACTGCCACAGATGCTTCCGGTAGATCGATGGAAAAGTTGGCGACCTTGGACACCACCAGTGTCGAGATCTCGCCGCGACGGAACCGGTCGAACAGATCCTCGCGCTCGGCGGTCTTCGTCGACCCCTGGATGACGGGCGCGTCCAGCTCCTGCCCGAGCTCCTCCAACTGGTCGAGATAGGCGCCGATCACCAGCGTCTGCTCGCCCTTGTGCTTCTCCAGGATCGACTTCACCACAGCGATCTTGGTGTGCACCGTCGAGCACAGCTTGTACCGCTCGTCGGGCTCGGCGACGGCGTAGAGCATCCGCTCGTTGTCGGTCATCGTCACCCGCACCTCGACGCATTCCGCCGGGGCGATCCAGCCCTGGGCCTCGATGTCCTTCCACGGCGCGTCGTAGCGCTTCGGCCCGATCAACGAGAACACGTCGCCCTCGCGGCCGTCCTCGCGGATCAGGGTGGCGGTCAGGCCGAGCCGGCGGCGCGACTGCAGGTCCGCGGTCATCCGGAACACCGGCGCGGGCAGCAGGTGCACCTCGTCGTAGATGACCAGCCCCCAGTCGCGGCTGTCGAACAACTCCAGGTGCCGGTACTCGCCCTTGGTGCGCCGGGTGATCACCTGATACGTGGCGATGGTGACCGGTCGGATCTCCTTCTTCTCACCGGAGTACTCGCCGATCTCGTTCTCCGTCAACGACGTCCGGTTGATCAGCTCGCGCTTCCACTGCCTGCCCGCGACCGTGTTGGTCACCAGGATCAGCGTGGTGGCCGACGCCTTGGCCATCGCCGCGGCGCCGACGAGTGTCTTGCCCGCGCCGCACGGCAGCACGACGACACCCGATCCGCCCTCCCAGAACGACTCGCATGCCATCTCCTGGTAGTCGCGCAGGTGCCAGCCGTCCTGCGCGAGGCTGATCGGATGTGCCTCGCCGTCCACATAGCCGGCGAGATCCTCGGCGGGCCAACCGATCTTGAGCAGCATCTGCTTGACGCGGCCGCGTTCGCTGTTGTGCACCACGACGGTGTCGTCGTCGATGCGCGCGCCCAGCATCGGGGCGATCTTCTTGTTGCGCAACACCTCTTCGAGCACCGCCCGGTCGAGGCTCAACAGCGTCAGGCCGTGCGCGGGGTGCTTGACCAGTTGCAGCCGCCCGTAGCGGCCCATGGTGTCGACGATGTCGACGAGCAGCGGCTGCGGCACCGCGTAGCGCGAGAAGGTCACCAGCGCGTCGACGACCTGTTCGGCGTCGTGGCCGGCCGCGCGGGCGTTCCACAGCGCGAGCGGGGTGATGCGGTAGGTGTGGATGTGCTCGGGCGCACGTTCGAGCTCGGCGAACGGGGCGATCGCGGCGCGCGCGGCGCCCGCCTGCTCGTGGTCGACTTCGAGCAGCACCGTCTTGTCGGACTGCACGATCAGGGGGCCGTCGGTCATTTTGTCCATTATCCAGAAGCCCGCGACACGGGTGGTCGGCGAGCGTGCGCAAACTGCTGCGATCCGGCGGCGGGTCGTCTACAGACAGGCACGCTCGGCGCAAAAAGGGGAGGTCAACCCTCGTCGGCGGACACCACCGAGGTGATCCGGTGGATCGCGAAGTCGCGCACCCGGCCCGATGCCGGGTCGTAGGCGGTGAGCTGGCCGCCGCGCACGTTGATCGGTGCCACCACCCGCTGGGTGGCCACGCCGGCGGGGTCGACGTACCCGATCACCACCGACGCCTGCTGGTGGGCGGCCTCGTGTAACTGCGAAATCGCGACCGCGGGGTCCAGGCGCATGTTGCCCGACGGCGCGGCCGCCACCTTGCGCAGCACCGCCACGATCGCGCTGAGCGTCTGGTTCGTCGGCACCGGTGCGGGTCGGTACGTCCGGCGTCGTCCCGGCGGCGTGGGCACGCGGGCGCCGCGGGCGCGGATGTCGACGATGGTGCCGGTCGAGTCCTCGGCCGCCGGCGCGAAGCCGGCGCTCCGCAGCGCGCCGAGCACCTCGGAGATCGGGGCCTGGGACACCGCGACAGTCGGCGCGAGCAAGCGCATCTCCAGCGCTTCGGCCGCCGGTGCGGCGACGGCCTGCGCCAGCAGGGCCGCGTCCTCGCAGCGCACGAACGACGCCGCCATCCCGACCCGCAGCTGCCCGTGCCTGCGGGCCACGTCGTCGATGAGGTACGTCAACCCCTGCGGCACAGGCGTTCTGGAGTGACGGGCGAACATCGCGTGCAGTTCGCCTGCGGTGCGGCCGGTGTCGAGCGCCCGCCGGATCGAGGCCTCGCTGATGCGGTACACCATCGCCGCGCCCGCCGACTCGACATTCGCGACGGCGGCCAACTGCTCGGCGAGGTCGCGTTGCAGCGGACCGGGGACGACGACCGTGAGGTCGGCCTGCACCAGGAAGTGGTCGATCGGCGCGGGCAGTACCTTGTCCATCGCCTTGACGACGTCGTCGGGTGGGTCGCCCGACAGGAGGGCGCGCGCCGGCGTCGCGAGCGCGCCGCGGCCCACCAATCCCATGGCGTGCGCCTCCGTCAGCAGGTCGCCGACCGGTCCCGGTTGCAGTCGCACCGCCCACCGCGGCCTGCGCCAGATCATCGCCTGCGATGCCGTCGTCGCATCCGCCCCCGCGCCCGGCGGGAGTTCGGCCAGCACGGCGAGCAGCAACCGCCGGTCCAGCGGGGCGGCAGTGGAGAACAGCGAATCCGACAGCGCCGCATACGGTTTGCCGTCGGGACCGCGAGAGCCGATCAGGCTCGGCCTGCCGTGCAGATCCAGCCAGGTCGACGCCAGCAGATGCCATTTGACGGCGGTCGGTGATTCGACGAAGCGGTCCGCCGACACCGTCGGCGCCCAGTACGGGCCCGAGCCGTCGTCGGGTTCGGGTTCGGGCATGCCCGCCGAGATGAGGCCGGCAGCCGCGCAGACCTCGACGATCAGACCCAGTCGGCGTTCGTCGATGCCGGTGTTCTTCGTCAGGCGCTTGACGTCGCGCACGCCCAGCCCGCCGCTGCGCAACTCGGGAACCGGCGCGGTGCCCAGGGTCTCGAGCACCACCTCGACTTCGCGCAGCAGGTCGAGCGCCGCGCCCGCGGCGACCGCGTCCGCGTCGGCCGCCGTCGTGGTCGACACCACCGGGTGGGGTGCGGACATCCGGGTCGGGCCGGGTAACTCGCCGCGCAGCACCTGACCTACGAGCCGGGGCAGGATCACCGTCTCGTCGTCCACCTGGCGCAGCAGGCCGGCGGCGAGCAGGCGCTGCACCGGGCGGTCGGCGGGGGTGCCGGGGGCGGCGTCGCGGGTGCGGCCCACCGGGGAGCCCTCGAGCAGCTTCTGCAGCAGGTCGGCCTGCGCCTCGTCGAGGCGCTCCAGCCGCGCGGCGATCTCGTCGGCGGATTCGGCGGTCGCCTCGACCGTGACCTGGCCGGGATACCAGGGCAGGCCCGCGGGCGCCTCGGCGGCCACCCGCACCGCGGTGTCACCCCAGACCAGGGCCCGCTCGCGCAGGTCGTCGACGGCTTCGGTGATCGCGGCCTCCGGTGCGCGGTCGCCGGTCAGCTCCACGAGTTTGGTCAGCGGGACGGCCGCGGCGTCGGCGTGCAGCACGAGCAGCGCGTCGAGGACGGCCAGCCGCAGGTAGTCGAGGTCGTCGGTGGCCGCCTTGACCGACTGGCGGGCTTGCGCGCGGGCCGCCAGCGCGGCGATCGTGCCCGGCGGCGGTTGAGTCAGGTCGGGCCGCAACTGCAGCAGGCGCACGAGCCGGTCGTCGGGAAGTTCGGCCAACCAGGCGCCCAACGGGACGGCCCTTTCCGAATCCCGGGTCGCTCCGCTGCCGCCCTCCGGCGCGTTCTGGGTCATTGCTGACCAGCCTAAAGGAGCACGGCGGTGTCGCCAGCGGCCGAGGCATTTGCCACAATGTGGATGTGGCAGACAACAAGGGAAAGAAGCGATACATCGACCCCGGCTGGCCGGCGACCGACGGCGAGGACGACCACCCGATCAGCGAGCTGGCCGCCGACCGTACCGGCGCGCTGTCGCCCTTCGGGGAGCTGACCTTTCCGCTGCCCTCGGGTGACCTCCCGTACCTGCATCCGGTGACGGTCGTCAACAAGTAGGTGGCCGAGCGCTCAGCTGGACTTCCCGGCTCGGCCGGGGCCAGGCTGTCGCATCTCGACGAGTCGGGAGCGGCGCACATGGTCGACGTGACCGCCAAGGACGTCAGCAAGCGCACCGCCGTGGCCGCGGGCTCGCTGCACACCACCGCGGACGTCGTCGCGATGATCGCGTCCCGCGGACTGCCTAAGGGCGACGCCCTGGCCACCGCGCGGGTGGCGGGCATCCTCGCCGCCAAGCGAACCAGCGACCTGATCCCGCTGTGCCACCAGTTGGCGCTGACCGGCATCGACGTCGACTTCGAGATCGGCGACGCGGTGGTGACGATCACCGCGACCGTGCGCAGCACCGACCGCACCGGTGTCGAGATGGAGGCGCTGACGGCAGTGAGCGTCGCCGCGCTGACGCTCTACGACATGATCAAGGCCGTCGACCCCGCGGCGCACATCGAGGGCATCCGGGTGTTGCGCAAAGACGGCGGCAAAACAGGGCCCTGGACCCGGTGATGAGCGTCGGCGCGAAGAACAGACAACGGTGATGAGCCTCTGCGCGAAGAACAGACAATCATGAGATCCGGCCGCGTCGTCATCGCCTCGACCCGTGCGGCCGCCGGGGTGTACGAGGACCGCACCGGGCCGATCATCGTCGACTGGCTCGCCGGCCGTGACATCGCCGCCCCGGCGCCCGTCGTCGTGTCCGACGGTGGCCCGGTGGCCGACGCGATCGCGGCCGCGGTGGCCGAACGCGTCGACGTGGTCATCACCTCGGGCGGCACCGGCATCTCGCCGACCGATCGCACCGCCGAGGCGACCGCCGGGATCGTCGACTACCAGATCCCCGGACTCGCCGACGCGATCCGCCGCGCCGGCGAGGACAAGGTGCCGACGTCGGTGCTCTCGCGCGGCGTGTGCGGAGTCAAGGGCCGCACGCTGATCGTGAACCTGCCCGGATCGCCGGGCGGGGTGAAGGACGGCCTCGGCGTGCTGGCCGGCGTGCTCGACCATGCGCTGGATCAACTCGGCGGAGAGGAGCACCCGCGATGACCACCGTCGTGCTGCGCGCCGAGCTGACCGAGCAGACCATCGAGGTCGGCGAGCACGAGGCGCTGGTCGCCGACGCCGCAGCCGGGGCGGTGGTGAGCTTTGCCGGGGTGGTGCGCAACCATGACGGCGGGAAAGACGTTGTGCGCCTTGAGTATTCGGCACACCCCTCTGCGGCGCAGACACTGGCCGACGTCGCCGCGGAGATCGCCGCGCAAGCCGAGGGCGTGCGGGCCATCGCGGTCAGCCATCGCATCGGTGACTTGCGGATCGGGGACGCCGCCCTGGTCGCCGCCGTCGCCGCCGACCATCGCGCCGCGGCGTTTCAGACGTGCGCGCGCCTGGTCGACGTCGTCAAGGAGCGGCTCCCGGTGTGGAAGCACCAGTTCTTCGCCGACGGCTCCGAGGAGTGGGTGAACTCCGCCTAGGCCGGCGGAACCGGAGGCAGCGGCGCGGGCGGAGGAGGCGGAACCGGGGCGGCCGGGTCGACCGGCGCACCCGGAAGGTTCGGCGCCGCACCACCCGGGGTGTCCGGCGTGGTCAGCGGACGCTGGGTCAGCGCCAGCAGGGCGTCCTTGCCGGTGATGTCCTGCGTCTGGATCGCGTGCCAGATCTCCTTGAGGTAGGAGACGTTCGGGCTGTCGTCGGTGAACTGGGCGCGATCGACGGTCGTTCCCGGCGGCAGATTCTCCGGGCTGACGAGATGCGGAGTGCCGTCCGGCCCGGGCGCGGGCGCCGCGAGTGAATCGGCAGGCGCCGCCGGGACCCCCGGCGCGGGCGGTGCCGGGGGTGCCGGAACCGGCGGAACCGGCGGGAGCGGCGGCGCGGGCTGAAGCGGTGCGTCGGCGTGCAGCGCCCACAGGGCGGGCTGCTCACCGGGCACCGGCGCATCGGGTGCGACGTCCCAGTTCGCGACGGGCTGCGCGTCGATCGGCGGGGCGGGGGCAGGCGCGAGCGGATCGACCGGTGCCGGCGGAGGCGGCACCGGGGCGGCCAGCGCATCGAACGGAGCGGGTGCCGGCGGCGGCGGTGGCGGCGCAGGGGCAGGAGGCGGCGGTGGTGCGTCGGGCAGCGGGGCGGCCAGCGCGTCGACCGGAGCGGGTGCGGGCGGCGGCGGAGGCGGCAGCGGCGCAGGGGCAGGAGGAGGCGGCACCGGAGCGGCCAAGGCGTCGATCGGAGCCGGCGCGGGCGGCGGAGGCGGTGCGAAGGGGTCGAACGGCGGCGGAGGCGGAGGCAGCAGGTTCTGGACCGCCTGGACGGCGTCGTCGACGACGTTGCGCGGGGTCGACGACGACAGCGGGCCACCGCACGACGGCCATGCGCCCTTGCCCTGGCTGCCGAGCACGCGCTCGGCGACGGCGATCTGCTCTTCCTTGGTGGCCAGGTGCGCGGCGGGTGCGTACTCGCCGCCGCCGTGACCACTCCAGGTGCTGGGCGAGAACTGAAGGCCGCCCTGGTAGCCGTTGCCGGTGTTGATCGCCCAGTTGCCGCCGGATTCGCACTTGGCGACCTGATCCCATTCGCCGTCGGTCGCGGCGTTGGCGTGCCCGGCGAGGGCGAGGCCTCCGGTGCCGAGGACTGCGCCGGTGAAGGCGACTTTCGCGACGTTTACGGCAGATGTAGTGGGCTTGCGGTGCCGTCCACTCATAGGTGCGCCAGTTTCCTCTCTTCGGCGCCCGCGAGGTCAGCTGTCGGGTTCGGGCTGGAGAGGTCGCCCGGCCGCGTCGCTCATGCGACGACGGCTTCACCCCGAGGAACCGAAATGGCTCCTGGTCCGCTAGTGCTCGGCGGACCGGTGGGTCCCCCGCCTCCATCCAAGTTGTTCGTCGGTTGTCCGTGCGCCAACGGATGGAGCTCGGCGCGATTGGGCACGGCGGGCCAGGCGATTAGGGTCGACCGGCTTGGGACTGAACCGTAACGGCTCTCAAACGGCTCGTCATCTTTTGCCGGTAACGGCGTTTCAGGGCGCGGCAAATCCTAAAAGGGCTCTAAAAGCCCAGCAATTCAACGCGTTTCCGCAGGACTCGACGAGGCTCCACCGCTCCGTAGCCAGTCCGTGACCATTTCGTTATGTGATGCAAATCACGACTATCCGCCGGCGAACGGGGGAAGAACATCGACCGTTTGAGCGTCGCCCAATACCGTCGCGTCGTCGCGCACCGCGATGCCGTCGCACAGAAAAGAGCAGCGCAGCAGGACTTTCGCCAGATTCTCGTCTCGTGCGCCTAGTTGCGCCACGAGTTCGGCGACCGTCGTCGAGGGCTGTAGCCGGATCGTCTCCTCATCGTTACCCGCGGCGGCCCGTGCGGCCGCGAAGTAGCGAACGGTCACCTGCATTCTCACCCGCCGATCGCGCTCATCGGCCGGTCGGGTTGGACGAAGTCGGGATCGTTGATGCCGTGGCCCGCCGCCTTGGCCCACATCGCGGTGCGCCACGCCGCTTCGACCGTGGCGTCGCCGGCACCCGCGCGCATCAGCCCGCGCAGATCGGTCTCCTGCCGGGCGAACAGGCAATTGCGCACCTGGCCGTCGGCGGTGAGCCGGGTCCGGTCGCACGCGGCGCAGAACGCGTGCGAGACCGAGGCGATGATGCCGACCTTGGCGGGACCGCCGTCGACGCGCCACAGCTCGGCGGGCGCCGACCCGCGCGGGGCCGCGTCGGGGGTGAGGTCGAAGTGCTGCCGCAGCGTGGCCAGGATGTCGCCGGCGCTGACCGCCCGGCCCCGCTGCCACTGGTGGCCGGCGTCGAGCGGCATCTGTTCGATGATGCGCAGCTGATAGGAGTGGCCGAGGCAGAACCGCAGCAGCGCGACCGCGTCGTCGAGTCCGGTGACCGGATCGAGGACGGCGTTGACCTTCACCGGGTCCAGGCCCGCCGCCTTCGCCGCCCGCAGGCCGTCGAGCACGTCGGGGAGCCGGTCGCGGCGGGTGATCGCGGCGAAGCGCTGCGAGTCGACGGTGTCCAGCGAGACGTTGATGCGGTCCAGGCCCGCGGCGCGCAGCTTCGCCGCGCGCCGCGCGAGGCCGATGCCGTTGGTGGTCAAGGTGATCTCCGGGCGGGGCCGCAGTGACGCCGTCGCCGCGATGACGTCCTCGAGGTGCCTGGCCACCAACGGCTCACCGCCGGTGAAGCGCACGCTGGTGATGCCCAGCCTCGTCACGGCGATGCGCAGCAATCGGGTCAGCTCGTCGGGCCGCAGCAGCCGGTCGGCCGGCAGCCAGTCGAGGCCGTCCTCGGGCATGCAGTAGGTGCAGCGCAGGTTGCAGCGGTCGGTCAGCGAGACCCTCAGGTCGGTGGCGACACGGCCGAACGTGTCGATGAGCGGCCCGTCGGCGGGGGCCGGCGCGGCGGGCGCGGCCGACGCGACCGTGGGCAGCCCGAGGCCGACGACCGTCATGCGAACGCTCGCTCGGGGTTGGCGACCGAATCAACGGGCACGATGTCCTTGCCCAGCGGCATCAGCGAGACGGGGATCAGCTTGAGGTTGGCCAGCGCGAGCGGGATGCCGACGATCGTGATCGCCATCGCAATCGCGGTGAGGACATGGCCGATGGCCAGCCAGATGCCGAACAGGATGATCCAGATGATGTTGCCGACGAGCGCGCCGGGCCGCGGCCCGGGCTTGTCGACGACGGTGCGGCCGAAGGGCCACAGCGCGAACACCGCGATGCGCAGGGCGGCGAATCCGAACGGGATCGTGATGATGAGGACGAAGCACAGCAGCGCCGCCAGCAGGTACCCCAGGGCCAGCCACAGGCCGCCGAAGACCAACCAGATGATGTTCAGTATCAATCGCATATCAGGCGCTTCTTCTCCTCCAGCGGTGGTCTCAGCCTACCGATAAGGGGGTGCTGGCGAGGCCGAGGTCCGAGTAGGATCGGACAGCAACGCGTCCCGGCGCATTCGGGGCGCTTTCCTTATGTTCGATATGTGGTGACCAGGACAAGCAGGTGAGACCAGTGCCGACCGGCCGGGTTAAGTGGTACGACGCCGAAAAGGGCTTCGGCTTTTTGTCGCAGGAGGACGGTGAGGACGTCTACGTCCGGTCCTCGGCGCTGCCCTCTGGTGTCGAGACCCTCAAGGCCGGGCAGCGGGTCGAGTTCGGTGTCGCGGCGGGGCGCCGCGGCCCGCAGGCGCTGAGCCTGAAGGTGCTCGAGCCGCCGCCGAGCCTGACGCGGACCCGTCGCGAGGCGGCGGCCGCCGAACGCAAGCATTCCCCGGACGAACTGCACGGGATGATCGAGGACATGATCACGCTGCTGGAGAGCGCGGTGCAGCCCGAGCTGCGCAAGGGTCGCTATCCGGACCGCAAGGCCGCACGGCGGGTGTCCGAGGTGGTGCGGGCGGTCGCCCGCGAGCTCGACGCCTGACGCTCTCTTTGCGCCGAAACTGAACTTGTGCAGGCTATTTCGCGCATTTGACCTGTACAACCTCAGTTTCGGCGGTCAGACCGCTGCGCCGGCCGCGCGTAATGCGGTCCGGGTGCGCTCGACGATGGTGTAGGGCCGGTAGCGCAGCATGTCGGCGCTGACCCGGATGAGTCGCCAGCCCAGCGCTTCGAGCTCGGCCTGTCGGTCGATGTCGCGCGCGCGGATGGCCGGGACCGTCCAATGTTGGCCGCCGTCGTACTCCACGCCGACTTTGTATCGGGGATAACCCATGTCGATGCGGCCGACCTGACTGTTGTAGCGATCGAACACCTCGATCTGGGTGTGAGTCGGCCGGAGTCCGGCATCGGTCAGCACCAGACGCGTTCGTGTCTCCTGTGGCGACTCCGCTCCGCCGTCGGCGAGATCGATCACGTCGCGAAGCTGGACGACCCCGCGGGTGCCACGATGGCGGTCGATCAACCCATCGACATCGGCCAACTTCACGCCGGTTGCCTGCAATAGGGCATCGACGCGAATGACCGCCAGCGTGCGCCCGTACCGGCGGCCGAGGTCGAAAGCGGTGCGCGCCGGCGTCGTCACCGGGATGCCGTCACGCATCACGACGTCGTCATCGGCGAGCGTGTCGTTGTGCAGCACGATGCCCCTGGTCTTGTGCTGATTGCACCGGTTCAGCTCGGCGGGCAACCGCTGGTCGATCCACTTCGACCCGTGAATCGCTGCGGCCGATACGCCGACGATCGTCGCCCGTCGTCGTGACCACAACGAGGCTGCGTACGCCTTCTGCCTGGGGGTCGCCTGCTCGCCCCGCGCGAGGTAGACGTTGCGATAAATCGCCTCATACCGCGTGGCGAGTTGATGACGGGTGACGGCGCCGGCCGCCACGGCCTCGGTGCCGACGAATGGCCAGTCCATGCCGGTACGACGCCGTCGGCGCGCCTCCGGTTCCCCTCGGCGAATCTGAGGCTGTGCAGGAAATTCGCCCTCATCCCCTGCATAAGTTCAGTTTCGGCGGGGAAGAATCATCGTCATGGCTTATGTCGCCGATACAACCAAGTCGCAAGGCGAGTTCAACCGCGACACCGACTACATCACCACCCGCATCACGGCGGACGGCCGCGACGGCTATCCCGTCGAGCCCGGCCGGTACCGGCTCGTCGTGGCGAGGGCCTGCCCGTGGGCCAACCGCACGATCATCGTCCGTCGGCTGCTCGGCCTGGAAGACGTTCTGTCCATTGGCTTCTGCGGCCCGACCCACGACGAGGACAGCTGGACGTTCGACCTCGACCCCGGCGGCGTCGACCCCGTCCTGAAGATCCCGCGACTCAAGGACGCCTACCTCGAGAGGTTTCCGGACTACGAGAAGGGCATCACGGTGCCCGCCGTCGTCGATGTGCCGACCGGGGAGGTCGTCACCAACGATTTCGGTCAGATCACGCTCGACTTCTCCACCGAGTGGACGCGGTATCACCGCGACGGCGCCCCCGACCTATACCCGGAGAAGTTGCGCGACGAGATCGACGAGGTCGCCCAGCGGATCTACACCGAGATCAACAACGGCGTGTACCGCTGCGGCTTCGCCGGGTCCCAGAAGGCCTACGAACGGGCCTACGACCGGTTGTTCACCGCGCTCGACTGGCTCTCCGAGCGCCTGGAGAGCAGGCGCTACCTGGTGGGCGACACCATCACCGAGGCCGACGTGCGAGTGTTCACCACTCTCGCCCGCTTCGACCCCGTCTATCACGGGCACTTCAAGTGCAACCGCTGCAAGCTCGCCGAGATGCCGGTGTTGTGGGCGTACGCCCGCGACCTGTTCCAGACGCCAGGCTTCGGCGACACCATCGATTTCGTGCAGATCAAGCAGCACTACTACATCGTGCACACCGACATCAACCCGACCAAAGTGGTGCCGAAGGGGCCGGACCTGTCAAACTGGCTCACCCCGCATGGCCGGGAAGCGTTGGGGGGCAGACCGTTCGGCGACGGCACAGCGCCGGGGCCGACGCGTGAGGGCGAGCGGGTGCCGGAGGGGCACAGCGTTTAGGACCAGACGGTGCGCACCGACCACTCGGCGTGCGGTGCGGGCACCTCTTCACCGTCGATCCGCACCAGGGTGGGCAGTAGCACCGCCAGGCCGGTCAGCTTGCCGAGCCGCGGGTCGACCGTGGGGATGGTCACCGCCAGCCTCGTGTCGGGCCGGAATTCCTCGACGACGTCGGAATCCTCGTACTGGCGCAACAACACCCATGGCGCCCTGGCGATCTGCGGTGGTACCGACAGTTGCACAGCGGCGCGTTCGGTGACCGACAACTCGCCCTGATCCTCGAACACCTCGCACTTGGTGGGGTTGAGCACCTCGCAGTAGCGGTACGGCCCCACCCGGACCGTATCTCCCTGCGAATACGCGCTGATCTCAGGGTATTTCGGTGCTTCGTCCCCGCTGAGCTGCCAGATCAGCAGACCGGTGCCGACCGACGCGACGACGACCACGGCCGCCAGCGCGGCGAGCATGCGTTTCACTCCGGCGCCACCGCCGCGGTGTCCGGTCGGCCACCCTCTTGCTCGGCGAGCACCGGGCGATTGCCGCCGAAGCCTGGGACCAGCGACTCGCCGCGGTAGCTCACGACCGTCTGAGCCAGCCCGAGGATCAGCACCGCGGTGATGCCGGTGAACCCGACCCACAGTTCGGTGTAGATCAGCACGCCGACCGCGCCGCCGGCGACCCAGGCCAACTGCAGCAACGACTCCGAGCGCCCGAACGCCGACGCGCGGGACCTCTCCGGCAGGTCGTCCTGCAGCGAGGCGTCCAGCGACGCCTTCCCGATCGCGCTCGCCCCGGAGGTGAGCAGCGTGGCGATCGCCGCCACCAGCAGGTTGCCGGTCAGCGCGGCCGCCAGTGCGGCGACGGTGACCACCACGGTGCAGCGCACCACCACCTGCGCCGGGTGGCCGAGTGCCATCCGGGCGCTGGTGAAGTTGCCCGCGAAGTTGCCGATCGCCGCCGCCGCGCCGATCAGGCCGAGGATCTGCAACTGTTCCCAACCGCCGGCGTCGTGCGATTTGGCGACGAACGCCGGATAAAGGAACAGGAAACCGACCATCACCTTGATCGTGCAGTTACCCCACAGCGCGGTGATGGTGTTGCGGCCCAACGGCTGTCGCGCATCCTTCGACGGCAGCTGCTCGGGATGGCGGCGCAGTTCGCCGGTGCGGCCGTGGTAGCTCAGCGTCGCGGGAACCTCACCCGCGGTCACCTCGACCCACTTCGGGATCCGCATCGCCAGCACCGCGCCCGCGATGCTGACCGCGACGATGACGTACAGCGCCCCCGGCATACCGAACAGCTTGAAGAAGTACTCCGCCCCCACGGCGACGCCGCCGCCCACCATGGTCCCGCCCAGCAGTCCGAACGTCGTCAACCGCGAATTCACCCGGACCAGATCGATGGTCGGCGGCAGCACCCGCGGGGTGACCGCGGAGCGCAGCACGCTGAAAGATTTGGACAGCACCATCATTCCGAGCGCACAGGGGTAGAGCACCCACGAGGGGAAGCTGCCCGTGGCGCTGTCGTAGTTGGCGATCAGCACCACCGCCAGCACCGTGCGCAACACGAACGACGTGGCCAGTGCGACGCGGCGGCCGTGCTGCAGGCGGTCCAGCGCCGGGCCGATCAACGGCGCGATGACCGCGAACGGCGCGATGGTGATCAGCAGGTAGAGCGCGACCTTGGCCTTGCTCTCTCCCGAGGCGGCGGCGAAGAACAGCGTGTTGGCCAGTGCCACGGCCATCGCCGCGTCGACGGCGAAGTTCGCGACCACCGGCCACGTCAGCGCGGTCAGCCCGGACTTGTCGGCGCCGTCGGCGGTGGCCGCCCGGTGCACCAGGCCGTACATCTTCGAACCCATCTCGCGGCTGCGCTGCGCGGCCGCCCGGGTCACGGTGACCCTCTCGCCAGCCGCGCCACCGATGGTGCGCGGCGGCGGATCGGAGACGAACTCGCGGGCGGGATCGTCCAGCGGTGGCAGCCAGCGGTTCGCGCTCGGCGTCGGTCCGCTCCGGCGCGGACGGCGGTAACTGCCGTCGCTGGGGTAGTTCGCCATTCCAGGATGCTCTGCGTCGTCGGCGGGCGGCCGCGGCGGGTAGTAGCGGGGGTCGCGGCGCGCCGTGGGGTCCCAGTGGTCACGCCGCGGTCCGGTCACGACCTCGATTCTCCACCATCGCAGCGGTAGCGGGCGTGCAGCCAACCGGTGTGGCTACCGGTTCGCCGGTCAGGCACTATTAGTGGCGATGGACAGCGTGACCGAATCTGCCGAGCACGGCGCGGACTCACCCGAGCGCCCCGACCTGGAGGCGGTGCTCCTGGGCGCCGTCGACGATGCCCGCGCAGCGATCGTCGAGTTCAGCGGCGAGGACACCGTCGGCGAGTACCTCGGCGCCAGCTTCGATGACCCGACCGCGGCCACGCACCGCTTCCTCGCCGACATGCCCGGTTACCGCGGCTGGCAGTGGGCCGTCGTCGTCGCGGCGTGGCCCGGCGCCGACCACGCCACGATCAGCGAGGTCGTGTTGGTCCCCGGGCCCACAGCTTTGCTGGCCCCCAAGTGGGTGCCGTGGAACCAGCGGGTCCGGCCCGGCGATCTGAGTCCCGGCGACCTGCTCGCCCCGCCCTCCGACGACCCTCGCCTGGTACCCGGCTACGTGGCCAGCGGCGATCCCCAGGTCGACGAGGTCGCCGCCGAGGTCGGCTTCGGCCGCAGGCAGGTGCTCGGCCCGTGGGGCCGCGCCGACGCGGCGCAGCGGTGGCACGACGGGGACCACGGACCCGGATCGGCCATGGCGCGCTCGACCCGGCGCGTGTGCCGTGACTGCGGCTTCTACCTGCCGCTGTCCGGATCGCTGGGCACGATGTTCGGGGTGTGCGCCAATGAGTTCTCCGCCGACGGCCACATCGTCGACGCCGAATACGGTTGCGGCGCACACTCGGACACCCCGCAGCCGCCCGGCAGCGGTTCCCCGCTCTACGACCCGTTCGACGACGGTGTGCTGGACCTGACCGAGCCGACCGACTAGCTTTCGGCGGCGGCCTTGATCCGCGCGAGCGAGGCGTTCATGCCGTCGACGAGTTCCTGCTCGAAGCTGGGCACCCCACCCATCAACGCGTTGACCGTGATGGTGGAGAAGGGCTTAACCCCGTTCTCGGCATGACGCGTCTCGACCAGCCTGGTGCCGGTGTCGGTGGGCTCGAGTTCGTAGCTCCACACCGTGCCGTTCTCGTTCACCCGGAACGCGAACTTCTTCTCCGGAATGAACTCGGTGATCTGACTGGTGGTGGGCCAGAACAGGAATTTGCGCCGGTTCAGATTGATCGTCCGGGCACCCGCGCGCACCGGGCCGAACGCTTTCATCAGCCGGCATTGCGGGCTCCATTGCGGCATCAACTTGAGATCGGACACCAAGTCCCACACTTTGGCCACCGGGGCATCGATATCGATCTGCGCCTGCAGCAGCGGTGCTGCCATTGTTCGCCTCCTGTCGTCGTGTTCAGTCGAGCCCGCTCTGAGCCCCCCGCGAACCGCGCCGTGCGGCCCGCCGTTGCACCAACCAGATCGACGTGCCGAGCACACCGACGCCGAGGCCGGCCAGGGTGTACGGTCGCCACTCGTGCAGCGAGGCCACCGTGAACGCCAGAACCGCCGCGACCGCCCATGCCGCGGCGATCGCGACGATGACCGGCCACGGCTTGAGCAGAATGGCGGGCAGCGTCGGCGGTTGCGGGGTCATCGATATGAAACGTAGCCCATTTGCGGTCCGCGGTTGTTCGACGCTCGTTACAATTTGCTGTGTGAGGGACGGGGACGGTCGGCTGGCGAACGATTTGTCGCTGGCCGTTATTCGTCTCGCGCGTCAATTACGCTTCCGGCGTCCGGATTCCCCGGTTTCGCTGTCGCAACTCTCGGCGCTCACCACTCTTGCTAAAGAAGGTGCCATGACCCCAGGCGCGTTAGCTGTGCGGGAGAGGGTGCGGCCGCCGTCGATGACGCGGGTGATCTCGTCGCTGTCCGAGCTGGGGCTTGTGGTGCGCTCGGCGCACCCGGGAGACGGGCGCCAGGTGCTGGTGTCGGTGGCGCCCGCGGGCCTGGACCTCATCGAGGCCGAGCGGCGCGCCAGCCAGGAGTGGCTGACGAAGCGATTGGCGGGCCTCGACGCCGACCAACGCGAGACCCTGCTTATGGCCGCCGACCTGATGACCGCCATCGTCGACGAAAGCGCGTGAGCCTGAATCTCGTCGACGTCGCCGACCCGTCCGATCCGCGGCTGGACGACTTTCGCGACCTCAACAGCGTGGACCGCAGGCCCGACCTGCCGACCGGCAAGGGGCTGGTGATCGCCGAGGGTGTGCTGGTGGTGCAGCGGATGCTGGCGTCGCGGTTCACTCCGCGCGCGTTCATGGGCACCGACCGGCGCCTGCGCGAACTCGAGGCCGACCTGCACGGCGTCGCGGCCCCGTACTACCGGGTGCCGGCCGACGTGATGGCCGAGGTCGTCGGCTTCCATCTCAACCGCGGCGTGCTCGGGTCGGCGTCACGGCCGCCCGAGCTGTCGGTGGCGTCCGTGCTCGACGGCGCGCACACCGTCGCGGTGCTCGAAGGCGTCAACGACCACGAGAACCTCGGCTCGATCTTCCGCAACGCGGCCGGCCTCGGCGTGGATGCGGTGGTGTTCGGCAGCGGGTGCGCCGACCCGCTGTACCGGCGCGCGGTGCGGGTGTCGATGGGCCACGCGCTGCTGGTGCCCTACGCGTGGGCGCAGGCGTGGCCCGCTGATCTGGAGTTGTTGCGCGACAGCGGCTTTCGCCTGCTCGCGATGACGCCGACCGCGACGGTGCCGACCCTGGCCGATGCGATGACGAGCGTCGCGGGCGACAAGGTCGCGATCCTGGTCGGCGCGGAAGGTCCGGGACTGACCGAACGCACGATGCGTGCCGCCGACCTGCGGGTGCGCATCCCGATGTCGCGAGGCACGGACTCGCTCAATGTCGCCACGGCCGCCGCGCTGGCCTTCTACGAGCGGGTTAGATTGGGCTCCGGCGGGCTGGAGCGAAGCGATCGGGGACAGTGAGATGACCGACGACTCGACGCCGTGGGCGATGGGGTTGACGGTGGCGGCGTTCGTCGCCGCGGTCACCGCGGCTGCCGTCGTGGTGCTGAGCCTGGGGCTGATGCGGGTGCACACCCTGCTGGCGGTCGGGCTCAACCTGGTCGCGGTCGGTGGCCTGGCCCCGACGGTGTGGGGCTGGCGCAAGCTGCCGGTGTGGCGGTGGTTCGTGCTGGGTACCGGCGTCGGGGTGGCCACCGCATGGGTGATCCTGATCGCCGTGGGTGTCGGCGCCTAGCGCTGGCCGCCGGACCGCACGCCCAGCAGCACGTCCTCCCAGGCGGGTACCGCCGGCCTGGCCTTGCCCTTACGTGCCCTCGGCGGCTTGGCGGCGGGGGCCGGCTCGGGCTCGGGTTCGGGCGCCTGCACCGGCGGGTCGATCGGCAGGGTCGGCTCTTCGAGCGCGGGTCCGGTTTGCGGTTCCGGTTCGGGCAGCGCGGCCACCAGTCGCGGCGGACGCGCGAAGTCGGGATCGATGAGCTCGCACGCCGCGTCGTCGAACGCCGTCACCGTGCCGCCGTGCGAGCCCGGGGTGTACCGGAAGTGCGCGGTGTTGTCCGACATGCCCGCTTTCCACGCCAGCTGAACGGTCCAACGACCGTCTTCGTTGCGCCAGGCGTCCCAGTTGGTGCCCTCGGGATCGAGCCCGCGGGCGATGAGCGCCGTCGTCACCGTCTCGAGCAGGGTCAGCACGGCGGGACCGTCGGCGAGCACGGGATGCGCCGCGGTTGCCAGCTCGGCGGCCCGCGACCGCTCCAGCAACACCGGATAGGCGAACCGCTCAACCCGTGCCACGTCGACCCCGGCCGCCTCGGCGACCTGCTCGACGGACGCGCCCGCGCGGATCCTGGACTGAATTTCTTTGGGGGGCAGCACGTTTGAAACCTCGGCCTCACTTCGTGTTGGGCTCGAGCTCACCTTGTCGCCGCGCACGGCAGCCCGCAACCGGTCGTCGGGTCGCAGCAGGAACTTCTCGCCGGAGCCGTCGACCTCGCAGATGATTCGTTTGCCGTCCACATCGAGTCCGACGACTTTGAGTTCCCGCATGCCGACCTCCTCCGGGCTAGTGCCCAGCCCGATCATTCGGACACTACTGCGTTATCCGCCTGTTACCTGGTAGGACACGCCAGATCAGAGGCGTTCGACCACCCAGTCGACGCACGCGGTCAGCGCGCTGACGTCGTCGGGGTCGACGGCCGGGAACATCCCGATGCGTAGCTGGTTGCGGCCGAGCTTGCGGTACGGCTCGGTGTCGACGATGCCGTTGGCCCGCAGCGTCTTGGCCACCGCGGCCGCATCGACGGCGTCGGAGAGGTCGACGGTGCCGACGACCTGGGAGCGCAACTCGGGGTCGGTGACGAACGGGGTGGCGAACGGCGATGCCTCGGCCCAGCCGTAGAGCCGCTGCGACGAATCCGCGGTGCGCTTGACGGCCCAGTCCAGACCGCCGTTGGTCAGCATCCAGTCCAGCTGTTCGGCCAACAGCACCAGCGTGCCGATGGCCGGGGTGTTGTACGTCTGGTTCTTCAGGCTGTTGTCGATCGCGATCGGCAGCGACAGGAACTCCGGCGTCCAGCGGCCCGAGCCGGCGATCGCCTCCACGCGGGCCAGTGCCGCGGGGGACATGATCGCCAGCCAGAGCCCGCCGTCGCTGGCGAAGTTCTTCTGCGGGGCGAAGTAGTAGACGTCGGTCTCGCGGATGTCGACCGGCAGGCCCCCCGCCGCGGACGTCGCGTCGATCGCCACCAATGCGTCGCCGTCGGGCCGCCGCACGCCGACCGCCACGCCCGTCGACGTCTCGTTGTGCGCCCAGCCGACGAGATCGACCGACGGATCGGACTGCGGCTGGGGTGCGCTGCCCGCGTCGGCCTTGATGACGACGGGGTCGCCGACGAACGGGTTCTTGGCCACCGCCGAGGCGAACTTCGAGCTGAACTCGCCGTAGCTCAGGTGCAGTGACCGCTTGTCGATCAATCCGAACGCCGCGGCGTCCCAGAACGCTGTGGCGCCGCCGTTGCCGAGGATCACCTCGTAGCCGTCCGGGAGCGAGAAGAGCTCGCGCATCCCGTCGCGCACCCGTCCGACGAGGTTCTTCACCGGCGCCTGCCGGTGCGACGTCCCGAACAGGTCGACGGCCGCCGCGAGTGCGGCCAGCTGCTCGGGCCGGACTTTGGAGGGTCCGCAGCCGAAACGGCCGTCGCGTGGTTTCAGGTCGGCGGGGATCGTCAGGTCGGCCATGGCCCCAAGGGTAGTGAGCCGCGAATCAACTGCGGGAGCGGGAGCGCGCGAACCACGCTCCGGGCACCGTCGCGAAGGCGGCCGGCGGCGCAGCCGAGGGGGAATTGAGGCAAATGCCCCATGCGCGGGCAACGGCACCGGGCCAGTGTCGAGGCATCGACACGCGAAGGACCCCCGATGAAATCGACGGAACACACGACAGGCGTCGCCCGCTCCTTCGGGCGGAACGACAGCATCATGAGGACCATTTCGGCCCGGGTGCGACAGGTCGCGCCCGCTGCCCTCCTCGCGGCCTCGGTTGCGATCGGACTCGGACATCCCGCGGTCGCCGGTGCCGAACCGACCAACCCACATCCCGCCCCCGGTCGCGAGTGGGACATCGGACATTACGACGAGTGCATCTTCGTCAACGGCGACGTCAGGGCACCCACCTGCTGTGCGTTGTCCGGCGGGGAGTGGAATGCCAAGGAGGGCAAGTGCGAAGCGCCGGCCCCTCTCGGCGCCGGTCCGCAAGCCCCGGGCGATTCCCCGCCTGTAGCCGATCCGGGTGGGCCGATTCCTTCGCGCCCGGGCGTCGCAAACCCGCTGCCGACGGCTCTGGCTCCGAATCCGTAAGACATTGCGGCACTGCATATTCGGTCGAGCACACAGTGAGGAAACATCATGGGGACAACCTTTTCGACGGGCTTGCTCTTCGCGGCCGCGATCGTGAGCGGATTCGGATATTCCGCGGTCGCCGGCGCTGAACCCACCGATCCGCATCCAGCTCCAAGTCGTGAATGGGACATCGGGGTGTACGACGAGTGCATGGCGATCGGCACCCTGAGCGCCTACAAGTGCTGCATGTACAGCGACGGGGAGTGGGACGCCGAGAACTACAAGTGCGTGGCGCCCGCGCCATTGGACGCGGGAGAACCGGAGCAGACCGGGACGCCACCGGTACTGCAGAACCCGCCGCAACAGACCGGCCCGGCCCACCCACTTGTTCCGACGCCGCGTGGGTCCCACAGCGGCACGTTGGGATAGCCACCGTCCCGAGTGGGCCGCGACCAGACATCCAGGATCGACGAAGGACACGAAATGCCATCGACACACCGCGGCACCCTTGCCGCTCGCCTCGGCCGGTGCCTCGCTTCAACGACGGTCGCGGGCGGCCTCGCCGCAGGAGCCACCGTGACCGCGGGCGCCGAAGCCGTCTGGGACATCGGGGTATACGACTCGTGCTTGGCGGAGCAGTCCAAGGACCCGACCACGTCTGACCAATGGCAGGCGGTTCTGCAGTATTGCTGCATCAAGTCCGGCGGAGACTGGGCCGGTGCGGATGGCAAGTGCGTGGCACCGGTACCGGAGGCACAGAATGTGCCGCGGTCACCGGAACAGACGACCATCCCGCCGATTCTCGACCCGGGACAGATCGGGCCGTCGAACCCGCTGATCCCGACACCACGCGGGCCCAACGGCGCCACCCTGGGCCGCTGATCACGGGTCGCCACCGCCCATCAGGTGTGTCCTCCGTCACATTTCCATCGGACAAGGCCCGTGTGACACATCGCGGTTACGGGGTATTCCCGGTATGCGATACCTGCGGTACCGTCTCGGACAACGCAGGCACGACGGTAAACCTCACAGGGGAGGCATCAGATGGCCCGGACGCGCATGGTCAGGCGTTGGCGACACAACATGGAGATCGGCGACGGCCCGGAAGACCGGGAGTACACCGGCACGCTCGCCACTCTGTCCGAGGGGTCGGTGCGGCGCAATTTCAACCCCTATACCGACATCGAGTGGAACTCACCCGAGTTCGCCGTCACCCGCGACGACGAGCGCTGGGTGTTGCCCGGCACCGATCCGTTGGGCGGGCACCCCTGGTACCAGTCCCAGCCGCTGCAGCGCCAGATCGAGATCGGCATGTGGCGTCAGGCCAACGTCGCCAAGGTCGGCCTGCAGTTCGAGATCATCCTGATCCGCGGCCTGACCAACTACGCGTTCTGGGTGCCCAACGGCTCGCCGGAGTACCGGTACTGCATGCACGAGTCGGTCGAAGAGTGCAACCACACCATGATGTTCCAGGAGATGGTGAACCGCATCGGCGCCGACGTGCCCGGCATGCCGCGGATGTTGCGGTGGCTGTCGCCGTTCATCCCGCTGGTCGCGGGCCCGCTGCCGATCCCGTTCTTCTTCGGCGTGCTCGCCGGCGAGGAGCCCATCGACCACACGCAGAAGAGCATCTTGCGCGAGGGCGGGAACGGGCGAGCGCTGCACCCGATCATGGAGCGCGTCATGGCCATTCACGTGGCCGAGGAGGCGCGACACATCTCGTTCGCCCATGAGTACCTGCGCAGGCGCCTGCCGCACCTGTCGCGCCGGCAGCGGTTCGGACTGTCGCTGTACGTGCCGGTCGTGATGCGCATCCTGTGCCAGGCGATCGTCGTCCCGCCGAAGTCGTTCTGGCGGGAGTTCGACATCCCGAAGTCCGTGAAGAGAGAGTTGTTCTTCCGCTCGCCGGCATCGCGGCAGTGGCTACGTGACATGTTCGGCGACGTGCGCATGCTCTGCCACGACACCGGTCTGATGAACCCGCTCGCGCGGCTGATGTGGCGGATCTGCAAGATCGACGGCCCGCCGAGCCGCTACCGCAGCGAGCCGGCCCGCCGGCACGTGGTCGCCGCCGCCTAGGACCGTTGGAGACTTCGTGCCCCATGTGATCACCCAGTCGTGTTGCAGTGACGGGTCCTGTGTCTACGCCTGCCCGGTGAACTGCATCCATCCTTCGCCGGACGAGCCGGGGTTCGCCACCGCCGAGATGCTCTACATCGACCCGGCGTCGTGCGTGGACTGCGGGGCGTGCGTATCGGCCTGTCCGGTCGGGGCGATCGCGCCGGACACGCGCCTGCAGCCCGAGCAGCTTCCGTTCGTCGAGCTGAACGCCGCGTTCTATCCGAAGCCCGACGGGAAGCTGCCGCCGACGTCGAAGCTGGCGCCGGTCCTCGAGGCCCCGCACGTGCATCCCCGCTCCGGCGGTCCGCTGACGGTTGCGATCGTCGGGTCCGGACCGGCCGCGATGTATGCCGCCGACGAGCTGCTCACCCAGACCGGCGTGCGGGTCAACGTCTTCGAACGCCTTCCCACCCCGTACGGCCTGGTGCGCGCCGGTGTGGCGCCCGACCATCAGAGCACCAAGCGGGTGACGAGGCTGTTCGACCGCATTACGCGGGTGCCCGGTTTCTCGTTCTACCTCAACGTCGACGTCGGATCCGATCTGACGCACGCCGAACTGCTGGCCCATCACCACGCCGTGCTGTACGCCGTCGGCGCGCCCAACGATCGGCGCCTAGATATCGACGGCATGGGTATGCTGGGCACCGGAACCGCCACCGAGATGGTGGCCTGGATCAACGGACACCCCGAATTCACCGACCTGTCAGTCGATCTCGATCACGAGCGGGTGATGATCGTCGGCAACGGCAACGTCGCGCTCGACGTGGCGCGCATCCTGACCACCGACCCGGACCGTCTGGCCCGCACGGACATCGCCGACCACGCACTGGCCGCGCTGCGGCGATCGACGGTGGCCGAGGTCGTGATCGCCGCCCGGCGCGGGCCCGCGCACTCGGCGTTCACGCTGCCGGAGTTGATCGGGTTGACGTCGGCGTGCGAGGTCGTGCTCGACGCGGACGACCACGACATGGTGATCAGCGATCTCGCGGCGGTCGAGGATCCGTTGACGCGCAGCAAGCTCGAGATCCTCAGCAAGCTCGGCGACGCCTCGGCGCCGGTGAGCGGGCCCCGCATCCGGTTGGCCTACCACCTGACCCCGGGACGGGTCGTCGGCGACGGCCGCGCCGAGGGCATCGAGTTCACCGTGTCGGGCACCGACGAGGTGCGCCGATTCGACGCCGGGCTGGTGCTGACGTCGATCGGGTACCGCGGCAAGCCGATTCGCGATCTTCCGTTCGACGATGCGGCCGCTGTCGTGCCGAACGACGGCGGCCGGGTGGTCGACCCGCAGACGGGCGCGCCGGTGCGCGGCGGCTATGTCGCCGGCTGGATCAAGCGCGGACCGACGGGGTTCATCGGCACCAACAAGTCGTGCGCGGCGCAGACCGTGAGCAACCTGGTCGCCGACTACAACGACGGTCTGCTGAGCAACCCGACCAGTGGGCCCGGCGCGCTGGAGAAGTTGGTGCGGAGCCGCCGGCGGGACGTGGTGGACGCCGAGGGGTGGAAGGCCATCGACGCCGCCGAGATCGCCCGTGGCGGCGACGACCGGCCGCGCGAGAAGTTCACCAGGGTCGCCGACATGCTGGTCGCCGCCGCGAGCGCGCCGGCACCGCCGATCCGGCAACGCCTGCTGGCGGGGCTGCGCCGGTGATCGCTCGCCCGACCGAAGTCGCGCAATCCGCCACGGGGCGCAGCACAGAGTAGTAAACCCAGACCCGTGAAGGGCGCAGCGTGTGTAGGTCGGGTCGGTCGGCTGGCCGTCGCTCTGGGAATCGGGGCGGCGGTGATCACCGGGTACGGGTGCGGCCCCGCATGGGCCGAGACGCCGTCGTCGGACTCGTCGCCGTCGGATGCGAGCGACGCCCCGGCGTCCGCGGAATCCCCCGGCGCGGACTCGGCGCCGGAGCCGTCGTCAACCGATGACGCCGACCCGGCCGACGAGCCCGAGCCGACGGACGAGCCCGAGCCGACCGAGGAGCCCGAGCCGACCGAGGAGCCCGAGCCGACCGAGGAGCCCGAGCCGACCGAGGAGCCCGAGCCGACGGCAGCAGACGGACCGCCCGCGGCGGGCGAATCCGAACCCGAACCCGAGTCCGGCGCCGACGCCCCGCCCGACCCGCCGGAGTCGACGCTCGACGCGACGCAGGTGCGTGTCGACGCGGAACCTGCCGCCGCACCGGCGACGGACACCGTACCGGTCGACCCCGCTGTCCCACAGACGTTTACGACGACGTCCGTCCCCGTGGTCACGACGGCCGCGCTGACACCGCCGACCGTCCCCTCGCTGCGGCCGTGGCCCACCGCCTACGACCCGGTCACGGCGATCACCTATGTGGTGGACATCGTGTCGAGCCTCGTCAACGCGGTGCTGAGCCCGTTCGCCGCGGGCCTGCCCGCGCCGCCGAGTGGCCCGCCGACGCTGTGGACCCTGCTGGCCTGGGTCCGCCGCGAGTTCTTCAACTCCTCGCCGACCATCGCCTACAACCCGGTGGGCAACAGCCAGGGCCTCGACGAGGACGGTGACGTCGTTATCACCGGCAGCATCGGTGCGGCCGACGCGGACGGCGACCCGTTGACCTACACCGTGATCGGCAGGCCGCTCAACGGCGGTGTGGTCGAGGTGGCCGACGACGGCACCTTCACCTACCGGCCGATGAACGCGATGGCGGCGGTCGGCGGGACCGACGAGTTCGTCGTCGTCGTCGACGACGAGGCCGCGGGCTTCCACCTCAACGGGCCGCTCGGGCTGCTGCAGTTCGTGCCCATTGTCGGCAACCTGATCATTCCGGGTGGTGGCCACCGGGTGGCGCGCACCATCAGGGTCACCGTGACCGCCGTCGAGGGAGTCGACCTGTCGTTGCCCGACGACTTCCATTGGGGCGTGGCCCATTCCGGGTTCCAGGCCGAGGGCGGTCCCGGTTCACCCGTGGACCCCAACTCCGACTGGTACAAGTGGGTGCACGACCCGCTCAACCAGCTCCTCGGCCTGACCAAGGGCGTGCCGGAGAACGGCCCCGGCGCCTACGTCCGATACGACGAGGACGCCCAACTAGCCCGCGACGAGCTCGACATGAACACGTTCCGGATCGGCATCGAGTGGAGCCGCATCTTCTCGAAATCGACTGCCTCAGTAAATATTTCGGATGAGGGCGGCGTCGTGAGCCTCGCCGACCTGCAGGCGCTCGACGCGCTGGCCAACCAGGACGAGGTCGACCACTACCGCGATGTGCTGGCGTCGTTGCGCGCCCACGGGCTGGAGCCCATGGTCACGGTCACCCACTTCACCCTGCCGGCCTGGGTGCACGACCCGGCCACGACGCGGATCCTGGCCCAGCTGGGACTGCCCGCACCGGCCGCGGGCTGGCTCTCGCCTGCCACGCCCGTCGAGTTCGAGAAGTACGCGGCGTACCTGGCATGGAAGTACGGCGGCCAGGTCGACAACTGGGCGACGCTCAACGAGCCGTTCCCGCCGGTGCTGACGCAGTTCTTCGCCCTGCCGGGCGTCGTGCCCGCCTGGCCGCCCGGCCTCATCAGGCCCGATCTGGCATCGACGTTCCTGGTCAACCAGGCCAAGGCGCACGTGGCGGCCTACGACGCGATCCACGAATGGGACAACACGTCGGCGACGGACGGCCGGCCCGAGGCGTTCGTTGGGTTCACCAACAACATGGTCCCGGCGCGGCCGGCCAACCCGGTGAACCCGCTCGACGTGCAGGCCGCGGATGCATGGAACCGGGCCTTCAACCGCTGGTTCCCCAACGCCGTGATCGACGGCTGGGTCGACGCCAACCTCGACGGGATCAAGACCGCCGACGAGGTCCATCCGGAGTTCGCCGACAAGGTCGACTTCATGGGTGTGCAGTACTACGGCTCGCAACCCATGCAGGGCTTCGGGCTGGCGCCGATCCCGGGGCTGCCGTTCCTGCGCGGGCTGCCCGTGCGGTGTGCCGCTACCTCGCCGACCTGCAGCGACTTCAACCAGCCGATCGACCCGGGCGGCTTCCGTGAGGTGCTCGAGGTGGCGGCGTCCTACGGGAAGCCGTTGTGGGTCACCGAGAACGGCATCGCCGACGATGAGGACACCAAGCGACCGTCCTACATCGCCAACCACATCGCCGTCGTACAGGACCTGGTCGCGCACGGCACGGACATCCGCGGCTACACCTACTGGTCGTTCGTCGACAACCTGGAGTGGTCCGAGGGCTATCACCTGCAGTTCGGTCTCTACGGGTCCGATCCGTCGACACCCGAGCTCGAGCGCACGCCGAAGCCGGCCAGCATCGACACCATCAGCGCCATCGCGGGGTCGAACTCGCTGCCGCTGTGGGTGCTGCTGGCCCACATCCCGGGCGCGACGGTCTGACGGCGGGCTAGTGCTGCTGGACCGCCCGCTCGATCTCCTCGGGGCTGACCTCGCGGATCGGCTGTCCCATCGACCACAGATGGCCGAACGGATCCCGTAGTTCGCCGTAGCGGTCACCCCAGAACATGTCGTCGAGCGGCATCACGACGGTCGCGCCGGCGTCGACCGCCCGCTGGAACTTCTGGTCGACGTCGGTGACCGTCAGATGGATGGTGACCGGGGAGCCGCCCAGCGCCTCGGGCGTTGCGGACTTACCCTCGTTCATCTCCGGGAAGTCGTCGTTGAGCATCACCACCGCCCCGTTGATCCGCAGCGCGGCGTGAAATAGTCGCTTGCCGTCGGGCCCGGGCACCCTGCCCAGCTCCTCGGCGTCAAAAGCCTTGACGTAGAAATCGATCGCCGCCGCACCGTCGCTGACCGTCAGCATCGGCGACACCGTCGGCTGAAACTCGATTGCCATTTCGCAAGCTCCTCGTCTGTGTGTTCGGTCTGTCATCGGTACCGACTCGGCTAGTCCGCCGAACTCATCGGCACTCCGCCATGTAACACCCGGGCACCGACAAGTGCGGCCGGTCAGACGATCGAGAACGAGTCAGGCAGCGGTCGGCGGCCCGTCAGCGCCAGCAGCGCCGTCTCACCCCGGCCGGTACGCGCGGCGATCCGGCCCGCCAACGCCAGCGCCTCCTCCAGTGCCTCGGGCGGAGGTGAATACGAAACCCCAAGGGCTGCAGCGATATCCAAGCTGTGCACGGTGAGCTCGAAGGTGCGGGTCGGCAGGTAGGTGCGCAGCCGGATGCCCAGCCCGCCGATCACCGCGATCAGCGGGTCGTCGACGGGCTCCAATTCGGCCAGTACGCGCGACACCAGGGCGGCGACGGCGCCGGCTGGATCGTCGCCGAGGTCCCTGCCCGCTCGCCGGCCGCGCTCGGCGACATCGGCGGGGGCGATGCCCAGCGCCGCCGGGGTCACCCGGGCGTAATAGTCCTGCGGTGTGGCGATGTCTTCATGCTCCGCGGGGGTGGCGAGGTAGCCGCTCACGGTCGTCAGTGAGCGGGAGGTGTGGCCGACGAGTGCGCGCAGATCCCACTCGCCCAGGCCGGGGCCGTCCCACGCCCCGGTGGGAACCTCGCGCACCAGGCCCGCGAAACTGTGTGCCGCGGCCGCGAACGCCGTCATGCTCACGGCCTGACGACGCGGTCCCAACCCTCGACGGACTCCGGGCTGCGCGGGCCGGGGCCGACGTAGATCGCCGACGGGCGCACCAGCTTGCCGAGCCGCTTCTGTTCGAGAATGTGCGCGCACCAGCCCGCGGTGCGGCCGCAGGTGAACATCGCGGGCATCATCCTCGTCGGCACCTGCGCGAAGTCCAGGATCACCGCGGCCCAGAACTCGACGTTCGTCTCGATGGCCCGATCGGGGCGGCGCTCCCGCAGTTCGGTGAGCGCCGCCTGCTCGAGGGCGGCGGCCACCTCGTAGCGCGGCGCCTCGAGCCGCTTGGCCGTGGCGCGCAGCACCCGCGCCCGCGGATCCTCGGCCCGGTACACCCGGTGGCCGAAGCCCATCAGCTTCTCCTTGCGGTCGAGGATGCCCTTGACCACCGCCCGCGCGTCGCCGCTCTGCTCGGCCTCCTCGATCATCGGGATGACGCGCGCCGGGGCGCCGCCGTGCAGGGGTCCGCTCATCGCGCCGACCGCGCCCGACAGCGAGGCGGCCACGTCGGCACCGGTCGACGCGATCACCCGGGCGGTGAACGTGGATGCATTCATGCCGTGCTCGGCGGCGCTCACCCAGTACGCGTCGATCGCCTCGACGTGCCGCGGATCCGGCTCACCCTGCCAGCGGGTCATGAAACGCGCTGTGACGGTAGCGCATTCGTCGATGGTGCGCTGCGGGACAGCGGGCTGGTGAATACCCCTCGCGGATTGCGCGACGTACGACAGCGCCATCACCGACGCGCGGGCGAGCTGGTCGCGCGCGGTCGCGTCGTCGATGTCGAGCAGCGGCTTGTAGCCCCAGATCGGGGCGAGCATGGCCAGCCCCGCCTGCACGTCGACGCGCACGTCGCCGCTGTGGATCGGCAACGGGAACGGTTCGGCGGGCGCCAGCCCGTTGCCGAACCTCCCGTCGACCAGCAGCGACCACACGTCGCCGAACGTCACGCGCTGGTTGACCAGGTCCTCGATATCGACGCCGCGGTACCGCAACGCGCCGCCGTCCTTGTCGGGTTCGGCGATCTCGGTGGTGAAGGCCACGACGCCCTCGAGTCCGGGTACGAAGTCCTCAGGCACCTTGGACACGCTAGTCATGGGGCAGATTCTTGCACCCCCGCCGGGGCCGCTATCTACCGGTCGGTAACCAGTCACGCGGGGCGTAGCGTTGTCGCGTGGCGGCAGGCGACCCGGAAAACCCGGAGTATTTGGCGAAGATGCGGACCGAATACGGCTCGGTGGAAAAGGACGGCAGCCCCGACCTGGACGTCGACTGGCTGGCCGAGGGTTGGGTTGCGCTGCTGCGCAGGTGGTTAGCCGACGCCGAACGGGCCGGCGTCGCCGAGCCCAACGCGATGGTCGTCGGCACGGTCGACGTGGAAGGCAGGCCGGTCACGCGCACCGTGTTGTGCAAGAGCGTGGACGACACCGGGATCTCCTTCTACACCAACTACGAGTCCGACAAGGGGGAGCAGCTGGCCGGCACGCCGTACGCGTCGGCGACCTTCCCCTGGTACCAGTTGGGCCGTCAGGCGCATGTCCGCGGTCCGGTGACCAAGGTGTCACCCGAGGAGACCGCCGACTACTGGTCCAAGCGTCCACGCGGCTCGCAACTGGGCGCGTGGGCGTCGCAGCAGTCGAAACCGATCCCGTCACGTGCCGCGTTGCTGCAGCAGCTGGCCGACGTGACGCAGCGCTTCGCCGACGACGAGGTCCCGGTTCCGCCGCACTGGGGCGGCTATCTGATCGCGCCCGAGGTCGTCGAGTTCTGGCAGGGCCGAGAGAACCGCGTACACAACAGGATCCGCGTCCAGGGGAACCGCATAGAGCGGTTGCAGCCCTAGCGGCCGAGAGAGTCTGACCGAGCCAAGTGGCTGACGACGCCAATTTCTAAGCCGATTCTCAAGTTCCACAGTTAGGATGCCCTTCGTGTCCGATGGCAGGGGGGAGCCGACGCTCGGCTTGCGCGAGCGCAAGAAGCTGCGCACCCGCGCGACCCTCATCAACGCGGCTCTGGAGCTGTGTGAGCGGCAGGGTTTCGACAACACCACGGTCGACCAGATCGCCGCGATCGCCGACGTCTCGCCGCGGACGTTCAGCCGGTACTTCGCGACGAAGGATGCCATCGCGCTGGCCCTCGTCGACGAGGTGCTGGACCGGACGGCCGTCGAACTGGCCCGCCAACCGGCCGACCTGAACCACTTCGAGGCGATCCTGCGCGCCTACCTCGCGATGGCCGAGGCCTCCAAGCGGGCGTCGGCCGGGGAGCTCACCGCCGAGCGGGTGATGTGCATCGTGCGGATCGTGCTGTCCTCGCCCGCTTTACGGCAGTCGTCCCTGGAGTACCGGGCGAATGCGATCGAACGCGCCATCGCCGAGCGGATGGGCGTCTCGGTTCACGACCGCGGCCCCAGGCTGGTGTCGGCGGTCTGGGGTTCGGTGCTCATGACGGCGCTGACCGACGTCGCCGCAGACATGGACGGGTCCGCGCCGACCATCGACGACGTGATCGCCCGGTTGCAGAGGACATACAACCAGTTCACCGGCCTCACGGCAGGTCTGCCTCAGCCGGTGTGAGCGACGGACCGCCCCCCGCGGGGCACGACGGTCCGAATGGGACTACTTTTGTAGAGCACGTTCGACAACCCCAGCAGCGACGAAGGGAAACTCGTGGCCGAAGAAAAGAGTGGGGCAGAGCAGGCCACCCTCTCCTACCCGGGTGGCACGCTCGACCTGGACATCGTCTCCGCCACCGATGGCGCCGACGGCATCGCGCTGGGTTCGCTGCTGGCCAAGTCCGGCTACACCACTTTCGACGAAGGCTTCGTCAACACCGCGTCCACCAAGAGCGCGATCTGCTACATCGACGGCGAGGCCGGCATCCTGCGCTACCGCGGCTACCCGATCGAGCAGCTCGCCGAGAAGTCGAACTTCATCGAGGTCAGCTACCTGCTCATCTACGGTGAGCTGCCCACCAAGGAGCAGCTCGACAAGTTCACCACGCAGATCCAGCGCCACACGCTGCTGCACGAGGACCTCAAGCGGTTCTTCGACGGCTTCCCCCGCAACGCGCACCCGATGCCGGTGCTCTCCAGCGCCGTCAACGCGCTGTCGACCTACTACGAGGACTCGCTGGATCCGTTCGACGACAACCAGGTCGAGCTGTCCACGATCCGGTTGCTGGCCAAGCTGCCGACCATCGCCGCCTATGCCTACAAGAAGTCGGCGGGCCAGCCGTTCCTGTATCCGGACAACTCGCTGACGCTGGTCGAGAACTTCCTGCGGATGACGTTCGGTTTCCCGGCCGAGCCCTACGAGGTCGACCCCGAGATCGTCCGGGCCCTGGACATGCTGTTCATCCTGCACGCCGACCACGAGCAGAACTGCTCGACTTCGACGGTGCGGCTGGTCGGCTCGTCGCAGGCCAACCTGTTCACCTCGATCTCCGGTGGCATCAACGCGCTGTGGGGCCCGCTTCACGGCGGCGCCAACCAGGCCGTGTTGGAGATGCTGGAGAAGATCCGCCAGGCCGACTTCGACGTCCACGAGTTCATCAAGAAGGTGAAGAACCGCGAAGACGGCGTCAAGCTGATGGGCTTCGGCCACCGGGTCTACAAGAACTACGACCCGCGCGCCCGCATCGTCAAGGAGCAGGCCGACAAGATCCTCGGCAAGCTCGGCGGCGACGACGAGATGCTCGACATCGCGCGGACACTCGAGGAGGCCGCGCTCACCGACGACTTCTTCATCGAGCGCAAGCTCTACCCGAACGTCGACTTCTACACCGGCGTGATCTACCGCGCGATGGGCTTCCCGACGCGGATGTTCACCGTGCTGTTCGCGCTCGGCCGGCTGCCCGGCTGGATCGCGCACTGGCGCGAGATGCACGACGAGGGCAGCGGCAAGATCGGCCGCCCACGCCAGATCTACACCGGCTACACCGAACGTGACTACGTTTCCGTGGACGGCCGCTGACTTCACTTCTCCTCTGCGCGAGCGCGCACTCTTGTACGCAAAACGCCGCGCATTGCGTACATGGCTGTGCGCTCGCGTGAGAGGCAGGTCACCAAAGTGCTGCTTGCGCGGCCAACAGATGAGATATGGCGCGCGATGGCCGCCAGAATCGACGCGGTCGACGACCCCGCGCCCGACATGCTGACCGCACTCGACGCCGACGACCTGAAGACCCTGCAGAAGCTGCTCGCCAAGCTGTCGCCGAAATAGCGCCCTAGCTGTCCAGCACCGCCATCGCCGCGTTGTGTCCGCCGATCCCCGACACCGCCCCGCCGCGTCGAGACCCCGACCCGCACAACATGACCCGCTCGTGTGCGGTCGCCACGCCCCAGCGTCGCGCCGGCGTGTCCAGCGGCTCGTCGTCCTCGGCGAACGGCCACGACAACGCACCGTGGAAGATGTTGCCGGCCGTCATGCCCAGCGAGTGTTCCAGGTCGACGGTCGTCTTCGTCTCGATGCACAGCCGCCCCGCCGCATCCTCCATCAGCACATCCTGGATCGGTTCGGCGAGAACCGAATTCAGCGAGCGCAGCACCGCGGACGTCAACGTGTCGCGCATCCGGTCCGGATCGCCCGCCGACACCAGCGAATGGGGGATGTGCAACCCGAAGACCGTCAACGTCTGGGCGCCGGATGCGCGCAGTTCGTCGGACAGGATCGACGGGTCGGTCAGCGAGTGAGAGTAGATCTCGCACGGCAGCGGATCGGGCACGACGCCGTGATCGGCGCGCGTATAGGCCGTTGCGAGTTGGCTGTACGTCTCGTTGATGTGGAATGTTCCGCCGAAAGCCTGTTCAGCAGAGACGCTTTCGTCGCGTAACCGGGGCAACCGGCGCAGCATCAGGTTCACCTTCACCTGCGCGCCGGGCGCGGTCACTGGCGTCGGCTCGCCCAGCAGTTCCGCCAGCACCGCCGGCGTCACGTTCGCCAGGATGTACCGGCCCTGTACCACGTGGTCGGTCCCGTCCCGCCGGTACCGTATCTCGCCATCGGGATCGACGGCGTAAACATCTGCACCGCAGACCAATTCAGCGCCATAACCGGACGCAGCCGCGGCCAGCGCACCGCTGACCGCGCCCATCCCGCCGACCGGCACATCCCAGTCGCCGGTCCCGCCGCCGAGCAGGTGGTAGAGAAAGCAGACGTTCTGCGTCAGCGACGGGTCGTCGAGCCGGGCGAACGTGCCGATCAACGCGTCGCTCGCCATCACCCCGCGCACCACGTCGTTGCCGACGGCCGAGGTGATCGCGTGCCCGACCGGCTCGTCGACCGTCGCCCGCCACGCGTCGTCGTCGCCCACCAGCCGGCGCGCCGCACTCCGCGTGACCAGCGGCTGCAGCAGCGTCGGCCACAGCGGCGACGTGACGGCGCCGCACCGGCGGTAGAACCCGGCGAAGCCCGCCTCGTCGTCGGCAGCGCCCACCGCGGCGAACGTGGACGTCGGTCCGATCAGCAGACCCGTCCGGCCGTCGGTCGAGGGGTCCGGCGTGTAGGACGAGTACCGGCGGCGCACCAGCCGCACCCGCGCGCCGAGATCGTCGATGATCCGCCGGGGGAGCAGGCTGACCAGATACGAGTAGCGCGACAACCGCGCGTCGACGCCGTCGAACGCGTGCGCGGACACCGCCGCCCCGCCGACATGGTCCAGCCGCTCGAGCACCCGCACCCGGCGGCCCGCCCTGGCCAGATAGGCCGCGGCCACCAGCGCGTTGTGCCCGCCGCCAACGATGACGACATCTAATGTCGCCGCCGGGGCGGCTCCGGCGTTGAATGTCGCCGCCGGGGCGGCTCCGGCGGCGTGGGTGGGACTCAGCTCAGGTAACCCTCGACCTCGTCGGGCGGCCGCACCTGCGCGGCCCTTGGATCGCCGCCGGTCTCCCGCAGCGCCCGCCGCTGCCGCAACAGATCCCAGCACTGGTCGAGCTGGACCTCCACGGCGCGCAGCCGGCGGAGTTCTTCCGACTCGTCGTTCTCGCGGTGCTGCAGCTTCGAACGCAGCTCCTGCTCCTCGGCGACCAGCTTGTTGACCTGATCGAGAATGTCTTGGTCTTTCGCCACGTGCCCAGTCTGCCCGACTACGGTGAGTGCGGTGACTTCCTCTTCTTCGCAGAAACCCGAGATCGAGTTCCCCGACGGCCCGCCCCCCGGTGAGCTGGTGATCACCGATCTGGTGGTCGGCGAAGGCCCCGAGGCGGTGCCCGGCGCGAACGTCGAGGTGCATTACGTCGGCGTCGAGTACGACACCGGCGAGGAGTTCGACAGCTCCTGGAATCGCGGTGAGTCGATCGAGTTCCCGCTGCGCGGCCTCATCCAGGGCTGGCAGGACGGCATCCCCGGTATGAAGGTCGGCGGCCGTCGACAGCTGGTGATCCCGCCGGAGCAGGCCTACGGTCCGGCCGGCGGCGGGCACCGGTTGTCGGGCAAGACGTTGATTTTTGTCATCGACCTGCTCGGGACGAGATAGTCCCCGCGCTCGCGCTGACTCAACGCACGCCGGGAAGCTTCAGCAGCAGCCGCGCGCCGCCCAACGGGCTCTCCTCCAACGAGGCTGTGCCCCCGTGCAACTCGGCCTGCTGCGCGACGAGCGCCAGGCCCAGCCCCGAGCCCGAGTGCGACGCGGTCGACCCGCGGGAGAACCGCTCGAACACCAGTTTGCGCTCTTCCTCCGGCACGCCGACGCCGTCGTCATCGATCGCGATCTCCACGCCGGCGCGCGACGGAACCGCCGACAGCTGCACGCGCGTCGCTCCGCCGTGCTTGACCGCGTTGGCGATCGCGTTGTCCACCGCCAGCCGCAGACCCGCGGGCAGGCCGACGATGATCACCGTCGGCGCAGGCACCAGCGACACGTCCAGGTCGGGGTAGACGCGCATCGCGTCGTGTGCGGCGCGGTCCAGCAGTTCGGTGATGTCGACGGGCACGTGGTCGTCGAACGTCGACAGTTCGCCCTGGGCCAGCCGCTCCAGCGCACCGAGGGTGGCCTCGATGCGCGACTGCGTGCGGATGACGTCGCCCACCACCTCCTTGCGCTGATCCTCCGGCAGGTCGAGGGTGGCCAGCACCTCGAGATTGGTCCGCATCGCCGTCAGCGGTGTGCGCAGTTCGTGCGCGGACACCGACGCGAAGTCGCGCGCCGACGCCAGCGCGGCCTTGGTGCGGTCCTGTTCGTTCCAGACGCGCTTCAACAGGCCCTTGACGGCCTCGGCGATCTCGACGGCCTCGGTGGCGCCGCGGACTTCGACGTCGGGATCCTCGTCGCCGGCGTCGATCTGGCGGGTCTGCTGCGCGAGCCGTTTCAACGGTCGCACCGCGAACGCGGCGAGCACCCAGCCGAAGGCCGTCGCCGCGCCGACGGCGAAGACGCAAATGATGATCACTCGACGGTGCAGGTTGTTGGTGTCGGCGAAGGTGGCGTCGTAGGTGGCGCCGACGGCCACCGACATCGGCCCCGGGTAGTACGGGATGTCGACGGTGCGGACCCGGTAGCGCACGCCGTCGACGTAGGTGTCGGCGTAACCGGGGTCGAGCTGCGGAAGCACGACGTCCGAGTTGGACGTCACCTCGTAACCGCGGTGCACGGTGACCACGGCGTCCTGGTTGTTCGGCGACTTGGGGATCTCGTCGAGGCCGCGGGGGAGCAGCGGGATCACGAAGCCGGCGGCCTCGTCGAGGCGACGGTCGAGCCGTTCCTTGCGGTCGTTGGTGATGCCGATCCACACCACCGTGCCGACGATGATGACGACGATCGCCGCGCCGATCGCCGTGGCCAGCGCCACGCGGGTGCGCAGCGACGGGGTGCGCCGGAATATCCGCGACAGCAGGGACATCACTGGGCCATCACTGGGTCCGAAGGACGAATCCCACTCCGCGCACGGTGTGCAGCAGCCGGGGCGCGCCGCCCGCCTCGAGCTTGCGGCGCAGGTACCCGATGAACACGTCGACGACGTTGGTGTCCGCGGCGAAGTCGTAACCCCACACCAGCTCGAGCAGCTGCGCGCGCGACAGCACGGCGGTCTTGTGCTCGGCCAGCACCGCGAGCAGGTCGAACTCGCGCTTGGTGAGGTCGACGTCGACGCCGTTGACGCGGGCGCGCCTGCCGGGGATGTCAACCTCGAGCGGGCCGACCTGGATGGTCTCCGACGAGAAGGTCGCAGTCGAGCCGCGCCTGCGCAGCAGCGCCTTCACCCGGGCGACGAGCTCGGCCAGGACGAACGGTTTGACCAGGTAGTCGTCGGCGCCGGCCTCCAGGCCCGCGACCCGGTCGTCGACCGAACTGCGCGCGCTCAGTACGCAGACCGGCACGTCGTTGTCCATCGCGCGCAGCGCCGTGACCACGCTGACGCCGTCGAGCACCGGCATGTTGATGTCGAGCACGATCGCGTCCGGCCGGGTCTCGGTCGCGCTGCGCAGCGCCTCGGCGCCGTCGACCGCCGTGGCCACGTCGAACCCGGACAGCCGCAGTCCCCGCTCGAGGGAGGCGAGCACATCGGGATCGTCGTCGACCACGAGCACCCGGGGCGAACCTGCTGCACTGTCCATGTAGGCAATATTGCCCGATGTAGTGGTCAGGCTGCGGGATCCCGCACCCTAAGGGTGGCGATCGGCGTCTTCGCCGAGTCGACGCAGGTCGGCGCGCAGCTGATGGACCTCACCGAGCACCTTGTCGAGGTGGGCCGTCGTCACCGCTTCGTCGGCCGACTGCTGGTCGGCCACGCGCTGCACGATCCAGGACGCCAGCGTGGCGGTGATCGATCCGACCAGGCTGATTCCGCCGATCATCAGCAGCACTGCGATCATCCGTCCGGTGCCGGTCACCGGGGTCAGATCGCCGTAGCCCACGGTGGTGATCGTGGTGAGCGACCACCACAGCGCTTGGCCGAAGCTGGTGATGTGGGCACCGGGCGCATACCGCTCGGTGTCGAGGACCGCCAGCGACGCGACGAAGACCAGGAGCACGGCGCCGGAGACGGTGTAGATGACCACCCGGCCGCGGATCGCGTTGCCGAGCGCGCGGTGCAGCAGTTCGGTGGCCATGGTGAACCGGACCAGGTAATCGGCGGCGAAAGCCGCCCCGGAGCCCCACGCGATGACGGCCACCGCGAACGCGGCCGCGCCGCGCGGCTGGTCCAGCACGTCGACTGCGTACGCGATGAGGAACAGGACGACGATCGCGGCCAACGGCCATTCGGTACGGCTTTGCCATCGTCGGAGCCGGTGCGGATCAAGTCGGGTCTGCAGTCACGCCTACCCGGGTACCCACCGGCGGGACGCTGGTCGGCGGCAGGGAAGCCGTTGACCTCATCAATTGTTGAGGTTCTACGGTGATTTCATGAGCATGGAAACAGTCGCACGGCAGACGCTGTACCGGCAGTCACACGCGCGCGGCGGCGACCTGCGCTCGCTTCTGAACCGGGACCTGCTGCGTCGCATCTGGCGCTTCGCGTCGCGCCATCACGGTCGGCTGCGCGCGTTCGTCGCGGTCAGCGTCGTCGGCGCCCTGCTGGCCGTCGCCACGCCGCTGCTGGCAGGCAAGGTGGTCGACGCGATCGTGCGCGGTGGCGCATCGGGCGTCGTGGTCGGGCTTGCGGCGATCATCGCGCTGGTGGCGGTCGCGGAAGCGGCGACGTCGCTGCTGACCCGTTGGCTGTCGTCGACCATCGGCGAGGGCCTCATCCTCGATCTGCGGACCGCGGTCTTCGACCACGTGCAACGGATGCCGGTCGCGTTCTTCACCCGCACCCGCACCGGCGCACTGGTCAGCCGCCTCGGCAGCGACGTCCTGGGCGCGCAGCGGGCGTTTTCCGACACCCTGTCCGGCGTCGTCTCCAACGTCGTCACGCTGACGCTGACGCTGGCGGTGATGCTGTCGATCTCGTGGCAGATCACGCTGCTCTCACTGGTTCTCATGCCGCTGTTCATCGTGCCGGCCCGACGCATCGGCGCCGCGATGGCGCGGTTGTCGCGCGAGGCCGCCGCCCACAACGCGACGATGAACACCCAGATGACCGAACGGTTTTCGGCGCCGGGTGCGACGCTGGTCAAGCTCTTCGGCAGTCCGGCGACCGAATCGCGCGAGTTCGAGGTGCGCGCTGACCGGGTCCGCGACATCGGTGTCAAGACCGCGATGCTGCAGTCGGTCTTCATGAACTCGCTGACGCTGATGTCGGCGCTGGCCCTGGCCCTGGTCTACGGGCTCGGCGGGGTGCTGGCGATCGGCGGGCATCTGCAGGCCGGCGCGATCGTGTCGCTGGCGCTGCTGCTGACCCGGCTGTACGCGCCGCTGACGGCGCTGGCCAACGCGCACGTCGAGATCGCCAGCGCGCTGGTGAGTTTCGAGCGGGTCTTCGAGGTGCTCGACCTCGAGCCGCTGATCCAGGAGAAGCCGGGCGCCGTCGAGGTTCCCGACGGACCGGTGTCGGTCGAGTTCGACGCGGTGCGGTTCTCCTACCCATCGGCGGACAAGGTGTCGCTGGCCTCGCTCGAGGAGGTCGCGGTGCTCAGCGAAACCGACGTCCGCGGCGGCGACGAAGTGCTGCACGGCATTTCGTTCACGGCGCGGCCGGGCCAGATGGTGGCCTTGGTCGGCTCGTCCGGAGCGGGCAAATCCACGATCGCGTCGCTGATCGCACGGCTCTACGACGTCGATTCCGGCGCGGTGCGGCTGTCCGGCGTCGACGTGCGCGACGTCGGCTTCGAGTCGCTGAAGGAGACCGTCGGCGTCGTCACCCAGGACGGCCACCTGTTCCACGAGTCGATCCGCGCCAACCTGCGCCTGGCCGCCCCCGATGCGACCGACGACCAACTCTGGGAGGCACTCGAACGGGCCCGGCTCGCCGACGTCGTCGCCGACATGCCCGACGGCCTGGACACCGTGGTCGGCGAGCGCGGCTACCGACTGTCCGGCGGTCAGCGGCAGCGGCTGACGATCGCCCGGTTGCTGTTGGGCCGGTCGCGGGTCGTGGTGCTCGACGAGGCGACGGCCTCGCTGGACTCCGAGTCCGAGGCCGCCGTGCAGCAGGCGCTGGGTGAGGCGCTGGCCGGCCGGACCTCGATCGTCATCGCACACCGGCTCTCGACCGTGCGCGCGGCCGATGTCATCCTCGTCGTCGAGAACGGCCGGATCGTCGAACGCGGCACCCATTTCGAACTGCTCGCCGGTCGCGGCCGGTACGCCGAACTGTACGAGACGCAGTTCGGCCGGCAGGAGACGGCGGCATGACCGGGTTAACCGCTTGTCGCTCATGGGAAGATGGACTAAGTGGTTGATCCTGTAGTACCTGCCCTGCGCTCAGCGCCGGCCATCGCACCGCCACCGGAGCGCCGACGCACCAGTTCGGACCTGTGGCGGATGCTGCCGTACCTGCTGCCCTACCGGGTGCGGTGGATCGCGATGGTGACGGTCGCGATCTCCAGCCTCGTTGCCACCGTGTCGATCCCGCTGATGACCAAGGCGGTCATCGACGGTCCCGTTCGCCATCAGGACCCGCAGGGCCTGTGGCTGCTCGGTGCGGCCGCGATGGGGGTCGGCATCACCGAGGCGGTGCTGTGGTTCATCCGCCGCTGGCTCGCCGCCCGCGCCACCATGGGCGTGGAGGCCGACATCCGCAAGGACCTCTACGCAAGGCTGCAGATCCTGCCGATGTCGTTCCACGGCCGGTGGCAGTCGGGGCAGCTGCTGTCGCGAATCATGAACGACCTGAGCACCATTCGCCGGTTCATGTCGTTCGGTATGCTCTTCCTGCTGCTGAACGTCCTGCAGATCACCGTCGTGACGGCGATCCTGCTGACGATGTACTGGCCGCTGGGGGTGGTCGTGGTGGCCTCCATCGTGCCGATCACGCTGACCGTGCTGCACTTCCAGCAGTCCTACACCCGGCTCTCGCGGTTGGCCCAGGACCAGTCCGGCCATGTCGCCACCCACGTCGAGGAGTCCGCGCTGGGACTGCGCGTCGTCAAGTCCTTCGGCCGCGAGGACTACGTCTACGACCGCTTCGACGAACAGCTCACCAACCTCTACGACACGCAGGTCGACCGGGTGTCGGTGTCGGCGAAGTTCTGGACGCTGCTGGAGATCATCCCCAACCTGACGCTGATCGTCGTGCTCGGCGTCGGCGCGTACGCGGCGGGCCACGGCCACGTCACCATGGGCACGCTCGTCGCGTTCATCACGATGATGCTGTCGCTGGTATGGCCGATCGCATCGCTGGGTTTCCTGCTGTCGATGACGCAGGAGTCGTTCACCGCCGCCAACCGCATCGCCGAGATCTTCGACGCGCCACTTGAGATCGTGGACGGACCGCGCGGCGAGACTCCCCGCGGCGGGCGGCTGGAACTCGTCGACGTCGGTTTCCGCTTTCCCGACGCCGAGCCGGACGATTGGGCGCTGCGTGGTGTCAACGTCACCGTCGAACCGGGGGAGACGCTGGCGCTGGTCGGGTCGACGGGTTCGGGGAAGTCGGTGCTGGCGGCGCTGATGTCGCGGCTCTACGACATCACCGAGGGCACGATCCGCATCGACGGCCAGGACATCCGCGAGCTGTCCCTGCCCGCGCTGCGGCGGACGGTGGCCACCGCGTTCGAGGATCCGACGCTGTTCTCGATGTCGGTCGCCGAGAACCTGCGGCTGGGTCGGCCGGACGCTTCTGAAGCCCAGCTGCGCCAGGCGATCGAGGTCGCCGCCGCGCAGTTCGTCTACGACCTGCCGTTCGGCCTCGACACCCGCATCGGCGAGCAGGGCATGAGCCTGTCGGGCGGACAACGTCAGCGGCTGTCGCTGGCCCGGGCGATCCTGGCCGCTCCGAAGATCCTGGTCCTCGACGACACCCTCTCGGCGCTCGACGTGCACACCGAGGCCGTCGTCGAGGAGGCGCTGCGCCGAGTGCTGCATGCCGTCACCGGAATCGTTGTGGCACATCGGGCTTCGACCGTGCTGCTGGCCGACAAGGTGGCGTTGTTGGAGAACGGCACCATCACCCATGTCGGCACCCACGCCGAACTGCTGGCCGACGTGCCGCAGTACCGCTATCTGCTGGCCGCCGACGACGAGTTGGACGACGGCGCCGAGCGTTCCTGCGCGTGGGAGGACGACGACGAGCGCAGCCGCCTCGAGCACCTCGTCTCCGAGGGCGAGCCCCGCCGTCCCCTGCTGGCGCGTGGGCCCAACGTCACCTCGGAGGCCGAGCGCCGATGACGACAGTTCATGGGCCGACTCCTCCTCGGGCTCGTACCTCGCCCGCATCGTCGTCGACCGGTACCGAATGGCGGGGCAAGCTCGACGAGAAGCAGGACGACGACCTGCCCATCGACGAGAGCGTGGACCGGCGCCGCGAGGCGCGCTCGCTGCTGGGGTCGCTGCTGCGCCCGTACCGGGTGTCGGTCGCGCTGCTCGCGCTCGTCGTCGTGGTGGAGAACGCGGCGCGGCTGTCGGTGCCGATCCTCGTTCAGCGCGGCATCGACCGTGGCATCCCGCCGATCGTCGACGGCGGACCGGCTCACACGCTGCTGATGATCGTCGGGGCGCTGGGGGTGGTGGTGGTCGTGCAGGCCACCAGCCGGATGTTCTTCCTGCGCCGGTCGGGCCGTATCGGCCAGAAGGTGCTCCTGGAGTTGCGCCGCAGGGTGTTTCGGCACTTCCAGCGGCTCGACGTCGCGTTCCACGAGCGGTACACGTCGGGCCGGGTGGTGAGCCGGTCCACCAACGACGTCGAGGCGATCCAGGACATGCTGGAGACCGGCTTCGACAGCCTGATCACCGCGGTGCTCACGCTCTTCGGCACCGCGATCCTGCTCGTCACGCTCGACTGGCGACTCGGCCTGATGTGTCTGGCCGCGTTCCCGGTGCTGGTGGCGTTGGTGTGGTGGTTCCGCAACGAGTCGGCGAGGACGTACCGCCGGGTGCGCGAGAGCGCGGCGCTGGTCATCGTGCAGTTCGTCGAGACCATGACCGGCATCAAGGCCGTGCAGGCCTACCGCCGCGAACCGCGCAACCAGGAGATCTTCGAAGACATCGCCGACCGGTACAAGGCGGACAACGAGCGCACCTTCCGCCTGCTCGCGATCTTCATGCCCGGCGTCAAGCTCGTCGGCAACATCACCACCGGCGTGGTGCTGCTCTACGGCGGGTACCGGGTCCTGAACGGGCAGATGACCATCGGCACGCTGACGGCGTTTCTGCTGTACCTGCGGATGTTCTTCGAGCCGATGCAGGAGATCTCGCAGTTCTTCAACACCTTCCAGTCCGCGGCCTCGGCGCTGGAGAAGCTGGCCGGGGTGCTGGTCGAGCGGCCCGGCATCAAGGACCCGGCGCATCCGGTTCCTCTGACCGATGTGCGCGGCGAGATCGCGTTCGACGACGTGCGGTTCGAGTACGTGCCCGGCAGGGCGGTGTTGCCCGGGCTGTCGCTGCAGGTGCCTGCCGGCCAGACCGTCGCACTCGTCGGGACCACCGGCGCGGGCAAGACGACGATCGCCAAGCTGATCGCGCGCTTCTACGACCCGACGGCCGGTGCGGTGACGCTGGACGGCGTTGACCTGCGCGACGTTTCGCAGTCCGAACTGCGCCGCCACGTCGTGATGGTGACCCAGGAGAACTTCATGTTCGACGGCAGCATCGCCGACAACATCCGGTTCGGCAGGCCCGATGCCACCGATGCGCAGGTGGCGGCCGCCGCCGCGGCGGTCGGGGCGGACCGGTTCATCGACGCGCTGCCCGAGGGCTACCACACCGACGTCGCCAAGCGCGGCGGCCGGTTGTCGGCGGGGCAGCGGCAACTGGTCGCGTTCGCGCGGGCGTTCCTCGCCGACCCGGCGGTGCTGATCCTCGACGAGGCGACCTCATCGCTGGACATCCCGAGCGAGCGGATGGTGCAGCGCGCACTGGAGACGGTGCTGGCCGACCGTACGGCGCTGGTGATCGCGCACCGGCTGTCGACGGTGCGGATCGCCGACCGGGTGCTGGTGCTCGAGCACGGCCGGATCGTGGAGGACGGCGCACCGGCCGACCTCATCGCCCGCGACGACGGCCGCTATGCGGCGCTGCACCGGGCGTGGATGGAGTCGCTGGCCTGAGTGGCGCCGATCGGGATCCGATCGTCGCGAATGTGCCTGCCGCCGCGGCGAGTCCCCCGACGACGATCGCCCAGCCCGCGGTCCATCCGACGTGCGTGGCCGTGCCTGCGATGCCCAGGGGGCCGGCCGCGCGCGCCACGGTGGCGAAGGCGTGCAACCGCGCATTGGTCGACGCGAAGGCGTCAGGCGGCGCATGCCGAGACACGATGAGGGGACGCAGGACGCTGCTTGTACCGGCCGCGGCCCCGGACGTCAGGCCGGCCAGCAGCAGCCACGCCGCCGACGTCGAGGCCAACAAGCTCGACAAGGCGATGCCGTGACACGCCGCCGCGATCGCGGCGAGCCACTCCGGTGACGCCCGGCCGATGCGGCCGGTCAGGACCAGGCGTCCGACGACCTTGCCCACCCCGCCCGATGCGAGCACCAGTCCCGCCGCTCGAGGATCGGTACCACGGTCGATCAGCATCGTGACCACGAGGGCCGTCGCGGCGACCGCGCTCGCCTGCTCGAGCATGTAGGCGAGCCGCAGACGTCGCAACGGCCGTGGCGGCGCTTGGGAACGGCGGTGCGCCGCCGGCCGCTTCGGTAAGAATCGCGCATGCAGTGCGGCGGTGAGGGCCCCACCACCGAGCCCGAGCGCGGTGACTGCACCCCGCCACCCGAGCGTGGTGACCAGTTGCTGGGCCAGTGGCACGAACACTGTGCTGGCCAGCCCGCCCGCGACGGTCACCGTCGCGATGGTGTGCCGCATGCGACTCGAATCGATCTGCGCGAGAACGACAATGGCCGGCTCGTAGAGTGTTGCTGCCATCGCGATCCCGATCAGCGTCCACGCCGTGTACAGCATGGCGACCGAGGACGCCGATGCCCACAGGGTCGTACCGGCCGCGGTCAGCAGCGATCCGGCCGTCATCACCGACCGCGGCCCGAGCCGGCCCAGTAAGGTGGCCGCCGCACGAGCCGACAACCCGGAGACGAGGATTCCCACCGAGAACGCGCCGCCGACCGCCGGAACACTCCAGCCCTGCTGGCCGGCCATCACCGGAGCGACGACGGCGAAGGTGTAATACAGCACCCCCCACGAGATCAGCTGCGTTGTCGCCAGCGCGATGGTGGCCCGCCGCAGGACCGGCGGGCCCCACCAGGCAGCATCAGCCACAGCACGCGCTCGTCGCCGGTTCCGGTTCCGGTTCCGGTTCGGTCGTCACGCCGCAGGACGAGCCGGTGGTCGGCAGAACGAGTTCGACGCGGGCGGCGGCGTCATGGTCGCCGGCCAGTTCGGCGACCACCGAGCGGGCCTGTTCGTACCCGGTGGCCAGCAGGAGGTTGGGTGCGCGACCGTAGCTCTTTGCGCCGATTGCATAGAACCCGTCCTCCGGATGGGCAAGCTCGGCCGCGCCGTGCGGAGGCACCGACCCGCAGGAGTGAACGTTGGGATCGATCAGTGGAGCCAGCGTCCGCGTGCTTTCCACCCAGGGGTCGAGGTCGAGGCGTACCTCGCGCAGGAATGAGAAGTCGGGGCGGAACCCGGTGGCCGCGATGACTTCGTCGAACGGTCCGCTGGTGCGACCTTCGGCAGATGCCAGAACGACTCCCGAGGTGTCGACGTCGACCCGATCGGTCCGCAGCCCCGTCTCCAGCCGCACGCGACCGGACGAGACCAATTCGTGTGCGTCGGCGCCGAGCCGTCCCCGCTCGGGTAACCGGGTGTCAACCGGATTGCCGAACAGGTTATCGTCCTGTCCTCTGCGCACGATCCACGTGACGGTGGTGCCGGGAATCTCCGCGGCCAGAATCGACAGCTCCCGGATCACATGCTTGGCGGAATGCCCGCTGCCGACGACGGCCACTCGCCGGCCGGCGTAGCGGTCACGATGGGCCCCGAGCACGTCGGGGATGCCGTAGCTGATGCGGTTGGCGGCATGTTCCTCGCCGACCGCCGGAATGCCCTCGGCACCAATTGGATTCGGCGTCAGCCAGGTCCCGGTCGCATCGATCACGGCGCGGGCCGGTGTCCTCGTGACACCCGCTGCGTCGCTGGCGGTGACGATGAACGGTCGGTCGCTGCGGTGGTCGTCACGAAGTTTGTCCACGCCCTGGCGGGTGACGCCGATGACCCGCTGCCCGAGCCGCAGGTGGGGGGCGATCACGTCCAGCTCTGCCAGTGGCGTCAGGTAGTCGTCGACGATCTCCGCGCCCGTGGGATAGGCGGCCGGATCCGGCGACCGCCAGCCGTTCGCCTTCAGCAGCCGCTGCGCGGCGCGGTCGATGTTCGTGCGCCATGGCGAGAACAGGCGCACGTGACCCCAGCGCCGGATGCTGGCTCCGACCGATTCCCCCGTCTCGAAAACCACGAACGGAAGGCCGCGTTCGGACAGGTGCGCCGCAGCCGCCAGGCCGGTGGGGCCGGCTCCGAGAACGGCGATCGGAAGTTGACTGGACATGGTGTTCCTCCTCGTGGGTGTTGTTCGCCTGTTCTGACGCGACAGAACGGAGATGGATGCACGCGGGCGTGTCTGCATCCTTTCCGCGCTACCGTCGTCTGAACCGGTGACAACCTGTGAGGGCCGCTAGGAGGCCGACGATGGAGCCGACTGACGTGACTGGGTACGTCGAGCCGACGGTCGAGGAGGTCTGGCGCCGGTTCGGTGCGGAGATCCGTTCGTTCGTCGGCCGTCGCGTATCGGACCCGCACCGCGCCGACGACATCGTCGGCGAGATCCTGCTGCGGGTGCATCGCAGCCTGCCCACGCTCGGTGACCGCGACCGGCTCGCGGGTTGGTTGTTCCGCATCGCCCGCAACGCGGTCATCGACCACTACCGCCGCGCCGGTGCGGATCGCGAAGTGCTGGAGGCTTCGCCCGGTGACCGGCTCGCCGAGGACGTCACGGGGTACAACGACGACGACGGTGTGCACCGGGAGCTGGCCGCATGTCTGCGACCCATGCTCGAGCAGCTGTCGCCCGAGTACCGGCGGGCTCTCGAGCTGACCGACCTCGACGGCGTCACCCAGGCGGCCGCCGCCGAGCTCGAGGGAATCACGTTGCCGGGCATGAAGTCCCGGGTCCAGCGCGCCCGAAAGCAGCTTGCCGGCGTGCTGAACAAGTGCTGCACGCTCTCCATGGACGCACGTGGCATGCCGATCGACTACACGCCGCCGCCGGATTGCGAATGCGGCACCTGAGTCGGCTCACTGCCTGCAGCCGGCCGCCTCGTACCGCTTGTTGATGCGTTCGGCGACATAGAACCAGCGATCCCGGTCCTCGTACTCACCCGCATCCTGCGCGGCATGGGCCAGGTAGATGGCGTCGTTCATCTGGCGTTCCATCCCGGCGCAGGCGCGCGGTTTGGCGTTCGCCGTGCCCGCGGCGATCCCGGTTCCGATGCCGGTCAGCGTGCCCACCAAGGCGGCCGCAGCGATCGTCTTCGCCGCGATTGCGTGCATGTTCATGATGAGTTCCTCTCGTCCCGAGTGGTCGGTCGACCGCTTCCTGCCCTTACAGACGGGTGGGATCGGCGAAGGACGCACTCAGCCGCATGCCATGCGACGAGACGGCGGGATCAGGCTGACGTCAGCAGCGTTTCGAGCTTGTCGTTGATCGTCGGCAGCTGCGAGGTCAGCATCGAGATGATCCTCTCGCGGGCCCGGTCGCTCACCGCGGCCGACACGTGGTGCAGCACGTTGAGCCGGGCCGCGTCCACCCACGCCATCATGTCCGGGTCGGAGAACCATTTGAGCTGGTTCTTGTTGAAGGCGTACATCATTCGCAGCCAGTCGATCGGCTCGCGAGGGTAGGGGACGGGACCGCAGAACGCGTTGCGGGTGTCGTCGTCGGAGTAGGCCGCCTCGACATGGGCGATCACCGACGCGCTGAACGCCGGCTGGCACGTGCGCACGGTCTGCAGCGAGATACGTTCACCATCGAACACCGTCGCCGGCTCGCGGTGCGCCAAACCGTCTGCGCTGCAGTCGATGTAGAGGACCTTTCCGTCGACCTCGCGCACCCCGCCCTCGAGCGTGATGCGGCCCGGGTCCAGGGAGAGCACATGACCCATCCGCACGACGTCGTCGATGCGCCGCAGCTGGTCGAGCTCGGCCTGCGACAGGATCGCGCACCGGTACATCGTCGGCTCGACCGACCGGTCGATGCGTTGCAGGCAGCCCTTGGTCTCGAGCCTGTCGAAAAGGTCCGGCAGCGACGACGCCTCCTGCACGGCCGCGAGCTGGTTGGCGAAGTCGGCGAGCACGGCGCCCGCGAACTTGCGGCCAGGCTGGATCGCCGCGCGGTCCAGCACCCACGATTCGCGCGGCTTGAGCCACGTGAGCCGCGACGGTTCGACGCCGTGCCGCAGCAACCACAGGCACGCGTCCATCGCGGTCTTGCCCGCGCCGACGATGACGTAACGGTCGCGCCCGTCGCGGAAGCGCGGCAGCTCGTTGGGAGGAACGCAGTCGACCCCCGGCGCGACGGTGTAGGACGGCTTGCGCATCGACGGAACGACGATCTCCACGTGGCTGGTGACGACGCGCCGCGCGGAAACCTCGATGTCGTCACCGGTGAACGTGCGCACCCGGCCGTCGCCGACGTACTCGCTCATCGGCAGGTACGTGACCCGGCCCGTCGGCAGCAGATGCTGGCGCATCACCGCGTCGAAGTAGGCGCACACCTCGGCGCCACTGGCCAGCTCGAAGAAGCCCGCGTTGTAGCCGAACCGGTCGATGGTGTCGCTGCCCAGCGCCCGCGAGTTCACGCCGTAGTACGCCGACGGCTGGTGCAGCCGCACGAACGGGTACGCCGTCGTCCAGTGGCCGCCCGGCTGGTCGTGGCGATCGACCATCACCACCTTGGCATCTGTCTCGGCGACCAGGGTGTCGGTGAACGCCAGCCCCATCGCGCCTGCACCGATCACCAGATAGTCGGCTTCGAGAGTGCCCATCTATCGCACCGTAGCGAAAAAGGCGGAGACGTCTTCGACGAACAGGTCGGGCTGCTCGAAGGCCGCGAAGTGCCCACCGCGCGGCATCGGCGTCCAGTGCGTGACGTGGTAGGCGTCCTCGCACCAGCCGCGCGGGGAGCGCAGGATCTCCTTCGGGAACGACGCCACCCCCGTCGGCAGCCGCACCGGTTCGCCGCCGCCGAAGGTGCCGAAGCTCTCCCAGTACAACCGCGCCGACGAGGCGCCCGAGGCGGTCCACCAGTAGATCGAGACGTTGTCGAGCAACTCGTCGCGGCTCAGCACGTTCTCCGGATGACCGTCGCAGTCCGTCCACGACCAGAACTTCTCGACGATCCAGGCCAGCTGGGCGACCGGCGAGTCCACCAGCCCGTAGCCGAGCGTCTGCGGCCGCGTCATCTGCACCTTCGCGTACGCGTTGTCCCACTTGCGGTAGTACTCGAGGCGCTCGATGGCGGCCAGCTCGTCCGCGTTGAACTCGGTCAAGCCCTTCGGCGGCCTGCCCAACGGCATGTTGAGATGGATGCCGACGCACCTGCCCTCGTTGCGCCCGATCTGCGTGGTGACCGCCGCGCCCCAGTCGCCGCCCTGCGCCCCGTAGCGCCGGTAATCGAGCCGGCCCATCAGCGTCTCCCACGCCGCCGCGATCCGCTCGACACCCCAGCCGGTGCGGGTCGGCTTGCCGGAGAAGCCGTATCCCGGCAGCGACGGGCACACCACGTCGAACCCGCGTTCGGTGAGTGGCTCGATGACCTTCGCGAACTCGACGATCGAGCCGGGCCAGCCGTGCGTGATGAGCAAGGGGAAGGCGTCGGCCCGCGCCGATCGCTGGTGGATGAAGTGGATGTCCAGCCCGTCGATCTCGGTCGTGTACTGGTCGAAACGGTTCAGCGCGGCTTCCCGCTCGCGCCACTCGTAGTCGTCGGCCCAGTAGGCGGCCAGCTCGCGGGTGTACGCCAGCGGGATGCCCTGGCTCCAGTCGTCGACGCATTCGGCCTCCGGCCACCGCGTGCGGTGCAGCCGCGACCTCAGGTCGTCGATGTCGGCGTCGGAGATGTCGATGCGAAACGGGGTGATCGAGGCCACATCCCGATACTGTCATCTCGTGACAACGACGTCATACGAAGCGGGGCCCACCGCCCCGCCCATTCTCGAGGAGACCATCGGAGCGAATTTCGAACGCATCGCCGCCGGTCATCCCGACAACGACGCGTTGATCGACGTCGCACAGGCCCTGCGCTACACCTATGCCGAGCTCGACGCCGAGATCGACGTCGTGGCAAAGGGTTTGATGGCCCGCGGGATCACCGAGGGCGACCGGGTCGGCCTGTGGGCGCCCAACTGCGCGCAGTGGACGGTCGCGCAGTACGCGCTGGCCAAGATCGGCGCGATCCTGGTCAACATCAACCCGGCCTACCGCACGCACGAACTCGCCTACGTTCTCCACCAGTCCGGCGCGCGCATGCTGATCGCGGCGACGTCGTTCAAGACCTCCGACTACGTCACCATGGTCGAGCAGGTCCGGCCGCAGACGCCCGCGTTGGCCGACGTGGTGTTCATCGGCACCCCCGACTGGGAGGTGCTGCGGGCCGCGGGCGGCGGTGTCACCGACGGCGAGTTGGCGCAACGACAGGCGGGGTTGTCGAACACGGACCCGATCAACATCCAATACACCTCAGGCACAACGGGTTTCCCGAAGGGTGCGACGCTGTCGCATCGCAATATCCTCAACAACGGGTACTTCACCACCGAGCTCATCAACCTCGGTCCCGGCGACCGGCTGTGCATCCCGGTGCCCTTCTACCACTGCTTCGGCATGGTGATGGGCAACCTCGGGTGCACCAGCCACGGCACCACGATGGTGATCCCCGCGCCCGGCTTCGACCCGGACGCGACGCTCGCCGCCATCGAGCAGGAACGGTGCACCGGCGTGTACGGGGTGCCGACGATGTTCATCGCGATGCTGAATCATCCGCAACTCGCCGACCGCGACCTGTCCTCGCTGCGCACCGGGATCATGGCGGGCGCGGTGTGCCCGGTCGAGGTGATGAAGCGCTGCGTCAACGAGATGAACATGAGTGAGGTGGCCATCGCCTACGGCATGACGGAGACCTCGCCGGTGTCCTGCCAGACGCGCATCGACGACGACCTCGAACGCCGGACCGCGTCGATCGGCCGGGCGCATCCACACGTCGAGATCAAGATCGTCGACGAGGCCGGCGAGGCGGTACCGCGCGGTGCGCCGGGCGAGTTCTGCACAAGGGGTTACTCCGTCATGCTCGGCTACTGGAACGACGACGAGAAGACCGCCGAGGCAATCGATTCCGATGGCTGGATGCACACCGGCGACCTGGCGGTCATGCGCGAGGACGGGTACTGCAACATCGTCGGCCGCATCAAGGACATGGTGATCCGCGGCGGCGAGAACGTCTATCCGCGGGAGATCGAGGAGTTCCTCTACACGCACCCCGACATCGAGGACGCCCACGTGATCGGCGTTCCCGACGCCAAGTACGGCGAGGAGATCTGCGCCTGGGTCCGGATGAAGCCCGGGCGTCGACCGCTCGACGCGGCGGCCCTGCGGGCGTTCGCCGAGGGCCGGTTGGCCCACTACAAGATCCCGCGCTACGTCCACATCGTCGACGACTTCCCGATGACGGTGACGGGCAAGATCCGCAAGGTCGAGATGCGCGAGCGCAGTGTCGAGATCCTCGGCCTGTCGTCCGGATGAATTTCGTCCGGCGCGCGAGTCTGTCCGGGTATGACTTCGATGGCCGCACTGGGACGACGGGCGTGTGCCGCGCTTGCGGCGGCGTCGGCCTGCCTGCATGCGGCGATGCTGGGCCACGCCGCCGGACCGGTCGCGGGTGCACTGCTGGCGGCGATGATCGCGGCGTGCCTGTACTGCGCGGTGGACCTGTGGCGCGGCGGCACGGTGCGGGCGTGGGTCGTCGTGGCGCTGATGAACCTCGCCATGATCGGACTACACCTACCCGCACCGGCGCACCACCATGCACCGGCGGCCGCCTCCCCGGCGTCGGCGCTGATGGCGGCCGCCACGGTGCTGGCCATGGTCGAGGTGGCGGCCGCCGCCGCGGTGCTCTACGTCCGCAGCCGCGGGCAGTACGCACGCGTGAGCGATAGACCAGACCGCTGAGCCGACGGGCCAGCCCCGTGCGCACCGCGGGGACGTGGCCCGCCAGCCGGATCACGGTGTTGCGCCTCAGCCAGTGCGACGGCGTCCTGGATTTCCAGGTTCATGCCCTGCCCGCCCGCCGGGCTGTGCACATGTGCGGCGTCACCGGCCAGTAGCAGGCGACCGGCGCGGAAGCTGTCCGCGACCCGATGGTGCACGCGGAACCGGGAGCCCCACGCCACATCCGTGACCGTCATCGCGCCGGCCGCGACGCGGGTGTCGAGGATCTGCTGCACCAGTGCCGCCGACGGTTCCTCGGGCCCGTCGGCGACGGGCACGACGATGCGGTGGATGCCGTCGGGCAGCGGCCCCACCACCAGCAGTCGGCCCACCGCTGAGAGCGGGTGCACGATAAAGGGATGGAGGAGCATCCCCCGCCGCCAGCAGTCCAGCCCGGTTGCGGTCCTTCGCCGGGCGTTCCGACATCGAATGATTCCGGACTGAGCCGCGTCCGTATGCGCAACCCGCTGTCGGTAGTCATGATCTCGGTGATCATGATCGGCTTAGCCGCTGGCCTGCTTGCCGGTGAGCTGTACGCCCGTCACCGCGCCGAGAGCGTGGTGGCCGCCGCAACGGAATGCGTGGTGCAGGACACGGCGAGTGTTTCATTCGGCCCGACGCCGTTCCTGCTTCAGCTCACGACCGGCCACTACAGGAACATCTCGATCCAGACGGCCGGCAACCGAATCGGCAACGCCCGAGGCATGAAGGCCGAGGTGCGGATCGACGATGTCTGGCTGGATGGCGACGGCATGGGCACCGTGGGAGCCATCGACGCCATGATCACCTGGTCTGCCGACGGCATGAAGCAGAGCTTCCAGGAAGCGATCACGCCATTGCGTGGCTTGGTCACCAGGGTCCAGACCAATCAGGACGACGGCACCATCAAGCTGCAGGGCAACTTGGGCAATGTCACCACCAAGCCGCAGGTGACAGATGGAGGAGTGGCACTGCAGGTGGTCGATGTCACCGGGCTGGGTTTGTTGCTGCCCAGCGAGATGGTGCAGTCGGCGCTAGACACGTTCACCACCCGTCTCACCGAAATGTATCCGCTCGGTATCCATGTCGATAGCGTGGAGATCACCAATGAAGGTGTGGCAGCACATTATTCGAGCCGTGGTACGTCGATCCCCCTGGGCGACCAAGGCAACCAGGACAACCAATGGAGCAAGAACAACCAGAACTCCTGCTTCGCAAACCTGTAGGTCGGCGAGCGCCGACGCGACCGCAAGGTCGCTGGCGAAATTAGAGTCGCGGTCCTACGGCATCCGCGAGCCGTAGAACAGCGTCATCGGGTTGTTTGACCTGACACCCGTCCGACCCAGTCAGGTATGCGGGCGGGGACGAAAGCTCGGCCTACTGGACGGTCAGCGTTCCATGCATGTCGGCGTGGTACTTGCAATGAAACGGATAGGTGCCGGGGGTCATCGGAGCAGTGAATGAGTTAATGCCGCCGCCCCCGGATACGCGGACATCGAACAGGTTGTTCTCGTCGGCGGTTACGGTGTGGTTCGGGCCGCCTTCGTTCACGATGGTCACTTGCTCACCGGGTCTGACAGACGTGGGCACGGTGTATGCCATGTTCGAAATGACGATCTGGCTCTCGGTGGGTTGGGCTTGGGGTGTCGACGGCGGCGTTCCTGTCACTGTGGACTGCATGTTTGGGCTTGTCGGAGCAGAAGCCGGCGGCGATTCGTTGGTTCCCCCGCACGCGGTTAGCACCCCAGCGGAAAGCAGAAGTGACGAGATGAGCGTCGCGATGCGTGTCACGTTGCTACTTCCCTCCCTTCGGTAAGCCGGCTTAGCTGACTAGACTGGTCGAAAGGTGCGAATTTCATTATCGACGTGTCGTGGGGCGGCCGCAGTCGAAGCGCATAAAGCAATTGTTGAATCGTGACGCGCACCCCACTGGCCGATTGCGAGCGGCCACCGAGGCCTTCAGCGGCCACAGACTGGTGTGATGTCCTAGTCAAGTGTCGATTGCCTGTTGTGACGCCGACTCGACAACCTCACTCATCCTGATCGCCGCCGCGACGCTCACGGCCTGCGCCCTGCTCGGCGGCGGACTCTACGAAACCGTCGTCGTCGACCCGGCCTGGCCGAAGCGGCCCGGCATCATCCAGGCCCACAACGGCGGCGTATCACGGCGCCGCTTCTGGATTCCCGCGCACTCCGCGTTCGAGGTCCTGGTGATCCTCGCGCTGATCGCGGCCTGGGCCGACGCCGAAATTCGCCTGCCGCTGCTCATCGCACTGGCGAGCCACGCGGTGATGCGAGTGTGGTCGTTGATCGACCTGGTGCCCAAGGCGGTGACCTTCGAGAAGACGGACCCGGCGGCGGTCGACGAGGCGGCCGCCGTGCGCTGGACCCGGCGCAGCCTGGTCCGTCTCCCGCTCGACGTCGTCACCTGCGTGGCGATGCTCACCGCACTGGCGGTCGCATAGACCGACCGCTCAGCGGGCATAGCTGATGCGGCTGCAGCAAGAGACCGGAAGGAGCCATTCATGATCTCCGCCGACGATGTGCGCCGGCTGTTGAATGCCGATGAGAAAGACGCGACCCTGGTGCTGATCGAGGGGCGCGCGGAGGTGATCGGCGCGGGCCGGCTGGCTTCCGACGAGTACCGCGGCGCGTTCGAGGTGATCGCGCGCGACGACCTGGTGCAGCGGGTCGGCGAATCCCCATCCGAGCACGAGATCAGTGAGCAGGCGGCGCAGCTCGACACCGCGGTGTCCGAACTCGGCGGATAGTCAGGCCTCGATCTCGCCGACGATCTTGCGCTCGATGCTCGCTCGCGTCGTCGCGGGCAGGACGATGAGGCCGTCGAGTTCCTTTCGCGCACGGGCGTAGGCCGCCTTGCGTTCGTCGGGCGTCGCCCCGTCGTCGGCGGCCAGCCGCAGCAGGTGCTGGGCGCGGTCGAGTCGTTCCTGCGCCTCGGCCGAGAAGTCGCTGCGGCGGCGACGGACGGCCTCGGCTTCCGCCACGTCGAACGCCACCACGTACTCGTGCACCGCGTCGCGGTAGTCGACCTGCGCACTGCGGTCGCCGAGGATGTCGTCGACGGACTCCGGCCGCAGCAGGTCCGCATGGCTCCTGGCTTTGTGGAACGCGACGGTCAGCGGTGACCGCATGTCGGTCATCAGCGGGAAGTCCAACAACTTCGCGATGTCGATCTCGTAGTCCAGCCAGCGCGCGTCGGTTTCGTCGTGCCGACGCAGGACCTTGGCCATCTCACGACGGTTGGCCGCGTCGTTGGTCCGCGCCCGGCCCGACGCCTCGGCGAGGGCGACCTTGGTCTGCTGCTTGATGCGGTAGCGCTCGAGCCGGCGCTGGGCGCGACGTTCGTTGGCCGCCGCGACGGCGCGCACGCCGCTGAACCGCAGGTACGCCCAGTGCCTGCCGAGGCGGCGGGTGGCCGGGGCCTTCTCCTCGAAGTACGCCAGCGGCACCCGCGGCACCTCGGCGACGAACTGCCTTCGCTGCCGGGCGTCGGGCAGCGTCTCCTCGAGCGCACCCGGCGGGAGCCATTCGTGCCATGGCGGCAGCACTCCGCCCTCGGCCATCGCCTGCATCTGCTTGCGCATCGCCCTCGGCGCCACGTCGAAAAAGCTGCGCCCGGGGTGGGGAAGCTGCGCGTCGACGAAGACGCCCCGCACCGGGGCGACCACCGCCTCGGCGATCGCGGGAAGCAGCGATCCCGCCGCGCTGTGCCCGACGAGCACCACGTCGCCGCTGCCCGTCACCGCCCGCGCGGCCGCCGCGGCGAGCCGGGGGTAGAACGGCGGTCCTTGCGACAGCACACCCCGAAGATCGGGTACGACGCACGCAAAACCCTTGCGCCGCAACATCTCTGCGACGCCAGCCCAGGTGGACGGTCCCACCACGGGGCTGTGGACGAACAACAGTGTCGGCTTCACAAGCCGATTCGCCGATACCGCTCGAGCCGGGCCGCCATCCGTGCGTCGTCCGGAACGGAGCGCAGCGCATGCAGTTCGTCGGCGATGGTCGCCGACAGCCGCTCGGTGAAGAGCAGCGGCTCGTCCGCCGCGTCCGGTTGTTCGGCCACGATCCCGTCGACGATCCCGTTGCGCAGCAGGTCCGCCGACCGGATCCCCTGTGCCGCAGCCAGTTCCGGCGCATGGTCGGTGTCGCGGAACACGATCGCGCTGGCGCCCTCGGGAGGCAGCGGGGCCAGCCAGCCGTGCAGCGCGGCCAGCACCCGGTCGGCGGGCACCATCGCCAGCGCGGGCCCGCCGCTGCCCTGGCCCAGCAGCACCGACACCGTCGGGGTGTCGAGGGTGACGAGTTCGGCCAGGCAGCGCGCGATCTCGCCGGCCAGACCTCCCTGCTCGGCCTCGACGGTGAGCGCCGGGCCCGCGGTGTCGATGACCAGCACCAGCGGCAGCTGCAGACCTTCGGCCAGCGCCATGCCGCGCCGCGCCTCGCGCAACGCCGCCGGCCCGACCATCCCGCCGACCACCCGCTGCTGGCCCAGCACCACCGCGGGCTGACCACCGAACCTGGCCAGGGCCAGCAGCGTCGTCGCCGCCTCACCCTGGCCCGTCCCCGACAGCAGCACCCGCTCGGTGGTGCCGTGTCGCAGCAGGTACCCGACACCGGGCCGGTCCGGCCGTCGCGACGCCTCGACCGACTCCCAGGCGGGCACGTCCGGCAGCGGCCCGCACTCCGGCCTCGCGGGCGGGGCGCCCGGCGGGTCCGCGACCACGGTCAGCGTGCGGTCCAGCGTGGAGCGCAGCGCCTCGAGCGGCACCACGCCGTCGATGACGCCGTGGCGCTGCAGGTTCTCGGCGGTCTGGATGCCCCCGGGGAACGGCTCACCGTAGAGGTGCTCGTACACCCGCGGCCCCAGGAACCCGATCAGGGCGCCCGGCTCGGCGGCGGTCACGTGCCCGAGCGAACCCCACGACGCGAACACCCCGCCGGTGGTCGGATGCCGCAGATAGACCAGGTAGGGCAGATGCGCGCGCTTGTGCAGTTCGACGGCGGCGGCGATCTTGACCATCTGCAGGAACGCGACCGTGCCCTCCTGCATGCGGGTGCCGCCCGAACTCGGCGACGCCAGCAGCGGCAGCCCCTCGGCCGTCGCACGCTGCACCGCCGCGGTGATCCGCTCGGCGGCGGCCACCCCGATCGAACCGGCCAGGAAGTCGAACTCGCACACCACGAGCGCGACGCGACGGCCGAACACCGTCCCCTCGCCGGTGAGCACCGACTCGTCGAGGCCGGTCTTCGCGGCGGCGTCGGCCAGCTCCCGCCGGTACTCGGCGTCGGCGCCGACGTCGCGCGGCGGGCCGTCCCAGCTGCTGAACGAGCCGGCGTCCAGCACGGCGTCGCGTAGCTCGAGGGCACCGATCCGGCTCACATCAGCAGGCTATATAGGCTGGCGGTGTGATTGGTGTCAGCCGTGACGGCGCCGTGATGACTTTGGAGATGCAGCGCGCCGAGCGTCGCAATGCGCTCAACGCCGAACTCGTCGACGGGCTGCGCGAAGCGATCGAGAAGGCGGCCACCGAGGACGTCCGCGTGATCGTCCTCACCGGTCAGGGGCATGTGTTCAGCTCCGGGGCCGACCTCTCGGGCGGCCAGGGAGTCGCCGACGAGCTGCCCGACAAGGCCAAGGCGCTCAATTTCGCGATCGACAAGGCGCCCGTCCCGGTCATCGGGGCGATCAACGGACCGGCGATCGGGGCGGGGGTCATCCTGTCGATGATCTGCGACCTGCGCGTCGTCGCCCCGGAGGCGTACTTCCAGTTCCCGGTGGCCAAGTACGGTATCGCGCTGGACAACTGGAGCATTCGCCGGCTGACCACGCTGGTCGGGGCGGGCCGGGCCCGCGGCATGCTGATGGCCGCCGAACGGCTGACCGCCGACGCCGCGCTGCAGACCGGGATGGCGAACCGCATCGGCACGCTGGCCGACGCGCAGGCCTGGGCGCAGGAGATCGCGGGCTTCGCGCCGCTGGCGCTCCAGCACGCCAAGCGGGTGCTCAACGACGACGGCGCCTACGAGGATCCGTGGCCCGAGCACAAGGAACTGTTCGACCGGGCATGGTCGAGCCACGACATCATCGAGGCGCAGGTGGCACGCATCGAGAAGCGGCCACCCAACTTCAGAGGGGCCTGATGATCCGCGGCGCCGCACGCATCGGTCTCGGCACAGCTTCGTTGCTGGCCGGCGGGTGGGTGTTGCGCGCCGTGCACGGCGCCCCCGCGGCCCTGGGCGCGTCGCCCGTCGAGATCGAACAGGTGGCGCGGCGCTCGCCCAACTACCGCGACGGCGAGTTCGTCAACCTCGAACCCGCGACCACGCTCAGCATCGACCGCGAGGAACAGCGCCAGATCATCTGGGACCTCATCGGCTCGCGCGGGGAGTCCCGGCCGAACGGCCCGATTCCGGTGGTCAGGCCGTCGCCGACGGAACCGGGCTCGGCGCCGCTCTCGGTGTGCTGGTTCGGGCACTCGTCGGTGCTGATCGAGCTCGACGGCTACCGCGTGCTGGCCGACCCGGTGTGGAGCAAGCGTTGCTCGCCGTCGCAGGCGGTGGGGCCCGAACGCCTGCACGAGGTCCCGGCGCCGCTCGAGTCGCTGGCCGCGGTGGACGCGGTGGTGATCAGCCACGACCACTACGACCACCTGGACATCGACACGATCATCGGCCTGGCCAAGACCCAGCGCGCACCGTTCGTCGTGCCGCTCGGTATCGGCGCCCACCTGCGCAAGTGGGGCATCCCGCAGAGCCGGATCGTCGAGCTGGACTGGTACGAAGGCCACACGATCGGCGAGCTGACACTGGTGTGCACCCCGGCCAGGCACTTCTCGGGGCGGCTGTTGACCCGCAACACGACGCTGTGGGCGTCGTGGGCGATCAAGGGGCCCCGCCACCGCGCCTTCTTCGGCGGCGACACCGGCTACACCAAGAGCTTCGCCGACACCGGCTCCGAGCACGGCCCGTTCGACCTGACGCTGCTGCCGATCGGCGCCTATCACCCGGCGTGGCCGGACATCCACATGAATCCCGAAGAGGCGGTGCGGGCGCACCTCGACGTGGCCGAGGCGCACTCCGGACTGCTGGTGCCGATCCATTGGGGGACCTTCCGGCTCGCCCCGCATCCCTGGGCCGAACCCGTCGAGCGGTTGCTGCGCGCCGCCGACCCCGCGGGCGTGCACGTCGTCGTCCCCAGACCGGGCCAGCGCGTGGACGGCGACGGGGCGGCGCCGGTCGTCGACCCGTGGTGGCGGCTGTAGAACAGCAATAGCGCGAGCGCACGGTTGTTTGAGGGCATACTCGCGTTCTGTGTACAACAACCGCGTGCTCGGCGCCGCGCTCGCAGTCGTACTGGTGGCAACGGCCGGATGCGGGTCCGAATCCGCCCAACCCGAACCGTCGGCGGCGCCCAGCACGCTGTCGGATGCGCCGCCACCGCTGGTACCGGCGATGCCGCTGCCCGAGAACGCCGTCGACAACGCTGTTGCGAAACTCGACGGCATCGCCGAGGACCTGATGGCCAAGTCGGGCATCCCCGGCATGGCGGTGGCCGTCGTGCACGGCGGAAAGACCGTGTACGCCAGGGGATTCGGCGTGAAGGACGTCAAGACCGGCGAGAAGGTCGATCCGGACACGGTGTTCCAGCTGGCGTCGGTGTCCAAGTCGTTGGCGTCGACGGTCGTCGCTCACCAGGTCGGGGTGAACGCCGTCGAGTGGGACACCCCGATCGTGTCCGAACTGCCGTGGTTCGCGCTGTCCGACCCGCTTGTCACCCGGATCGTGAGCGTTGGCGACATGATGTCGCACCGGTCCGGTCTGCCCGACCACGCGGGTGACATGCTCGAGGACCTCGGCTTCGACCGCAGGCAGGTGCTCGACCGGCTCCGCCAGCTGCCGCTGGATCCGTTCCGAATTTCCTACGCCTACACCAACTTCGGATTCACCGCGGGCGCCGAGGCGGTCGCAGTGAATGCGGGCAAGCCGTGGGAGGTGCTCGCCGACGAGGTGCTGTTCGACCCGCTGGGCATGGAGGCGACGAGTTACCGGTTCACCGAATACGAGGCCAGGGCGAACCGGGCCGTCGGCCACATCCGCATCGACGACCGCTACGAGCCGTCCTATGTGCGCGACGCCGACGCCGAGGCCCCAGCGGGCGGGGCGAGTTCGTCGGTCAACGACATGACCCGCTGGCTGGCGATGGTACTGGCCGAGGGGGACCACGACGACAGGCAGATCGTCGACGGCAAGGCGCTGCTGCCCGCGCTCACGCCGCAGATCGTGTCCAGTCGTGCCACCGAACCCGCGATGCGGTCGGGCTTCTACGGCTTCGGCTTCAACGTGGGTTCGACATCGGCGGCGCGGACGGAGATCAGCCACTCGGGCGCGTTCGAACTGGGTGCGGGAACGAACTTCCTGATCCTGCCGTCCGCCGACGTCGCGATCGTGGCGCTCACCAACGCCACCCCGTCGGGTGTCGCCGAATCGCTCACCGCGCAGTTCGCGGACCTGGTGCAGTTCGGCGAGGTGCGTGAGGACTGGTACGGGCTCTACAGCAAGATCTTCGCCGAGATGGACGAGCCCGTGGGGTCTCTGGCCGGCAAGCAGCCGCCGGCCGATGCCGCGCCACCGGCGCCGCTGGTGTCGTACATCGGCAGCTACGACAACGACTACTGGGGACCGGCGAGGGTCACCGAGCGTGACGGGCGGCTGGCGCTGGCGCTGGGATCGAAGCTCGACGTGCCGCTGACCCACTGGGCAGGCAACACTTTCACGTTCGAGTTCGTGAGCGAGAACGCCCCTCCGGGAACGGTTTCGACGGCGACCTTTGACGGCGACAAGCTCATCCTCGAGTATTACGACACGTTCAAGAAGGGGACGTTCATCAAGTGACGATTGCGGGGAAAGTCGGAGCCGCCGGGCTGACCGACTCCGAGGTCGCCCAGCGCATCGCCGAGGGCAAGACCAACGATGTGCCGACCAGGGCGGCGCGCAGCGTGTCGGAGATCGTGCGGGGCAACGTGTTCACCCGTATCAACGCGATCCTCGGCGTGCTGCTGATCATCGTGCTGGCCACCGGATCGGTGATCAACGGCGCCTTCGGCCTGCTGATCATCGCCAACAGTGCGATCGGCATCATCCAGGAACTGCGGGCCAAGCAGACGCTGGACAAACTCGCGATCGTCGGACAGGCGAAACCGTTGGTGCGCAGGCAGTCCGGGACCAAGACAGTGCTGCCCAGCGAGATCGTGCTCGACGACATCATCGAGCTGGGACCCGGCGACCAGATCGTCGTCGACGGCGAGATCGTCGAAGAGGCCAACATCGAGGTCGACGAGTCGCTGCTCACCGGTGAGGCCGACCCGATCGCCAAAGATCCGGGCGACCAGGTGATGTCGGGCAGCTTCGTCTGTGCGGGCACTGGGGCGTACCGGGCCACGAAGGTCGGCCGGGAGGCCTACGCCGCCAAGCTGGCCGAGGAGGCCAGCAAGTTCACGCTCGTCAACTCCGAACTGCGCAGCGGTATCAACAAGATCCTGCAGTTCATCACTTATCTGCTGATTCCGGCGGGACTGCTGATCATCTACACCCAGCTGTTCACCACCGATGCCGGGTGGCGCGAATCGGTGCTGCGGATGGTCGGCGCGCTGGTGCCGATGGTTCCCGAGGGCCTGGTGCTGATGACGTCGATCGCGTTCGCGGTGGGCGTGATCCGGTTGGGGCGCAGGCAGTGTCTGGTCAACGAGCTGCCCGCGATCGAGGGCCTGGCGCGCGTAGACGTCGTGTGCGCCGACAAGACCGGCACGCTGACCGAGAACGGTATGCGCGTGGCGGATTTGCACCGGCTCGACGAGTTCCCGGTCGGCGACATCCTGGCCCAGCTGGCACTCGACGACGCGCGGCCGAACGCGAGCATGCAGGCCATCGCCGAGGCATACAAGATGCCGCCGGATTGGACGGCCACCGCCGTCGCACCGTTCAAGTCGGCCACCAAGTGGAGCGGCGCCTCCTACGGCGAGCACGGCAACTGGGTGATCGGCGCGCCCGACGTGCTTCTCGAACCGGGGTCACCCGTCGCCGAACAGGCCGAGCAGATCGGCGCGCAGGGCCTGCGCGTGCTGCTCCTGGGCGCCAGCGAGCTGCCGGTCGACCATCCCGACGCGCCCGGCCGTGTCACGCCCGCCGCGCTGGTGGTGCTCGAACAACGCATCCGTCCGGACGCCAACGACACCCTCGACTACTTCGCCTCGCAACACGTTTCGATCAAGGTCATCTCGGGTGACAACGCCGTGTCCGTCGGAGCGGTGGCCGGGTCGCTGGGGCTGCACGGGCAGACGCTCGATGCGCGCCACCTGCCCGACGACCCCGGCGAACTTGCCGACACCTTGGAGCAGTACACGACGTTCGGCCGGGTGCGACCCGACCAGAAGCGCGCCATGGTGCGTGCCCTGCAGTCGCGAGGCCACACGGTGGCGATGACGGGTGACGGTGTCAACGACGTGCTGGCGCTCAAGGACGCCGACATCGGTGTCGCGATGGGCTCGGGCAGTTCCGCGTCGCGCGCGGTCGCGCAGATTGTGTTGCTGGACAACAAGTTCGCGACGTTGCCCTACGTCGTCGGTGAAGGCCGCCGGGTGATCGGCAACATCGAGCGGGTCTCCAACCTGTTCCTGACCAAGACCGTGTACTCGGTGCTGCTGGCCGTTTTCGTCGGCCTGGCGGGGCTGGCGTCCAAGCTCTTCGGCAGCGATCCGCTGCTGTTCCCGTTCCAGCCGATCCACGTCACGATCGCGGCGTGGTTCACCATCGGCATACCGGCGTTCATCCTGTCGCTGGCGCCGAACAACGAGCGGGCGCACCCGGGGTTCGTGCGGCGCGTGATGACGGCGGCGCTGCCGTCGGGGCTGGTGGTCGGCATCGCGACGTTCACCTCGTATCTGGTCGCCTACCAGGGTCGGGAAGCGACGCCGATCGAGCAGACGCAGGCGTCGACGGCGGCGCTGATCACCCTGCTGGTGGCGGCGGTGTGGGTGCTGGCGGTGGTGGCGCGGCCGTATCAGTGGTGGCGCGTCGCCCTGGTCGTCGTGTCCGCCATTGCCTACGTGGTGATCTTCTCGATCCCGGCGGCACAGCGACTGTTCATCCTCGACATCTCGAACACCAAGGTCACAGTGACCGCGTTGGCGATCGGGGCTGTCGCGGCCGTGGCCATCGAGGTGATCTGGTGGGTGCAGGGAGCGGTTCTGGGAGAACGACGGCGGCTATGGGCTCCCTAGTAACCTTGACCGCATGGCATTCCTCGACAAGGTGAAGAATCTGCTGGCCCGCAACGCCGACAAGGTGGACACCGCGATCGACAAGGCCGGTGATCTGGTCGACAAGAAGACGCAGGGCAAGTACACCCAGCACGTCGACAAGGTGCAGGACGCCGCGAAGAAGGCGGTCCAGGACAACGCCAACCGCACCGGACAGGTGCCGCCGCCGGCCACCCCGCCGCCCGCGACTCCGCCACCGGCCGACCCGCCGCAGCAGCAACCCCCGACGGCACCACCCGTTTCGTAGGCGATGGCCAAGCTCTCCGTCTCCGTCGACGTTCCGTTGCCGCCCGAGCAGGCGTGGGCGGCCGCGTCGGACCTGTCCCGCTACAAGGAATGGCTCTCCATCCACCGGGTGTGGCGCTCGAAGCTGCCCGAGAGCATCGACAAGGGCACGGTCGTCGAATCGATCGTCGAGGTCAAGGGCATGCCCAACCGGATCCGGTGGATTGTCGTGCACTACAAGCCTCCGCAGGCGATGACGCTCAACGGCGAGGGCGTGGGCGGGGTGAAGGTCAAGCTGATCGGCAAGATCGCCGCGTCCGGCAATGACCCCCGCGGGTCGACGGTCACCTTCGACGTACATCTTGGCGGCCCAGCGCTTTTCGGGCCGATTGGCATGGTCGTCGCGGCGGCGCTCAAGGGCGACATCCGCGAATCTCTCGACCGGTTCAGGAGCGTCTTCGCGTCTGCTTGACCGGCCGCCGGCTCAGAAGGGTGGTGGTTGGTAATTGGCGGCGAGCCAGGCTTGGCGTTGGCGTTCTTCATCGGCGATGAGTTCGGTGCGTTCGCGGCGTTCGGCGGTGATGCGGTCGCGGCGGTCTTGTTCGCGGGTTTGTTTGCGTCGCGGGGCCATCGCGGTGCGGTCGGGGTTGGGCTCGCCGGGGGGCAGGTTGAGCTCACCGGTCAACTGCCCCAGCGCCGGAAAGAGCGATGCGCCGTGGGCCTCGGACCGGTACAGGTGCCCGGTCGGGGAGGTCAGCAGCAGGGTGCCGTCGGGCAGGTGGTGTTCGGCCCAGCCGGGGACGAATGACTTGATCAGGTGGTGAATGCGGCAGTAGCACTTGTTGTTCGACGGATGCGTCGGCCCGCACGGCCAGGGCGTGGTGTGGTCGATGTCGGATTTCCAGGCGGGTTTGTCACAGCCGGGCCAGCGGCACGTCAGATCGCGCCATTGGATGAACTCCTTGGTCTTGGCGGTGGGCTGGTACCCGGGATCGGCGGGGCAGTCGGCGCCGGGGATGGTCACGGGCTTGAGTTGGGCGGACTCGGCGATGTCGCGCACCGAGTCGGCCGGCAGCATCCCGAACCCGGGCAGATACCCCGGCGTGTCACCGGTGCCGTCGAGGGTGGCTTGTTCGGCGAGCAGGTGGATCACGGCACTGGCCGCGGCGTCGCGTTGCGCGGCCGCTGGGCAGTCTTCGCGCCCGCAGCGGCATGCCAGGGTGGCTTTCCTGCGTGCCAGCGGCCCGCAGGCATCGGCGCGGCGCTGCTCTCTGGTGCGCGGATCGTGCTGACACACCGTGGCGGCCAGCGCATCCAACCGTTGGTCCAGCGCCGCGCCGTCTTCGGCGCGCACATGGGCGTTGATCCACGCCATGCCCGCGGTGTCGCTGGGATAGATGTCGACGTGGCGGTTCTGCTCGATCTTGGGTGGGACCCGCACCGCGGCCGGATCGTGGTTGGCCACGATCATGTCGATGCGGTCGCGCAATTTGGGCTCGGACAGTTTCATCCACCGGGTGACGCTGCGGGCCAACGCCGCGTCCACGGTGGGCATGATCTCGTCGTCGACGTTGTCGGTGCGCGCGAGGATCGTCGCCAGCATCCGCCAGTCGATCAGCCCGCTGCGCAGCACCTTGCCCACCAGCGGCAAGCGTTCCCGCAGGGTGGCCGCGGTGTGGACCTGGCTCAACGCCCGGTGATGGCTGAGGTTCTGGATCGGGGAGAGCTCCGCGGCGGTCGCCGCGTATGGGTCGGTGGCGAAGAACCGCGCCTCGCGCAATTGCCGGCGCCGGCGGGCGAACAATTCCCCGATCAACTCCAGGCGCCGCCCCATCGCCGCGGACTCCTCCCGGGTCTCCTCACCGATCAAGGAGATCAGCTCCGCATCCGACGGCTCTTCGAACATGTGTTCGATACTGCCACGGCCCACCGACATTCTCGAAGGCGCAGTCCGCCTGTGGACAGCCAGGTCGACGGTCGGAATATCGTCGCGCTAGGCGTCAGGCCGCCACGAATGCAGTTGTGGCAGTAGGGCGGTCTTCTTGTAGTGATGCTCGGTCATCCGGCGCAGGATGTCGTCGAGCACCACGACCGCTTCGGAGATGTGCGGCCCCTTGTTGAGCATGACGCACTCCGCGCGTTCGCCCATCGCCGCGTCGCTGATCTCCGCACGCGACGGTAGCCCACTCTTGGCCAGTTGCTCGAGCACCTGGGTGGCCCAGACGACCGGCAGGTGAGCGGCTTCGCACAACCACAGGATCTCCTCCTGCAGCTCCGCGAGCCGTTCGTAGCCGGCCTCCACGGCGAGATCACCGCGGGCGATCATGACACCGACGCGCGGCCGGCGCATCGCGGTGAGCAGCAGCTGTGGCAGGTGTTCGAACGCGCGCCGCGTCTCGATCTTGAGCACCACGCCCAGCCGGTCGCCGCCGACCCGGCGCAGCTCGTCGTGGAGGCGCTCAACGTCGGACGGATCCTGTACGAACGACATCTGGACGACGTCGGCGATGTCGACCACCGCGGTCAGGCCGGCGACATCCTTTTCGGTCAGCGCGGAGATCGGGAGCCGGGTGTCGGGGACGTTGACGCCCTTCTCGGCCCGCAGCCGCGACCCGCCGGAAGCGGCGCGGTCGATCCGCACCCGCAGCGCGTCGTGGTCCGCGCCGACGATCACGCCGCCGATGCGCCCGTCGTCGAAGAGAATCCGGTCGCCGACGTGCGCGTAGTCGAAGACCTCGGGCAGCGTGCAGCCGATCCACGGGCCGCCGTCCGCATCGGCGGGGGCCGGCGAGCAATCTCGGGTCACGGTCAGCACGTCGCCCCGCCGCAGCAGCAGGCTCTGCTCCCGCTCCGGCAGCAGGCCCACCTCGGCCGGGTCGTCGGCGTGCACGACATGCAGAACGGTGCCGGTGGCGAGATAGGCCGTCTTGTCGACGGCCGCGACGAGGCCGGCGGCCTCGCGGTCGGGTCGGCTCAGCACGAGTTCCCGCTTCGCGCCGCGGGTGTCGCGCAGCCTCACGACGTCACCGTCCCGGCGCCGCGCCAGCCACCTGCCCGGCACCGGAAGCGTGACCATCGTCGCGTCGGGCGCCGCTGCGGGTTCTTCGGACGCGGTGAGCCACACGAGGGCGGGCGCGACGACGCGGCCGAGGGTATCGCGGCGCGGACGCGCCTTGAGCACCCGGGGCCCGGCCTCGATGGGTCCGGTGCGGACCTTGGGGCCGGCCAGATCCATTGCGACGAGGCAGCTTCGGCCGGTCTCTTCGGTGGCGCGACGTACGTGAGCCGCCATCGCACGCCAGGCGGCGGGATCGTCGTGCGCGCAGTTGACGCGGGCTAGGTTCATCCCGCGCGCGACGAGGTCGCGAACCACGTCGAAATCGGTCGCCGCCGATGACGGCAGCGTGACCATGATGCGGGTATCCCGGTCGGCCGGCTCGGGTCCGAGCAGTTCGTCGGCGCGTCGCCGCAGCAGGTCGTGCGTCTCGGTGACACCGCCGACGGCGGGGGGATCCCAGATCCCGCCGACCATTGCGACCACGGCCGCGCGGACCAGTCTCAGTGTCGCCTCGACGCGCGGCTCGCTGCGCCCCAGCGAGGACAGCCCGAAAGCCGCCAGCCTGCGCTGTAGTCCGCGCAGGTCGCTCTGCCGAATCGCCCAGTAGTGAACCATGTTTCGAGCGCTGTCGCGGTAGTCGGCGTCAACTCCGGCGAGCCGGTCCGACCACGCCACCTCCGCCCGCTCGAGCCGATCGATCAACTCGTCGAGATGGCCGAGCAGCGCACCCGGCGCCGTGGGATCGACAGGCGCCAGTAGACCCGTTTCAAGAGACGACACCGATCACTCCCCAGTTCGCGAAGGCGGTCCGGCCCACGCTATGGGTACTCGGTTACCTGCGGATGAACTGGAGGCGGCGACCGAGGATCCTGTTCAGAACGACGCCTACCGCAGGCGTGCGCGCAACTCCCGCTTCAACACCTTGCCGTAGCTGTTCTTCGGCAGCTCGTCGATGAACTCGTACCGCTTGGGCCGCTTGAACCGGGCGATGCGCTCGAGTAGGTGCGCGTCCAACTCGACCTCCGACACCGAGCCGACGACGAACGCAACGACCACCTCGCCCCACTCCTCGTCCGGTGCGCCGACCACGCCGGCCTCGATGACGCCCGGGTGCTCGAGCAGCACCTCCTCGACCTCGCGCGGATAGATGTTGCTGCCGCCGCTGATCACCACGTCCTTGGACCGGTCGCGCAGCGTGAGGAAGCCACGGTCGTCGAACGACCCCATGTCGCCGGTGCGCAGCCAGCCGTCCTGCAGCGTGGCCGCGGTCGCTTCGGGATTGTTCCAGTAGCCCGACATGACAACGTCGCCGCGACAGACGATCTCGCCGATCTCGCCCACGTCGGCGAACGTACCGTCGTCACGCAGCACCGCGACGTCCACCCCGGAGCGGGCGTAGCCGACGGAGCCCAGCACCGCGTCGTCGGCACCGATGTGGTCTGAACGACGCAGGCCGGTGATCGTCATCGGCGCCTCGCCCTGGCCGTAGAGCTGGACGAAGACCGGGCCGAAGGCGGCCATCGCCTTCTTCAAGCTGTCGACGTACATGGGGCCGCCCCCGTAGACGATCGTGCGCAGGTTGTGCGGGCAGGCCCGCCTCGTCTGCACGAGCCGCTGCACCATGGTCGGCGCCAGGAACGCGCTGCACCCGAAGTGGTGCTCGCACAGGTCGAGGAACTCCTGCGGCTCGAAAGCGCCGGATTCGGGGATCACCTGACGCGCCCCCCGCAACACGTAGGGCGGGATGTAGAGGCCCGAGCCGTGCGACATCGGCGCACCGTGCACCAGGCTCGAGTCCTCGTCGGGCGCGTCGAAATCCGCCAGATGCGAGAGCGTCATCGCCATCAGGTTGCGGTGTGACAGCATCGCGCCCTTGGACCGCCCGGTGGTTCCGCTCGTGTAGAACAACCACGCCAGCGTCTCCGGATCGGTCACCGGGGGGGCCGACGGCGGTGCGGCGAAACGGCTCTCGTAGGGGTCGCTGCCGATGAGTTCGATCGGCACGCCGGTCTCGGGTGCCAGTGTCTCGGCGACCTTCGGCGACGCGAACACCTGCGCCGCGCCGGAGTCTTCGAGGATCTGCACCATCTCGCGCGGGTGCAGCTTGTAGTTGATCGGCACGTAGACGCATTCGGCCGCCCACACGCCGAACATCAGCTCGACGATCTCCGGGCGGTTCTCGCTGGCGATCGCTATCCGGGCGCCCCGCGCGCCGAGCGAGGTGGCCAGTCGCAATGCACGCTCGCGCAATTCCGACCACGTAAGCCGCTGCCGGCGGCCGTGATACACCGCGCCACGGTCACCGAAGCGGCTGGCGGCCTGGTCGAGCAGGGCGAACAGGTTCACTGTTCTCCGTCCCCCTGCCCTTCGGGCGGGAGGTGCCCCCACTTCGCGCGAGCGCTCATCGCCGCGCCACCCAGTCGGAGTTGAGCGCGAAGTCCGAGAGGTACTTGGTCGAACTCCACCCGCCGTCGACCACGATCTCCTGGCCGTTGATGAAACTCGCACCGTCCGAACACAGGAACGCCACCGTGCTCGCGATGTCGTCGACCTCACCCAGTCGCGGGTACGGCGTCATCTCGGTGTTGATCTTGCGGAACCGCTCGTCTTCCAGCCGGGTGGCCACCATGGGGGTGAGGGTCACCCCCGGGGCGACGGCGTTGCACCGGATGCCCTGCGGTCCGTACTGGCAGGCGATATGCCTGGTGAGCGACGTCAACCCACCCTTGGCCGCCGAATACGCCCCGCCACGCAGCCCGCCGACGACGGCGAACGTGGACGTGACGTTGATGATCGCCGACCCCGGCTGCATATGCGGGATCACGTCGCGCGCCAACCGGAACGGCGCCCGCAACATCAAACCCAGGAAATAGTCGAGAGATTCGTCGTCGGTCTCGTGCAGCGGCTTGGGACTACCGACTCCGGCGTTGTTGACCAGGAAGTCGATTCGGCCCCAGCGGTCCAGTGCGGCCTGCACGATGCGGTGCGGCGCGTCGTCCGCGGTCAGGTCGACGGCAATCGTCGCCACCCGGGCCGGATCGCCGATCGCATTCTCCAGTTCCGCGAGCCGCTCCTCGTCGCGGCCCGTGCCGAGCACCGCCATGCCGGCCTCGGCCAGCTTGGTCGCACAACCGAATCCGATGCCGCTGCTGGCACCGGTCACGATCGCCACCTGAGTCGACTTGCTCGTCGCGTCCGCGGTCGTCATGTCAACCATCCATCCCGATCAGTGTCGCCCTTATGCGATGTTTCAAGACTTTCCCTGCGTCGTTCTTGGGTAACGCCTCCCAGACCTCGACCCGCTCGGGTGCCTTGAACCGTGCGACCCCGTGGTCCTCCAACAGGGCACGCATCGCGGCCACATCGGGCGCCGACTGTCCGCACGGCACGACGACGGCGCAGGCCCGCTCGCCGGTGCGCTCGTCGGGCACCCCGACGACAGCGATCTCCGCGATGCCCGGATGCCCGATGAGGATGTCCTCGACCTCCTTGGGGGAGATGTTCTCGCCGTTGCGGATGATGATGTCCTTGGCGCGCCCGCTGACCACCAGGTATCCGTCGTCGACCCAGCGCCCGAGATCGCCGGTGCAGAAGAAGCCCTCGCCGTCGAAGGCCGTCGTCTCGTCATCCGGATGCAGATAGCCGACGAGCATCTGCGGGCCGCGGGCGCGGATCTCCCCGTCGACCACCGCGACGTCGGCGATGCCGGGTCTGCCGTCGGTGTCTGCCGCGTGCTCGACGTCGTCCAGCGAACCGACCGTCGTCACCGGCACCTCCGTCGACCCGTACACCCGCGAAACCGCTGCTGTCTCGAAATAGCCTGCAGCCCTTCGTATCAACGATGGCGGGACCGAGGCACCGCCGCAGATGAACACCTTGAGATCCGGCAGCCGGGTGCCGGCGCGTTCGGCCGCGGCGAGCAGGCCGTCGAGAAACGGCGTTGCCCCGGCCATGTGCGTGATGCGCTCGGCGAGCATCAGCGACACGGCGGTATCGGCGTCCCAGCGCTCCATCAGCACGGCGGTACTGCCCAGGAGCAGGGGACATTCGAACGCGTAGATCGACCCGCCGATGTGGGCGATCGGTGACGGCACCAGGAAGTGGTCGCCGGGCGCGACGCGCCAGTGCGCGCCGATCTGCCGGATCAACGCGTGGATCGAGTTATGCGTGTGCAGAACGCCTTTGGGCCGTCCGGTCGTCCCCGACGTGTAAAGGATCATCCGCACCGAATCGGCGTTCAGCACCGGCAGCACCGCCGTACCCCCGCCGGTGAACAGCGACTCGTACGGGGTGTGCGCACCGACTTCGCCGCGCAGCACCACGACCTCGGGCGGGGACGCCATGGCGGCGGTGACCCGGTCGAGCATCGCGACGTAGTCGTGCTTGCCGAACGCCGACGGCACGAAGATCGCGCGGCAGTCGGCGTCGGACAGGATGAACGTCAGCTCGTGATCCCGCAGCGACGGCAGGATGGGGTTCACCACCATGCCGGCCAGCGTCGCCCCGAGATAGATGACCGCGGCCTCGTGCCAGTTCGGCAACATGAACGACACCACGCTGCCCGGGGGCATCCGCGCCATCAGGGCTTGCGCCAGCACCACGGCCCGGTCGTGTAGGCCACCGCAGTCGAGGCGAACATCGCCGTCCACCAGGATGATCCGACCCGGAGTCGCCCGCGCCGCGTCGCGCAGCGAGTCGGGCAGCGTCTCGGAGACCCACAGCCCTCGGCGGTAGGCGTCGGCCGCACGGACCTCGTCGACCCGCACGCGCTAGCCCTTCACCCGGCGCATGGTCATCGAGTGCCGGTACCGCGACGACGGGTGCGTGTTGATGGTCACCTGAGCGACCTCGCCGTCGGAGGTCGTGTAGGTCCGCCGCATCTCGAGTGCGGCGCTGCCCGGCCGAACCTTGAGCACGTCCGCGAGTTCCGGGGACGCCGAGATCGCCGAGATCTCCTGGTGTACCTCGACGACGCTCACCCCGAACAGATCCTCGATCAGCGGGAAGATGGGCCCGGAATGGCGCTGCAGCAGCCGGCCGACGGCGGCGAACGCCCGGTTGATGTAGTACTCCGTCGTGCAGACCGGCGCATCGCCGCCGTCGCTCTGTCGCTGTCCCCGCACGGCCAGCCACTGCGATCCGGGCTCGAGATTGGTCCGCTCGGCGAGCGCGTCGTCCACGGTGACCATCGCGGTGGACTCGATGGTCAGCTGGGCGCCCGACGCGAACGCCAGCAGGTCGTTGATCGACACCACGTCCTGCACATAGGAATTCGCAGAGGGTCGGGGCACCACCAGCGTGCCGGCGCGGGGACGCGACGCGACGAGGTTGTCATCGCGCAGTCGGCGCAACGCCTCGCGGATGGTGTACCGGCTGACCTCGAACCGCTCACACAACTGCTGCTCGGTGGGCAATTGGGAGCCCACCGGATACACCCCGTCGACGATCTCCTTGCGCAGCGTGCGCGCCACCTGCAGGTAGCGGTGATCGGTCGGGCTGACGGTCATGATCGCCGTATCGCCAGCACGCTGCCCTCGCCGTCGGCCGACACATACAACGCGCCGTCACCTCCGACCGCGATGCCCGCGAACGGACCCTGCGGACCGGAGAACGGCGGCATTCCCTTGAGCGGCTTGGGTTCCACCCCGGGCGGCGGGCCGACGGGCAGGCCGGAGGCGATGGTGCTGCGCGAACCGGTGTGCAGGTCGACCGCGACGACCTCCTTGGCGCCGGCGTCGACGATGTAGAGCAAACCGTCGGCGACCGCGAGGCCCTGCGGGCGGTGCAGGCCGTCGACCACGGTCTGGACTCCGCCGGTCAGGGCTACGACCCGCCCCGCGCCCGACTCCGCCACCAGGGGGCCGTCCGGACCGAACGCGACGCCGACGGGCTCCCGCAGGCCGGAGGCCAGGACCTCGGCATGACCGGACCGCAGCGAGTGCACCCGGCCGGTGCCGAGTTCGGCGAACACGATCTCCTCGCCGGGTCCGACCGCGACACCGTAAAGCTGGTCGAATCCGTCTGCCAGATAGTCGGTTTCGCCGTCAGCGGGTCGATAGCGGGCCACCTGACCGCCCGAGGTGGCGACCACCCAGGTGCCGGCCCCGGCGGGCGCCAGTCCGCGCAGGAAGCCCGGATACCCGGGGGTGAACAACATGCCCACGGTCCGCAGCGACCCGTCGGCGCCGACCGCGTAGAAGTACGTGCCGTCGGCGACGTAGAGGATGCCGTCGTCGCCGACCGCCAGGTCCAGCGGCCAGTTCAACCCACCCGCGAGCACGGTGCGGGTCTCGCCACCGCCGAGGATCTCGGTGATCTCGCCGGTGAAGTTCGACACGAACAACCGGTCGCCCACGAAGGTCAGGTTGTCCAGCCCCGGATTCAGTTGTGCCAGAATCGTCTTGTCGCCGCTGCGGGGGTCCACGCGCACCACTTGCCCGCTGGCCACCTGCGTCGACACCAGATGGCCCTGCGGGTCGAACTTCACCGCGTCGGGCACGCCGAGATCGGCCGTCACCCGCTCGGGTTCGCTGTGCTTGTTGGGGTCCGGATCTAACCGCCAGATCTCGTTGGCGGTCATCAGCGGGTAGTACAGCAACCCGTCCGGGCCGACCTCCATCGCGTTCGGCGACGGCAGGTTGTCGGCCAGCACCCGCAAGTCACCGCTGTCCCTGTCGAGTTCCATCAGCCGGCCGCCCTCGCGGCATTCGTTGACGAACAACCGGTCCTGATGGACGGTGATGCCGTTCGCGCACGGCAGGTCGTCGCGCAGCACCCGGGTCCGGCCGTCGGCGTCCCGCACGCTCACCCGCCCGTCCATCACCTCGGTGGCATACAGGTTGCCGGCCGCGTCGAACGCGACGTCGTCGGGCGCGATGATCGCCCCGCCCTTGGCGCTGACCGTCTCGAGGCGGCCACTCTTGAGGTCGAGCGCGCTGATCTGGCTGCCCGTCACCTGTGCGACGTAGACGCGACCGTCGGGGCCGGTGCGGAGGCCGTTCGCGCCGAACAGACGGCTGGGCGCGGTCAGACGCTCGAGCCGCCAGCCCTGCGCAACGACCGGTTCCGGCCCGATGTAGCGGGTCTGCGGCAGTGCGTCCGTCGCGGAGTGCGTCATGAACTCGGACGTTATCAAGCTGTCCTAGTCCAGACAATAGCGTCGAGAATCTAGGGGTCGGACCTTGACGGGCCGAATCGGCCTGCGGAATAGTGTTCTGCAATATGCAGAGCACCATATGTTGTCCGGACAAATAGCATGCCCGATCTGTTGAGGCTGGACGGCCGCATCGTCGTGGTGTCGGGGGCCGGTGGCGGCGGAATCGGCACCACCGTGACGCGGATGGCCGCAGAGGCCGGTGCCACGGTCGTCGCCGTGAGCCGGTCGAAGCAGAACCTCGACGAGCACGTCGGCCCGTTGGCCGAGCGCGGGCTGTCCGTCGTGTCCGTGGCCGCCGATGCGTCGACCGACGAGGGCATCGCGACGGTGATGGATCAGGTGCGGTGCACCGACGGCGACCTATACGGTCTGGTCAACATCGCGGGGGGCGCGGCGCCGTCGACGTGGATGCCCTCCACGCGGGTCACGCGCGAGGACTGGCGGTCGCTGTTCACCGCGAACCTCGAAACCGCGTTCTTCATGAGCCAGGCCGTCGCGGCCGAGATCCGGGGACACGGCAACCCCGGTTCGATCGTGTCGCTCTCGTCGATCAGCGGCATGAACACCGCGCCGTTCCACATCGCATACGGCACCGCGAAGGCCGCGGTGGCCGCGATGACCAGGACGATGGCGGTGGAACTCGCGCTGGACGGCATCCGCGTCAACGCCGTCGCACCCGGAGTCACCGAGACCGCGGCCTCGCGCGCCTACGTCGACACCGATCCCGGCCGCGACCGCACCGCGATCGCGATGGGCAGACGCGGCCGCCCCGAGGAGCAGGCCGGCGCGATTCTGTTTCTGCTGTCCGATCTTTCGAGCTACGTCACGGGGCAGACGCTGCTCGTCGACGGCGGCCTGAACCTGAAGTGGACGCACCTCGGCGACGACAACACCTCGCTGTTCCTCAAGGACGAGACCTTCCGCAGCGCCATCAAGCGTTACTAGGAGAAATGTGATGACCGATCTGGAAAACAAGCCCGGGATTCCGGCGGAAGAGATTGCCGAAGAGTTGTCCTCGCCCATGACGATCAGCGTGGACGCCTACATCTCCGAGGTGTACGCCCGCGCGGAGCGCGACAAGCTGTGGCGCAAGGTCTGGCAGCAGGTCGGCCGCGTCGAGGAGATCCCCGAGGTCGGCAGCTACCTGACCTACGACATCCTCGACGACTCGATCATCGTCGTGCGCACCGGACCCGGCGAAACAGGGGAGGCGTTCGCCGCGCATCACAACGTGTGCATGCACCGCGGCCGCCGCCTGGTCGACACCCCCGACGGCGCGAAGAACGCCGTCGGACGGGCGCGGAAGTCATTGGTGTGCGGATTCCACGGCTGGACATACGGTTTGGACGGCGCCTGCACCCACATCCGCGAACAGGACGACTGGAAAGGCGCGCTCACCCCGCAGAACACCCACCTAGTACCCGTTCAGGTCGACACCTGGGGCGGTTGGTTGTTCATCAACATGGACCCCGACTGTGAGCCGCTGGCGGACTACCTCTTTCCCGCCGCGAAGATCCTCGACCCGTTCGGGCTGGAGAACATGCGCTACAAGTGGCGCAAGTGGCTGTACTTCGACTGCAACTGGAAGGTCGCGCTGGAGGCGTTCAACGAGACCTACCACGTGTTCACCACCCACCCGGAGTTCAACAAGTTCGGCGAGTTCAAGGGCTGGGCGAAGGCGCAGGGCAAGCACAGCAACATCGGCTACGACGCGCCCAAGGGCATGGACGAGACGAAGTCCAAGATCCGGCTCGGCACCGGGGACGACGCGCGCGTCTCCACCGCGGAGATGCAGATGTACACCTGGGAGCAGACCAACGCGACCACCACCGAGACGCTGGTCAACGCGGCGAAGCGACTGGTCGACGAACTGCCCGAGGGCACTCCCGCCGACAAGGTGCTGCAGCACTGGCTGGCGTCGGCGCGTCGCGACGACGAGGCCCGCGGGGTCATCTGGCCGACGATCCCGCCGGACATCCTCGGTCAGAGCGGCACCGCCTGGCAGCTCTTCCCGAACTTCCAGATCGGCCAGGGCCTGACCAGCGCGCTGTGCTACAGCGCGCGGCCGCACCCGAGCTACGACCCGAACAAGTGCATCTTCGAGGTCGCCACCCTGGAGCTGTACCCGAAGGGCCAGGAGCCGCAGACGGAGTGGCAGTACACCCCGAAGGAGAGCCCGAACTGGTTATCCGTTCTGCCGCAGGACTTCTCGAACATGGCCGCGGTGCAGCAGGGCATGAAGTCGCTGGGCTTCTCCGGCACCAAACCCAATCCGTACCGCGAACGCAGCACCGTAAACCTGCACTACCAGTTGTCCAAATACATGGGGACCGGCGAACCACAGGAGCTTTCGTAAGTGACTCTTCTCGATCCAGTGTCCAGCACCCCCTGCGGGCCGACCGATACGCCCGACGACGTCGACATCGACGCGCTGCGCGAGAAGTACGAGCACGAGCGCACGAAGCGGTTGCGCACCGACGGGTCGGCGCAATACCTCGAACTCACAGGCGATTTCGCGGAGTTCGCAGAGGTCGACCCGCACACCCCGGTGACGCCGCGCACACCGATCAACGAGGACATCGAGGTGGCGGTGCTCGGCGGCGGCATCGCCGGCCTGCTGGCCGGCGCCTACCTCAAGAAGGCGGGCGTCGACGATGTGCACATCATCGAGATGGCCGGCGACTTCGGCGGCGTGTGGTACTGGAACCGCTTCCCCGGAATTCAGTGCGACAACGACGCATACTGTTACATCCCGATGCTCGAAGAGCTCGATTTCATGCCGAGCAAGAAGTACGCCGACGGTGCCGAGATCTTCGAGCACTGCCGCAACATCGGCAAGCACTTCGGGTTGTACGACGGTGCGATCTTCTCCACTCAGGTGCGCACGGTCCGCTGGGACGATGCGGTCAACCGCTGGCATCTGCAGACCGACCGCGGCGACGACATCCGCGCGCGCTTCGTGGTCATGGCACAGGGCTCCTACAACCGGCCCAAGCTGCCCGGCATCCCGGGGGTCAGGGACTTCAAGGGCCACATCTTCCACTCGGCACGGTGGGACTACGACTACACCGGCGGCGACGCCAACGGTGGTCTGCACAAGCTGCACGACAAGCGCGTCGCCCTGGTCGGGACCGGGGCGACCGGGGTGCAGCTGGTCCCGCATCTGGGACGAGACGCCCAACAGCTGTACGTATTTCAGCGGACCCCGTCCTCGGTGGACATGCGGGGCAACGAGCCGACGGATCCGCGGTGGGCCGCCTCCCTGCAGCCCGGCTGGCAGGAAGAGCGCAAGCGCAACTTCCATCGCTGGTCGCCGTTCGAGGGGGTGGTCTTCGACGCCGCCGACCAGGTCTGCGACTTCTGGACCGAGCTGGGCCGCAACACGACCGCCCGGATCGCCGCCAGCCCGGATCCCGCATCGCTGACGATCGAACAGGTGATGGCCATCCGGGAGGAGGAAGATTACAAGGTCATGGAGCGGCTCCGCCGCCGGGTCGCCGAGCTCGTCGAGGACCCGGATACGGCCGAAGCGCTCAAGCCCTATTACCGGTTCATGTGCAAGCGGCCGTGCAGCAGCGACGAGTACCTGCCGACCTTCAACCGGCCGAACGTCACGCTCGTCGACGTCGCGGAGTGCAAGGGCGTCGAAAGGCTGACGGAGAACGGAATCGTCGCCAACGGAGTCGAGTACGAGGTCGACTGCGTGATCTTCGCCAGCGGATTCGAGATCTCCACTGAGATCAGCCGCCGGTACGCGATCGATGCCATCGAAGGCCGTGACGGGCTCTCCCTGTTCGACCACTGGCGGGCGGGCTACAAGACACTGCACGGCATGACGAGCCGTGGATTTCCGAACCAGTTCCACACCGGGTTCATCCAGGGCGGCGTTTCGGCCAACACCACGGCGATGTTCGAGCAGCAGGCCGAGCACATCGCCTACATCATCGCCGAGGCCGTCAAGCGTAAGGCGACGACCGTCGAGCCGAGCCAGGAGGCCCAAGAGTCGTGGGCGAACACCATCCGGGAGTACGCGATGGACACGTCGGCGTTCGATCTGTCCTGCACGCCCGGCTATTACAACAACGAGGGCAACGGTTTCGGCGAAGGTGTGAGGTCGTTCCTCGGCGATTACTTCATGGCCGGGTTCTACGCGTTCGACGATCTGCTGACCGAGTGGCGCGACAAGGGTGACCTGGATGGCCTGGAGTTGACGACGTGACCTCGTCGCATGCCTGACATGAGATTCGACGGCCGGGTCGCGGTCGTCACCGGTGGCGGCAGGGGACTGGGCCGCTCGTACGCGCTGCTGCTTGCGGAGCGCGGCGCGAAGGTCGTGGTCAACGACCTCGGCGGCAGCATCACCGGCGACCTGGATCCCTCCCACCCGCCGCCCGATGCCGAGGCCACACCGGCCAACGAGGTCGTGCGCGAGATCGTCTCGGCGGGTGGGGAAGCCGTCGCATGCACCGACTCGGTCGCCGGCCCCGCCGGTGGCAAGGCGATCATCGACACCGCGGTCGAGCAGTACGGACGCCTCGACATCTTGATCCACAACGCCGGGATCGTGCGCCGCGCCTCGCTGAGGGAGATGACCTACGAGGACTTCGAGGCCGTCGTCGACGTCCACCTGCGCGGCGCATTCCACCTCGTGCGTCCCGCGTTCCCGCTGATGTGCGACGCCGGGTACGGCCGCATCGTGCTGACGTCGTCGATCGGCGGCCTCTACGGCAACCACGAGGTCGCCAACTATGCGGTCGCGAAGGCCGGTGTCATCGGCCTGTCCAATGTGGCCGCGATGGAGGGCGCCGCGCACGGTGTCACGAGCAACGTGATCGTGCCCGCCGCGGTCACGCGGATGGCGGCCGGAATCGACACCTCCGCCTATCCGCCGATGGGTCCGGAACTGGTGGCACCCGCCGTGGGTTGGCTTTCGCACGAATCGTGTTCGGTCACAGGCGAAGTGCTGATTGCGCTGGCAGGCCGGATCGCGCGGGCCGTCGTCGCCGAATCGCCCGGCGTATACCAGCCGTCGTGGTCGATCGAAGACGTCGGTGAGCACATGGCGGCCATCCGCGACATGACAGACCCCGTGGTGTTCCCCGTGGTGCCCGACGGACACGGCGACCACATCAGGTACAGCTTCGCGATGGCCAAGAAGGGGGCGGCCCATGCCTAGTGGTCCGCTGAGCGGGGTGCGCGTCGTCGACCTCACCGCGATGGTGATGGGGCCGTACTGCACGCAGATCATGGCCGACATGGGTGCCGACGTCATCAAAGTCGAACCGCCGCAAGGAGATAACACCCGGTTCATCTCCGTCGGCCCGGCCACCGGCATGAGTGGGGTGTTCGTCAACGTCAACCGCGGCAAGCGCAGCATCGTGCTCGACCTGCAGACGGACGCGGGCAGGGCCGCGATGCGGGGGCTGATCGAGCGCGCCGACGTGTTCATCCACTCCATGCGGGCCAAGGCCATCACGAAACTGGGGTTCGGTTACGACGAGGTCGCCGCGATCAATCCGTCGATCATCTACACGAACTGCTACGGCTACGGTCGCCGCGGGCCGGAGCGCGACCGGCCGGCCTACGACGACACCATCCAGGCCGAATGCGGAATCCCCGCCGTTCAGCAACAACTGACCGGGGAAGCGGATTATGTCGGCACGATCATGGCCGACAAAGTGGCCGGGCTGACCGCTCTTTACGCCACCACGATGGCGTTGTTCCATCGTGAGCGCACCGGCGAAGGCCAGGAGGTCGAGGTCGCCATGTTCGAGACGATGGCGTCCTTCATGCTGGTCGAACATGCCAACGGCGCCATGTTCGACCCTCCGCTCGGTCCCGCGGTGTACCCGCGCACGGTGGCGCCCAACCGCAGGCCGTACCGCACCAGCGACGGCCACATCGCCGCGCTGATCTACAACGACAAGCACTGGAACGCATTCATCGACGCGGTGCAGCCGGCGTGGAACAGCGAGACCTACGCGACGCTCGAACGGCGGGCGCACAACATCGACGCGGTGTACGGACTGCTGGCCGAGACGATGAAGGAGCGCACCACGGCCGAATGGCTGGCGCTGTTCGGCGAACTCGAGATCCCCGCGGCGCCGCTGAACACGCCTGACGCGCTGTTCGACAACCCCCACCTCAACGCGGTCGGCCTATTCGAAACCGTCGACAGCCCGTACGGCCCGGTGCGCTTTCCCGGTGTGCCGACGTGGTTCTCGCGCACCCCCGGCCGGGTGGCCGGGCCCGCCCCGCTGCTGGGCGCCGACACCGACGACGTGCTCGCCGAACTCGGGCTCGACGCCGCCGCCGAGCGCGCCGAGACTACTGTCCATGACGGAAATCCGGCTGAATCCGTCGGAAACCGTAGTGTCGGTGCGGCCAACGCGGAGCCGGTGTAGCCGTGGACTTCGAGATGGGCCGCACGGCCGACGAGCTGCGCCACCAGTTGCGCGACCTGGTGAAAGCCAATGTGCCCGAGCACTATCTCGGCGCCTTCACCGACAATCCCGAGGATCTGGAGACCGCCCAGCGGTTCTGCCGGTTGCTGGCCGAGCGGGAACTGCTGTGCCTGTCGTGGCCCGAGGAGTTCGGTGGGGGCGGCGCGTCGGTGTGGGAACAGACCGTCGTGCGCGAGGAGATGTGGGCGCACCACGAACCGCGCGGCGCCCAGTACATGGGCGTCAACTGGGTCGGTCCGATCATCATGCGGCACGGCACGGCGGCGCAGCAGCGCAAGCATCTGCCGCCGATCGCCCGCGGTGAGGTGATCTGGTGTCAGGGGTTCTCGGAACCCGAGGCCGGCTCCGATCTCGCGTCCCTGCGCACCAGCGCCCGCCATGCCCAGGACGGCTCGGCCGGGTGGCTGGTCAGCGGGCAGAAGATCTGGACGTCGTACGCGACGATGGCGCAGTGGTGCTTCCTGCTGGCCCGCACCTCGAAGGGTGAGAAGAAGCAGCACGGGCTGACGATCTTCCTTGTGCCGATGGACGATCCGGCGATCCAGGTGCGGCCGATCCGGTGCATGATGGGACCGCACCACCTCAACGAGGTCTTCTTCGACGACCTGCGCGTCACCGAGGCCGACGTGCTCGGCACCGTCGACGGCGGTTGGTCGATCGTGCAGGACGTGATGGCCTTCGAGCGCGTCGGCATCGCCCGCTACGCGCGGTGTGAACGCCTGCTGGCCGCGGCACCCGCGGTGCTCGGCGAGCGGTGGGACGACCTGCCCCCGGAGTTGCGCGGCCGCTGGATCCGGATGCTCACGCACTGCCGCCGGGCACGATTGATGGCCTACCGCGTGGTGTCGCTGCAGAGCAGCGGTCGCATCCAGCCCGGCGACGCGGCCGCGTACCGCATCGCGGTCACGAAGCTGGACCAGGACAGCGCCGAGGTGCTCATGGACATCGCCGCCGAGGTGTCGCACGAGGACCCGAGGGCGGCGTGGTTCCTCGGCGAGGTCGAGGACCATTGGAAGTACTCGCAGGCCTCGACCGTATCCTCGGGCAGCATCGAGATGCAGCGCATCCTGCTGTCCCGCGCTCTGCTGGCGGTGTCACGGTGAGCGAGATGATTCTTGACCTGTCCGACGACGCCAAAGAATATGGGCGTCAGGCACTCCGGGCGTTCGAGGCGGCCGGTGGCGACGGGTTGGTGCAGCAGGCCGAGGCCAAGCCCGGTGACCGGGAGTCGCTGGTCGGTCCGGTCCTCGAGGGGCTCGGCGCATGGGAGCTCGATCCCCGCACCGACGCCGACGGGCTGGAAGCCGCCGCGGCGCTGTGCCGCAGCGCCGGATACTGGGCGACGCCCTATCCCATCGCCGAGCGTCTCGCCGCGCCGGTCGATCTCGGCACCGACGGTCTGCTGGTCGTGGCGGGCAAACGGCCCGCCGCCGCGGTCGGCGGAATCGAAAGACGCTGGACCGCGGTCACTCTCGACGGTGTGCGCAGCACCGCCTCGGCAGACGGTCCAACCAGCCCGGGCTTCGTCACTGAACTGGCACTGTCGCACCTCGACGACGCCGGCGCCGCGGACGTCGCACTCGGGCTGGCGTTGCCGTGCTGGACGCTGCTCGGCATGCTCGACCGCGCGATCGAGTTGACCGTCGCGCACGTCGGCCTGCGCAAGCAGTTCGGGCAGCCGCTGTCGTCGTTCCAGGGCGTGCAGTTCCAGCTGACCGATGCCGAAGTCGAGCGCAGCGGGCTCGACATTCTCGCCAAGTACTCGCTGTGGAGCATCGCCTCCGGCCGCGCCGAGGCGCTCAACGACGCGCTGGCACTGCGAATGTCGGCGATCGAGGCGGCCGAGGTCGTGTTCCGGGTGTGTCACCAACTTCACGGCGCCGTGGGATTCTGCGATGAGACGACCCTGTCGTGGCTGTCGCGCTACAGCCAGCCGCTGCGCCGGCTTCCGCTGGGGCTGTCGGCGACCCGCGACGAGCTGACCCGCAGGGCGGGCAGCGCCGGGCTGACGGGTTTGTACGCATGAGGGTGGCGGTGATCGGAACCGGGTTCGGCCAGCACGCGGCCGCGCCCGCCTACGCGGGCCTCGGCTTCGACGTCGAGGTGGTCAGCCCTCGCGACGAGGCCGCGGTCAAGACGGCGCTGGCCTCGGACGTCGACCTGGTTTCGGTGCACTCACCGCCGTTCCTGCACCTCCAGCACGTGATGCGCGCGATCGAGCACGGTCGCGCGGTGCTGTGCGACAAGCCTTTCGGCCGCAACGCCGAGGAAGCCGTAGCCATGCGGGACAAGGCGCGTGACGCCGGGATCCCGAACTTCCTGAACTTCGAGTTCCGGTTCAACGAGTCGTGGGCACGGCTCAAGGAGCTGGCCGACGCCGGCGCGATCGGCACCCCTCGCCACCTGAGTTGGAGCTTCTTCGGCAGCGGGCTGCGCGGGCGCAAGCCCGGCTGGATCAACGACCGCGAACTCGGCGGCGGCTGGATCGGCGCCTACGGCTCGCACCTGATCGACTTCACCCGCCATCTGTTCGGCAGCGAGATCGCCGACTGCGGCGGCGTGACTCGCACCGACCTTCCCGGCGCGACCGCCGAAGACGCATACTCGGCCTGGTTCGCGATGGCCAACGGCGGCACCGCGACCCACGACACCGGCTTCGCCGCCGCGGTGCCGTCACCGCCGTCGGCCACGCTGATCGGCAGTGAGGGCACCATCGAGTTGACGGCCGACACCACGCTTGTGGTGCGACTGGCCGGAGCCGACCCGGAGACGGCCGAGTTCGCGCCACCGCCGCGGCGGTCACCACCGCCCGCGCTGGCCACGTTCTTCGCCGAGGTCGCCGAGGCGCTGCGCACCGGCACGCGGATCGCGCCGTCGTTCGACGACGGGGTGGCCGTCGCGCAGGTCATGGACCGGCTGCGGGCAACGGCGGTGCACGCGTGAGCGTGGAGGAGTTTCGGCTACACGTCCGCGACTGGTGTGCCGCCCATGTGCCGAAGGACTGGCGCGCCGACCAGACCGGCACGAGCGACGAGCAGTTCGTCGCGTTCCAGAAGGCGTGGTTCGCCGAACTGCACAGCGCCGGATTCGCGGTGCCGCACTGGCCCACCGAGTGGGGCGGTGGTCTCCCGGTGGCCGAGCAGGTGGTGTTGTACCAGGAACTCGCGGCGCACGATGCGCCGCGCCTGGTGCTCGCGTTCGTCGGCATCCACCACGCGGCGTCGACCCTGTTGGTCGCGGGCACCGAGGAACAGCGCCGCCGGCACCTGCCCGCCATCCTCGACGGCGAGATCTGGGTGCAGGGGTTCTCCGAACCCGAGGCCGGGTCCGACCTGGCAAGCCTGCGCACCACCGCGCGCCGCGACGGCGACACCTACATCGTCAACGGCCAGAAGCTCTGGGCCAGCGGCGCCATGCACGCCGATTGGTGCCTGCTGCTGGCCCGCACCGACCCGAATGCGCCGAAGCGCTCAGGTGCCCGGAAAAGCGCTGGCATCTCGTACTTCCTGCTCGACATGACCACGCCGGGCGTCGAGGTGCGGCCCATCCGCAACGCGATCGGCGACTCGCACTTCTGCGAGATCTTCCTCAACGACGTGGCGATCCCCGAAGCCAACCTGATCGGCGAGGAGAATGCCGGATGGCAGGTCGCGCAGGCCACGCTGGGCGCCGAGCGCGGAATGACGATGCTCGAACTCGCCGAACGCCTCGGCAATGCCGGGTTCCGGTGGCTGGTGCAGAGCGCCCCCGTCGACGACCCCGTCGTCGCCGACCGGCTCGCGCAGTTCGAGATCGAGATCACCGGGCTGCGAGGCCTGTGCCGGAAGGTGGTCGAAGACCACGAGAACGGGTCGACGGGTCCGGCGGACGCCTCGATCGTCAAGCTGTACTACAGCGAACTGCTGCAGCGGATGACCGACTTCGGCGCCGAGGTCGGGGGGCTGGCGGCGCAGACCGAGTTGGCCAAGCCGATGTCGAGCGGCTGGGAGTCGGGGGCCTGGGTGCTGGACTTCATCGGCTCGTGGGAGTGGACGATTCCCGGTGGGGCCAGCGAGATCCAGCGCACCATCATCGGCGAGCGGGGCCTCGGCCTGCCGCGGGAACCGAGCAGTGTGTGATGGCCCCAGAAGGCGCGGAGTTCACCGAGTTCCACGACGAGTTACGCTCGGTCGCAGGCGATCTGCTTGCCAAGGACCGCACCGTGGAGTGGCCGGTCCTGGTGGACGCCGGCTGGGTCGGACTTGAGGTGCCCGAGCGGTTCGGCGGCGCGGGCGCCTCGTTCGCCGAGACCGCGGTCATCTGCGAAGAACTCGGGCGCGCAGCCAGCGCCACCAGCTTCCTGGGCAGCGCTGTGCTCGCCGTCGGCGCGCTGAACGCATTGCAGCGCAGCGAGACTCGGGACCGGCTGCTCGCCGACGTCGCCCGTGGCGCGGTCCGCCTGGCCGTCGCGGTCGAGCCGTACGCGTTCGTGCCCGACGCCGAGGGTGCCGATCAGGTGCTGATCGTCTCCGAGGAGGGCGTCGGCCTGGCCACCCCGACCGTCACTGCGCAACCGGTCGTCGACGAGACCCGCGTGCTGGCCGCGGTGCCGCCCGACGCGCACGTCACCGAGACGCTGCCCTTCGCCGACGACAACTCGGTGCAGCGACTGCTCGACCGCGCCGCGGTGGCGATCGCCTGCGACAGCCTCGGGGTGGCCGAGGCGATGCTGTCCGCCACCGTCGGCTACGCCAAGGTGCGCCACCAGTTCGGCAGGCCGATCGGCTCCTTCCAGGCCGTCAAACACGCCTGCGCGGACATGGCCGTCAGCATCGCCGTGTCCCGGCAACTCGTGAGCGCCGCGACACAGGCCATCGCCGATGACCGCTCCGACGCCGGAACCGCGGCGTCGATGGCGAAATCGCACACCTGCGCCGCGGCCGTCGACATCGCGGGCAAGGCCATGCAACTGCACGGCGGCATCGGCTACACGTGGGAGAGCGGCATCCACGTCTACCTCAAGCGCGCCACGCTCAACCGTTCGCTGTTCGGATCGCCGGCAGCCCATCGCCAACGACTAGCACAACGCTATCTATAGACAACACAAGGAGTTTCACAGTGGGCGTACCCGTTTACAAGCGCATTCTCGACCTCTTCGAGGCCGAGGGTGTCAACACGCTGTTCGGCATTCCGGATCCCAACTTCGTGCACATGTTCACCGAGGCCGAGGCGCGCGGCTGGTCGGTCGTCGCCCCGCACCACGAGCTCAGTGCCGGCTTCATGGCCGAAGCGGCGTCCCGAATGACGGGCAAGCCGGGTCTGTGCATCGGAACCCTGGGACCGGGCGTTGCGAATATCGCGGGGGCGATGATGTGCGCACTGGTGGAGAACTCGCCGGTGATCTTCCTCGGCGGCCAGCGGGCACGCATCACCGAGCGCCGGGTGCGTCGCGGCCGGATCCAATTCGTGCAGCAGGAGGGCTTGTTCGCGCCGTCGGTCAAGTACAGCAGCTCCATCGAGTACGCCGACCAGACCGACGAGATCATCCACGAGGCGATCCGCCGCGCGATGTCCGGCACCCCGGGCCCGGCCTATGTCGAGTTTCCGTCGCACGTGATCCTCGAAGAGCTCGACCTTCCGGAAGTGTTGCCGCCGAACAAGTATCGCCTTGTCAACCAGGGCGCTGGGGAGCGGGAGGTCGCCGAGGCCGCCAAGCTGATCCGCGAGGCGCAGAGTCCGATCCTGCTCGTCGGCCACGGCGTGCACACCTCCCGCACCCAGCAGGAGGTCAAGGAGCTGGCTGAGCTGATGGCCTGCCCGGTCATCCAGACCTCCGGCGGCACGTCGTTCATCCCGGGGTTGGAGGAGCGCACGTTCCCCTACCTGTTCTCTCCGGCCGCCAACCGGGCAGTCGAGGAATCGGACCTGTGCGTCGCACTGGGCACGGAGCTCGGCGAGCCCATGCACTACGGCCGGACCCAGCACTGGGCCGGCAATGATGCCAACCGCAAATGGGTTTACGTCGAGCAGGACCCGACGGCCATCGGTGTCAACCGCACCTTCGACGTACCGCTGGTCGGCGACCTGCGCGGCGTGGTGCCGCAACTCGTGGCGGCGCTACGCGACACCCCGCGCACCTCGTCGCCCAACCTCGAGACCCTGGTCAAGGCCGACGCCGAGGAACTCGCGCAACTCGCCGAGAGTGCACCGTCGGGGCGTTCACCGATCCACCCGGCGCGCTACGTCGTCGAGGCGACCAAGGCGTTCAAGGAGCTCGAGGACGGCATCATGGTCCGCGACGGCGGCGCGACCGTGATCTTCCAGTGGACGTACTCGCAGTCCAAGCCGCGCGACGTGATCTGGAACCAGAACTTCGGTCACCTCGGCACCGGCCTGCCGTACGCCGTCGGCGCCTCGGTCGCCGAGGGCGGCAAGCGTCCGGTCATGTTGCTGACCAGCGACTCGGCCTTCCTGTTCCACATTGCGGAGTTGGAGACGGCGGCCCGGCAGAACCTGCCGCTGGTGTGCGTGGTGGGCGTCGACCACCAGTGGGGCCTGGAGGTCGGCGTGTACAAGCGCACCTTCACCCAGCCGTCCCCGCAACCCGGCGTGCACTGGAGCAAGGACGTCCGGATGGACAAGGTCGCCGAGGGCTTCGGCTGCCACGGCGAGTACGTCGAGAAGGAGGACGAGATCGGCCCGGCGATCGCCCGCGCCTACGCGAGCGGCAAAGTCGGCGTGGTGCACGTGTGCATCGACCCGAAGGCCAACTCCGAGGAGATGCCCAAGTACGACCGGTTTCGGACCTGGTATGCAGAAGGTACCCAGTAGTGGCCGTCGATAGGGAAGGCTCGAGCCATGCGTGAATATCTGAAGTTCTATATCGACGGCCAGTGGGTCGACCCGATCCGGCCCAACAGCCTGGAGGTCGACAACCCGACCACCGAGGAGGTGTCCGGCAGGATTGCGATCGGGTCCGCGGCCGACGTCGACGTCGCGGTGCAGGCCGCGCGCCGGGCGTTCGCCACCTGGTCGCAGACCACGCGCGAGGAGCGCCTCGACGTGCTGCAGGCCATCATGGGCGAATACTCCAAGCGCGCCGGCGACCTCGCCGACGCGGTGACCGAGGAGATGGGCGCGCCCGCTTCGCTGGCGGCGGGCCCGCAGGTCAACCTCGGCCTGGGTCACCTGGCGACGGCCATCGACGCTCTGAAGAACTTCGAGTTCGAAGAGCAGCACGGCGCCACGCTGGTGGTCAAGGAGCCGATCGGGGTCTGCGGCCTGATCACGCCGTGGAACTGGCCGATCAACCAGATCGCCTGCAAGGTGTACCCCGCGCTGGCGACCGGTTGCACGATGATCCTCAAGCCGTCGGAGGTGGCGCCCTACTCGGCGCAGATCTTCACCGAGATCATCGATGCCGCAGGCGTTCCCGCCGGCGTCTACAACCTGGTGTACGGCGACGGTCCGGGTGTGGGCGCGGCGCTGTCGAGTCATCCCGACATCGACATGGTGTCGTTCACCGGGTCGACGCGGGCCGGGGTCGACGTGGCGAAGAACGCCGCGCTGACCGTCAAGCGCGTCACCCAGGAACTCGGCGGCAAGAGCCCGAACATCGTGCTCGACGACGACGACTTCGCCAAGAGCGTGGCGGCGGGCGTGTCGGTGATGATGATGAACAGCGGCCAGAGCTGCAATGCGCCGTCGCGGATGCTGGTGCCGAACTCGCGGATGGATGAGGCCATCGCGATCGCGCGCGAGACCGCGGGGGCGGTCAAGGTCGGCGACCCGAACGACAAGACCGCCATCGGCCCGGTCGCGTCCAAGGCGCAGTTCGACAAGATCCAGGGGCTGATCGCCAAGGGCATCGACGAGGGCGCCACTGTCGCCGTCGGCGGCTGCGGACGACCCGACGGCCTGGACAAGGGCTACTACGTCAAGCCGACAGTGTTCGCCAACGTCACCAACGACATGACCATCGCCCGTGAGGAGATCTTCGGGCCGGTGCTGTGCATCCTCGGCTACGACGACCTCGACCAGGCGCTCGAGATCGCCAACGACACCGAATACGGTCTGGCGGGCTATGTTTCGGGTGCAGACCTGGACAAGGCACGCGCTGTCGCACGCCGTATCCGGGCGGGCTCGGTCGCGATCAACCACGGCTTCGACATGAACGCCCCGTTCGGCGGCTACAAGCGCAGCGGCAACGGGCGCGAATGGGGCCACTTCGCCTTTGACGAGTTCCTGGAAGTCAAGGCCGCGCTGGGCTATGCGCCGGAGGCTGCGACTCAATCGTGAAAGGAAACTAGACACATATGTTTTCGGCGCTTCTCATCGAGAAGGACGACAATGGCCAGCACGTCGGGGTCACCAGTCTCGAGGAATCTCAACTTCCCGAGGGTGACGTCACCGTCGACGTCGAGTACTCGACGCTGAACTTCAAGGACGGCCTCGCCATCACCGGCAAGTCGCCGGTAGTCCGCAATTTCCCGATGGTGCCCGGTATCGACCTCGCAGGCGTGGTCACCGAGAGCTCGCACGCGGACTGGAAGGCCGGTGACCGCGTCGTGCTCAACGGCTGGGGCGTCGGCGAAACGCACTGGGGCGGTTTCGCGCAGCGCGCCCGGCTCAACGGCGACTGGCTCGTGCCCCTGCCGTCGAAGTTCACCGCCAAGCAGGCGATGGCGATCGGCACTGCAGGCTATACGGCGAGCCTGTGTGTCGACGCGCTGGTCGCCAACGGGGTGCGTCCGGACCAGGGCGAAGTCCTGGTGACCGGCGCCACCGGCGGTGTGGGCAGCATTGCGATCGCGCTGCTGGCCAAGGCCGGTTTCCAAGTCGCCGCGGCGACCGGCAAGTCCTCGGAGTCCGACTATCTCCAACAGTTGGGCGCCACTACGGTATTGGACCGCGCCGAGTTCGCCGACAAGGGCAAGCCCCTGCAGAAGGAACGCTGGGCGGGTGTCGTCGACGCGGTCGGCAGCCACACGCTCGCCAACGCGTGCGCCCAGACCCGGTACCGGGGGGCCGTCGCGGCGTGCGGCCTGGCCCAGGGTATGGACTTCCCGGCGAGCGTGGCCCCGTTCATCCTGCGAGGTGTCGCGCTGCTCGGCATCGACAGCGTGATGGCGCCCAAGGAGCCGCGAATGGCCGCCTGGGAACGCCTCTCAGCCGACCTGGATCCGGCCGTGCTCGATTCGATCGCCGAGGAGGTCGGCCTGGCGGACGTGGTCGACGCCGCGGGCCGGCTCATGGACGGCAAGGTCCGGGGGCGCATCGTCGTCGACGTCAATCGCTGACAGGAGTTACAGGTGGCCGCGAAATCCGCGAAATCACAAGGCGTCGAACTGGATCTGAGCGACGTCGATCACCGCGTCGGCAAACCGATCGGCGGCGGCCAGTTGTGGGACCCCTGCAGCTCCTCCGACATCCGCCGGTGGGTCATGGCGATGGACTACCCGAACCCGCTGCACTGGGACGAGAAGTTCGCACGCGAATCGAAGTACGGCGGCCTCGTCGCTCCGCAGTCGATCGCGGTGGCTCTCGACTACGGCCACGGTGCCGCGCCCGCGTGCGTCGGCCATATCCCCAACAGCCACTTGATCTTCGGCGGGGAGGAGTGGTGGTTCTACGGTTGTCCGATCCGGCCGGGTGATCAGTTGTTCCAGGACCGCCGTTTCCACGACTACAAAGTGGTGGAAACAAAATTCGCGGGTCCGACGATGTTTTCGCGAGGTGACACCGTGCACAGAAATCAGCACGGGACCCTGGTGGCCCGCGAGCGTTCGACCGCCATCCGATACCTCTACGAAGAGGCCATCAAGCGCGGCATGTTCGAAAGCCAGCTCGGAGAGATCAAACGCTGGACGCAGCAGGAGCTGGAGGAAGTCGACAGGCTGCGCCGCGAGTGGTTGGAGTCCAACCGCACGGGCATTGCTCCACGGTTCGACGAGGTGAAGGTCGGCGACACGTTGCCGCGCAGGGTGATCGGCCCGCACAGCATCGCGAGCTTCACCACGGAGTACCGCGCGTTCCTCTTCAACATCTGGGGCACCTTCCGCTGGGTCGCACCCGAGGGCGTCGAGGATCCGTGGGTCTACCAGGATCCCGGCTGGGGCAAGGACTTCGCCTTCGACGAGGAAGACGCGATGATCGACCCCCGCAAGCGCGACGGACTCTACGTCGGCCCGTCCCGCGGCCACATCGACGCCGACCGCGCAAGCGAGGTCGGCATGGCCCGCGCCTACGGCTACGGCGCGACGATGGGCGCCTGGTGTACCGATTACCTCGCCTACTGGGCGGGTCACGAGGGCCTGGTGCGTCACACCAAGGCCGACTTCCGCAATCCCGCCTTCGAGGGTGACGTCACCTACTTCGATGCCGAGATCGTCGGCAAGGAAGCCGAATCGACGTGGGGTGTGCCGCTCGTCGCGGTGAAGCTGCGCCTGACAAACCAGAACGGCGAGGAGCTGGTGAAGTGCACGGCCGAGGTCGAACTCCCTCTGGTGTAGGCATGGCCGGCGAAGCAGTCACTCAAGCCTCGCGACCACTCTCGCTTGTCTCGGGTCCGCCGCTCGCCGAGGAGCCGGGGCTCGGATCGCTCACGCTGCCGGGATTTCTGCGCGAAGTGACGACGATGTACCGCGACCGTGAGGCGATAGCGTTCCCGGACTCCGATGGCGTCACGCGCTGGACCTACGACGAACTCTGGGACCGCGCAACCGAGGTGGCGCGGGCGCTGCGGGCATGCGGGGTAGGCAAAGGCGCCCGCGTCGGGGTGCTGATGACCAACCGGCCCGAATGGATCTCGGCGGTGTTCGGCATCTCGATCGCCGGTGGCGTGGCCGTCACCCTGAGCACCTTCTCGACAGCCCCAGAGCTCGATCATCTCCTCCAGGCGTCCTGCGTCTCGATCCTGCTGTTCGAGCGGAGCGTGCTGCAAAAGGATTTCGCGTCCGCGCTGACCGACCTCGAACCGGCGATCACCGGCGCGACGCCCGGAGGTCTTGAATCCGCGAGGTTTCCGTACCTACGCCGGCTCTTCATGATCGGACAGCCCGCGCCCGGTATCGACACATGGGACGACTTCCTGGCGCTGGGCGCGCACGAGCCGCGGGAGCTGGTCGAGGCGACGGCCGCGGCAGTTCAGCCCAGCGATGCCGCATTGCTGTTCTTCTCGTCAGGATCGACGAGCAAGCCGAAGGGCATCCTGAGCGCACACCGCGGTGTCTGCATCCAGATGTGGCGATTCCGGCGCCTCTACCGATTCGGGCCGGAGGACAACGTGCGCTGCTGGTCCGCCAACGGCTTTTTCTGGTCCGGCAACTTCGCCATGTCGCTCGGCTCCACGCTCGCCGCCGGCGGCGCTCTCGTGCTGCAACCCACTTTCGTCGCCGACCAGGCGCTGGAGTTGATGGCCGCCGAGCGCGTGAACTTCCCGTTCGCCTGGCCGCATCAGTGGGCGCAGCTCGAAGGCGCGACCAACTGGGCGAGGGTCGATCTGAGCAGCATGCGATTCGTCGACTACAAGACGCCGGTCGCGCGCCATCCGACGGTGTCGACCAAGTGGTTCGAGCCGGGCCACGCCTACGGCAACACCGAAACCTTCACGATCACAACGAATTACCCCGCGAACACACCGCCGGAGGTCCACGCCGGGAGCAGTGGCGTGCCGCTGCCAGGGGTGACCCTCAAGATCGTGGATCCCCTGACCGGGCGCATCGTCGCGCGGGGCGAGCGTGGGGAGATCTGCGTGAAGGGACCGACGTTGATGCTGGGCTACGTCGGCACGCCGCTCGACGAGACCCTGGACGCCGAAGGATTCCTGTGCACCGGCGACGGTGGGTACCTCGATGACGAGGGGCGGCTGTACTGGGAGGGCAGGCTCACCGACATCATCAAGACCGGTGGCGCCAACGTCTCGCCGCGTGAAGTCGACGAGACACTGAATCAGTATGCCGGGGTCAAAGTGACCCAGACTGTCGGTGTGCCGCACGAGACGTTGGGCGAGATCGTCGTCTCCTGCGTCGTACCGCATGAGGGCGTGAGTCTAAATGCCGAGGAGATCCGCACGTTCTTGGCTCAACGCCTGGCCAGTTACAAAGTGCCGCGCCGCGTGCTGTTCTTCCGCGAAGACGAGGTCGCGCTCACCGGCACCGCCAAGATCAAGTCCAGTGATCTCCAGCAGATGGCAAGCAAGCGATTACAGGGATCTCCCGTCACACAGGCTTGAGCAGCGGCCGCAGATCGTCCAGGCGGTCGAACAGGTGCCAGATGTACGACGACGACCCGTCCTCCCGATGCGCGTGCAGGTCGGCGAGGTCGGGGTCGTTGCAGCAGCCGTCGAGGGCGTCCTTCGAGTCCGCCTGCTTGGCCACCTCTTGAGGGGAGCGCTTCGAGTAGGCGAGGTACTCGCCGCGATTTGCGATGTCCAACAGGGTCAGCGCATATACCGTCACGTAGGTGACGGTACGCGGCGAGAAATACACCTACGGCATCGATTTCGACCGCATCGCGGCTATCGACATCCACACCCATGTCGAGATCGACGCCCACGGGCACAAGGCCTACGCCGACGAACTCGTCGAGGCGACCGAGAAGTACTTCAAGATGCCGCCAGGCGCGACGGCCGGCGTGGACGCGATCGCCGACCTGTACCGCAGGCACAACACCGCCGCGGTGGTGTTCACCCTCGACGCGCGCACCGCGATGCGGCACGCGCCGAACTCCATCGAGGATCTCGTCGCCGGCGCGGCGCGCAACAACGACGTGCTGATCCCGTTCGGCAGCGTCGACCCGTGGCATGAGCGTCGCGCCGTGCACCGCGTGCACGAACTCGTCCGCGACTACGGGGTCAAGGGATTCAAGTTCCACCCCAGCATGCAGGCCTTCGAACCGAACGATCGCCGGTTCTATCCCATCTACGAGGCGATCGCCGAGGCCGGTGTGCCGGCGCTGTTCCACACCGGACAGACCGGCATGGGGTCCGGGCTGCCCGGCGGGCACCGCATCAAGCTGCGCTACTCGGACCCGATGCTGCTCGACGACGTCGCCGCCGACTTCGGTGAGTTGACGATCGTGATGGCGCATCCGGCCGTGCCGTGGGTGGATTCGCAGATCGCCGTCGCGACGCACAAGGCGAACGTCTACATCGACCTGTCCGGCTGGAGCCCGAAGTACTTCCCGCCGCAGCTGGTGCACGCGGCCAATCGTCAGCTGCGCACGAAGGTGCTGTTCGGCACCGACTTCCCGTACATCCAGATCGACCGATGGCGACGCGACTTCGAGGCGCTCGACATCGACCCCGCCGTGGTTCCGCTGATCTACAAGCAGAACGCGATGCGGGTGCTGGGCGTCACTTCTTAGCGCCGTGGGAGTGCGGTTCGGCCATCACCTGGCGGTAGACGTGGTGCGACCAAACCTGTAGACCCAGCGCCGATTCGACGTACGACCGGGCCGCGCTGACACCCTCGCCCGCATGCGCCTTGAGCGCCATGGCCGTACCGTGACGCTGCTGGACTTCGGAGCGCACCGCCGAGCACAGCACGTCGACGAGCTCGTCGGCGGAGCCGGACTCCAGCGCGCGCTCGGCGGCCGGAATCACAGGCCCGACATCGAGACTCGCCGGTTTGAGACCGGTGAACGGCGCGCCCTCGCCGGCGCGGTGCACGCGGACGGCGGTCTCGAAGAACCAGCGATCCGCGACATCGCGCGCCTCGTCGCCGAGCGCGCGCACCTTGAGCGCGCGCTCGAACGCGTCGCGCACCTCCGCTTCGCCGTCGGCGTGGACGTAGGGCAGCACCTCGTCGACGGCGGCGGACTCGAGTGCGCGCCGAGCGGCGACCACCACCGGACCATCCATCGAATCGCAATGTGGAGGCATCGACCTCACCACCTTCCAGCGCCAGCATCGGCCTCGGCGAACGTGGGCCGCTAGGGGCTTTGGTCGGTTGTGCGATGAGTTTTGCCGGCGACGCCGGTCTGCCTCGGTGACCGACCCCCACCTGACGAAGGAGACCGTCGTGCCCGTCCGCAATTCCGCCCCTGTGGGCGCACCGATCTGGATCGACCTCGCGTCCTCCGACCTCGAGCGCTCGCAGGCCTTCTACGGCGCGGTGTTCGGCTGGACGTTCGAGTCCGCCGGCCCCGAGTACGGCGGCTACCTCAACGCCTTCTCCGGCGGCAGACCCGTCGCCGGCCTGATGCACAACGACCCGCAGTGGAACAGCCCGGACGGTTGGACCACCTACCTGCACACCGCCGACATGGCGGCCACGCTGGACAAGGCGATGGCGGCGGGCGCCTTTTCGTGCACGAGCCCGCCGGAGCCGATGGAGGTCAAGGACAAGGGCTTCATGGGCATGCTGTCCGACCCGGCCGGTGCGTTCTTCGGGCTGTGGCAGCCGACCGGGCACCGTGGGTTCGAGGTGGTCGACGAGCACGGGGCGCCGGTCTACTTCCAGCTCACCACCGGCGACTACGCCAAGGCGCGCGACTTCTACCGCCAGGTGTTCGGCTGGCAGCTCGAAACGGTGTCCGATACCGACGAGTTCCGTTACAGCACAGCTAATTTCGACGGCAAGGCCCTACTGGGCCTGATGGACGGCTCCCGCGACTTGGCCGAGGGTGCGCCGTCGAACTGGTCCTTTTTCCTCGGTGCCGACGACGTCGACAAGACCGTGCAGCTGGTGCTCGACAACGGCGGCAGCGTCCTTCGCGGTGCGGAGGACACGCCGTACGGCCGGCTCGCCGCGGTCGCGGACTGCACGGGCGCGGGCTTCAACCTGACGTCGCTGGACGACTAGACCCGGGCCGCCCGGCACCCTGTCCCATGCGCAGGGTGCCGAGCGCCTCGCGGTATGGGCCGACGAGGTAGACGCTGTCGCCCGCGGTGATGAGCACGTCGCGGCTCGGGTACAGGGTGGGCCGCCCGTGGTCGCGGGTGATCCCGATGACCCGCGTTTCGAGCGGCAGATCCGCCGTCGTCACGCCGTCGAGTTCACTCCCCGCGTCGACCCGCGCGACGCCGACCATGAAGGAGTGTTGCCCGACGGAGAACGTGCTGAGCACCTGCAGTCCCATCGCCGCGCCGATGAACCACGGCGTCGCGAGGTCCACCGTGGAGCGGACCAGGTCGAAGCCGAAGCGCTGTCCGACGGCGTCGCCGAGGGCGCGGTCGAAGACCCGCATGACGATCGGGACGTCCTCGGCCGAGCCGAGCACCTCCCGCAGCACGATGCCGGTCTCGATGTTGACCATGTCGTCGTCGGTCATCACGGCGACGGCGCGGGCCGCCCGCACGTGCGCCGACTCCAACGTCTGGCGCAGCGTGGCGTCGCCGAAGATCACCGGGATCCGTTGCTCGGCAATCGCGGCGAGGTAGCGGTTCTCCTCGTTGAGTTCCACTACGGCGACGTCATGGCCCGCCGCTTTCAGCATGCTCGCCACCCTGACGCCGAAGGACCCGAGCCCGACGATGACGAAGTGCCTGCGCAGGTGGCCGATCTTATGCCGGCTCGTCGAGCGTCCCAGCCGGCGCGACAGCAGGACGTCGGCGATGAACGCAATCACGATCGCGGTGGTGAAGAGCCCCGCGAACATCATCACGATGCCCCACAGCCGCAACCAGGTCGGCTGCTCGAGAAAATTGAAATCGCCGTAACCGACCGTGGCGATCGTCTCGGTTGAGAAGTACAGCGCGTCGATCCAGTCCATCCCGGGGTGCTGGTAGGTGAAGCGCAGGATCACGCTCGAGCCGAGCAGCAGGGCGCCCGCCGCCGCGAGCGCCCGGTAGAACGTGGGGTTGACGTCGTCGCGGAAGGCCCGCACCGAGTCCAGCATCCGGACGAAGACATTGCGGTGCACGTGCGTGCTGGGCAACGCTGTCGGCACGTCGATGTGCTGCGCGGCCAGCTCGTCCAGCGTCCCGATCATCGCCGTCCAGTCGCCGCGACGCACCTCGAGGTCGCGGCCGGGACACGTGGTCACCGCGCCCGGAGTATCGGAGTTCTCGCCGCCGATGACGGCCACGGGAGCCAGATCGCCGTAAAGCTCGCGCAGCGTGGCGTCGCGCGACGCCTCGGTGCCCGAGACGACGAACTCGATGCCGTCCACTCCGAGGATCGTGTGCGTGGTTCTGGTGAGGCACGCCTCGACGACCGACGGCGCGGCCAGGTCGGCGACGTCGAGTATCGCGCCCGGGCCGTTGTTCTCGGCCATCGCCTGCCGGATGACCGTGTTGGCGACCCTGGCGACCACCCGGGTCGTCGGGTTCGCCTGGCGCGCGAGCAACGCGACTTCGAGGTTGACCGCGTCGTCGTCGTCGACGCAGACGATCGACTCCGCCTCGGTCACGCCCGCCGCCATGAGCTCGTCGGCCGACCGCAGCGTCACCACCGTCATGCCCGCGTGGGTCAACTCCTCGGCGATGCGCACAGCCAGCGCATCGCCGCCGCACACGATGATGTGGCCCTGCATGCCCGCAAAGGCTACTAAGAAATCCCTCGCCGTAAGAGCTAGGCGGTCATCAGATAGTCGGCCCGGCCGACGAAGACGATGCGCGACGGGTTCGCGGTGTTGGCCGCGCTTACCACCGCTGCGGGGAAGGTGCCGTCGGTCATGTCGCCGGAGACGACGGTGAAATGGACACCGGCCCGGTCGAACTCCGAACGCATTGCGTACAGCGCGGTTTCGCCGGCCCGCTTGCTCGCGGCAACGGCGGTGCAGCCCTTCGGCACGGCCTTGTCGGGGAAGAAATGGGCCTGGTGGCTGGTGACGAAGACGATGTGGCCGCCGGCCGGCATCAGCGGTACGGCCATCAGCGCGAGGTGCCGTTGGGCATCGCGATTGACCCGCATCGCGTAACCGGGGTCGGCGCCCTGTCGCAGACCGCCCGATGCGGTGAGGATCAAGGCGTCCAACCGCCCGAAGCGGGCCGCGATGGCGTCGATCATCGCCCGAGACTCGGGTTCGTCGGAGATGTCGGCGCGGAACGTCGACGCGTGGCCGCCCGCGTCACGGATGGCCTGCGCGGTCGATTCCGCGCGGTCGGACCTCTCGCGGTAGCTGACGATGACGTGGGTGTCGTCGTTGGCGAGGAGTCGCGCGACCTCCGCGCCGACACCCCTCGAGCCGCCGGTGACCAGGACGATCCGTTCAGGTGCTTGGTGCATGTCGGATTCCTTCCGTCGCGCCGCGTGCGATCCGCAACCCACCGTACACCAATTTTTAAGAAAAATAAGACATAGATAAGGTCACAATAAGGTACGTGTTCGGGTGCATGATCGATGGCGTGGAGTCGACCCGGGTGGACCGATGGCTGTGGTCGGTCCGGTTGGTGAAGACCCGGCCGGATGCGGCCGAGGCATGCCGGGGCGGACACGTGCGGGTCAACGGCCGCCCCGCCAAGCCGGCCACCATGGTGTCGCCCGGCGACGAGGTGCGGGCCCGGGTCGGCCAGACCACGCGCGTCGTCGAAGTGGTGCGGGTGATCCAGAAGCGGGTGGGTGCGGCCGATGCGGTGACGTGCTTTCTCGATCGGACGCCGAGATCGGCACCGACGGAGGTGATCCCCGTCGCCGCGCGCGAGCGCGGTGCGGGCAGGCCGACGAAGCGGGACCGCCGGCGGCTGGACAGGCTGCGCGCTGGCCGGTAGCTGCGATGATTGGCCCATGGCCGCGAGGATCTACGTCAAGGCGTGCATCAACGGCGCCCGTACCCCTGATCAGCACCCCGGCCTCCCGGTCACCCCACAGCAGTTGGCCGCCGCCGCGATAGGAGCCCATCAGGCCGGGGCGCAGGCCGTGCACATGCATCCCAAGACCGCCGACGGCGTGGACTCGCTGCAACCCGATGCGGTCGACGCCGCGGTCTCGGCCGTGCGCCACGCCCTGCCGGGGCTGCCGCTCGGGGTGACGACGGGCTACTGGGCGCTGCCGGACGAACGCGAACGTCGCCGCGCCGTCGAGGGGTGGCGGGTGCTGCCCGACTTCGCATCGGTGAACTGGCACGAGCCGGGTGCGGAAGAGCTGGCCAAGGTGTTGCTCGACAGGGGTGTGGGCGTCGAGGCCGGCGTTTTCGACGCCGAAGCCGCCGAATCGTGGGCGGCCTCGGAGATCGCCGAGCACTGCCTGCGCGTGATGGTCGAGTTGCAGGCCGACGGTGACACCGCGACCGCCGACGACCTCCTGGCCCGGGTGCACGCCGCGGGCTCGCCGGCGCCCGTGCTGCTGCACGGCCTCGACGAAAGCTGTTGGCCGCTGCTGCGACACGCCGGCGTCCGCGGTGTGCAGACCCGCATCGGGTTGGAGGACACGCTGCGATTGCCGGACGGCTCCGCCGCGCCGGACAACGCGGCGCTGGTGTCGGCGGCCGTCGAGTTGCTCAGTCGGTAGAGGCGGCCAGCGCGAAGTCGGCGAAGTCGAAGCCGGGCACCACCACGCAGCTGACCAGGCTCGGCGCGTCGTCGCGGGGCCGGGCGCGCTGCCAGTGACCGGGCGGCACCACGAACTGCGGCTGCTCGCCGGCGAGGATATCCGCGCCGAGCAGATATGTTGTGGCACTGTGCTGTTCGGCCCCCGCCTCCAGCAGCAGCGGGCTGCCCGAATGCCATAGCCACAGCTCGGCGCTGCGCACCGTGTGCCAGGCCGACTGCTGTCCGGCCATCAGGAGGAACAGGATGGCCGTGCCCGCACTGCGCGGTCCGGTGTAGTCGGGCGGCAACGCGGACTGCGGCACGGTCAGGTCGCTGCGCCAGGTCTCCCGGTACCAGCCGCCCTCGGGGTGCGGCGCCAGGTCCAGGCGACGCGCCCAGCCCGGAAGTTCGGTCATCGGTGTACCGCCTTTTCGGTGTCGGACACTCCACAGTAGAGATCGGATCGCCCGGGCACACCCGATAGGCTTGAGCCATGTCGCGCCTCGATCCGGGATGGCTGGTCGCGCTCTGCGGGGCGATCGTCTCGGTGAGTGCCTGGCTGCCGTGGCTGACGGCGGGCGGCGGTCGCGTCAGCGCGATCGGCGGCGTCGTGGGCGAACTGCGCGGGCCGGCACCCGGGTTCGGGGTGGGCCAGTTGATCGTGCTGCTGGCATCGATGCTGATCGTCGCGGGGGCGATGGCCGCGCGGGGGCTCTCGCCCAAATTGGCTTCGTCTGTGGCGCTGGGCCTTTCGGTGCTGATGTTGGTGCTGACCGTGTGGTACTACCGACTCTACGTCTACTCACCGGTGTCGGCGGGCTACGGACTCTACCTCGGGGCCGCCGTGGGGGTGGCCGCAGTGCTGGCGTCGGTCTGGACGATGGTGGCCGCCTGGGCGACGGCCGCGCGAACGGCATGAGCGGATTCGTCGACCCGGTCAGCCTGGCCGGTGAGCGGTGGGTGGCGCTGGAACCCCTGCGCCGCGAGCATGTTTCGGAGATCGCCGCCGTAGCGGCCGACGGGGAGTTGGGACGCCTCTGGTTCACCGCGGCACCGGCGCCCGATGCCGTCGAACAGTGGGTCGACGGCCGATTGGCGGCCCAGGCTCCCGACCGCGGGTTGACGTTCGTGGTCCGAGGTCTCGACGGTGCGCTGATCGGGTCGTCGAGCTACCTCAATGTCGACGCGCGCAACCGGCGCCTCGAGATCGGCTACACCTGGTACGTGGCTTCCGCACGGCGCAGTGGGGTGAACTCCGAGACCAAGCTGCTGATGCTCGGCCATGCGTTCGATCAGTTGAACTGCGTGGCAACAGAATTCCGCACGCACTTCTTCAACTTCACCAGCCGCGCGGCGATCGAACGGCTGGGCGCCAAACAGGACGGCATCCTGCGCAGCCACCAGCTGCTGGACGACGGGTCGCGCCGCGACACCGTCGTCTACTCGATCCTCGACGTCGAATGGCCGGCCGTGCGGTCCAACCTGCGATTCCGGTTGGACCGCAACGGCCGAACCAGTTGACCGCTAGCCGGATTCGACGGTCGTCGTCTCGATCGAGCGCTGCCCGCCGCCATGGGCGACGTCGATCTTGCGCGGCTTGGCGCGCTCGGCCAGTGGGATGGTGACGGTGAGGACACCGTTCTCGTAGGTCGCCGAAATGGCTGACGCGTCAATGCCTTCGCCGAGGGACAGCTGCCTACGGTAGGTGCCGAAGAACCTCTCGTTGGCCAGCCACTGCACGCCGTCGTCCGAGCGCGGTGTGCGGTGGGCCGAGATGGTCAGCGTGCCGTTGTCGACGTTGACGTCCACCGAGCCGGGGTCGACGCCGGGCAGGTCGGCCGTCAGCACGTAGTGGTCGTCGATCTTGCACAGGTCCATCGGCATGAACCGGGGTGTGCGATTCGATCCGGTCTGGCTGGTCAGCAGGCCTCGGGTCAGAGCGTCAAGATCACTGAACGGGTCAAAGCGAAGCACAGCAATCCACCTCCTACGTCGAACAGGGCCCGCCACCCTGGCGGGCAGCCAAATCACTGTGCACCAGCGATGTTAGCACTCGACATCTGAGAGTGCCAGAATTTTTTCACTCGTTTCCGACGGCTGAGACGCCTGCTCCGCGCAGGCGCTCGTGGCACTGGTCGCACGTCAGCGCGGCGGTGAACGGGTGGCCGGAATGGGTCAGCAGCACGGCGGGCCCTTCGGGCGCCTCGTACCACCGCTGCGCCCACTGTGCGGCGGTCACCACGACTCCGAACAGGGCGCGCCCCTTCTCGGTGAGCAGGTACCGCGTACCGTCGCCGGCGAACACCCCGTTGGCGGTGAGGATCGCGAGCCGGTCCGCGACCGACCCCGGTGGCGCGCCGAGTTCGGTCTGGAACTCGGTGAACCGGCTCATGCCGACGAACGCTGCGACCAGCAACGCGAACCCCCAGCGGTTCCCCAGCACGCTCATCGTCTGGGGGAACACGCCCGCAGAGGCCTGCTGGTCGGCCTCCGAGCGCCTGCGGGTCGCGGCCGCCGGGACGGAGCGTGGCCAGGAGCCGCTCGGACCCCATTGCACGCCAACGTCTTTCTCGCTGACGACCACGCGACAGGACCGGCACGTGACCAGCGGTGCGAAGTCGCGGCCGCAGACGGCATGGTGCATCCGCGGCAGTCCCTCGGCGTGCTCGGGCACCCAGCGACGTTCCCAGTCCCAGATCGCCAGCAGCATCGGCCACAGCGATCTGCCGCGCGCCGTGACGACGTACTCGAAACGTGCCGGCCTGGGTTGGTACTCCCGACGGTCGAACAGGCCCTCGTCGGTCAGCGACCGCAGCCGCGCCGTCAGCACGGAGTTCGAGATGGGCAGTCGCGCCTTGAACTCGCCGAACCGCCGTGCGCCCAGCAGCGCCTGCTGGATGACGAGCAGCGTCCACTCGTCGCCCAGTATCCCGAGCATGCGGGCGACGGCGTTGGGCTGCGTGGACGCCACCTACAGGCCGATGGCAGCCGCCGCGGAGTCCGTCCGACGCCAGCGCCGCAGCTCCGAGCCGGCCGCCCAGGTCGAGTGGGTGCCGCTGGAGATCCGCTCGGGCAGAGGCAGTTTGCATACGGGGCCGTCGGCGACCCGGGCGGCGTCGAACACCAGGCAGTACGAGGCGTCGGCGGTCATGTCGGTGGTCAGCGTGACCAGGTAGCCGTCGTCTTCTGCGGCGACATGAGACCGCGGCGCCATGGCGGTCTCGCTGCCGTAGACGCCGTCGGGGAAGGCGAACCGCTCTTCGGTGCCGGTATGCAGGTCGTGCCTGACCAGGCCGTCGAACAGGAACCAGCCCGGCTTGCCGGTCGCGGCATAGGCGTAGCGGTAGGGGAGTCCGGCGTGGCCGCCGTTGATCATGCCGAACTCGGTGATGGTGTCGGTCAACTGCTCCTCGGTGGTCGCACCGGTGCGCAGGTTGAACCGCCACCGTCGCAGCCGGGTCTGCAGCCTGTCGAGGGCCAGGAACCGAAATGCCCTCTGCAACTTGCTGCCTGCGCCGGTGTCGATGGGCGAGGGGTCGCCTTCGAAGAAGCCGTCGAGGACGATCTCGTCGCCGTCCTCGTAGGCGTTGGTGAAGTGCAGCACGAAGGTGGGATCGGCCTCGAACCAGCGGATGTCGGTGACCCCGCCGCGGCGCGGGAGGACCGCGAAGCGCGACGGCATGTCGGGATGGAAGCCCGGCAGATGGATGTCGGCCTTCAGCAGTTCGGGATCCCAGAACATCGGGAAGTCGTTGAGGATCGCGTAGTTCTCGGTGAACGCCATGTCATGCGGCAGTCGCGGGCCCGGCAGCGGCACGTCGGTGAGGTGCACCAGGGTGTTCTGGTCGTCGACCACGCCGTAACGCAGGTACGGCGCCTCCTTGCTGTAGCTGAAGAACAACAGTTCGCCGGTGCGCTCGTCGACCTTGGGATGCGCCGAGACCCCCCAGTCGACGGGGAACCCGCCGCCCCAGTCCTCCTTGCCGAGCGTGTCGCCGGAGTACGGGTCGACCCGGTACAGGTCACCACACTGATAGAAGCTGGTCAGCGCGGTGCCACGGTGCACGACGACGTCGGTACTCGACGCGTCTTTCATCAACGTTCTTGCGCCCCAGCCATAATCGCGCCGGGCGAGCTGCACGGGCTCGGCCAGGCCCGGCCACAGCGGCCCGCCCGCGTCGTTCTCGGCCAAAAGACCGTCGGTGCGCACGAACCTGTTGCGGTAGAACGCCTTACCGTCGCGGAAGCCGACGATGTGCACCATGCCGTCGCCGTCGAACGGGTGATAGAACTTCAGCGCCGGGTGCAGCGGGTTCTCGGTGTTGCGCAGATAGACACCGTCCAGGTCGGTCGGGATCTCGCCCTCGACGGGCCTGAGGTCGTCGGCGTCCCACTCGGTGTTCTGCGGCCGCCAGGGTCCGGTGCGGTAGGGGTGGTCGTCGTCGGGCAGGGTCGAGAGGAACTTGCCGACGATCTCGACGTTGGCGCCTGTCATTCTTCTGCTCCTCGCACGACGAAGCTGACGGTGGTGGCGGTGCTGCCGCCGAAGTTCAACGTGCCGAATGTTTTTGCGCCCTCGACCTGGTAGTCGCCTGCCCCGCCGCTGACCTGTTTGGCCGCGTCGAGCAGCATCCGGATGCCGGAGGCGCCGACGGGATGGCCGCCGCCGATCAACCCGCCGCTGGGGTTGATCGGGAGCCGGCCGCCGATCTCGATCTCGTTGTTCTCGACGGCCTTCCACGATTCGCCGGGTCCGGTGAGGCCGATGTGGTCGATCGCGAGGTACTCGCTCGGCGTGAAGCAATCGTGCACCTCGAAGCCGTCGATGTCGTCGAGGCGTACGCGCGCCCGGTCGAGCGCGTCGAGCACCGCCCGTCGCACATGCGGCAGGACGTACGGGTCGTCGGCGGCGCGGTCGAGTTTCTGCCGCAGGCCCAGGCCCACCGTGCGGTGGCCCCACCCCTCGATGCGCCCGATCGGCCGCATGCCGGGATGTTCGGCCACGAACTCGTCGGTCGCCAGCACGATCCCCGCGCCGCCGTCGGTCATCTGGCTGCAGTCGAACCGCCGCAACCGGCCCTCGATCACCGGGTTGACGGCGTCGTCGTCGGTCAGGGGGTCGGGCACGGTCCACCCGCGGGTCTGCGCGTTGGGGTTGGCCTTGGCGTTGGCGAAGTTCAGCGCGGCGATGGCCCGCAGGTGCGCCTCGTCGAGACCGTAGCGGCGGTCGTACTCGTCGGCGACTCGGTCGAACATGTACGACCACATGAACGTCGCGTCGGCGCCCTCGTGGCCGGTCCATGCGGCGGCGCCGAGGTACCGGGCGGCGGTGTCGCCGGGCACCGTCTTCTCCAGTTCGATACCGACAACCAGCGCCGACCGGTATGCACCGGAGCGCAGATCGGCGATGGCCGCCAGGACGGCGACGCCGCCCGATGCGCAGGCGGCCTCGTGACGAGTGGCCGGCGCGTCCCACAGCCCCTCGTGCACGGTGGCGGGCATGGCGCCCAGATGCGCCTGCGCGGCGAACAGTTCCCCGAAGGCGTTCGCGACGTGCACCACGTCCACCTCCGCGGCGTCGACCCGGGCCGCCGCCAGGGTGCACTCGACGACCTCGGCGGTCAGACCGGCGACGTCGCGGCCCTCGCGGGTGAGGTTGCGAGCGAAGTCGCTCTGGTACCCGCCGAGAATCCAGACGTTGGCATCGGCCATGCCGCGGACTCTACTACAACTAAGAGAGTGACTGTCGCGAACCGGCACGGTCGGCCCCGCCGGCTCTTGGTCTGAACCGACGAGACCTCGGCACGCGTAGTGGTCGACCGCCACGCGCGCCTGCCGAGTGCAGTGCCCACTGCTTAGAAAGGGCAAACAATCGGTTACCGCGTGCCGGGATAGGGAAGACTCCACGGCATGACGGAGTCGCAGAACGTCGACTTGGCTCAGCGGATGGCGGAGTTGGCCAGGTCCGCCGCTGCGCCCCGGACGGTCGAGGAGGTCCTCGAAGACGTCACCGCCACGGCCCAGGAGTTGATCCCCGGCGTCGACACCGCCGGAGTCCTGTTGCTGGCCAGGGGAGGGAAGTTCGAATCGCTCGCGGGCACCTCCGATGTTCCGCATCGACTCGACGAACTCCAGGTGAAATTCGACGAGGGGCCCTGCCTGCAGGCGGCGGTCGATGATCTGATCGTGCGCACCGACGACTTCCGGGAAGAGACGCGCTGGCCCCAGTACGCGGCGGCCTGCGTCGAGATGGGTGTGCTGTCCGGCCTGTCGTTCAAGCTGTACACCAGCTCACGTACGGCCGGTGCGCTGAACTTGTTCGCGTACAAGCCGAAGGCCTTCACCGCTGCCGACGAGACCATCGGCGTGATCCTCGCCGCGCATGCCGCGGCGGCACTGTTGGCCAGCCGGCAGAGCGAACAACTGGAGTCGGCGCTGTCGACCAGGGATCGCATCGGCCAGGCCAAGGGCATCATCATGGAGCGCTACGGCGTCGACGACGTCCGCGCGTTCGACATGCTCAAGCAGTTGTCGCAGGACAGCAACACCAAGCTGACCGATATCGCCCAGCGCGTCATCGACACGCGAAACGAGAAGTAACACAACGATATTGACGTTGGCGTTGAATAGTCGCGGCGCGGAACGTGGCGAAACGCCGGATTCGTCGCCCCGTGTGCTCGTCCTACTCTTTGCTTGCCGGCCCGCCGCCGACGACCTCCCGGTGGCGGGCCGCAACTATTCGCCGGCAATTGTCGCCCGCGCCGTTTTGGCTCCGGTGGATGTGGGAACGCGGCGAAAAGCGTCAGCGCTGAGATCGGTCACGTTTCACCGTGCGCTGGCGTAGGCGGCCGACGGTGGTGACCCGGGTAGTTCAGCAGCGAGCTTTGGGCCGTCGGCCGCCGCACCATCGCACAGTCTACCTGACGCGCGCGTCAATGATGCACGATCGATGCGAAATACGTGCCCCCGGCAGGATTCGAACCTGCGACACCGGCTTTAGGAGAGCCGTGCTCTATCCCCTGAGCTACGAGGGCGCCGAGGTTGCCGACGCGGCGGGTGTGAGTCTAGCGGGCCCAGCGAGGGCCACGCGACGCTCGGCCGGGCGGACACCGCTACCGTGCGCGACAACGACGCAGAGGTACGCAGAGGTAGTAGCCGAGCTAACTGGCGGCAAAGTGGCGTAGTGGACTACTCGCGTCCGCATGCGGCTGCCGTCGGATACTGAGTCGCACATCGAAACGCATTCCTTGGTGGAGGAGGCCACGATGAAAACCGCAGCCCGCCGTCCCTGGGTGTTGTTGGCGGCAGGCGTGGCCGTTGCTGCGGTCGGCGGACAGGTCTCGCACGTGTCCATCGTCCCGCAGGCGCTCGCCGACCGGGTCGTCAGCGTCAATGAGCTCTGCAACGCCTACAAACCCGGCTACGTCCCCATGCTCGCGGGCTTCACACTTGGCGCGGTCTATTGCAGCGCACCCGGCACCATCCCGTTGTAGGGCCTCAGCGACAGCACCGACGGATATGTGAAGCCCGGGACGCTTCCCGGGTTGCCACCGGGGGCGTACAAGGTCAATCCATTCGATCCGTTCAGCGCGTGGGTGATCCCGGGCTAGCTGCGCCAAGAGGAGGCCCCGATGAGCACCACTGCTACCCGCAAGTGCATTGCCCGGACCGCGGTGGTCGCGACCGCGACCTGTGTGGGAGTGCTCACGTTCGCCACCCCGGCAGCCGCGGACCAACGGATGCTGCTCAGTGACTACATCATCTCCAAGTGTCGAGGGGGCAATGACTGCGACATGGTCCAGCTGCCCTTCGCCGCTGAAACCGCTTCACAGACCGTCCAATTCAGCAACTCCCCGAGCAATCCAGGCAATGACTGCGCCAAGGCGGTAGCCGAATTCTTCCTGGATGGCCAGCGGTTGCAGAGCCGCCTTGTAGGGCCCAACTGGGAGCAACCCGCGTTCACCATCAACGCCGCTCCCGGAAAACACGCCCTGGGCGTGCGCATCATCAGCCAGAGTGACTGCAAGACAGGAAATGCGGGCTCCTATACGGCACACCTGAGGGTGTGGGAGGACGTCACACCCGCCGCGCCACCGGCCCAACAGGCGCCCGCTCCCAAACAGGGACCGTTGGTCTCCGGCGAGCCCGGACTCACCGGCGTCACGTTCCACGTCACGGACCGCAGCGGTGTCGCGTCCCAGTGCACGTACTCGTCGGAGGGGTACACAGACAGCTTCGGCTTGCCCGCCAACGGCTCCTTCGACTTGTTCGTTCCCGCTGTCCGGTTGTTCAAGACCAGGACCGGCACGATCACGTGTGACAACGGCACGAGCACCAACACGTCCGTCTTCTACTGAGGGTCCGATGTCAGGAGTGAGCATGAAACGCAACTACCGGTTGTTCGCCGCCGCCACGGCGACAGGCCTGATCGGTTTCCTCGCGGTCTCGCCATCCGCGCAGGCGTACCCGTTCGCATCCGGGTGCGACAAGTACGCCTTCAACGGGGAGTTTCGAGCCAGGGGCAACAACTGGACGGTGACGTTCAATTCGAACGGAGAGTACGCCAGCGGCCCGGCCGTGGTCAGATTCGACGACGGTGGCCAGGTTTCCGGACACGTGGTGTCGGGCCGGATCCTCGGGACAGCCATCGACTTCAATATCCTGTGGCACGACAAGCCGAACAACAACTGGTACTTCCGCGGCGATGTCCGTGACGGAAACGCGCAGGGTAGCCAGAGCACGCAGTTCCGCGGCCAAGGCACGAACTGGCTCGGCCAAACTCCGCTTGCCTGCGCAACGCCCCCGCCCGCACCCTCGGGACCGGTTCCGGGCCTGCGCTGAGCGTCACCGCAGTTCGGCGATCACCTTCGCGAACGGCTCGGCGTGCCGCTGCTGCACGGTGATATAGGTGACGCCGTAGGTCTCGCGGTAGCCGCGGATCGTGTCGGCGATCTCCTTCGTCGACCCGGACAGCACCGCGGGCGTGCTGCACAACTCGTCGTCGGACAGATGCGGCAGGAACTGTCGGGTGATCGACAGGTCGGGCCTGCCCGAGTCGTCGGTGGGCATCGCCGTCACGGCGATGTTGAGCTCGAGGTCGTCGAACCGGTCCCCGGCCGCCCGGGCCACGAACGCGATGCGGTCGGCGAGCGGGTCGGATTCGCGCGTGATCGGGGCGCCTCCGGTGAGGCCGATGATGTCGGCCCGCTGCGCCGCCAGGGTCAGCAGCTTGTCGCCGTTGCCGGCGATCAGGATCGGGACGTCGGCGGCGTGTTCGGCCATGTGCTCGGTCATGTGCCGCAACCAGTCCACCCGCTGCCCGGCCGACGGGAACGGCAGTTCGGCCTGCTCGAACTCCTCCTTGACGTATCCGGCGCCCAGCCCGAGCTCGAACCGTCCGCCGCTCAGATCGCGCAGTGAGGTGACGTCGCGGGCCAGCAGCGCCGGGCGGTAGAAGCCGGCGTTGAGCACGAACGTGCCGACCTTGAGCCTCTCCGTCGCCAGCACCAGCGCCGTCATCATCGGGAACGGTGCGGTGGTGTACAGGTGGTCGGCCATGTGCACGACGTCGTAGCCCATGTCCTCGACGCGGCGCGCCCACTCCTGCACGGACTGCTGACGCCGCGCGGCCTGCAGGCCGACCCCGAACCGGAAGTCTTTCGTCACGCTTCGCATCGTATTGGCCACGATCGCCGGCAAAAGGTTTGGCGCGCGCGGGCGTTGGGCAATACCTCTGCCGCCGACTTCTCCATATGGGAGACCGCCGGCTCCTACCACCGAAGGACTTGCTGCCGATCCGGCCCGTCGTGAGAGGACTCCGACGGGCCGGATCAATATTCCGACCATGGCTACCCACCCCACGATCGGCGTCGAAGAGGAGTTCCTGCTCGCCGACCCCGCGAGCGGTGAACCCGTCGCGCTCAACGCCGCCGTCGCGAAGGAGGCCGCCAAGCGCGGCGTCAAGCTGCAGCTCGAGCTCACGACGTGCCAGGTGGAGACCACCAGCGACGTCGTCGGCACCACCCGCGAACTGCGCGAGCAGCTGCTGCGCCTACGGCGCGTGGCCGCCGGCGCCGCCGAGGCCAGCGGGACACTGCTGCTGGCGGCCGGGCTGCCGCCGACCGTGCCGCACGCGTTCCCCATCACCGACACCCCCCGTTACCGGGAGATCGCCGACAAGTTCGGGATGATCGCGCACGAGCAGGGCATCTGCGGCTGCCACGTGCACGTCGCGATCCCCAGCCGCGAGGCGGCGATCCGGGTCAGCAACCGGCTGCGGCCCTGGCTGCCGTCGTTGCTGGCGCTGGCCGCGAACTCCGCGGTGTACCGCAACTCCGACACCGGCTATGCCAGCTGGCGCAGCGTGCTGTGGGCCCGGTGGCCGAGTGCCGGGCCGCCGCCGCACTTCGATTCGGCCGACGAGTACGACGCCGTCGTGGCGATGCTGCGCCATGCCGGCGCCATGCTCGACGACGGGATGGTCTATTGGGACGTCCGCCCGTCGAAGAAGTTCCCGACGGTGGAAGTGCGCGTCGCCGACGTGCCGGCCACGGTCGCCGACACCGTCCTGCTGGCCGCGCTCACCCGCGCGGCGGTGATGACGGCCCTCGACGACGAGCGACGCGGAGCCCAGGTCGCGCCGCTCGCGCCGCACGCCTTGAAGGCCGCGTACTGGAAGTCGGCGCGCGACGGTCTGGACGGCGACGCCGTCGATCTGTTGGAGAGCCACGAATGCATCCCCGCGCGGGCACTGCTGGACCGCCTGGTCGACCACGTCCGGCCGGCACTGGAGGCGACCGGCGACTACGACCTCGTGCTCGACGAACTGCACCGGGTCGGCGGGGAGGGCAACGGCGCAATCCGGCAGCGACGGGCGTGGCGGCGTCGCCACGAGGTGTCCGACGTGGTCGCCGAGATCACCGTGGCGACCATGGCGGGGACCTAAGCCAGTGGCAGCGCGGCGAACGGCTGTCCGCTGGGCCGCGCGGAACCACCGGGCGGTTCGATGGTGAACGCGAGCGTCTCGGAGCCGCCGAGATCCGGCAGCACGGCGGTGGTCGACGGCGCGACCGCCTTGGCGTCCATCGTGCCCGCCGAATGCGGCCCGTCGGCGTCGACCAGCCACATCTGGTACACGGTGCCGGGCTGTGGCGGGGACACGCCGTTCATCACCAGCACACCGGCGTCCTTCTCGCGGGAGAACACCACCGTCGCGGTGCCGCCGCCGGGGATGTCACCGGACACGGTCCGCACGTCGGGGGCGGCGAAGATCTCCTCGGCGGTCGACGGGGTGGCCGCGGGCCGCATGGCCAGTCCGACGCCGAGAGCGCCTGCGCCGACCGCGAGCACCGCGGCGGCCGCCAGCGCCACCTTCTGCCAGCGCTTGGCCCGCGGGCGCAACTCGGTGACGGGCGCCGTAGCGGGCTGGGCGGCCGCGATCTCGGCGAGCACCCGATCGCGCAGATCGTGCGGTGGCTCGGCGGCTGTGGCGGCCGACAGGACCGCCATGGTCTCCCGCACCGCCCGCACCTCGTCGGCGAAGGCTTGGGCGACGGCAGGCGCGGCGGCCGCGATGCGGCGGTCGACGTCGGCCCGTTCGGATTCGGGCATCGCGTGCAACGCGTACGGCGTCGCCAACGCGACGAGGTCGGTGTTCAACGGCTCGGTCATGCGATCCCCAAGCACTTGCGGAGGCCGCGGATGCCGTCGCGCATCCGCGATTTGATTGTCGCGAGATTGGCCGACAATCGTTCGGACACTTGGGCGTACGTCAGCCCATCGTAATAAGCCAGCTGGATGCACTCCCGCTGCACATCGGTCAGCGAGCCCAGGCAGTCGGCCACCTGACGGCGCTCCTCGCGCAGGATCACTGAGTCGGCGACGTGGTCCGACGGCAGGTCGACGTTGGCGGCGCCGTAGCGGGACTCGCGCTGGCTCGACGCCTGCTCGGAGCGCACACGGTCGACGGCGCGGCGGTGCGCGAGCGTCATCAGCCAGGCCATGGGCGAGCCCGCGGCGGGGTCGTAGTCCTTCGCGGACCGCCACACCTGCAGGAAGACGTCCTGCGTGGTTTCCTCGCTGTAGCCGGGATCGCGCAGCACCCTGGTCACCAGGCCGTACACCCTGGTCCGCGTCCGGTCGTACAGAGTGGCGAACGCCTCGACGTCCTGCCGAGCCACCTGGCGGAGCAGCTCCTCGAGGTCGGTTGTCACGAGCGGTAGCCTAGCCACCGGCGACAGCAGCGTCATAGTTATCGCGATTCACCGGTCTGGGTTACTAAAGCATCTGCGGGCGAACGAGTTTCGTGCACCCGCTCGGCGTGTCGGGCCACCGGGACGTGCCGCAGCCACAGCGTGAGGTTCTGGACGCGGAACTCGAGCGCGGTCATCAGGGGTGCGAGCGGAGCGACGGCCTGCAGACGCAGCACCTCGCCGATGCCCGCCGGGCGGCGAGTTCCGCGCAGGGTCGCGATGAACGCGGGCTCGTTGTCGCGGTGCAGCGAGACGGTCACGTCCAGCTCGTCGTCGGGGTAGGGCGCCCGCACCAGGTAGTAGCCGTCGACCCCGTTGAACGGCGAGACGCGCAGCTTCTTCTGCGTCATCGAGACCTGGTCCGGTCCCGGCGGCAACAGGTAGGCGTGCCGCTTACCGCGGGTGTTGTGCATCTCCATCACGACGTGGCGCAGCACCCCGGCGGCGTCGTGGCACCAGAACAGGCTCACCGGGTTGAACACGTACCCGAGCACCCGGGCCTGCAGCAGCGCGGTGATGCGACCGCCGTTCAGGTCGACGCCGCGCTCGGCCAGGAAGGCGTCGATACGCTGGCGCAGCGTGTCCTCGGGCGCACCCTCGAAGTGGTCGTTCGGGTCGAACTGGGCGAACGGACGCAGCCACAGCGGCACCTCGGGTAGCTGGTCGATGTCGACGTACCAGCTGTAGCCCTGGTGCTCGAAGTAATGGTGAACCGGGGCGCGCCGCAGGTGCGTGATCCGGGTCCGGTAGAGATGCGAGCCTTTCACATCTGGGATTCGGAGCGCGGGCGCCGCCGGATGGGTGGGTGACGCCTTTCACCACCACGAGTGCGCTGCGGCGACCAGACCCTGCACGAGCGCCGACGTCGCGGGGGTGAGCCCGTCGTCGCCGGGCAGCTGGCTGCGCGGGCTGATGCCGCGCACCCGCGGCGACAGTTCCAGTTGCGCGCCGCCGTGGCGGACGCGGTTGACCGGGTTGTCGGGGTGCAGGCCGCGCAGTTCGGCGGGGATGGCGTCGAGGTCGGCGACCACCTGGTAGCCCGGCACCTCGAGGTGCCGGGCCAGGTGGTGCGCCAGGTCGCGGTTGCGCCCGCCGGCCAGCAGTTGCGTGCTGCGCCCGATGCGTCCGTAGCCGTGCAGCGACACTGCGACGTCGACGTGGTCGAGAAACTCGGCGAGACGCTGCGACTCCTGCGCGCGGTAGCGGGCCGAGGCCAGATGATGCGGATAGTGGTCGGGGTGGTGCACCACGTACAGCGAGGCGCCCGCCGCGTCGGCGGCGCGGCGCGCGATCACGTCGGTCATCCGCTCCAGCCCGCCGCCGTGGATGGCCAGGAAGCCGAATCGGGACCGCAGCACGCTGGTCTCGGCGACGCCGGGATGTGTGAGCAGCTCCGAAAGAGATTGCGGTGCAGCTGAATTCGTGTGCCCGGCGCGGCTGGGCCAGTGTGTGGGATCCCAGCGCCGCAGGAAGTCGACCCAGCGCTGGGGCAGGCCGTGGTGCAGGGCCCCGTCGATGATGCGCTCCAGGTATCCGGGTCGCGGTGGGCCGGGGTCGACGCGGTGGTCGATGTACACCCAGGCCTCGGCGGGCCCGTCGTCGGTGTGCACGGTGAGCCGGTCGCGGCGGTACCGCACCGGGACCCCCTCGGCACTGTCCAGCGTCGCCAGGTCGTGGTCAGACAGTTCCCATACGACCCCGTGGACTTGTGAGCCGTCGAACGGTTCGACGGTGGCCACCCCGCGCTCGTTGATCAGCCAGTCGTGGTCGGCGAGGGTGGCGGGCCGCGGGTTCGCCGCGTCGGGGCAACGCAGCGCCATCTGTCGCACGCACAGGTTGGAGCCGTACGCGAAGTAGGTGTGTCCGGCCCGCATTCAGCCTGTGACGGTCAGATAGATGAGCACCACGTTGAGCAGACTAATCAACGTGGCGACGCCCCAGCCGAGGGCGGTCGTGATGCGGTGGTTGGTGTCGTCGCCCATCAGGGCGCGATCGCTGGTCAGGCGGATCAGCGGGATCAGCGCGAACGGGATGCCGAACGACAGCACCACCTGCGACAGGACCAGCGCCCGGCTGGGGTCCAGGCCGAGGGCCAGGATCGCCAGCGCGGGTAACAGCGTGATCAGTCGGCGCAGCAACAGCGGGATCTCACGGTGGATCAGGCCCTGCATGATCATCGCGCCGGCGTAGGCGCCCACCGACGACGACGCCAGGCCCGATGCGAGCAGGCCGATCGCGAACAGCAGCGCGACCGTCGGGCCGAGGGTGGCCTGCACCGCGGCGTGTGCGCCCTCGATGGAGTCGGTGTTGTCCTGACCCTGCAGGTTCGTCGCGGCGACCAGCAGCATCGAGAGGTTCACCGCGCCGGCGACGACCATCGCGAGGCCGACGTCCCAGCGCGTCACCCGCAACAGCATCCGCCGAATCGGTCCGGGCTCCGGGTGGCCGTGGCGGTCCCGCGCCAGACCCGAGTGCAGGTACACCGCGTGCGGCATGACGGTCGCGCCGAGCATCGCCGCGGCGAGCAGCACGCTCTCGGCGCCGGCGAACATCGGGACCAGCCCACCGGCGACGTCGTCCACCGGTGGCGGTCCGACGAACAGGCTGGTGAGGAAGCCCAGCGCGATGACCGCCAGCAGGCCGGTGATCACGCGCTCGAACATCATCTGGCCGCGGCGGTCCTTGACGTACAGCAACGCCAGCGACACGACGCCGGTGATCACGCCGCCGGTGAGCAGCGGCAGGTCGAAGAGCAGGTACAGCGCGATCGCGCCGCCGACGACCTCGGCGAGATCCGTTGCCATGGCCACCAATTCGGCCTGCGCCCAGTACGCCAGCCGACTGCGCCGCCGCATCCGCCGACCGACCGCCTCGGGCAGGGACAGCCCGCTGACCAGTCCCAGCTTCGCTGAGAGGTACTGCACCAGGCACGCCATCGCGTTGGCCGAGACGATCACCCATACCAGCAGGAACCCGAACTGCGCGCCGGCGCTGACGTTCGCGGCGACGTTACCGGGGTCGACGTAGGCGATGGCGGCGACGAAGGCGGGGCCGAGCAGCGCCCAGCTCGGCCGCAATCGCACCTCGTCGCGCGGAATCACCTAACCCACCTCTATCCGGAGTAGCGAATAGAAAAGTTAGGTTAGCCGAAACCTCCGGGCTTGACCGCTGCGGGGTCGACGGTCACCAGCCGCCGAGGCTGATGACCAGGCCGCCTCCCCCCCAGTACGGCCAGCCGCCGTAGTTGTTGATCACCGGCGGTGAGGTGACGATCTGCGCGCTGCCGTTGGTCTGGCACTGGGTGGTGTTCGGACCGACCTGGGTGCACTGCGGCGCGGCCGAGGCGGTCGGCGCCAGCAGGGCGACTGCCCCGATGCCGCAGGCCGCCAGAAGCGGGGTGAAAAAGCGGATGATGGACCGCATCGTTGGCCTCCTTGGGCCATGGAGCTGATGTCGCGGCCGAAATACGTTGTGGGAGAGCCCCTACGGGAAGAAGAAGCCGTCGCCTTCCCACATGCCGCCCCACGGGCCCACGAACTCTTGCTGGGCGGGCGTGGAGTTGATGGAGACGTTTCCGGGCGTCGCGCACTCGGTGGTGGATCCGCCGATGGCCGCCGCGCCGCCGGTGTCGACGCACTGCGGCAACGTCGGATTCGGCGCCGGACTCGGCGCAGGTTGCGCTCCGGCCAGCGGTGCCGCGGCGAGCGCCGCCGCGATGCCACCCGCCGCGATAACCGGTGCGAGATAACGAAGTGTGGTCCGCATAGGCACGTCCTTAGTGATCGGCAACCCCCGCCTCAACGCTCAGCGTACAACCCTTTTCCGGTGATCAGGGGTAAGTCGAGGGTGGTGCAGATGCCCGGTGCGGCAGCCACCACGGCGGGGATCGCGTTGACGACGCGGGCGGCCGTCGCGACGAGTCCGGCGTGGTTGTGATCGCCGTTCGGGCTGCTCAGGCAGAGATCGAGGGCGTACGACGGTTCGCCGGTGATCTCGATGCGATACGAGCCGCCCTCCTGCGCCGGCTGCGGCCAGTCGGGATGCAGGTCGTCGCGCAGTCGCGTGACGTGTTCGAGGACGACGGCGACCTTGCCGTCCTTTCGGCCCTGCACCTCGAAGCGCAGCGCGGCGGCGGTGCCCTTGGCGATGTGGCCCGACGCGATGTCGAAGTCCTCGGGCGCGGGATCGCGCACATAGGTTTCGGTCACCTCGTCGAGTTCGATGCCCAGGCCCGCGGCCAGTTGGCGCACCACCGAACCCCACGCCAGGCTCAACACGCCGGGCTGCAGCAGCATCGGGATCTCGTCGAGCGGCTTGCCGAAGCCCATGACGTCGAACATCGCCGCGGCGCTGTCGTAGGTGTCGTAGTTGATGATCTCCATGCACCGGATCTGGTCGATGCTCTGGCAGGTGCCCGCCAGCGCCAGCGGCAGCAGGTCGTTGGCGAAGCCGGGGTCGATGCCGTTGACGAAGAGGCTCGACTGCCCGGTCCGGGTCGCTTCCTCGATCGGCTTGACGAGCTCGTCGGGCAGCACCTGCCACGGGTACTGCAGGAAGACCGCGCTGCTGCCGACGACGTTGACGCCGGCGGCCAGGATGCGCCGGTAGTCCTCCAGGGCGTCGGGCAGCCGGTTGTCGGCCAGTGCGGTGTAGACCGCGCACTGCGGCGTGGTGGCCAGCACCTCGTCGAGGTCGGTGGTGGCGGTCACGCCCGTCGAAACATCAAGCCCCGCAAGCTCGCCGGCGTCCCTGCCTGCCTTGGAGTCCGACGACACCCAGACGGCGGTCAGTTCGTACTGCGGGTCGGTGATGAGCTGCGTCAGCGCGTGCCGTCCGACGTTGCCGGTGCCGATCGCCGCGACTTTGATTGGCATTGCTGTCCTTTCACAGATCCGGGATGGGCATGTCGAGGTTCGGCATCGTCAGGCCACCGTCGACTTCGAGGGTCTTGCCGGTCAGGAAGCTGCCCGCCGGGGAGGCGAGATAGACCGCGGCGGCCGCGATGTCCTCGGGCTCGCCCAGCCTGCGCATCGGCGTCGCCTTCTCCATCGGCTCACGCAACTCGTCGTTCGACGCGACGATGTCGAGGGCCGACGTGAGGATGGAACCCGGCGCGATCGCGTTGACCCGGATCCGCGGGCACAGGTCCAGCGCGGCCAGTCGGGTGTAGTGCGCGAGCGCCGCCTTGGCCGTGCCGTAGGCGGCGAAACCGCGGCCGGCCAACCGGCCCATCGTCGACGTGATGTTGATGATGCTGCCGCCGCCGGAATGCTCGAGCATCAGCGGGACGGCGGCCGCGGTGAGCGCGTGGGCGGTCGAGACGTTGAACGTGAACGCGTCGCGCAGGTCCCTCGTCGACGTGCCAAGCAGCGCGTTGGGCATGGTGCCGCCGACGTTGTTCACAACGATGTCTAGTTTGCCGAAGGCCTCGACGGCGGCACCCGCCAGCTTGGCCGTGTCCTCGGGGTGGGCGAGGTCGGCGACGACGATGTGCGCCTTGCGGCCGGTGGCGCCGACTCGCTCGGCCACCTCTTCGAGTTGCGACTGCGTGCGCGACGCGATCACCACGTCCGCACCGGCTTCCGCGAACGCGACGGCCATCGCGGCGCCGAGACCGCGGCCCGCGCCGGTCACGACCGCGACTTTGTCGTCCAGCCTGAATCTTTCGAGAATCACGATCGGCTTCCTTCCGATTCCTTCCATGCCGGGCGACACGCTAACAGGGGAGCGCTCACCGCGGAGGCGGTTTCTGGAACACGTTCTAATTCGTGTGCGCCTCGTGGCTGCGTGGTTGGGCCGCGTGAGGCAAGGCGTCGGGGCGAGCGTCGCCGCGTACGACAATCGCGTATCCCGACCGATAGTCTCGGGCCATGCCCGGTGAAGTCGGAGACGACGGGAATCCAGCCGTCGGTATTCGGGCAACTTATGACGCGGTCGCAGCTGCATACGACGCCGAGTTCGCCGACGAACTGGAGGCCAAACCCCTGGACCGTGCCCTTCTGACCGCATTCGCAGATCTGGTCGGCTCTGGGCTCATTTGCGATATCGGTTGTGGCCCTGGGCATATCACTCGCTTCCTAGCGCATCGACACGCAGAGATCATCGGCCTGGACCTCTCCCCGGCGATGATTGAGATAGCTCGCCGCCATGCCCCCGGCCTGAGTTTCACGGTGGGTTCGATGTTGAACCTGCCGGTTGCAGACAATGCCTGGGCGGGTGCAGTGTCGCTGTATTCGATCATCCACCTGACGCCCTCCGAGCGCTCCGCAGCATGTCATGAGTTCGCCCGCGTGGTACGGCCCGGGGGGTGGCTATTGCTCGCCTTTCACGTCGATAGCCCCGAGTTCGCCGTCGGCGCCGTCAATCACCTCACGAGCTGGTTCGGCGAGTGCGTTGAACTCGACGGGTACTTCCTCGAGCCCGACGACGTGGTCGCGCAGCTTGTGGCGGCCGGGTTCACCCTGAAGGCGCGGCTGGAACGAGAGCCCCTCGACGGCGTGGAATATCCCAGTCGTCGCTGTTACCTGCTCGCGCAGCGCTGACAGCTCAGTAGGTCGATTGATCATGCGGCCAGGGGAGCGACCCGCGCCTCCACGAGGCTGAACGGCGACGCCGTCGGCACGATACGGGTCAACTCGAAACCGCTGCGGCGCAGCAGAGCGCGGTACTCGTCGGCATCGCGCTCACGGCCGTTCCCGCCGAGCAGCATCTCGAGGTCGGCCCACTTACCGATGAAGTCGCGGTCGTGGCGGGGTATCACCGTTTCCACCAACAGGACCCTGGCGTCTGGACCGGCGGCGGCGCGGACATTGCGCAGGATGGCCACCGCGTCCTCGTCGGGCCAGTCGTGGATGACATGCTTCAGCAGATAGATATCCCCGTCGGCCGGAACCCTCTCGAAGAAGGACCCGCCGTCGATACGCACGCGGTCGGCAACGCCGGTTTTCTGCAGCAGCGCAGGCGCATTCGCAACCACCTGCGGCAAGTCGTAGAGCACTCCGCGGGTGCCGGGGGCGGCCGTCAGGACCGCTGCGAGCAGCCGACCGTAGCCGCCGCCGACATCGACGACGGTGCCGCTGAACGGGTACGCGTCGACGACGGATTTCACTGCCAGATCGGAGATGTTCGTCATGGTGTCGTTGAAGAGTTCGGCGAGCTCTGGCTCGTCGTCCAGGTAGTCGAAGAACTCTTTGCCCCGCAGGCGCGGGATGCTCGCCTGACCCGTTCGGATCGAGTCGACCAGCATGCTCCAGTGTTCTCGGTGCTGCGGCGAACCGTAATAGCGTGCCGCGGCGGCCATGGATACGTCTGCGTCCGATCGCAGGGTTTCGGCGAGCGGGTTCAACGCGTAGCGGCCACGGCGATCCTGACGGAATATGCCACGACTGATCAGGGCGCGTAGTAGCCGGCCGAGCGCGTCCGGATCGGCGCCGACGCGGCGTGCCAGATGGTCGAGCGACAGGGGTCCTGACGCAAGCGCATCGGCGACACGCAGTTCAGCCGCGGCTTGGATTGCCTGCGACACCCATGTCGCCAAGATCAGTTCCACCATCGACACGGGAGGCGGAGCCAATCGCAGGTGTAACCGGTACAGGTGGTGTCGGAGTCGTTCGGCGATCCGGGCGGCCGCCACCGTGATGGTTGCCATCGCAACCTCCGTGGCACTTTGATTATAGTGGACTATATTGGATATAAGCGACTATATGGAAATCGTGGGGCATTGTCAATGGATCGTGGGGCCGCACCGCGGCGCAAGTACGACAACAGTCGCCGCCGGGCCGACGCGGAGGCTCGCCAACGCACGGTCATCGAGGCGGCCACCGCGTTGTTCGTCGAGCACGGTTTCGGACCGACGACGATCGACCAGATAGCCACCGCGGCCAAGGTGTCCCCGCAGACCATTTATGCGACCTACGGTTCGAAAGCGGCGGTGCTGTTCCGCGCCATCGACGTCGCCGTCGCGGGCGACTACGACGAGGCGCCGTTGCCGCAGCGCCTCCCCGCGCTCGCCGAGGCGTCCGACGGCCACGGCGTGCACTTCGCAGCCGCCGCGCACTTCGTGCGTGCGATGCACGACCGGGTGGCTCCGCTCATGAGGGTCATGGAGCAGGCGGCATCCGTCGATCCCACACTCGAGGAGATGCGCACCAAACTGCTTGGCCAGGTCCGGGCTGGCTGCGCGGCCTTGATCGCGCAACTGGGCCCAAGAGCGTTGCGACCCGGACTATCCCAAGAGGAGGCGACCGACATCGTGTTCACGGTGCAGGCGCCGTACCTCTATTCGATGTTCACCGTCGACCTGGGCTGGTCGGCAGATCGCTACGAGGAGTGGCTCGCCGACGCAGTACCTCGGCTGCTGCTGCGCAAGGAGCTGCTCGGGTAGCGGCTACTTCTTGGCCTCGGTCTTCTTGGCGGGAGCCTTCTTGGCCGCCGTCTTCTTGGCCGATGACTTCGATGCGGCCTTCTTCGCGGGAGCCTTCTTGGCCGCGGACTTCTTCGCGGGCTTCTCGTCGGAGTCAGAGCGGCCGCGGCCCTCACGCCGGGCCTTGACGCTGGCCTCCAACTTGGCCAGCAGGTCGGAGACATCCTCGGTCTCGTCGAGTTCCTGCGGTTGGTCCTCGGTGGTGAAGGCCTCGCCGCCCTCGAGTTTCGCCTGCACCAACTCGTGCAGCTGTTCCTGATAGTCGTCGTGGTAGCGGTCCGGGTTGAAGTCGTCGGTCATCGACTCGACCACCTGGCCCGCCATCTTCAGCTCGGCCGGCTTGATGTCGACTTCCTTGTCCAGCACCGGAAAGTCGGGATCGCGGATCTCGTCGGGCCACAACAGCGTCTGGACGATCATCACGTCGCGCTTGCTGAAGTCCTGCACGCGAAGTGCGGCGAGGCGGGTCTTGTTGCGCAACGCGAAGTGCACGATCGCGACGCGGTCGGTCTCCTTGAGCGTCTTGGTCAGCAACACATACGACTTCGACGACTTACCGTCGGGCTCCAGGAAGTAGCTCTTGTCGTACATCATCGGGTCGATGTCGCCGGCGGGGACGAACTCCATGACCTCGATCTCGCGGCTGCGCTCCTCCGGCAGCGTCGCGATGTCCTCGTCGGTGATCACCACCGTCTGGCCGTCGTCGGATTCGAAGGCCTTGGCGATGTCGCGGTACTCGACGACCTCACCGCAGACCTCACAGACACGCTTGTACCGGATGCGTCCGTTGTCCTTGGCGTGGACCTGGTGAAACTTGATGTCGTGGTCCTCGGTCGCGCTGTAGACCTTGACCGGGACGTTCACCAGGCCGAAGGCGATCGAGCCCTTCCATATGGAACGCATCAGCCCAGTATGGCTGATCTCAGCGCGGCATCGCGGGTGGCGCGATCCGGCAGGTCGGCGCCGGCCCGGGCAACAGTCAGCGCCGACGACATCGCCGCGGTGCGCACAACGTCGGTCAGCGCCCCGGTTCCGATGCCCGCCAGCGTGCGCCGTCGCTCGGCGCCCAACAGGTCCAGCGACCACAACGCGTCGATCAGCCCGGCCATGAAGGCATCCCCGGCACCGACGGTGTCGACGACATCGACCTTGAACGCCGGTACGTTCACCGCGCCCGCCGCGCACAGGGCGAACGCGCCGCGCTCACCCATGGTCACCGCGACGATCGACGGGCCGAGCGTCAGCCACGTCTGCGCGATCTGCTCGGGGGAGCGGTCGGGGTCGATCCAGCGCATGTCCTCGTCGCTGGCCTTGACCACGTCGCAGCGTTCGATGAGGCGGTCGATGCGACCGCGAGCGGTGTCGTCGTCGTCGATCAACGCCGGCCGCACGTTCGGGTCGAACGTCACCGTGGCCGACGGATGGTAGGTGTCGAGCAGCGCGGCGGTGGCCCGGCATCCCGGTTCCAGCACGGTCGCGATCGACCCGGTGTGAGAGACGAGCGGCGGCGCCACCTCCGGTGTGCCCGTCAGCTGCCAGTCGATGTCGAAAACATATCGGGCCGAGCCGTTTTCGTCGAGAGTGGCCAGCGCCGTGGGCGTATGCTCGGCGCTGGTGCTGCCCCTGACCAGTTGCACGCCGGCGTGCTCGACGTGCTCGACGATGCGGCGACCGCGGGCGTCGGTGCCGATGTGGGTCAGGAAGTCGACGCGGCGGCCCAGCCGGGCCAGGCCGACCGCGACGTTGAGCGGGCTGCCGCCGACGTGCTCGGTGCTCGATGCTCGCTCGTCGCGTTCGACGATGTCGATCAGCGCCTCGCCGATTACCAGCGCCCGCTGCGGGCTCACGGTCTCTCCTTGCGCATCAACGTCTCAAGCGTCGCCCGCGCTCCGTCGCGGTGCAGCGACTCGAGCGCCCACACGTAGGCCTCGACGAACCTCTCGTGTTTCGCCAGATCGCCGAACACGTCGGTGTTCTCGATGAACGCCGTCGGGTTGTCGCGCTGGCTTCTCGCCAGTGGCACCAGCGTGTCCGCGAGCTGATCCTGCACATCGATGGGCTCGCCCTGTTCGTCCACGCCTTCGGCGTAGCGGGCCCAACTGGCCACGGTCGCGGCCGACAGCCGAACCGGACCACCCGTGCGCAGGTTCTCCCGCACCACGGGCAGCAGCCATTTCGGGATGCGGTCCGACGAGCCGAAGCACAGCCGGGCGACGGTGTCCCTGACCCCGGGGTTGGCGAATCGCTCGATCAGCGTGCGCTTGTAGTCGGGCAGGTCGATCCCGGGGACGGGCTTGAGTGTCGGTGTGGCCTCCTCGTCCATGTATGCCCGCAGGAAGTCGGCGAACAGCGGGTCGCCCGCGGCGTCGTGCACCAGGCGGTAGCCGGCCAGATAGGCGAAGTAGCACAGGCTCTGGTGACTGGCGTTGAGCAGTCGCAACTTCATCAACTCGTACGGTGTGACGTCGTCGACCAGCAGGACGTCCACCTTCTCCAGCGGCGGGCGGCCGTCGGAGAAGCTGTCTTCGAGCACCCACGAGGTGAACGGTTCCGCGACCACTGGCCAAGCATCGTCGACGCCGAATTCGCTTGCCACCAAATCGATCACGTCCGGCGTGGTGACCGGGGTGATGCGGTCGACCATCGAGTTGGGGAACTTCGTGTGCTCGGTCATCCACTCGCCGAGGCCGGGGTGGGTGCGCTCGGCGTAGGCGGTGAAGGCCCGCCGTGCGACGTCACCGTTGCCTTCGATGTTGTCGCACGACACGATCGTCGGCGACGCGACGCCGCGCTCGCGCCTGCGCGCCAGCGCGTCGGCGACCAGGCTGAATACGGTGACACCACTGAGGTTGTCGATGTGGTAGCCGCCCTCGGTGATCGTCAGCGAGACGATCCGGGTGCTCGGCGCCGCCAGCAGTTCGATCACGGCCTCGGGGTCGTCGGGCGCGTAGTGGTAGTCGACGATGGAACCGATGACGCGCGCTTCTCGGCTGCCGTCCGGCTTCTCCAGCAGCAGCGTGTACAGCCCGTTCTGGTCGGCCATCACCTCGGCCATCTTGCGGTCGGCGGGCATGACGCCGACGCCGCAGATGCCCCAGTCCTTGGCCAGGCCCGACTCCAGCAGTCGGTCGAGATAGGCCGCCTGATGCGCCCGGTGAAAGCCGCCGACGCCGAAATGCACTATTCCGATCGATATTTCGGCGCGATCATACGTCGGCTTGTCCGGCGACAGCTGCCTCAGCGTGGAGTTTTCGAGCTTCATGACACCGTCACCACCGTCTTCACGCTACCCGGCGTGCGGTCGGAGTCCAGGGCTTCGGCCGCCTCCTCCAGCGGGAACCGGGCCGTCACCATCGCGTCCAGATCGACGCGGCCCGAGTCGACCAACGCGATCGCCGTCGGCCAGGTGTTGGCGTAGCGGAACACTCCGGTCAGCACCAGTTCCCGGTTCTGGATCACCTGCGTGGGCAACTCCATCGACTCGGCGCCGGACCCGACGAGCACCACCGTGCCGGCGGGCCGCACCGCGCGGATGCCGTCGGCCACCGCGACCGGGGCGCCCGACGCGTCGATGAACGCGTCCACCCCCAACTCGCCGAGCGGTTCGGCCGTCGGGTCCAGCACGGTCGTCGCCCCGAACGTCGTGACCTGTTCGCGTCGGGCCGCGTCCGGGTCGCTGACGACGATGTCGGTTGCACCGAAGGCCCGGGCGACCTGCGCTACGACGATGCCGATCGGTCCGGCACCGGCGATCAGCACGCGCGCACCACCCTCGACGCCGGCCTTGCGCACCGCGGCGATGCCGACGGACAACGGCTCGCACAGCGCCGCGGCGTCATCCGACATCGACGCCGGTACCGGGTGGGCGAACTCCGCGCCGATGGTCACGTAGTCGCACAGTGCGCCGTCAACCGGGGGCGTCGCGAAGAACCGCATGTGTGGGCACAGGTTGTAGAGCCCGCGGCGGGTCTCCTCGCTGTCGGGATCGGGGCGCTGCGGTTCGATCGACACCCGCTGGCCGACGCGCGACGGGTCCACCCCCTCGCCGACCCCGACGATCGTGCCCGCCGCCTCGTGGCCGAGCACCAGCGGCGCCTCGACGACGAAGCCGCCGACCCGCCCGTGCCGGTAGTAGTGGGTGTCCGAGCCGCAGACGCCCACCGACGACACGCGAATCAGCACGTCACCGGGCGCGGGCCGGGGGACCGGCCGGTCCTGCATCTCGATGCGGCCCGGCTCGACGAGTACGGCGGTCCGCATCCGGGTATCGGGCGGCGGTGTTGTGTGCGTCACATCTGCCATGCTAACGTGATGAGCATCTACTCGCACCCCTGAGCAAATGCTCACACGACAGGAGGAAGGCGGGCCAGTGGCGTGACCGCAACGACGTCGAACGGCGAGGTGGCAGGGCCGGTGCGTGGCTCGACACCCGAGGACGTTCGGCTCGCCCTGCGCGCTGCCACGATGTACTACCTCGACGGGCTGACCCAGGCGCAGATCGCGGCCCGGCTCGGTGTCTCGCGGCCGACGGCGGGCCGGCTGGTCGCCCGGGCGAAGGCCAAGGGCCTGGTGCGCATCGACGTCGCCGTTCCCTCCGACATGCGCGACGACCTGCACGCCGACGAGGAACGCGAACTCGAGCGCCGCTTCGGCCTGACCGAGGCGGTGGTCGCCGGACACGGTGTCGACGTCGGCGCGCCGGGGCGGCCCGCCTCGTTCGCCAGCGTCGGTCGGGCCGCGGCCGCGCTGTTGATGCGCAGGCTCGCGCCCGACGACGTCCTCGGATTCACCTGGGGCCCCGAACAGGTCGCGGTGGCCAACGCGCTCATGCCCGGCGTGGCGAGTTGCCGTGCGGTCGTGCAACTCGACGGCGCCATGTCGACGGCGGCCTACCAGACCGGCACCGAGTTCATTCTCAGCCGGTGTGCGGACACGTTGCGCGCAGCCACCTTACGGCTGCCGGCCCCCCTCTATGCGGACCCGTCGACGGTGGTGTCGATGCGCAGCGACTCGGTGATCTCGCGAACGCTGGAGGCGGGCAGGCGAGCCGATCTGATGCTCTTCGGCGTCGGCGCGGTGTCCACCTCGACCACGTTGTTCGAGGGCAGTTACCTCGACACCCGGATGCTCGACGAGTTGATGTCGCTGGGCGCCGTCGGCGAGATCGGCGGACGGTTCTTCGACGCGCAGGGGACGCCGGTCGACACAGAGTTGCAGCAGCGCGCGGTGTCCGTGCCGCTCGAGGACATCCGCAACTGCGGCAAGACGCTGCTGATCTCCAGCGGCGCCACCAAACACCAGGCCACGCTGGGGGCGTTGCGCGGCAAGCTGGCCAGGCTGCTGGTGTGTGACATCGATTGTGCCCGTTGGCTGCTGGCCCAGGAATGATCCAGTGAAAGTGAGGTCGAAGTGAAAGCGATACGAAGACTGGCGGCATGCCTGGCCGTCGTGTGCTTGACGTTGACCGGCTGCGCGGGCGCAGGGACCCTTGGCGCGACGGCCAACACCGTCACCATTGCGATGGTGTCGAACTCACAGATGACCGACGCACGCGCGCTGTCGTCGAGGTTCGAAGAGGCCAACCCCGACATCAAGCTGCGCTTCATCACGCTGTCGGAGAACCAGGCGCGCGCCAAGATCACCGCCTCCGTCGCCATGGGCGGCGGCGAGTTCGACGTGGTCATGATCAGCAACTACGAGACCCCTCAATGGGCCGAGAACGGCTGGCTGGTCAACCTTTCCGAGTACACCCGTAAGACCCCCGGATACGACGAGCAGGACTTCTTTCCGTCGCTGCGTAAGTCACTGTCCTACGAGGGCGATCTGTACTCGGTCCCGTTCTACGGTGAGTCTTCGTTCCTGATGTATCGCAAGGACCTGCTGGAGCAGGCAGGCATCACCATGCCGCCCGAACCGACGTGGCAGCAGGTCGCCGACGCCGCGGCCAAACTGCACAACCCGGACACCGGCATGGTGGGGATCTGCCTGCGCGGCAAGCCGGGCTGGGGCGAGGTGCTCGCGCCGCTCGACACGGTCATCAACACGTTCGGCGGGCGATGGTACGACATGGAGTGGAACGCCCAGCTGACCAGTCCCGAGGTGCGCGACGCCGTCGAGTTCTACGTCAACACGGTGCGCGAATACGGCGAACCGAATGCTCCCGCAGCCGGATTCGGCGAGTGCGCAACGCAGTTCGCGCAGGGCCGAGCGGCCATGTGGTACGACGCGACCTCCGCGGTGTCCACGGTGGAGGATCCGGAGTCCTCAACGGTGGTCGGCAAGGTCGGCTATGCCATGGCGCCGACGGTGGTGAAGCCGAACTCGGGATGGCTCTACACGTGGTCGCTGGGCATCCCGATGAGCAGCGACAAGAAGGACGCCGCATGGAAGTTCGTCTCGTGGATGACCTCCAAGGAATACATCAGGCTGGTCGGTGAGGAACTGGGGTGGGCGCGGGTGCCGCCGGGCAGCAGGCTGTCGACCTATCAGATCCCCGAATACCAGAAGGCGTCGGAGGCGTTCGGTCAGGTGACCCTCGACTCGATCGAGGGTGCCGACCCGCTCAAGCCCACGGCGCAACCGGTGCCCTACACCGGAATCCAGTTCCTCGCGATACCCGAATTCCAGGACTTGGGTACGCGGGTGAGCCAGCAGATGAGCGCAGCGATCGCCGGCCAGAAGTCGGTGGCCGACGCCCTCGAACAGTCCCAGAAGTATGCCGAGGTCGTGGGCCGCAGCTATCAGGAGAGGTCATGACAACTTTGGAGCGCCCGGCCGAGTCCGAGGCCGAACACGTCGCACGCATCAAGGGCAAGCAGGACCCAGGGGTATCCCGTGCCGAGGGCTGGCGGCGGCGCGGGCCGCTGCTGCCCGCGCTGATCTTCATGATCGTCGTCACCCAGATCCCTTTCCTGTTCACGCTGTACTACTCGACGCAGTCGTGGAATCTGGTGCGTCCCGGTTCGCGGGAATTCATCGGCCTGCAGAACTACGTCGACGTCGTCAACGACTCCGTCTTCTGGCAGGTGGCGGTCAACACGGTGCTCATCATCGTGCTCACCGTGCTGATCTCAGTGGTACTCGGACTCGCCCTGGCCCTGCTGCTCGACCGGGCGTTCCTGGGGCGCGGGGTGGTGCGCACGCTGCTGATCACCCCGTTCCTGGTCACACCCGTTGCCGGAGCGCTGATGTGGAAGACCGCGATGCTCGATCCGGTGTTCGGCATCGTGAACTGGATCCTGCCCGGGCCCGGCATCGACTTCGTGAGCAACTTCCCGCTGTCGTCGGTCATTGTCGCGCTGGTGTGGCAGTGGACGCCGTTCATGATGTTGCTGATCCTCGCCGGCCTCCAGTCGATGCCTCGCGACGTCCTGGAGGCCGGCCGAGTCGACGGTGCGGGAGCCTTTCAGCTCTTCCGTGAGCTCACGCTCCCGCACCTTCGGCGCTTCATCGAACTCGGAACCGTGCTCGGCGCAATCTATCTGGTCAACACCTTCGACCAGATCTACATGATGACCCAGGGCGGGCCGGGTACGGCCAGCGCGAACCTGCCGTTCTACATCTACCAGCGCGCGTTCTTGGGCTTCGACATCGGCCAGGCCGCGGCGATGGGTGTGGTCGTGGTGATCTTCACCATCGTGATCGCGACCTTCGCCCTGCGGATGATCTTCAAGACGTTCACCGGCAAGGAAGAGGCAGCGTAATGACCACCACCAGCAGCACCGAAGCGCGCAGCGCCGAGGACGTGGCCGCGCCGAAGTCCAAGCGCCGCAAGTTCGATCCGTGGGGAGCGGTGGCCTGGATCGTCGGTCTCGGGTTCTTCTTCCCCGTGTTCTGGATGGTGCTGACGGCCTTCAAGCAAGAAGTCGACGCCTACACCACGACGCCGAAGTTCATGTTCGTGCCGACGCTCGACCAGTTCAAGGCCGTCTTCGAGCAGGGTGTGGGCACCGCGTTACTCAATTCCGCGTTCGCCACGGCGGTTTCGACGGTGCTAGTGCTGCTGCTCGGGGTGCCCGCGGCCTTCGCGCTGTCGTTGCGGCCGGTGCGCAAGACGCAGGACGCGTTGTTCTTCTTCATCAGCACCAAGATGCTGCCGATCGTGGCGGTGATCATCCCGCTGTACGTGATCGTCTCGAATATCGGTCTGCTCGACAACATCTGGGCGCTGATCATCCTCTACACGGCGATGAACCTGCCGATCGCGGTGTGGATGATGCGGTCCTTCTTCCTCGAGGTCCCTGGCGAACTTCTGGAGGCGGCCAGCCTCGACGGTGCGAGCACTTGGCGCTCGGTACGGGAGGTGATCCTGCCGCTGGTGTCCCCCGGAATCGCGGCGACCGCGCTGATCTGTGTGATCTTCGCCTGGAACGAGTTCTTCTTCGCGGTCAGCCTGACCGCGGTGCAGGCCCAGACGATGCCGGTGTACATGGTCGGCTTCATCGCCGGCCAGGGCCTGTACTGGGCCAAGCTGTGCGCGGCGGCGACGATGGCCGCGCTGCCGGTAATTCTGGCGGGTTGGGTCGCGCAGAACAAGCTGGTTCGTGGTCTGTCCTTCGGCGCCATCAAGTAAGGAGCAAACACCCATGGCGACAATCACTTACCGCAACGCCTCGTGCATCTACGAGGGTTCGGACAAGCTCGCGGTCGACTCGCTGAACCTCGACATAGCCGACGGCGAATTCGTGGTGCTGGTCGGGCCGTCGGGTTCCGGTAAGAGCACCGCGCTGCGCATGCTGGCCGGCCTCGAGGACATCGACGAGGGCAGCATCGAGATCGGCGGCAAGGACATGACCGGTGTGCCGTCGAAGGACCGCGACATCGCGATGGTGTTCCAGAACTACGCGCTGTACCCGAACAAGACGGTTGCCGAGAACATGGGCTTCGCGCTCAAACTGCGCGGGGTGTCCGCCGACGAGCGTCGCCGCAAGGTCGAGGACGCCGCCAAACTCCTCGACCTGACCGACTTCCTGGACCGCAAGCCGGCCAAGCTGTCCGGCGGTCAGCGGCAGCGGGTGGCGATGGGCCGGGCCATCGTGCGCGAACCGCAGGTGTTCTGCATGGACGAGCCGTTGAGCAACCTCGACGCCAAGTTGCGCGTGCAGACGCGCACCGAGATCGCGGCGCTGCAGCGGCGGCTGGGCACCACGACCGTCTACGTCACCCACGACCAGGTGGAGGCGATGACGATGGGGGACCGGGTCGCCGTGCTGCGCGACGGGAAGCTGCAGCAATTCGACTCGCCGAACGACCTCTACGACAAGCCCGCCAACGCGTTTGTCGCAGGATTCATCGGGTCACCGGCGATGAACCTGATGACGCTGCCGATCGGCTCCGACGGTGTCCGCATCGGCGACAACTCTTTGGAGCTCGAGCGCGAGCAGCTGAGCAAGCTGTCCGAGGCGGGGCTGTCGGAGGTCACCGTCGGCATCCGGCCCGAGCAGCTCGACATCACGGACTCCGGTGGCTTCGAGGTGGTCGTCGACCTCGTCGAGGACCTCGGCAGCGAGGCCTATGTCTACGCCCACGCCGGCTGGGGGGTGCAACTGGTAGCCCGGTCGAATCCGCGGACGGCCCCGAAGCTGGCGCAGACGGTGCGGCTGCGCAAGCATCCCGACGGCGTCGTGCACCTGTTCCACCCGGAAACGGGCGAGCGCATCGACTAGCTCGGCGGCGTCCAACCTCGTCGAGCAAATGCCTCATAGACCCGATGCAGGGTGTATCGGCGGCTGTGCTCCTTGACGACCAGTATGTCGATCCAGCCTTGCCGGTTGATGAATGCTGCCCGGCCGATGTCGTACACGTATTGGCCGCGATTCTGGCTGTGGTGGAGACCCTCGTAGTCGAGACCGACCATGGGTTCGTCGTATCCCATGTCGATGAACGCCTCGTCGTTTCCGTCGGTGAGCCTGATCTGTGTTCGCGGAGCGGGTAATCCGGCGTCGATGAGGACGAGTCGCAACCGGGTTTCCTCGGGCGATTGAGCGCCACCGTCCATCAGGGCGAGCGCGGCACGGGCACGCCGAATGCCACGCGCGCCGCGGTAGCGACCGGCGAGGGCGACGACGTCGTCGCGCTGCAAACCCGTGGCGCGGGACAAGGCATCCAGATGAACGACGGCTTGGTCGCGTGGGAGATGGCGAGCCAAATCGAGCGCCGTCCGGACCACGCTTGTGACCGCCATATCGCCGATCTGGACGATCTCGTCCGCGGCGATCCGCTCCTCGTGGACGATCACGCCGCGCTTGCGGCGGGTGTGAGCGGTGATGATTTCGACGGGGGTCGATGCGTCGACCCACCGGGCGCCGTGGAGTGCGGCCGCCGCGCGTCCGGCGACGACTCCCTTGCGCCCGCTCCACAGCCATGCCGCCACGGAGTTCGTGTAGACCGTCGGTTCCTTGTCCTTCGGCTGGTAGACACCCGGCAGGACAGCGTTGTGGTTCCAGCGCAGTTGCCCTCGCGTCAGCGATCCGTCGCGAAGTGCCTCGGTGCCGACGAATGGTTGCCACATGAGGCGGATCGTGGCCACGGCGACCGACATAGCGGCGGTCCGATCGCCCATTTCTGCATCAGGGCTGTGGATGAACGCCGATCACGACCCTGGTGCAGAAATCGCGCCGGCCGAGGTGGCTACCCGCCGCCGACGGCCGGGACGTTCCCGGGCATCAGGCCGCTGGGCAGGTCGGGGTCCAGCCCGGAACCGTGGGTGAACTCCTGATGGGCCATCGGCCTGCAGTTGTTGTCCATCGGCGTCTGATCCCCCGAGCAGTAGGGGAGCAGGTCCTCCGGGTCCGCGGCGGCCTGCGGCGCCGCCAGCAGAGCAGCCCCGGTGACCAGCACGGCCGCCAGAATCCGAGTCACGAGTTCACGGTAGCAGCGGGTATACGTTCGTACTGTGGATCGTTTCGGCCGGGTAAAGCTGACCAACCCGGACAAGGTGCTCTACCCGGCGACGGGCGGACGACCGAAGGCCGTCACTAAAGCAGAGGTGTTCGACTACTACGTCGGCATCGCGGAGGCGATGATCCCGCACATCGCGGGCCGGGCGGTCACCCGTAAGCGCTGGCCCAACGGCGTCGAGGAGTCGTCGTTCTTCGAAAAGCAACTGGCGTCGTCGGCCCCGGACTGGCTGGACCGCGCATCGGTCACCCACCGGTCCGGCACGACGACCTACCCGCTGATCAACACCGCCGAGGGGCTGGCGTGGATCGCGCAGCAGGCCGCACTGGAAGTCCATGTGCCGCAATGGCGGTTCGTCGACGGCAGGGTCGGCCCGGCCACCCGCATCGTCTTCGACCTCGACCCCGGCGACGGTGTGTCGTTCCGCCAGCTGTGCGCGGTCGCCCACGAGGTCCGCGACCTCATCTCCGACATCGGGCTGACAACCTACCCGCTCACCAGCGGGAGCAAGGGGGTGCACCTCTACGTGCCGCTCGAGGAGCCGATCAGCTCGCAGGGCGCGTCGGTGCTCGCGCGGCGGGTGGCTCAGCAGCTGGAGAAGACGATGCCCAAGCAGGTCACCGCCACGATGACCAAGAGCCTGCGCACCGGCAAGGTGTTCGTCGACTGGAGCCAGAACAACGCGTCGAAGACGACCATCGCGCCGTATTCACTTCGCGGACGCGAAAACCCGACCGTCGCCGCGCCGCGCACCTGGGACGAGATCGAGGACCCCGACCTGCAGCACCTGCGATTCGACGAGGTGCTCGACCGCGTCGAGGAGATGGGCGATCTGCTGGCGCCGCTCGACGAGGCCGTGCCGGTGCCGGATCGGTTGACCACGTACCGCAGCATGCGCGACGCGGCCAAGACGCCCGAGCCCGTGCCGAATAAGGTGCCGGCGGCGGGAAACAACGACCTGTTCGTCATTCAGGAGCACCACGCCCGGCGACTGCACTACGACCTGCGCCTGGAACGCGACGGCGTACTGGTGAGCTGGGCGGTGCCCAAGAACCTGCCCGATACGCCGTCGGTCAACCACCTTGCCGTGCACACCGAGGACCACCCGTTGGAGTACCTCACCTTCCACGGCACCATCCCGAAGGGCGAATACGGCGGCGGCGAGATGTTCGTTTGGGACACCGGCACCTACGAGACCGAGAAGTTCAACGACGTCGCGCCCGACAGCTCGAAAGAGGGCGGCGAGGTCATCGTCACCCTGCACGGCAAGAAGATCGACGGCCGCTACGCGCTGATCCAGACCAACGGCAAGAACTGGCTCGCGCACCGCATGAAGGACCAGAAGCATCAGCAGGTGGGCGATCTGCTGCCCATGCTGTCGACCGACGGTTCCATCGCGAAGCTGACGTCCGGCCAGTGGGCCTTCGAAGGCAAGTGGGACGGCTACCGCGTCATCGTCGAGGCGAACCGGGGCAGGCTGGGCGTGCGATCGCGGCGGGGCCGCGACGTCACCGGCGAGTATCCCCAATTCGAAGCCGTCGCAGCCGATCTCGCCGACCACCACGTGATCCTCGACGGCGAAGCGGTGGCCCTCGACGAGAGCGGGGTGCCGAGCTTCTCCGAAATGCAGAACCGGGCGCGGTCCACCCGCGTCGAGTTCTGGGCCTTCGACATCCTCTACCTCGACGGCCGATCCTTGATGCGCGCCAAGTACTCCGACCGGCGGCGGATCCTCGAGGCGCTGGCCGAAGGGGGCGGGCTGATCGTGCCGGAGCAGATTCCCGGCGAGAACGGCCCCGAGGCTCTCGAGTATGCGCGCAAGCGCCGGTGGGAAGGCGTGGTCGCCAAGAAGCGCGACTCGACCTACCAACCGGGCCGGCGCTCGTCGTCGTGGGTCAAGGACAAGCTCTGGTGCACACAGGAAGTGGTGATCGGCGGCTGGCGACGGGGCGAAGGCGGCCGCTCCAGCGGTGTCGGCGCGTTGATGCTCGGCATCCCCGACCCAGACGATCCAACTGGCGGCCTGCAGTTCGTCGGCCGGGTCGGCACCGGGTTCACCGACAAGGCGCTGGCCACTCTCAAGGCCACGCTCAAACCCCTGGAGACCGACGAGTCGCCGTTCACCGAAGGGCTTCCGCGCCAGGACGCGAAGGGCGTGACGTTCGTCCGGCCCGAACTCGTCGGCGAGGTGCGCTACAGCGAGCGCACCTCCGACGGCCGCCTGCGCCAGGCCAGTTGGCGCGGCCTGCGCCCGGACAAGGAACCGTCCGAGGTTATCTGGGAGTGACGGTCAGCAGGAAGCGCGCAGGGCTTCCTGCAGACCCCGCGTCGCCAGCGCATCGGCCAACTCGTTGTCGGCGACACCCGAGTGCCCTTTCACCCAGAACCACTCGACCCAGTGCGGCGTGCAGGCCGCCCGTAGCCGCTGCCAGAGGTCGACGTTCTTCACCGGCAGTTTCGCGGCGGTCATCCAGCCGTTGCGTTCCCAGCCGAGGACCCACTTGGTGATCCCGTTCCGGACATAGGTGCTGTCGGTGTAGAGGTGCACCGCCACCGGCCGGGTGAGCGCCTCGAGGGCCATGATCGGCGCCGTCAACTCCATCCGGTTGTTGCTGGTGGCTCCGGACTCGCCGCCGCACAACTCGCGGACGTGGTGGCGGTGGCGCAGCACCGCTCCCCAGCCGCCGGGGCCCGGATTCGGTCTGCACCCGCCGTCGGTGTGGACGATCACGACGTCGTCGGTCATGCGCCGAGGATAGGCGCGGAGATCATCGCCGTGCGGACCGACATTCCGAGTCCGTGATGCCTCACAGTGGTGATCCGCCGCCCCGGCTGCACAGCTTCCTTGACCGGCGCCGTGTGCTCACCCAGGAACGAGGCGGTGGCGTCGATGTCGGCGACGGCGTAGGTGATGCCCCAGAGAGTCGATGGACCCTCGCTCGCCGTCGCGCGCGAACCGACGACCTCGACGATCACCTCGCCGAACCGGAAGAAGATCTGGCGGATGGGTCGTCCGCCGAGTTCGCCCTTCCCGTTGCCTGCGCGGGTCCACGCCGATAGCCGCCAGCGATTCGACCGTCCGATGCAGGTCAGGTGACAGCAGCACGACGTGGTCGATCGCGGTGACGCCGTTCGCGTGCGTCGCCGGCGCCGAAGGCGCCGCGTCGGACCTGGTCGTCGGGATGCCGTCGAGGTCATCGCTCCAGCCGTCCCACGGCAGGCCACGCAGCGACCACCCGACGATGCCGGTACGGGTCCCCATGCCGGGTCACACCCGACCAGGCGGATGCGGACACCGCCGCCCCGGCAGACGGCATCGGAGTCGACGCTGAACCCTGCTCGCGTCCAGGCCTCCGCAGGATCGGCGACCTTGAGTTCGTCGACGCGCACGGTCATGGTGACAGTGTGCTGGCATCGACTGGTGAAGCGGAATTTCACTATTTCCGAATCTTCGCTCGGTACCTTTAGAGCCGTATCACCAGCCGAGCCGGGAGAGCGACACTATGGCGGGCACGATCGCTTCCGAGCTGGCTGCCGCCGGTTTCACCGACGCCGTCGAGATCGGCCGGGGCGGCGGCGGCGTGGTGTTCCGGTGCCGGCAGACCTCTCTGCAGCGAACCGTCGCGATCAAGGTGCTCGGCTCCGATCTCGACGAGGCCGACCGCGAACGTTTCCTGCGCGAGGGTTATGCGATGGGCGCGCTGTCCGGGCACCCGAACATCGTCAACATCCTGCAGGTCGGCGTCACCGAGAGCAACCGTCCCTTCATCGTGATGCCGTACCACGCAAGGGGATCCCTCGCTCAGCGCGTACGCCAGGAGGGCCGCATCGCGTGGCCCGAGGCGTTGCGTATCGGCGTGAAGCTGTGCGGGGCACTGGAGACCGCGCACCGGACGGGCACGCTGCACCGCGACATCAAGCCCGCGAACGTGCTCGTCAACGACTACGGCGATCCGCAACTGAGCGATTTCGGCACCGCGCGCATCACCGGCGGGTACAAGACGATGACCGGGTTCTTCACCGGGACCCTGTCCTACACCGCGCCCGAGGTGCTCAGCGGCAACCCGCCGACGGTGGCGGCCGACGTGTACTCCCTGGGCGCCACCCTGTTCGCCCTGATCGCCGGGAACCCTCCGCATGAGCGCAAGACCGACGAGGACCTGATCGCGCACTACCTGCGGATCACCTCGGCACCGCTGCCGGACCTGCGCCCCCAGGGCATCCCGGCCGACGTCTGCGACGCGCTCGAGAAGGCGATGTCGCAGGAGCCCGGCGCGCGGCAACAGTCGGCCGAGGAGTTCGGCCACGAACTCCAGTTGGCTCAGCGGCACAACGGTCTGATGGCGGACTCGATGGCGCTCAGCGAGCCCGACCAGGCGCCGGGCACCGAGGCGATGCCGATGCCGGCGGTCGCCGACGAACCCGATTCGCTTGCCTCGGAGCCAATTTCACCCGAACCGATGAGGCCCCCGCCGGAGCCGAACATGTTCGCGCACACCGCGTCGGTCAGCGCCTCGAGCCTGCCGTGGGCGGTCCCGCCGCCGGCGGGCCCGCCGCCGGGCGGCCCGGGGAACAAGCCTTCGAAGAAGCGCGACCGCAACCGCATCCTGATAGCCGCGGGCGCGATCGTGGCGGTGCTGCTCTTGGTGGCGAGCGGGATCTACATGGCCACCTCGTCGCGCGACACCGGCGGCGGCGCCGCCGCGCCCACCGCGTCGGCGACCGCGGAGCCGCCCCCGCAATGGCGGCCGATCGCCGACGCGCGCGTTGCCCGCGACGCGGTCGCCGCCACCGAGGCCGACGGCACCATCTGGGTCTTCGGCGGGATGGACGCCGACAACCGCGTCAGCGGACAACACGAGGGATACGACCCCGCCATCGACAGCTGGAAGGGCGGCGAGGCCCTTCCCGTGCCGGTGCAGCACGCGATGGCGGTGACGTGGCAGGGCACGCCGGTGGTGCTCGGCGGCTGGCGCACCGAAGGTGCCAACACCAAGGTGGCGACCGACCGCGTGTGGCGCGTGGTCAACAGCCGCTGGGCGGAACTGCCGCCCCTGTCCCAGCCGCGGGCCGCGGCGGCGGCCGCGGTGGTCGGCGACCGCATCGTCGTCACCGGCGGCGTCGACGCGCAGGGCAGGCTGCTCGACACGACCGAGGTCTTCGACGGCACCTCGTGGAGGCCCGGCGCGCCCATCCCCACGCCCCGACAGCTGCTGGGCGCGGCGTCGGACGGCAAGCTGGTCTACGCCGTCGGCGGCACCAGCGGAACCGCGGACCTGGCGACCGTGGAGACCTATGACCCGGCGGCCGACGCGTGGAAGGGCCTGCCCGAGCTCCCCGGCCGGCGCAGCGACTTCGGCCTGGCCTACACCGATGGCCGGCTGGTGGTCGCCGGAGGCATGTCGCAGGGGCAGGTGCTCGAGAGCGTGGTCGCGCTCGACCTCGCCACCGGATCGTGGAACGGACTGCCGGACTTGGGAACCGGACGCCATGGCATGGCCGCTGCCGGGGTCGGCAAGACCGTCTACGTGATCGGTGGGTCCACCGGTACCGGCGACGACGAGATCACGGCGTCGGCGGAGTCGCTGAAGCTGGCACCGCGCAAACCGCAGCCCGCACCGGAATGGCGGCCACTGCCGGATGCGCCGACCACACGGTTGATGACGGCGTGGGCCGTTGTCGGCGACGAGATCTGGGTCGCGGGCGGGATGCGCGAAGGCGAGACACTGCAGACGGTCCAGAGCTACAACACCCAGACCGGCGAGTGGCAGACCCGTCCGCCGCTGCCGATCCCCTTGCACCACGCGTCGGGCGCGAGCTATCGCGACGAGATGGTGGTCATCGGTGGCGCCGGCGACAACCTCGCCGACACGTCGAACAAGGTCTTCGCGTTCCGCAACGGCAAGTGGGAGCAGCTGCCCGATCTCCAGCGCGCCCGCGCCGCGGCCGCGGCGGCGGTGGTCGGCGACAAGCTCGTGGTCGTCGGCGGGCAGGACGACAAGCAGCTCGTGGCGCAGACCGAGGTGTTCGACGGCCAGTCCTGGACGCCTGCCGCCGACATGCCGACGCCGCGTGAACATCTGGCCGCGGTGTCCGACGGCGTCTACGTGTACACGGTGGGCGGGCGCGTCCTGACCGCCGACGAGAACTCGGCCGCCTTCGAACGCTTCGACCCGGTGTCCGGTAACTGGGAGACGTTGCCGGACATGCCGAGTCCTCGCGGCAGCTACGGCGCCGCCTACCTCGACGGCCGGATCGTGGCCGTGGGTGGCGAAGAGCCGACCCGCGTGCTGGCCACGGTCGAGATGTACGACATCTCAACCAGGAAGTGGACCACCGTCGCACCGATCAACACCCCGGTACACGGCCAGGTGGTCGCCGCCGTCGGCTCGACCCTGTACTGCATCGGGGGCGCCGACCGGCCCACTCACGAAGGCGCCGTCGCCACCGTCGAGGCCCTCGACTTCACGTAGCGTCGCGCAGCTGGGCGATGGTGACCGCCCCGCGCCGCAGGGCCTCGTTGGCCAGTCGCACCCGGCGATCGCCCTCGGCCGGGATGGCGAACTTGTCGTAGAGGTTCTGCAGATGCTGTTTGACGGCCGCCTCGGTGACGTACAGCTCGCCGGCCATGCGCCGGACCGACGCCGGCTCCGGGAACGGGTCGTCGGAGACCAGCGGGCGGCACAGCACCATCAGCACGTCGAGTTCACGGCGGGTCAGGCGCGGCGGGAGTTCGGACGGTTGCGCCGACACCGTCTCCTCGTCGAGCGCGGCGCCGCTACGCACCTCCCAGAAGACCAGCCGCGACTTGCCGACGCGCACCTCGTCGCCGGAGCGCAGCACGCGTTCGGCGGTGATCTTCTCGCCGTTGAGGTAGGTGCCGTTGCGGCTACCCAGATCCCGGATGGACCAAGCGAATCCGAGGTTCTCGATCACGGCGTGCAGCCGCGAGACGGTTTCGTCGTGCTCGAGGGCCACCACGTTGGTCGAGGCCTTCCCGAGCGTGACGCGGTCGCCGCCGAGCGGGATCAACTCCCGCCCCGACGGCTTCCAGACTTCCAGGTGGGAAGACATGCGGACCTCCTGTCGCAGCAATTCTGACCCAGAATCGGCGGTCACGGGGTCAGGCTGCCCAGACGCAGGGGCGGCCACGGCCATTCGCTGCGTTTCCCACGCGGTGCCTTCAGGAAGGCCAGCCCCAAGAACAAGCCGAAGACCAGGTGCCCGACCAGGGTGACCGTGACCGAGGCGGGCGTCAGCGGGAACATCATCTCCTCGCCGCGTGGGGCCAGCGCGACCGTCGCGATCAGCCCGGTCCACGTCGGGAACACGGCGAACGCGACCGCGGCCAGCACCGCCCGCACGTTCGACCACCGGTCGATGCCGAGCGCGAATGCGACGACGAAGAACGCGACGCCCAGGCCGCCGCCGTCGCCGATGTAGCGCCAGACGTAGCCCACCGCGGCGCTGCCCGCGGTGTCGGGCTCACCGGTCACCCACGAACCCATCACCGGGATGAAATCACCCATCAACCCCAGCACGTGCACGGCGAACAACCGGGCGCCGTCGTAGACGATGCATGCCACCATGCCGGCGATCAGCCCGCGGCCGACGATCATGTCGGTCCGGTGCGGCGCGAACGCGACGAGCGTTGCCAGCACGGCCGTCAGCGCGATCACGGCCACCGACGTGGTGCTCTGGGAAACCACGCCGAACACGTCGACCGAGATCCCGAGGATCGGCATCGACGACAGCAGCAGCACCAACGCGATGCGCGCGATCTCCCAGAGGCCCGGGGGCCGCCGCTCGACGGTGCTCAGGTCGGCATAGCGCTGCCGCACCGTGTTGGCGACGTTGCCGACGACGATGCTGGGCAACCGCACCGTCTTGGCGACGTGGCCGATGGGTGCCGACGAACGTAAACGCAGTGTCGCCGCGTCGATCGCGGACATCCGCACCGTCTCGTCGTGACCTGTGCGGGTGGGTGCTGTCGCAAGCATGGAAATTCCTAGATTCGTGTTCTGGAGGGACGCCTTCCATCCTCGACGCCGCGGGGATGTCGCATAACCGCCGCGCGGCCAGACTTCGGCGGGAAGTGGGTAAGAGTTTCCTTACTGTCGGGCAAGCAGTGAGCGACTCCGGGACGGGTACGCTCGGGATATTCGGGGCACTGAGCAACAGACCCCAACCAGCATCACCCGACGAGGTGAGCACGATCAGCAACATCGCCGTTCACGTCCATCCGCCCGAGCGGCTAGAGGTCGAGATCAGCGACCCCGCGGATGTCGACGAATTCCTCGAGGACGCCTACGGTGCGACCCTGCGCCTGTCGCACGGGGCGAACCCGCACCGCGAGGGCCCCCTGCTGACCCATGTGCGCACCACGGTGGGGCCGCTGGCGATCGAGGACGTCTACGCCGCCGGCCATCTCGAGGCCCGCCCGGATCCGCTCAACCGGGTGATCGTCGTCTGGCCGACCACGGGCCGGTACAGCGGAAGCTGCGATGGGATGCAGTCCCGGGCCGGGGTGGGCGACGTCGCGCTGCTGGCACAGCCTCATCTGCCCTCCTCCGCGACGTGCGACGACCTTCGGTTGACCGGAGTACTGCTGGATCCGGCGATGGTCGCGAGCGTCGCCACCGGCCTGCCCGTCAGCCAGGCTCCGCTGCCGATCCGATTCACCAGCTTCGACCCCGTCGACGCGTCCGCGGCGCGGCTGTGGAAGAAGACGACGGCCTACATCAAGGAGAACGTGCTGGCCGACGAGGTGCTCGCAACCCCATTGGTGATCGGCCATGCCAGCCGGTTACTGGCCGCGGTGACGTTGCGGACCTTCCCCAACACCGCCACGACCACGGCGACACCGCAGGACCGCACCGACCACAAGCCCGTGCTGCTGCGTCGCGCCATGGCGTTCATGGACGCCAACGCCAACTGCGACATCGGCCTGGCCGACATCGCCGAGGCGGTCCATGTCACGCCGAGAGCGGTGCAGTACATGTTCCGCCGTCACCTCGAGACCACCCCGCTGCAGTACCTGCGACGGCTGCGTTTGCACTACGCCCATCACGACCTGCTGGCGGCGGACCGGGAAAGCGACACGGTGACCGACATCGCCGCCCGGTGGGGGTTCGCGCACACCGGGCGGTTCGCGGTGCTTTACCGACACACCTACGGGGAGAGCCCGCACACCACGCTGCGCAGCTGATCGGGCCGGGGCCACCTCCCCAGGCCTGCGGCTCCATCATCCGCTCGCCGCGGCCCCCGATCTACGAACATGCTCACCGCAGCACGTTCTCAGGCCCGATGACCGCCCATACCGTCTTCCCCGACGGAGTGGGCGCGTTGCCCCAGGCCCGGCACAGCGCGGCGAGGATCTGCAGCCCCGATGGCCCGGCCTTCGGGGCATACTCCCGCAGTCCTGCCGGGGCGTGGTTCTCGTCGTTAACGGCGATGGTCACGGTGGCGCCGTTGTACTCGAGCCGCAATTCCGGGTGACTTCCGGTGTGCTGCAGGACGTTTTCGACCAGCGTGGTGACCACGACCTTGGCGGTGGGGATCATCTCGGGCCGGTGCCACGCCGTCAGCCAGTCCAGGACCAGTTCGCGGGCGCGCTGCAGGCTGGGCACCGTGGCGGTCAGCTCGGCTCGCGCGCGCCTGCGGAGACGGGGTGTGTCGTCCGAATGCGCCAGCGCGGCGTCGACCGTCGCGTACACCGGCACGTAGGAGGAGCCGCTGTTGCGGGCGATCGCCGAGCGGCCCGCGGGGTGCGCGCACACGAGCACGATCGGCACCTCCGGCCACACGTTGACGTGCCAGCGGGCGCTGGTGAACACCGCGAGCGCGGATTCCGCGGGGACGGACAGGGCGGTGATGTCGACGACGACGGCCTTCGGTTCGTCGAGTGCCGCCTTGATCATCCGGTCGCGCAGTGACCGGTAGGTGCTGCTGTCCAGCACGCCGCGGGGGCGCAGCACCGTTGCGGCGTCCACCGTCTCGAAGTCGATCTGCAAAGCGATGTCATCCCCCGACCGCAGAAGCCCCGACCGCGACCACTGCCTGCGGCACCCGACTGCTGTTCGTGCTCGTCATTGCGCGTCGGTTACCCGCACGAGGGTGCGGTAACCCTTCTAGAGCTTGGCGATCACGTTCTCGGCGAACATTTCGAGATGGCGGATCTTGGTGTCCAGCGGCTCGGTGTCCTGACCGGTGATGTAGGGGATCCGGAATCCGACGATGACATCGGTCACGCCCTTGTCCTCGAGCCGTTTGATGCCGTCCGGCGTGTAGGCGTCCGCGGAGATGACGTGAATCTCGAACGGCTCGTTGCGGGCCGCCTCCGATTCCTCCTCGCGGATCTGGTTGAGCCGCGTGATGAGTCGGTCGAGCTCCGCGGGATCGCCACCGCCGTGCATCCAGCCGTCATGGCGCGCCGCGCGCCGCAGCGCGGCCTCGGCGTGGCCCCCGACCAGGATCGGGATCGGCTTCGTGGGCGCGGGCGTCATCTTCGTCTTGGGAATGTCGTAGAACTCGCCGTGGAATTCGAAGTACTCGCCCGTCGTGAGGCCCTTGATGATCTCGATGCATTCGTCCATTCGCTTGCCGCGCCTTGCGAACGGAACCCCGAGCAGTTCGTAGTCCTCGGGCCACGGGCTGGTGCCGACGCCCAGGCCGAGGCGGTTGTCGAAAAGCGCGGCCAGCGAGCCCGCCTGCTTGGCCACCAGAGCGGGCGGCCGGACGGGCAGCTTGAGCACGAAGAAGTTCAACCGCAGCGTGGTGGTCACCGCCGACAGCGCGCCGGCGAGCACGAACGCCTCGATGAACGCCTTGCCGTCGAGGAATTCGCGGCTGCCATCGGGTGTGTAGGGATACTTCGAGTCCGATTCGAAGGGATAGGCGATGCTGTCGGCGATCGTCATCGCGTGGTAGCCCGCCGCCTCGGCGGCCCGGGCCAGCGGCACGTAGTACGTCGGGTCCGTCATCGCCTCGGCATAGGTGAATCGCACGGCGCAATACTAGAACGTGTTCTAGTCGCGGGTTTAGGTAATGACGCACAGGGAATGACAGCGCGGTGAGTGCCGCCAAGACCATGTACAAGCCCCTGTCGATCGTCGCCAGCGTTGTCGGCGGGCTCCTCGCGGGCAAGATCTTCACCGAGATCTGGCAGCGGGTGAACCCGGACGACGAGGAGCCGGATCCCAAGGACCTCAGCCGCTCGACGCGCGAGGTGTTCATCGCCGCCGCGATTCAGGGGTTGCTCGTCGGCGTGGTGCGTGCGGGGCTGGCCCGTGGCCAGGCGAAGGGCTTCGCGGCACTGACCGACGAAGACCTGAGCTAGCCCCGCCAGGCATCATTGCCGGGTGTCGACCTGGCTCACCCGCAATGTGCGGGTGCTCTCCGCTGTCTCGTTCCTGCAGGACACCGCGAGCGAACTGCTCTATCCGCTGCTGCCGATCTACCTGACGTCTGTGCTCGGCGCGCCCGCCGCCGTCGTCGGCGCCGTCGAGGGCGCTGCCGAGGGGGCGGCGTCGGTGACCAAACTGGCGGCCGGACCGCTGGCCGACCGGTATGCCCGCCGGCCGCTGATCGCCACCGGGTACGGCATGGCCGCGCTCGGCAAGGTCATGGTGGCCGCGGCGGGTGCGTGGCCCGGCGTGCTGGCCGGCAGGGTGGTCGACCGGCTGGGCAAGGGGATCCGTGGCGCACCGCGCGATGCGCTGCTGGTCGCCGACGTCGACGAGGCCGCGCGGGGCAGGGTGTTCGGGTTCCACCGGGCCATGGACACGCTCGGCGCGGTACTGGGCCCGCTGCTCGGGCTGCTGGGCTACCAACTGCTCGACCAACAGATCGCGCCGCTGCTGTGGGTGGCCGTCGTCCCGGCGGTGCTCAGCGTCGTGCTGGTGTTCACCGCGCGCGAGATCCGCGTGCCCGCCGTCGACCGGCGCCGGGTACTCGCCGCGGTCGGGCAGTTGCCGCGGCGGTACTGGCGGGTGACCGCGGTGCTGATCGCGTTCGCGCTGGTGAACTTTCCCGACGCGCTCCTGTTGTTGCGGCTCAACGAGATCGGCTTCTCGGTGGTCGAGGTGATCCTGGCCTACGTGACCTACAACACGGTGTACGCCGCGGCCAGCTATCCCGCGGGAGCGCTCGCCGACCGCATCGGCAAACCGGCCGTGTTCGGGGTCGGCCTGGTGTTCTTCGCGGTCGGGTACGCCGGACTGGGCTTGGCCAGCGACACCCTGACCGCCTGGCTCCTTATCGGTGTCTACGGATTGTTCACCGCGTGCACCGACGGCGTCGGCAAGGCGTGGGTCTCGTCGCTGGTCGGTCCGGAACTGCAGGGCAGCGCCCAGGGCGTGTTTCAGGGGCTCAGCGGTTTCGCGATCCTCGCCGCCGGGCTGTGGGCCGGGTTCCTGTGGGGCGCCGACGGCCGGTTGCCCCTGCTGATCTCCGGGATCGCCGGCGGGGTCGCCGCGGTCGTCGTACTGGCGGTCGCCGTCCGGACGGCTCAGACCGCAGGATCGAGCGGGTAGGGCGGCGCGCCGACGCCCGCCACGCAGTAGGTGCCCCAGGGCGTCACCTCGGTCAGTTGCGCTGCGGCCGTGCGGGGCCCGATCGAGACGCACACCGGTTGCGGCATCCGGGCGGCGGCATCGGATGCCAGCTCGAACACCATGCCGCGCCAGTGGTACCGCCCGTCGATGGGGTCGAGGTGTCCGGTCAGCCGCACCCGCACGGCATGCTCGACGTCGCCGACGCGCATGGCGGCCGGGCCGTCGTACACGCCGGTCATCGCGGCAGGAATCCGCTCCTGCGCCACATGCGCCGCGCGATCGGGCCCAGCAGGCCGACCTCGTCGAGGAACGCCGCGAGCGGCGCGAAACCCGTCACCTGCGTGTCGTGGCGGTGCGGACTGCGGCGCGCGATGCGGCGCGCCTCCCGGGCGTCGAGTCCCACCCGGCGGTACTGCACCTTGTTGGTGAACAGGAAGCGGAAGAAGTACCCGCCGAGCCCGTTGACGTTGGACAGCACGAACTTCGGGAAGCGTCGCATGTGCGGGACCCGCTTGCGCAGGCCGTCGCGGGCGAACTGGATGTGGCGGGCCTCCTCGGTGACGTGAATCCGCATGAGCCGCTGCACGACTGGCTGCAGCTCGTCGTCGTCCATCATCCGCCGCTGCAGGGAGTCGAAGATCTCCTCGCCGATCAGCGCCGCCACCCACAGCGCCGCGCCCTGGAACACGAACGGCAGCGAGTTGATGACCAGGCGTTGATAGAAGTTGGGCCATACCGGTTTTGCGCCGACCCGTTCGATCGCCTTGCCGAACATCACCATGTGACGCGTCTCGTCGCCGAGCTCGGTCAACTCGTAGTGCGTTGCGCTGGCCGTCGGATCCTGGTGCATCATCTTGCGCAGCAGTGACTGGTTGAGGATGTTCTCGAACCAGATGCCCGCCGACAGCGTGTTGACCAGTTCCTGGCGGGACAACTCGATCTGCTGCTCGCGGGTCATCGCGTCCCACAGCGGCGTGCCGTACAGCGACACGATCTGCGGGGGCAGGAAGAACTTGTCCGGGTCCAGCGGCGCATCCCAGTCGATGTCGACGACGGGGGCGTAGGACTTCTTGACCGAGCCCTTCAGCAGGCGTGCGGAGAACTCGTTGCGGGTTGGTGCACTCATCGGCGACTCCCTTGTCGGTCCGGTTCACCCAACGTAGGGAGTCGTCGCCGCGCAGTCAATACCTGCGGTACCGGATACTTGCGGTATTGAGTTTGGGCCGGAACGGCCCGGGTATCGGCGGGGATATGCGAACTGACGATGCTGACGCGCGCCAGCAGACGCCGCCGGATCCGAACGATCCGCGCAAACCCGAATCGCCCACCGATCTCACCAGGCCGTCGCTGCTGTACTCGATGCGCAAGGCGCTGCGCGAGTTCGCCGACGACCAGTGCACCGACCTGGCGGCGGCACTGACCTACTACGCGGTGCTGTCGATCTTTCCGGCGCTCGTCGCCGTGGTCTCCCTGCTGGGCGTGTTCGGCCAGGGCCGCAGCACCGTCGATGCGATGCTCGACCTCGTCGAAGGAGTGGCACCGGCGTCGGCGATGGACACTCTGCGGCCGCCGATCGAGCAACTGGTCAACTCGCCGTCGGCCGGATTCGCCTTGATCGCAGGCCTTCTCGGTGCGCTGTGGTCGGCATCGGGCTACGTCGGCGCCTTCGGCCGGGCGATGAACCGCATCTACGAGATCGACGAGGGCCGTCCGGTGTGGAAGCTGCGGCCGGTGCAACTGCTGCTGACGCTGGCAGGACTGGTGATGGCGGCCGGGGTGGCGGTCATGCTGGTGGTCAGCGGTCCGGTGGCCCAGCGGGTCGGGGAGGTGATCGGTCTCGGCGACGTTGCGGTGACGGTGTGGAGCATCGCCAAGTGGCCGGTGATCCTCGTCCTCGTCATCCTGGCGGTGGCAATCCTCTACTACGTCACCCCGAACGTGAAGCAGCCGAAGTTCAAGTGGATCAGCGGCGGTGCTGCGGTCGCGATCGTGGCGTGGATCGTTGCCTCGGTGTTGTTCGGGTTCTATGTGTCGAACTTCGGCAGCTACAACAAGACCTACGGTGCGCTGGCCGGAGTGATCGTGTTCCTGCTGTGGCTGTGGATCACCAACCTCGCGTTGCTGTTCGGCGCCGAGGTCGACGCCGAGATCGAGCGCGGCCGCCAGTTGCAGGCCGGCCTGCCCGCCGAGGAGGAACTGCAGCTGCCGCCCAAGGACGACCGCAATCTGCGCAAGGACCGCGAGGCCGAGGAGAAGGACCTCGAGCGCGCAAAGCGGCTGCGCCTCACCCGCGGCCGAAAGCACTAGCGCATACTCGCGGGCGTGACCCGTCGAATCCACGTCATCGGCATCGGCGCGGGCGATCCGGACTACGTGACGGCCCAGGCCGTCACCGCCCTCAACGACACCGATGTGTTCTTCGCGATGGACAAGGGCCTCTCGAAGGACGGGCTCGTCGCGCTGCGCAGGCAGATCTGCGAGCGCTTCATCCGCGAACCGGGCTACCGCTTCGTCGAGCTACCCGACCCACCGCGGGCGAAAGACGGCGACTATAGGCAGGCGGTTGCGGACTGGCACGCCGCCCGCGCCCGGTTGTGGGCCGACGCGATCACGGACGAGCTTTCCGACGGCGCCACCGGGGCGTTTCTGGCCTGGGGCGACCCGTCGCTCTACGACAGCACGCTGCGGATCCTCGACACCGTCGCCGCCCATGTAGACATCGACTACGACGTGATCCCGGGGATCACCGCCATCCAGGCGCTCACGGCGCGGCACCGCATCCCGCTCAACGACGTCGGCGAGCCGGTGCTCATCACGACCGGCAGGCAACTGCGCGAGCACGGGCTCTCGGGCAGCGCGGTGGTGATGCTCGACGGCGACTGCTCGTTTCTGACGTGTCCGCCCGACACCCGGATCTGGTGGGGCGCCTACCTGGGTACGCCCGACGAGCTGCTGGTGTCCGGCACGGTCGGGGAGGTGGGCGCCGGGATCGTGGGGTCACGTGCGCAGGCCAGGGACAGGCACGGCTGGATCATGGACACCTATCTGCTGCGTTCGGCAGACTGACGCCCATGGGTGCCTTCCTGCTGCGCGCCGCGCTGACGGGCGTCGCGCTGTGGGTGGTGACGCTGATCGTCCCGGGAATCGGTTTCGTCGGGGCCGACTCGAGGCTGGCCGAGGTCGGCATCATCTTCGTCGTCGCGGTGATCTTCGGTCTGGTCAACGCCGTCATCAAGCCGATCGTGCAGTTGATCTCGATCCCGCTCTACATCCTCACGCTGGGCCTGTTCCACATCGTCATCAACGCGCTGATGCTCTGGATCACGTCCTGGATCACCGAGCACACCACGCATTGGGGCCTGTACATCGACGACTTCTGGTGGACGGCGATCTGGGCCGCGATCGTGCTGTCCATCGTCAGCTGGCTGCTGTCGCTGGTCACCGGCGGCGCCAACCGACGCGACTGAGCGGCACACTGGATCCATGCCCGAACTCCCAGAAGTCGAAGCGCTCGCCGACCACCTGCGCCGCCACGCCGTCGGCCTGCGGGTCGGCCGCATCGACGTGTCGGCGTTCTCGGTGCTCAAGACGTTCGACCCGCCGGTCAGCGTGCTGCACGGCCAGACCGTCACCGGCGCCGACCGGTGGGGCAAGTACCTCGGCCTGCAGGCCGGCGACCTGCACCTGATCACTCACCTGTCGCGGGCGGGCTGGCTGCGGTGGTCGGAGAAGCTCGCGGCGGCGCCGCTGCGGCCCGGCAAGGGGCCGATCGCGTTGCGCGTACATCTCGGGACACCGGGGGAGGCAGCGGGATTCGACCTCACCGAGGCGGGGACCCAGAAGCGCCTCGCGGTGTGGCTCGTCGACGACCCGGCCAAGGTGCCCGGGATCGCCGCGCTCGGCCCGGACGCGCTGTCGTTGGGTCCCGAGGACCTGGCCGCGGTGTTGGCGGGCAACAGCGGGCGGATCAAGACCGTGATCACCGACCAGAAGGTGATCGCGGGCATCGGCAACGCCTACAGCGACGAGATCCTGCATGTCGCGCGGATCTCCCCCTTCGCGACGGCGGGCAAGCTCACCGAGGCGCAGTTGGCGGCGCTGCACGACGCGATGATCTCCGTCCTCGGCGACGCCGTTCAGCGATCCGTCGGGCAGCAGGCCGCAACGCTCAAGGGAGAGAAGCGCTCCGGGCTGCGGGTGCACGCCCGCACCGGACTGCCCTGCCCGGTGTGCGGGGACACCGTGCGCGAGGTGTCCTTCGCCGACAAGTCGTTTCAGTACTGTCCGACATGTCAGACCGGTGGGAAGGTGCTCGCCGACCGCCGGATGTCGCGGCTGCTCAAGTGAGCCGGCAGTACGACCGCGTCGCCGACCGCAACGCATGGCGGTAGAGCGGGTCGAGATTGCGAGCGGCCGCCACGGCGTCGGTCGCGGCAGTCACGGTGGGTGTGCAGCCGGGGTTGTGTAACGAATTCCATTGCAGCGCAATCTCGTCGACCATCGTCTTGGTGTAGCCATCGATCAGGCTGCGGGACTCGGCCAGGTCGGGCCCGGTGGTCGGGGCGGCGGCGGGATCGAACTTCCACTGGCCGAACCGGGTGTACTGGATGCCCTCGGTGGCGGCGATCTGATCAGTGAAAACCGTCCGCACGTACCCGGGATCGATGCCGTGTGCACCTGCGTCGGCGCCGACGGAGTCGAGCACCTGATTCGCGCGCTGCGGGTCGGTGATCGGGCCGCCGGTGATCCACTTGGACGCCGCGACCGGCTCGGCGGTGGCGAGCCGCTGGGCGGCGGTGTCGACCAGCCGGTACAGCGGGTTGACGGGCTGGGCGGCTGCGGCGGCCGGGGTGAGAAGGGTGACCAGCAGCGCGACGGCGATCAGCGGGGCGCATCGATTGGGGCTCATCGGTCCATCATGCTTAGGCTGTCGGGGTGACCCGGCAGAAAATACTCATCACCGGTGCGAGTTCCGGCCTCGGGGCGGGCATGGCCCGTGCATTCGCGGCCAAGAATCGCGATCTCGCGCTATGTGCGCGCCGAACCGACCGTCTCGACGAACTGAAGGCCGAGCTGCAGCAGCGGCACCCCGGCATCACCGTCGCCGTCGCAGCGCTCGACGTCAACGACCACGAGGCGGTGCCGAAGGTGTTCGCCGAGCTCTCCGACGAACTCGGCGGCATCGACCGCATCATCGTCAACGCGGGCATCGGCAAGGGCGCCCCGCTGGGCTCGGGCAAGGTGTGGGCGAACAAGGCCACTATCGAGACGAATCTCGTTGCCGCCCTTGTTCAGATCGAGACGGCTATCGAGATGTTCAAGAAGGCCGGCGGGGGCCATCTGGTGCTCGTCAGCTCGGTGCTGGGCAACAAGGGCGTGCCGGGCGTGAAGGCCGCCTACGCCGCCAGCAAGGCGGGGGTGTCGTCGCTGGGCGAGTCGTTGCGCGCCGAGTACCCCGACGGCCCGATCAAGGTGACGACGCTGGAGCCCGGCTACATCGAGTCCGAGATGACCGCGAAGTCGGCGTCGACGATGTTGATGGTGGACAACGACACCGGTGTCAAGGCGATGGTCGACGCCATCGAGCGCGAGAGCGGGCGCGCGGCGGTGCCGTGGTGGCCGTGGGCGCCGCTGGTGCAGGTGATGCGACTGTTGCCGCCGCGGCTGACAAAACGGTTTGCTTAGCCACTCTCGAGGTTTAAGCGCCGAACGGGCGTGGGTAGTCATTTTCCATGATCAAACTGACGACGATGACGCCCTTCCTGTTCGCGGGCGCTGCGGCAGCTTCGATCGCCGTTGCCCCGATCGCCGCTGCTCAGCCGGCCCCTCCGCCCTGCCTCAACGCCGACGGCACCCCGTGCGCGGGCATCGGCAGTGTCGACGCCGGCCCCGGCGGCGGCGCTGACGTGAACATCCCCGGTGGCCCTGTCGGCAGCGCTGACGGCGGCGGCGCCGCCGGCGTGATCCCGGGTGGCCCCGCGGGTCAGGCCGATCTCGGCGGCGCGAGCGGATCGCTCGCTCCGAACGGCCCCGGCGGCACGGCCGGCCCGGGCGGCGCCAGCGGATGTCTGCCCAACATCGGCTGCATCACCATCCCGGCCCCGTAATCCGGTTCCGACGAGCGTGACGCCATGGCGGGATTTCAGCCGGTAGAGCGCCATGGAGTTACATTCGGCGTGCGATCTACGCCGTGCGGCCGCGTTCCGCTCGGTAGCGGCGCACCAGCGCGTCGGTCGAGGAGTCGGACTGTTCGGCGGGGGAGCCGTCGTTGGTGATGACCGGAAGCAGCGCCTTGGCTTGGGTCTTGCCGAGCTCAACGCCCCACTGGTCGAACGAGTCGATTGCCCAGACCACGCCCTCGGCGAACACCTGGTGTTCGTAGAGCGCGATCAACTGGCCGAGCACCGACGGCGTCAGCTGGGTGGCGAGAATCGACGTAGTCGGCCGGTTGCCCGGCATCACCTTGTGCGGCACCACATCCGGCGGCGTGCCCTCGGCGGCGATCTCCTCGGCCGTCTTGCCGAACGCCAGCACCTGGGTCTGGGCGAAGAAGTTGCTCATCAACAGGTCGTGCATGCTGCCGGTGCCGTCGGCGGTCGCCAGGTCGTCGGTCGGCTGGGAGAAGCCGATGAAATCGGCGGGCACCATCCGCGTGCCCTGGTGCAGCAGTTGGTAGAACGCGTGCTGGCCGTTGGTTCCCGGCTCACCCCAGAAGATCTCGCCGGTACTGGTGGTCACCGGTGAGCCGTCGGCGCGCACCGACTTGCCGTTCGACTCCATGGTGAGCTGCTGCAGGTAAGCGGCGAATCGCGCCAGGTCGTTCGAATAGGGCAGCACCGCACGGGTTTCCGCGCCGAAGAACTCGTTGTACCAGAGACCGATCAGGCCGAGCAGCGCCGGCACGTTGGACTCCAGCGGCGCGGTGCGGAAGTGTTCGTCGACGATGTGGAATCCGGACAGGAACTCGGCGAACCGCTCCCGGCCGATGACCGCCATCACGCTCAAACCGATTGCACTGTCCACGGAGTAACGCCCGCCCACCCAGTCCCAGAAGCCGAACATGTTGTGGGTGTTGATACCGAAGTCGTCGACCAGCTTCTTGTTCGTCGACACGGCGACGAAATGCCTGGCCACCGCGGCGTCACCGAGCGCCTCGGTCAGCCAGCGCCGCGCCGCCATCGCGTTGGTCAGCGTCTCGAGCGTGGAGAACGTCTTCGAGGCGACGATGAAAAGCGTTGTGGCCGGGTCGAGTCCGTCGAGCTTGGCCACCAGGTCCGCGGGGTCGACGTTGGAGACGAACCGCGCCGAGATGCCCGCGTCGGCGTAGTGGCGCAACGCCAGCGTGGCCATCGCCGGCCCGAGATCCGAGCCGCCGATGCCGATGTTGACGACGGTCTTGATGGCCTGGCCCGTCGCGCCGGTCCACTCGCCGCTGCGCAACCGGTCGGTGAACTCACCCATCTTGTCCAGCACCTCGTGCACGTCGGCGACGACGTCCTGGCCGTCGACGGACAGTTCGGAGCCGCGGGGCAACCGCAGCGCGGTGTGCAGCACGGCGCGGTCCTCGGAGGTGTTCATGTGCACGCCGGAGAACATCGCGTCGCGGCGCTGCTCCAGGCCCGCGGCGCGGGCGAGGTCGGCCAGCAGGGCGATCGTCTCCCGGGTGACGCGGTGCTTGCTGTAGTCGACGTAGAGGTCGCCGACCATGGCGGCCAATTCGGTGCCGCGGGCCGGGTCGTCGGCGAAGAACTCGCGGAGGTGCTTTGCGCCGATCTGATCGTGATGCCGCTGCAGGGCCTGCCATGCCGGAGTCGACGCGATATCGGGAATCTGATCGGCAGCCATGTTTTCGACCCTAGTGCGGCGGCGACATCAAAGGTGTAAATGATGGAGGTATGGACACCACCGCGCTGCTGAAGTCAGTTCCCACCGGACTGTGGATCGGCGGTGAAGAACGCCAGGGTTCCTCGACTTTCGACGTGCTCGACCCGTCCGACGACCAGGTGCTGACCTCGGTGGCCAACGCGACCGCCGACGACGCGATCGCGGCGCTGGACGCGGCGTGCGCGGCGCAGGCCGAATGGGCGGCGACTGCCCCGCGCGAGCGCGGCGAGATCCTGCGCGCGGTGTTCGAGAAGATCACCGAACGCGCCGAGGACATCGCGACCCTGATGACGCTCGAGATGGGCAAGGTGCTGCGAGAGAGCATGGGCGAGGTCACCTACGGCGCCGAGTTCTTCCGCTGGTTCGCCGAGGAGGCCGTGCGCATCGCGGGCCGCTACACGCCGAGCCCGGCGGGCACGGGACGCGTGCTGGTCACCAAGCAGGCCGTCGGCCCCTGTTATGCGATCACGCCGTGGAACTTTCCGCTCGCGATGGGCACCCGCAAGATGGGACCTGCCTTCGCCGCGGGCTGCACGATGATCGTCAAGCCGGCCCAGGAGACGCCGCTGACCATGCTCCTGCTTGCCAGGCTGATGGGCGAGGCCGGGCTGCCCAAGGGTGTGCTGTCGGTGCTGCCGACCAACAACCCCGGCGAGGTCACCGGCGCGCTGATCGACGACGGCCGGCTGCGCAAGCTGACCTTCACCGGGTCGACGGGCGTCGGCAAGTCCCTGGTCAAGCAGTCCGCCGACAAACTGCTGCGCACCTCGATGGAACTCGGCGGCAACGCGCCGTTCGTGGTGTTCGACGACGCCGACGTCGACGCGGCCGTCGACGGTGCGATCCTGGCCAAGATGCGCAACGGCGGTGAGGCGTGCACTGCGGCCAACCGCTTCCACGTCGCGAACTCCGTGCGCGAGGAGTTCACCGAGAAGCTGGTCAAGCGGATGAGCGAGTTCGCTCTCGGGAAGGGCACCGACGACTCGGCCACGCTGGGACCGCTGATCAACGCCAAGCAGGTGTCGACGGTCGAGGACCTGGTCTCCGACGCGGTGTCGCGCGGGGCGACGGTGGCCGTCGGCGGCGTCGCACCCGGCGGGCCCGGCCACTTCTATCCGGCGACCGTGCTGACCGATGTGCCCGCCGACGCCCGCATCCTCAAAGAGGAGGTGTTCGGACCCGTCGCCCCGATCACCGGTTTCGACACCGAGGAGGAGGGCATCGCGGCCGCCAACAACACCGAGTACGGGCTGGCCGCGTACGTCTACACCCGATCGCTGGACCGCGCGCTGCGCGTCGCCGAGGGCATCCAATCGGGCATGGTCGGCATCAACCGCGGGGTCATCTCCGATCCGGCCGCCCCGTTCGGCGGCGTCAAGGAATCGGGCTTCGGCCGCGAGGGCGGCTTCGAGGGCATGGACGAGTACCTCGACATCAAGTACATCGCGCTGACGAAGTAGCTCGACACGCCGTCGCACTTGCGACTCCCCGCATTCGCGCGCGGGAAGAATCTCGGCAGTGACCCCCGGCCGACGACGCGATATCCCCGCGTTGGACGGCATCAGGGCCGTTGCCGTCGCGCTGGTGCTCGCCGATCACGGCGGCCTGCCGGGGGTGTCCGGCGGATTCCTCGGCGTCGACGTCTTCTTCGTGCTCAGCGGCTTCCTGATCACCTCGCTGCTGCTCGACGAGCATGCCCGCACCGGACGGATTGCGCTGCGCGACTTCTGGATTCGCCGTGCTCGCCGGTTGCTGCCCGCGCTGCTGGCGGCGGTGCTCGCCGTCGTGGCGTTCCGCGACCTGTTCGCGCCGGAGGCCATCGCCAACCTGCGCGACGACGCCGTCGCCTCGTTCTTCTGGGTGGCGAACTGGGCGTTCGTCGCCCAGCGCACCGATTACTTCGCCCAAGGCGCGCCGCCGTCGCCGCTGCAACACACCTGGTCACTGGGCGTCGAGGAGCAGTACTACCTGCTGTGGCCGCTGCTGCTCATCGCGGTGGCGTTGGTGTTCCGCGCTCATCTGCGGTGGGCGGTGCTGGCGCTGGCGTCCGTCGGCGCCGTCGCGTCGGCGACCGCGGCCATCGTGTTCGCCGGCGACGGGACGCTGAACCGGATCTACTTCGGCACCGACACCCGCGCGCAGGCGCTGCTGGTCGGCGCCGCGGCGGCCGCCCTGCTGGTGCGCGACTGGACCACGGTGACCCTCGGCGGCCCGGTGATCCGGACGCGGTGGCTGCGCGGGGTCGCCCGCGTCCTGTCGGTGGTCGGCGTCGCGGTCCTCGCGGTGGCCGTGCATGTCGCGACCGGGGACGCACGCGACTTCCGCGGCGGCCTGCTGATCATCGTCGCGCTCGCCGCGGTGCTCGTGATCGGCGCGGTGGCGCTGGACCAGGACGGGCCGGCCGCCCGCGTGCTGGCGTGGGGGCCGCTGGTGTGGTTGGGCGCCATCTCGTACGGCGTGTACCTCTGGCACTGGCCGATCTTCCTGGCGCTGTCGGGGGAACGCACCGGGTTGACCGGAGGGTCGCTGTTCGCGCTGCGGTGCGCGGCGACGCTGGTGGTGGCGGCGCTGTCGTGGTGGCTGCTGGAACAGCCGATCCGGCGCTGGCGTCCGGTGATCGTGCCGATGCTGCCGCTGGCGGGCGCGACGGCTGCGACCGCCGCGGTGATCACGATGACGGTGCTGCCGGTCGGGGTGAAGCCCGCCCCCATGCAGGGCCCGTCGATCGACTCGGCCGCTCTGGTGGCGCCGGAGGTGCCGGTCGAGGTCCGTCGGCCCACCGCCCGCGATCCCGGCACCCGGACCGTCGCGGTGTTCGGCGACTCGGTGGCGTGGACGGTGATGCGCTACCTGCCGCCGACGGACGGCCTGGCTTTCACCAACTACACGACGATCGGGTGCGGCATCGCGCGCGGCGGGCCCTACCGGTACGTCGGCCAGACGCTGCAGCAGAAATCCGAGTGCGACGCATGGCCGAGTCGCTGGGCTCAGCGCATCAACCACGACCGGCCCGACGTCGTGCTGCTGATCGTCGGTCGCTGGGAGGTCGTCGACCGGATGAACGAGGGGCGCTGGACGCACATCGGCGAGCCGGGCTACGACGCGTATCTACGGGGCGAACTCAACCGGGCGCTCGACATCCTCGGCTCGACCGGCGCGCGCGTCGTCCTGACCACCGAGCCGTACAACCGGCGTGCCGAGAAGCCCGACGGCAGCCTGTATCCCGAGGACGACCCGGACCGCACCGACGAGTGGAACGCGCTGCTGCGCAGTGTCGTCAAGAAGCGCGCGGGTGTGACGATCCTGGACCTCAACCGCAAGCTCGGGCCGAACGGCGGCTACACCAACCGCATCGACGGGATCAAGATCCGCAGCGACGGCGTGCACCCGACGCCCGAAGCGGTGGAGTGGCTGGCGCCCTGGCTGACCGACGCGCTGCGCTAGTGGCCGAGGCGGCCGCGGCCCATGCGCAGCAGCAGCATCGCGAGGTCCTTGCCGTCGGGCCCCAGCTCGCTGTAGCGCTCGATCACCTTCATCTCGCGGCTGTGCACCAGCCGCGTGCCGCCGGAGGCCATCCGCGCCTTGCCGATGAGCTTGGACACCTCGGTGCGGCGCCTGACGGCCTCGAGGATCTCGGCGTCGAGCCGGTCGATCTCCTGGCGCAGGTCATCAATATCAGGCACGGTTTCGGCTTCGATCGTCATGGGATTCTCCGTCATCTCGTTGTGTGTGGGCCGCGGGTCCATCCGCATTCGGGCCTCACACAAGAGACGAGCCCCGGATCGCAGAAGCGGACCGCGGGGCTCTTTGTAAGCAGCTAGACCACGGGCACCGCTGGCCGGTACCCGTAAAAAAATCGTCCTTGCTGCATGAGCACGAGATGAGTGTGCCACCAACGGCCGCGTCCGCGCAAAGTGTCCCTGTCCAGCGGTAAGTTCGATGACGATATGTCGATCGCCACCGAATCAGACCACTTGCTCGACGGCCTCAACCCGCAGCAGCGCGAGGCAGTGCTCCATGAAGGCTCCCCGCTGCTCATCGTCGCCGGGGCCGGGTCCGGAAAGACGGCGGTGCTCACCCGCCGCATCGCCTACCTGCTCGCCGAGCGTGAGGTCGGCGTCGGTCAGGTGCTGGCGATCACGTTCACCAACAAGGCCGCCGCCGAGATGCGCGAGCGCGTCGTGGCCCTGGTCGGCCCGCGTGCCCGCAACATGTGGGTGTCGACGTTCCACTCCACCTGCGTGCGGATCCTGCGCAACCAGGCCTCGCTGCTGCCGGGCCTGAACTCGAACTTCTCGATCTACGACGCCGACGACTCGCGCCGCCTGCTGCTGATGATCGGCAAGGACATGGGCCTGGACACCAAGCGGTACTCGCCGCGGCTGCTGTCCAACGGCATCTCCAACCACAAGAACGAGTTGATCGGGCCGGAGCAGGCCGCCGCCGAGGCGTCGGAGGCCGGCGAGGAACTGCCCGGCATCATCGCCGAGGTCTACGCCGAGTACCAGCGCCGGCTGCGCGCGGCCAACGCGTTGGACTTCGACGACCTGATCGGCGAGACAGTCGCTGTGCTGCAGGCGTTTCCGCAGATCGCCCAGTACTACCGGCGCCGGTTTCGGCACATCCTGGTCGACGAGTACCAGGACACCAACCACGCCCAGTACGTCCTGGTGCGCGAGTTGGTGGGGACCGAGACGGTCGAGGGGCTGACGCCGGCCGAACTGTGCGTGGTGGGCGACGCCGACCAGTCGATCTACGCGTTCCGCGGTGCGACGATCCGCAACATCGAGGACTTCGAGCGCGACTTCCCCAACGCCACGACGATCCTGCTGGAACAGAACTACCGCTCGACGCAGAACATCCTCAACGCCGCGAACTCGGTGATCTCGCGCAACACCGGCCGTCGGGAGAAGCGGCTGTGGACCGATGAGGGCGACGGTGAGTTGATCGTCGGCTACGTCGCCGACAACGAGCACGACGAGGCGCGGTTCGTCGCGCAGGAGATCGACGCTCTCGCGGATCAGGGCGGGTACTCGTACAACGACTTCGCGGTGTTCTACCGCACCAACAACTCGTCGCGCGCCCTGGAAGAGGTGTTCATCCGCGCCGGCATCCCCTACAAGGTCGTCGGCGGCGTCCGCTTCTACGAGCGCCGCGAGATCCGCGACATCGTCGCCTACCTGCGGGTGCTGGACAACCCCGGCGATTCCGTGAGCATGCGGCGCATCCTCAACACGCCGCGGCGCGGCATCGGCGACCGGGCTGAGGCGTGCGTGGCGGTGTACGCCGAGAACACCGGGTGCAGCTTCAACGACGCCCTGCAGGCCGCCGCCGAGGGCAAGGTACCGATGCTCAACACCCGCTCGGAGAAGTGCATCGCGGGCTTCGTCGAGATGCTCGACGCGCTGCGCGGGCGCCTCGACGATGAGCTGGGGGAGCTGGTCGAGGCGGTGCTCGATCGCACCGGATACCGCACCGAACTCGAGTCGTCGTCCGATCCGCAGGACCTGGCGCGGCTGGACAACCTCAACGAATTGGTCAGCGTCGCACACGAATTCAGTACCGACCTGGCCAACGCCGAGGCGCTCGACGAGCCGCAGGACGAGGACATCCCGGACACCGGCGTGCTGGCCAAGTTCCTGGAGCGGGTGTCGCTGGTGGCCGACGCCGACGAGCTGCCCGAGCACGGCGCCGGTGTGGTCACGATGATGACGCTGCACACCGCCAAGGGCCTGGAGTTCCCGGTCGTCTTCGTCACCGGCTGGGAGGACGGCATGTTCCCGCACATGCGGGCGCTGGGCGATCCAACCGAGTTGTCCGAGGAGCGGCGGCTGGCTTACGTCGGCATCACCCGCGCACGGCAACGGCTCTACGTCAGCCGCGCCAAGGTCCGCTCGTCGTGGGGCCAGCCGATGCTCAACCCCGAGTCACGGTTCCTCAAGGAGATCCCGCAGCACCTCGTCGAGTGGCGGCGCACCGATCCGACACCGTCGTTCAGCGCGCCGGTGAGCGGTGCGGGCCGGTTCGGCTCGCCGCGCCCGTCGCCGACGCGGTCGGGAGCGGGCAAACGGCCGCTGCTGGTGCTCGAACCCGGCGACCGGGTCACCCACGACAAGTACGGCCTGGGCCGCGTGGAGGAGGTCTCCGGCGTCGGCGAGTCGGCGATGTCGCTGATCGACTTCGGCAGCTCGGGGCGCGTCAAGCTGATGCACAACCACGCACCGATCACCAAGCTCTAACCGGACCGCTCCCAGCGGCCCGTGGCCGGCAGCACCGCGAGCACTATGCCGGCCAGCGGCAGCAGCGGGATCGCGTACACGATCGCGGGCAGCTTCGCGCCCGCAACGAACAGGCTCGAGAAGATCAGCAGGGCCACAACGGATCCCACCACCACGAGCAGCCTGCTGACCCAGCGGCGCAGCAGCAGGCCGATGAGCCCGGCGATGAGGGCGGCGGCCGAGATGGCGGTCAGGAAGCCCACCGCCACGCAGAACAGGCGATCGGTGCGCCACCATCCGGTGATCAGGTCGGTGGCGATCACGGCCGTCGTCCAGCCGGTCAGGATGGCCAACACCGCCGTCGCGATCGCGGAGCGCGGGCTGGGCGGGGCTGCCACGACGACAGGTCGCGCGCGGGGGATGTAGCCGGTCTGTCCCTCCGACGGCGCCAGCTCCGTCTCGGGCTGGCCCATCAGCTCCGTCGCGTCCGGGTGGCCGACCATCTGGGTGGCGTCGTCGGCGATGGGAATGGCGCCGGTGGGGTGGCGCCGGATGATGCTGGTCTGCGGTTCGGACGGCGTGGATCGCGTCGAATCGAGGGCGTCCCCCGTGGGCTCCTGGTCGCTGGCCACTCAGCCAGACTAATTGCCCGGCGACAGCCCGCGTTTGGCGAGCCAGCCGGTGGGGTCGACCCGGTCGGTGCCGTTGAGGTGTACCTCGAAGTGCAGATGCGGGCCCGTCGAGTTGCCGGTGTTGCCCATCTTGGCGATCTGGTCGCCGGCCCACACCCGCTGGCCGACGTCGACCAGGATCGAGCTGCAGTGGCCGTATAGCGTCACCGTGCCGTCGGCGTGGCGCAGCTTGACCATGTTGCCGTAGCCGGCGTACGGGCCCGCCGAGATGACCACGCCGTCGGAGGCGGCCAGGATCGGCGTGCCGATCGAGTTCGCGATGTCGATCCCGGCGTGCAGCGCACCCCAGCGGTAGCCGAAGCCGGACGTCCACACGCCCTTGGTCGGCATGACGAACATCGGGCGCTGCAGCCGTGCCTCGCGCTCGGCGCGTTCCTGGGCGAACGCGGCGGCCTTCTGGATCTCCTCGGTGTGCACCGCGGTGCTGGCGGCCGGCGTGACCGCGACGACCTGCATGCCGTCCACCGACCCGCTGATCGGCGCGCCGCCGAGCGCGGTCTGGTCGGCGGCCAGCACGGTGGCCGACGACGACTCGTCCGTGGCGTTGGCCATCGAGTACGCGCCCGCAGCCGTCGCGCCGACGGCCATCGCGGCGACCATCAGCCGGCCCTTGACGGGCACTTCCTGCTTTCGGTGCGCCCCTCCACGCCGCGAGCCGATGTTGATGACGTCGGTGGCGGCCATGCCGTCGCTGGTGTCGGTGTTGCTTTCGCGGTAGGCGTGCGAGCGACGGAGCTGGCGAGGACCGGCCTGGAACTCGGTGGGTACCGCCAGTCGCAGCGGCACGAGGTCGTCGGTGTCGTGCAGGTCGTCGAGTTCGGGAGCGTGGATGACCTGAGCTTCGCGGTCGAAGGCGCTGTTCTCGCGGAAGTCGATGTCAGCCAGGTCGCCGAACTCGTTGAACGGGATGATGTCGGTGACTTCGGCGGGGGATTCGGTTACGCGACCGATGATTTGCCGATTCGTCGATGCGCCGCGGGGCGACCTGGACGAACGGTGGGAAGCCAACCTTGGGAATCCTTCTAGTCGTGACCGAAACGTGATCTAGACCAGAGGCACGTTAACCAAATCCCAATGTTGGCTGCAACCCGTAGACGTATTCCGCCGGAGATTGTGACTTCTATCACTAGCGGCCGGCGGTGAGATCTACCACATGGGCGGTGGGCGGTGTCAACGATTTCTGTGCGTGTGGATAAAGTTCCCCCGAGCCACAGGCCCAAAACCCTCGCAGACAACGCGCTAGAGACAGGGATGTTTCAAAGCCCATGGATTTATTCGAGTACCAGGCGAAAGAACTGTTCGCCAAGCACAACGTCCCGACCACACCCGGTCGAGTAACCACCACCGCCGAGGACGCCAAGGCGATCGCCGAGGAGATCGGCAAGCCGGTCATGGTCAAGGCACAGGTGAAGACCGGCGGCCGCGGCAAGGCCGGCGGCGTGAAGTACGCGGCCACCGCCGACGACGCGTTCACCCACGCGCAGAACATCCTCGGCCTCGACATCAAGGGCCACATCGTCAAGAAGCTGCTGGTGTCCGAGGCCAGCGACATCGCCGAGGAGTACTACATCTCGTTCCTGCTCGACCGCGCCAACCGCACGTATCTGGCGATGTGCTCGGTCGAGGGCGGCATGGAGATCGAAGAGGTCGCCGCGACCAAGCCGGACCGGCTCGCCAAGGTGCCCGTCGACGCCACCAAGGGCGTCGACGAGGCGTTCGCCCGCGAGATCGCCGAGAAGGGCCACCTGCCCGAGGAGGTGCTCGACGCCGCCGCGGTGACCATCGCCAAGCTGTGGGAGGTGTTCGTCGGCGAGGACGCCACGCTGGTCGAGGTCAACCCGCTGGTGCGTACCCCCGACGACCAGATCCTCGCGCTGGACGGCAAGGTCACGCTCGACGGCAACGCCGACTTCCGCCATCCCGAGCACGCCGAGTTCGAGGACCGCGACGCCACCGACCCGCTGGAGCTCAAGGCCAAGGAGCACGACCTCAACTACGTCAAGCTCGACGGTTCGGTCGGCATCATCGGCAACGGCGCGGGCCTGGTGATGTCGACGCTGGACGTGGTCGCCTACGCCGGCGAGAAGCACGGCGGCGTGAAGCCCGCCAACTTCCTCGACATCGGTGGTGGCGCGTCCGCCGAGGTGATGGCCGCCGGCCTCGACGTGATCCTGCACGACAGCCAGGTCAAGAGCGTGTTCGTCAACGTGTTCGGCGGCATCACCGCCTGCGACGCGGTCGCCAACGGCATCGTCAACGCGCTGAAGATCCTCGGCGACGAGGCCAACAAGCCGCTCGTCGTGCGACTGGACGGCAACAACGTCGAGGAGGGCAGGCGGATCCTGGCCGAAGCGAACCACCCGCTGGTGACCGAGGTGGGCACGATGGACGAAGCCGCGGACAAAGCCGCCGAACTGGCCGCAGGCGCCTGAGACTCAAAGGAAACCTGACCCATGTCCATATTTCTGAACAAAGATTCCAAGGTCATCGTCCAGGGCATCACCGGCGGTGAGGGGACCAAACACACGGCGCTCATGCTCAAGGCAGGCACCCAGCTGGTCGGCGGCGTCAACGCGCGCAAGGCCGGCACGACGGTGTCGCACGTCGACAAAGACGGCCAGAGCGTCGAGCTGCCGGTGTTCGGCAGCGTCGCCGAGGCGATGAAGGAGACCGGCGCGGACGTGTCGGTGGTGTTCGTGCCCCCGAAGTTCGCCAAGGACGCGATCATCGAGGCCATCGACGCCGAGATCCCGCTGCTGGTCGTCATCACCGAGGGAATTCCGGTGCAGGACACCGCATATGCGTGGGCCTACAACATCGAGAAGGGGCACAAGACCCGCATCATCGGCCCCAACTGCCCGGGCATCATCACGCCGGGCGAGGCGCTGGCCGGCATCACCCCGGCCAACATCAGCGGCCCCGGACCGGTCGGCCTGGTGTCGAAGTCGGGCACGCTGACCTACCAGATGATGTTCGAGCTGCGGGACTTCGGTTTCTCCACCTCCATCGGCATCGGCGGTGACCCGGTCATCGGCACCACGCACATCGATGCGATCGAGGCGTTCGAGAAGGACCCCGACACCAAGGTCATCGTGATGATCGGCGAGATCGGCGGCGACGCCGAGGAGCGTGCCGCCGACTACATCAAGGCCAACGTGTCCAAGCCGGTCGTCGGCTACGTCGCGGGCTTCACCGCCCCGGAAGGCAAGACGATGGGCCACGCCGGCGCGATCGTGTCGGGCTCGTCGGGCACCGCGCAGGCCAAGAAGGAGGCGCTCGAAGCCGCGGGCGTCAAGGTCGGCAAGACGCCGTCGGAGACCGCGCGCCTGGCCCGCGAGATCCTGCAGAGCCTGTAGCCCACTTTTCCCGCGAGCAGACGCAGATGTCCCCACACGGTCGGCGTGTCGGGGACATTTGTGTCTGCTCGGCATAGAAAGGGCCAGTAATGGGTGTCGATCCCCGGACCCCGGTCATCGTCGGTGTCGGCCAGTTCACCGAACGCATCGACGACGCCGACTACCGCGGCATGTCGGCGGTGGATCTTGCGACGGAGGCGGTTCGCGCGGCACTTGCCGACACCGGGGCCGACGCCGACGCGGTCGCCACGGCCATCGACACCGTTTACGGGCTGCGTCAGTTCGAGATCTCCGGCCCGATGCCCGCGACGCTGGGCAAGTCAAACAACTACCCGCGCTCGGTGATGCGGCGGGTGGGTGGCGACCCGGCCCGTGTCGTGCTGGAACCGGTCGGCGGTCAGGGCCCGCAGAAACTGGTCACCGAGGCCGGCAACGGCATCGCGACGGGCGAGTGCGACGTGGCGATGATCATCGGCTCCGAACCGGGGTCGACGGCGCGCTACTTCGCCAACCGTGACCCCAAGCCCGATTTCACCGAGCATGTCGACGGCCAGCTCGAGGACCGCGGGCACCAGATCCATCAGTACTTCACCGAGTACACCGCCAATCACGGGCTCACCGGCGCGGCCGTCCAGTACGGCCTGCTCGACAACGCCCGTCGCGCCCGGCTCGGTTCGGGTGTCGCCGAGTACCGCCGGGCGATGGCAGAGCTGTTCGCGCCGATGTCGAAAGTCGCTGCGAAGAACCCGTTCTCGTCGTCACCGGTCGAGCGCTCCGTCGACGAGATCGTCACTGTCACCGACGACAACCGGATGATCTGTGACCCGTATCCGAGGTTGCTGGTCGCTCGCGACCAGGTCAACCAGGGTGCCGCGGTGGTGCTCATGTCGGTCGAGGCAGCACGCAGACTCGGTGTGCCCGAGGACAAGTGGGTGTACCTGCACGGGCACTGCGACATGACCGAACAGGGCCTGCTGGACCGCGCGGATCTGGGTGCGAGCCCCGCGGCGGTGCATGCCGCGCGAGAAGCACTGCGCGTGGCGCAGATCGGCGTCGACGACGTCGCGACTTTCGACCTCTACAGCTGCTTTCCGTTCCCGGTCTTCGTCGTCTGCGAGGCGTTGGGCATCGCCGGCGACGACCCGCGTGGCCTGACCGTGACCGGCGGACTGCCGTACTTCGGCGGACCGGGCAACAGCTACTCGCTGCACGCCGTCGCCGAGACGGTCGTCAAGATGCGTGAGGAGACAGGGCAATTCGGGTTCGTCGGCGCCAACGGCGGAACGATGAGCAAGTACTCGGTCGGTATCTACTCGACGCGGCCCGCCGAGTGGCGCACGGACCGCGGGGTCGAGTTGAACGCCGAGGTCGCCGCGCTGCCGAAGGTGCCGGTCACCGAGTGGCCCGAGGGCCGCGGAACCATCGAGACCTACTCGGTGCGCTACGACTGGCCGGCGCGCACCGGCGTCATCATCGGCCGGTCCGACGCGGACAACTCGCGGTTCATGGCCATCTCCGAGAATGAGGACCTCGTCGCGCTGATGTCCGACGGCGATCCGCTCGGCGCGGCGATCACCGTGCGCCGCGACGGGAAGGTCAACCGCGCGAGCCTGGCGTGAGGCGGGCGCTCGCCGCGGCGCTGCTCTTGGTCCTGGCCGGGTGCGGTCCCGAACCGGCGCACGACACCATCGTCGTGTTCGCGGCGGCGTCGCTGAAGGGCACGTTCACCGAACTCGGTGTCCAGTTCGAGAAGGACGATCCCGGCGCCGCGGTGGAGTTCTCGTTCGCCGGGTCCGCCGATCTGGTGACCCAGTTGACGCAGGGCGCGCGGGCCGACGTGTTCGCCTCGGCCGACACCACGAACATGGACAAGGCCGCGCAGGCCGGACTGCTGGCCGGCGCTCCCGTCGCGTTCGCGTCCAATACCCTGACCATCGCGGTCGCACCTGGAAACCCGAAGAGCATCACTGACTTTCGGGACCTGACCCGACCGGGTCTCAGCGTCGTGCTGTGCGCACCGCAGGTTCCGTGCGGGGCGGCGACGCAGCGAGTGGAGCAGGCCGCTGGTGTGGACGTGACGCCGGTCAGCGAGGAATCGTCGGTCACCGACGTCCTCAACAAGGTCAGCAGCGGGCAGGCTGACGCCGGCGTCGTCTACGTCACCGATGCCAGGGGAGCGGGCGACAAGGTCACCGCCGTGCCGTTCGCAGAAGCCGCCGATGCGGTCAACACGTATCCGGTAGCCGTGCTCGAGCAGTCCGAAAACCCAGGCGCCGCAAGACGATTCGTCGACCTGGTGACCGGCGAGACGGGGCAGCGGGTGCTGGGCGAGGCGGGCTTCGGCCGACCCTAGACGACGGCGGCGAGCCGTCGATCAGACCAAAGCGGCCAGCTTGCCCGCGAGCCGCTCCACATAGGCCGAAACCTCGTCGGCAGACTTGTCGGGCAGCCCGAACAGCACCTCGGTGACACCGAGATCCGCCCAGCGAGACAGCTTTTCGGGGTCCGGCTTTAAATCCAGCGCGACGATCTGCGGGGCGCCGTCGCGACCGGCGCCGGCCCAGGTGTCCTGCAGCAGCTTGACCGGGGCGTCGATGTCGAAGTCGCGCGGCGTGGTGATCCAGCCGTCAGCGGACCGCGCGATCCACTTGAAGTTCTTCTCGGTGCCCGCGGCGCCGACGAGCACCGGGATGTGCGCCTGCACCGGCTTCGGCCACGCCCAGCTCGGGCCGAAGTTGACGAACTCGCCCTCGTAGGAGGCTTCATCTTCGGTCCACAGCGAACGCATGGCCTCGAGGTACTCGCGCAGCATGGTGCGCCGCCGCCCCGGCGGCACGCTGTGGTCGGCCAGCTCGTCGGTGTTCCAGCCGAACCCGACGCCCAGGCTGACCCGGCCGCCGGAGAGGTGGTCCAGCGTCGCGATCGACTTGGCCAGCGTGATGGGGTCGTGTTCGACCGGCAGCGCGACGGCCGTCGACAGCCGCACCCGCGACGTCACCGCGGCCGCCGTGCCCAGGCTGACCCACGGGTCCAGGGTGCGCATGTAGCGGTCGTCGGGCAGCGACTCGTCGCCGGTCGTCGGGTGGGCGGCCTGGCGCTTGATCGGGATGTGCGTGTGCTCGGGCACGTAGAACGTGGTGAAGCCGTGATCGTCGGCCAGCTTGGCGGCGGCCGCGGGCGTGATGCCGCGATCGCTCGTGAACAGTACGAGCCCGTAATCCATGCCTGGAATTAGAACGTGTTCTAGTCAGAAGGGCAAGCGGCGTTGCTGGCCCTGGTATGCGAAATCGCGGAGTCGGAGCGGGATTCGCGGGCGGGCCCGTGCCGGTCTCGGCGCGATCGACCGTGCGCTAGCGTGGTTCTATCCCGCCGAAGCACAGGAGAGGTCATGACCTACCCGCCCGGTAGCCCCGGATACCCGCCCGCACAGCAGCCGTCCAATCAGTTCTCCGCGCCCACTCAGCAGTTCGGCAAGGTCGCCGAGCCCGGACCGTCTTCCGCCGACGGCGCGAGCAAGCTGCCGGTGTACCTGGCGGCCGCGGTGGCCGTGCTGGGCCTGGCCGTGTACCTCTCGAGCTTCGCGCCGCTGTTCACCATCTCGGCGTCCGACTTCCCCGGCCTGGGCAGCATCAGCGGCAGCTCGTTCGGACTGGTTCTCGCGGTCGGCGCATCGCTTCTGGCGGGCCTGTTCGCGGGAGCCAGCCTGCTGCCGAGGCAGAGAATCACCACGGCGGTGATCGCGGTGCTGGCGGTCGCCGCCTTCCTGTTGGTGGTCGCCGAGATCCTCAACAAGCCCAGCGGCGCGACCATCGACTGGGGCCTCTACCTGATCATCGCGCTCACCCTGTTCCAGGCGATCGCCGCGGTGGCGGTGATGCTGTTCGACTCGGGCGTCATCACCCCGCCCGTCCCGCGGCCGAAGTACGAGCAGTCCTACGGTCAGTACGGCGCGCCCGGCCCCTACTACGGCCAGCCGGGCCAGCATCACGGCGGTCCGCAGCAGGGCCAGCCGCAGCGCCCGGGATACCCGTCCACCTATCCCGGCGGGTACCAGCCGGGGCCGTCGACCGGCGGTTACCAGCCGGGCCAGCAGCAGTCCGGTCAGCCGCAGGCCGGCCCGCCGACCCCGCCGACCGGGTTCCCCACCTACGGCCAGCCGCCGTCGAGCACGGCGCCGACGACTCAGGTTCCGGCGCAGGGCTCGTCTTCCTCGCAGTCAGGCCCGACGCCTTCCTGAGCCGAGGCCAGTAGTCTGAGCCGCGCGTGCGTCACCGTCGCACGCGTGAGTTTGCGCGAGGAGCGGTCCAACCAGTGGAACCACGGCCAGTCGGCACCCGCCAGGCGCGCGAACTGCTTCGGGTCGCGTTCGGGCCGTCAGTGGTGGCGTTGGTCGTCATCGCGGCCGTGGTGCTGCTTCAGCTGCTGATCGCCAACAGCGACATGACCGGCGCGCTGGGCGCGGTCGCGAGCATGTGGCTGGGCGTGCATCTGGTGCCGGTGTCCATCGGCGGGGCCGAGCTCGGCGTGATGCCCCTGCTGCCCGTGCTCGCGATGGTGTGGGGCACCGCCCGCACGACGGCCGCGGCGACCTCACCGCAGGGCTCGTGGTTCGTCATCCGCTGGGTGGTCGCGTCGGCGCTCGGGGGCCCGCTGCTGATCGCGGCGATAGCGCTGGCCGTCGTCCACGACGCCGCGTCGGTCCTCACCGAACTGCAGACACCCAACGCCTCGCGCGCCTTCGGCAGCGTGCTGGCCGTGCACGCGGCCGGCGCTGCGGTGGGCGTCGGGTCACGGGTCGGCAGCCGGGTGCTGGCCGCGACCTCGCTGCCCGCGTGGCTGCCCGACGCGATCCGCGCCGCCGCGGCCGGCGTGCTGGCGCTGGCCGGGCTGTCCGGTGTGGTGATGGCAGGCTCGATGGTCGTGCACTGGTCGACGATGCACGACCTGTTCTCGATCACCGACTCGATGTTCGGCCAGCTCAGCCTGATGGTGCTGTCGGTGCTCTACCTCCCCAACGTCGTGGTCGGCACCGCCGCCGTTGCCGTCGGGTCGAGCGCCCACATCGGGCTGGCCACGTTCAGCTCGTTCACGGTCTTCGGCGGCGACATCCCGGCGCTGCCGGTGCTGGCGGCGGTGCCGTCGCCGCCGCTGGGCCCGGTGTGGGTGGCGCTGCTGATCGTCGCGGCGGCCTCGGGTGTGGCGGTGGGCCAGCAGTGTGCGCGACGGCCGCTCCCGCTGCCCGCCGCGCTGGGCAAGCTGGCGGTCGCGGCGGCGCTGGCGGCGCTGACGATGGTGGTGCTCGGCTACGCGGGGGGCGGTCGGCTGGGCAACTTCGGTGACGTCGGAGTGGACCAAGCCACCTTCGGCCCGGCGGTCTTCCTGTGGTTCGCCGGCATCGGCGGGCTCACGGTCGCGATGTCCGGAGGCATCGCGCGCAAGCCGCGGGCGCCGAAGCCCGTCGTCGAACCGCAACCCGACGTGGCGCCCGCCGACGTGGAACCCGAGCCCGTCGTGGCCGCCGTCGATGCCGACCCCGTCGTCGAGAGCGGACCGGACCCGGCCCCCGACCCGCTCGACGACCCCGAGGACCACTTCGTCGCGGACGACGACGGCCCTGCGGGCGCCACCCGTTAGGCTGCCAGGCGTGCAGCAACCCCTCCGTGTGCCCCCGAAGGTGCCTGCACGGGTGGTGGTGCTGGCCTCCGGCGCGGGTTCGCTGCTGCGCTCGCTGCTCGACGCCACCGGAAGTGAGTACCCCGCGTCGATCGTCGCGGTGGGGGTGGATCGCGACTGCCCGGCCGTCGACATCGCCGCGGCCGCGTCGGTGCCGTCCTACACGGTACGGTTGCGCGAGCACCCCGACCGCGAGGCGTGGGACGCCGCGATGACCGAGGCCACCGCAGCACATCAGCCTGACCTCATCGTCTCCGCTGGCTTCATGAAAATCCTTGGACCGCATTTTCTTTCGCGGTTCATGGGCCGGATCATCAACACCCATCCGGCGTTGCTGCCGGCCTTCCCGGGCGCACATGCGGTGCCCGATGCGCTCGCCTACGGCGTCAAGGTGACGGGTTGCAGCGTGCATCTGGTCGACGCCGGGACGGACACCGGGCCGCTGCTGGCCCAGGAGGCCGTGCCGGTGTTCGACGACGACGACGAGGCCACCCTGCACGAGCGCATCAAGGTCGTCGAACGGCGGCTGCTGGTAGATGTATTGGCCGCGGTGGCGCTTCGCGGCGTGACCTGGACGGGACGAAAGGCAACCATAGGATGACTGGCAAACGGCCGATCCGGCGTGCGCTGATCAGCGTGTACGACAAGACCGGGCTCATCCCGCTGGCGCGTGGCCTGCACGAGGCAGGCGTCGACATCGTGTCGACCGGATCGACGGCGAGAACCATTGCCGATCAAGGCATTCCGGTGACGCCGGTGGAGTTCGTGACCGGTTTCCCGGAGATTCTCGACGGCCGGGTGAAGACCCTGCACCCGCACATCCACGCCGGGTTGCTCGCCGACACCCGCCTGCCCGCCCACATGCAGGCCCTGCAGAAGCTCGAGATCGCCCCGTTCGAACTCGTCGTGGTGAACCTCTACCCCTTCACCGAGACCGTCGACTCCGGAGCGAGCATCGACGAGTGCGTCGAGCAGATCGACATCGGTGGCCCGTCGATGGTGCGCGCCGCCGCCAAGAACCACCCCAGCGTCGCGGTGGTGGTCGACCCGCTTGGTTACGACGGTGTGCTGGCCGCGGTGCGCGCGGGCGGCTTCACGCTCGACGAGCGGAAGAAGCTGGCGGCGCTGGCATTCCGGCACACCGCGGAGTACGACGTCGCGGTGGCGTCGTGGATGGGCTCCGTGCTGACGCCGGAGCAGGACGCCGCCTCGGCGCCGTTGCCGGCGTGGCTCGGTGCCACCTGGCGGCGCGACTCGGTGCTGCGCTACGGCGAGAACCCGCACCAGCAGGCGGCGCTGTACCGCAACGACGCCGCGTGGCCCGGCCTGGCACAGGCCGAGCAGCTGCACGGAAAAGAGATGTCCTACAACAACTACACCGACGCCGACGCGGCGTGGCGGGCCGCGTTCGACCACAGCGAGATCTGCGTGGCGATCATCAAGCACGCCAACCCGTGCGGCATCGCGATCTCCTCGGTGTCGGTGGCCGACGCGCATCGCAAGGCGCACGAGTGCGATCCGCTGTCGGCATTCGGCGGCGTGATCGCGGCCAACACCACGGTGAGTGTCGAGATGGCCGAAACCGTCGCCGACATCTTCACCGAGGTGATCATCGCACCGGCCTACGAGCCGGGCGCGGTGGAAGTGCTGGCGCGCAAGAAGAACATCCGCGTGCTGGTGGCCTCCGAACCGCAGCCGGGTGGCACCGAGTTCCGCCAGATCAGCGGCGGGTTGCTACTTCAGCAGCGCGACGAGTTCACCGCTGCGGGCGACGATCCCGTCGCCTGGACGCTGGCCACCGGGGAACCGGCCGACCCGGCGACCCTGTCGGATCTGAAGTTCGCGTGGAAGGCCTGCCGGGCGGTGAAGTCGAACGCGATCGTCGTCGCCGCCGACGGCGCGACCGTCGGCGTCGGCATGGGTCAGGTCAACCGCGTCGATGCGGCGCGGCTGGCCGTGCAGCGCGCCGGCGACCGGGTGCGCGGAGCGGTCGCGGCCTCAGACGCGTTCTTCCCATTCCCGGACGGGCTGGAGGCGCTGACCGAGGCGGGCGTGAAGGCGATCGTGCACCCCGGCGGCTCGGTGCGCGACGAGCAGGTCACCGAAGCCGCCGCCAAGGCGGGCATCACCTTGTACCTGACCGGAGCGCGGCACTTCGCGCACTAGCGTTCTGGCGCGAGCGTGGACTTGAGGCACGCTATCCACAGATCGGCGTGACTCAAGTCCACACTCGCCGATTCATGTCGGACGACGGTGTCAGCGTCGGCGCATGGGGGAGCTCGACCGGCCGTTCATCGGCACTGAAGCGCGGGCGGCCGGCCGCGTGAGCAAGCGGGCGCTGCGCCGCGATTACGACATGCTCTACCGCAACGTGTATGCGCCGAAGGACTTCGAGATGACGGCGGCGGCGAGGGCCGTCGCGGCGTGGCTGTGGTCGGGGCGCGCCGCCACGGTGGCGGGGCTTTCAGCGGCGGCGTTGCACGGTTCGCGTTGGGTCGACGCCGACGCCCCCGCCGAGTTGATCCGCGCGGAGGCGGTGACGGCTGACGGCATCGTCGTGCACCGCGCAACGCTCGCCGACGACGAGGTGTGCCGCGTCAAGGGAATCTCGACGAGCACTCCGGCGCGTACGGCGTTCGACCTCGGCAGGCGGGGGCAGGTGGTGCGGGCCGTGGTCCACGTCGACGCGCTCGCGCGCGCCACCGATCTCAAGCCCGCCGACATCGAGGCTGTCGCTCATCGACACCGCGGCGCCCGCGGGTCCGTTCAGCTGCGGGCTGTGCTGCGCCTCATGGACGGTGGTGCCGAGTCGCCCCAGGAATCGCGGACACGATTGCTCCTTGTTGCGGCAGGCTTTCCGCCGCCGACGACCCAGCTCGTGGTGTGCGACCGCTTTGGTCGATTCATCGCACGGCTCGACATGGGCTGGCCGCAATGGAAGGTCGCGGTGGAATACGACGGTCCCCAACATTGGACCGATCCCGCCCAGCGGGCGCGTGACATCGACCGGCTCGCGGAGTTGGCAGCAGAGGGGTGGATCATCGTCCGAGTGAGCCGTGACCTGCTGCGCTACCGGCCCGCGGTGGTTCTGGCTCGAGTTCTGGATGCGATGCGGACGGCGGGCCGGCCCGACAATGGCAACGTCCGGCTCGACGCGCGCGTCGCGCAGCTCAACGCCCGGCGAGTGTGGACTTGAGGCACGCGAATCAGCCGCAGGCGTGCCAGAAGTCCACACTCGCGGGCATGTCGGGATTGTGACGTCATGTTCGCGCAGAGGGTAACCGCTGCCGCGGTTCGACGGCAGTCGTAGCGTGGAGTGGTGACTGCACCTCAAGATCTGCCTCGGACCGTCGGCGAGCTGAGAGCCTCCGGTCATCGCGAGCGGGGCGTCAAGGAAGAGATCCGGGAGAACCTGCTCGCCGCGCTGGCCGAGGGCCGCGATGCTTGGCCCGGCATTCTGGGCTTCGAGGACACCGTCATCCCGCAGCTCGAGCGCGCGCTGATCGCGGGCCACGACGTGGTGTTGCTCGGCGAGCGCGGGCAGGGCAAGACGCGACTGCTGCGCGCGCTGACCGGCCTGCTCGACGAGTGGACGCCGGTCATCGCCGGCTCCGAGCTGGGCGAGCACCCGTACAGCCCGATCACCCCCGAGTCGATCCGCCGCGCCGCCGACAGTGGCGACGACCTCCCCGTGGCGTGGCGGCACCGCAGCGAGCGCTACACCGAGAAGCTCGCCACCCCGGACACCAGCGTGGCCGACCTCGTCGGCGACATCGACCCGATCAAGGTGGCCGAGGGGCGCAGCCTCGGCGACCCGGAGACCATCGCCTACGGCCTGATCCCGCGGGCGCATCGCGGCATCGTCGCGGTCAACGAGCTGCCCGACCTCGCCGAGCGCATCCAGGTGTCGATGCTCAACGTGATGGAGGAGCGCGACATCCAGGTCCGGGGCTACACGCTGCGGCTGCCGCTCGACGTGCTCGTCGTCGCCAGCGCCAACCCCGAGGACTACACCAACCGCGGCCGCATCATCACCCCGCTCAAGGACCGGTTCGGCGCCGAGATCCGCACGCACTACCCGCTCGAGCTCGAGGCCGAGGTCGGCGTTATCAAACAGGAGTCGCACCTGGCCGCCGAGGTGCCCGGCTACCTGCTGCATGTGCTCGCGCGGTTCGCCCGATACCTGCGCGAGTCGCGTTCGATCGACCAGCGCTCCGGCGTCTCGGCGCGCTTCGCGATCGCCGCCGCCGAGACCGCCGCCGCCGCCGCGCGGCACCGCTCGGCGGTCCTCGGCGAACAGGATCCGGTGGCGCGCGTCGTCGACCTGTCGAGCGTGGTCGACGTGCTGCGCGGCAAGCTCGAATTCGAGTCCGGCGAGGAGGGCCGCGAACAGGCGGTGCTCGAGCACCTGCTGCGGCGGGCCACCGCCGACACCGCGCAACGGCTACTCGGCGGCATCGACGTCGGACCGCTCGTGGTGGCGATCGAGAACGGTTCGGCGGTCACCACCGGCGAGCGGGTGTCGGCGCGCGACGTGCTGACCGCCGTGCCGGAGGTGCCCGCGATCGCCGAGATCCAGAGGCGGCTCGGCGCGACGAGTGACGGCCAGCGCGCGGCGGCCGTCGAGCTGGCGCTCGAGGCGCTGTATCTGGCCAAGCGCATCGACAAGGTGTCCGGCGAAGGCGAAACCGTCTATGGCTAAACGGTTGTCGCGGTACTCGCGGTACACCGGTGGGCCCGACCCGCTGGCGCCGCCGATCGACCTGCGTGAGGCCCTGGAGCAGATCGGCCAGGACGTGATGGAGGGCAGCTCGCCGCGGCGTGCGTTGTCCGAGATGCTGCGCCGCGGCACCGAGAACATGCGCGGTGCCGACCGGCTCGCCGCCGAGGCCAACCGCCGTCGTCGGGAACTGCTGGCTCGCAACAACCTCGACGGCACGTTGGCCGAGATCAAGGAGCTGCTCGACGAGGCGGTGCTGGCCGAGCGCAAGGAACTCGCCCGCGCGCTCGACGACGACGCCCGGTTCAACGAGATGCGCATCGAGTCGCTGCCGCCGTCACCCGCCAAGGCCGTGCAGGAGCTCTCGGACTACGACTGGCGATCGCCGGAGGCCCGCGAAAAGTACGAGCAGATCAAGGATCTGCTCGGCCGCGAGATGCTCGACCAGCGGTTCGCGGGGATGAAGCAGGCGTTGGAGAACGCCACCGACGAGGACCGCCAGCGCGTCAACGAGATGCTCGACGACCTCAACGACCTGCTCGACAAGCACGCAAAAGGACAGGATTCCCCGGAAGATTTTCAAAACTTCATGAACAAGCACGGCGAGTTCTTCCCGGAGAACCCGCGCAACATCGACGAGCTGCTCGACTCGCTGGCCCAACGTGCGGCCGCGGCGCAGCGGTTCCGCAACAGCCTGTCGGCGGACCAGCGCGCGGAGCTCGATGCGTTGGCGCAGCAGGCGTTCGGCTCGCCGTCGCTGATGAACGCGCTCAACCGGCTCGACGCCCACCTGCAGTCCGCGCGACCGGGCGAGGATTGGTCGGGCTCGTCGCGCTTCTCCGGCGACAACCCGCTCGGCATGGGCGAGGGCACCCAGGCGATGGCCGACATCGCCGAACTCGAAGAGCTCGCCGAAGCGCTGTCACAGAGCTACGCCGGCGCGACGATGGAGGACGTCGACCTCGAGATGCTGGCCCGCCAACTCGGTGACGACGCCGCCGTCGACGCGCGCACACTCGCGGAGCTGGAACGCGCGCTGATGGACCAGGGCTTCCTCGATCGCGGCTCCGACGGGCAGTGGCGGCTCTCCCCGAAGGCGATGCGTCAGCTCGGCCAGACCGCGCTACGTGATGTGGCACAACAGCTTTCGGGGCGACGCGGTGAGCGCGACACCCGCCGCGCCGGTGCGGCCGGTGAGCTGACCGGTGCGACGCGACCGTGGGCGTTCGGCGACACCGAACCGTGGAACGTGACGCGCACGCTGACCAACGCGGTGCTGCGCCGCGCGGGCACTGGGGTGGCGGACATGCCGGTGCGGATCACCGTCGAGGACGTCGAGGTCTCCGAGACCGAGACGCGCACCCAGGCGGCGGTGGCGCTGCTGGTGGACACGTCGTTCTCGATGGTGATGGAGAACCGGTGGCTGCCGATGAAACGCACCGCGCTGGCGCTCAACCATCTCGTCAGCACGCGGTTCCGCTCGGATGCGCTGCAGATCATCGCGTTCGGCCGCTACGCGCGCACCGTGACCGCCGCCGAGCTCACCGGGCTCGAAGGGGTCTACGAGCAGGGCACCAACCTGCACCACGCATTGGCGTTGGCGGCGCGGCACCTGCGTCGGCACCCCAACGCCCAGCCGGTGGTTCTGGTCGTCACCGATGGCGAGCCGACCGCACACCTGGAGGGAGACGCGAACGACGACCGCGGTTCTGCTGTCTTTTTTGACTACCCGCCGCACCCGCGGACCATTGCCCACACGGTCAAGGGATTCGACGAGGTCGCCGCACTCGACGCGCAGGTGACGATCTTCCGGCTGGGCAACGACCCCGGGCTGGCGCGGTTCATCGACCAGGTCGCCCGCCGCGTCGAGGGCCGGGTCGTGGTGCCCGATCTCGACGGGTTGGGCGCCGCGGTGGTCGGCGACTACCTGCGGTCCCGGCGCAGGCGGTAATTCCATCAAATAGGATTGATGCATCAACTCTGTTTGATGTATTGTTCGGGTCATGGTCGACGGCCCGACGGTTCCCCTGGTCATGCGGATGGCCGCGCACCCGCTGCGCTGGGCGCTGATGACCGAACTGGCGTCCAGCGACCGCCGCGTGCGCGAATTGGTCGCGGCCGTCGACGAGCCGCAGAACCTGGTGTCCTACCACCTGGGGCTGTTGCGCAAGGCCGGGCTGGTGACGATGCGTCGCAGCAGCTTCGACGGCCGCGACACCTACTACCATCTCGATCTTGCTCGCTGTGCGACCGCGTTCGGCGAGGCTGCCACCGCCCTGCACCCGGCGTTGATGCCGACGGGCCGCGGGTGGCCGAGCGGCCGCTCGGTGCTGTTCCTGTGCACGGGTAACAGTGCGCGTTCCCCGATTGCGGAGGCGCTGCTGCGCGACCGCAGCGGTGGCCGGGTCGATGTCGCCAGCGCGGGCAGTCATCCCAAACCGGAGTTGCATCCGAACGCGCTGCGGGTCTTGCGTGAGGACTACGGCATCGACCTCAAGCCCTGGCGGCCGCAGCCTCTGGACGCCGTGGCCGGGCGGCGCTTCGATCACGTGATCACGTTGTGCGACAAGATCCGCGAGGTCCCTCGCGACCACGGATCGGCCGCCACGACCCATTGGAGCCTGTCGGATCCGTCCGCCGCCGGACCCGACGACCGCGCGACGTATCCGGAGTTCCGAAGCGTCGCAAGAGAACTCGATACCCGTATCGGGTTCCTGCCGCTCTAACAACGAAAAGGAGAACTGGCTATGACGACAACTGCGCCGACCGAACTCGCCCGCGTTCGCTACCTCGTCGACGATGTGCGGGCCGCCGTCGACTTCTACACCACCCACCTGGGCTTCACCGTGGATTTCGACGCCGCACCCGCATTCGCGGCCGTGGTACGCGGCCGGTTGCAGCTGCTGCTGGCCGGGCCGACGAGCTCCGCGGGGCGTCCGATGCCCGACGGCGTGACCCCGGAGCCCGGCGGCTGGAATCGCATCCAACTCGTCGTCGACGACATCGCCGCCGAAGTTGCGCGGCTCGGGGACGCCGGTGTCACGTTCCGCAACGACATCCTCAGCGGCCCTGGCGGACAACAGGTCCTGTTGTCCGACCCGGCAGGCAACTTCGTCGAACTGTTCCAGCCCGCCCCCCGCCCCGCGGCGCGCTGACCGCACCACCATGAGGCAGAGATTGATCGGCACCGCCGTGTTCCTCGCGGTGGTCGTGGCGGTCGCGCTGGTGGTCCCCACTCCGGAGGTCGAGCAGATCCGTGCCTGGGCCCAGACCACGGGTCTGTGGTTGCCGATTGTGTTCTTCGTCGCCCATGCGCTGGCCACCGTCGTCTTGCCGCGGGTTCCGTTCACGCTCAGCGCGGGGCTCTTGTTCGGCCCGGCCATGGGCATCGCCGTCGCCGTCTCCGCCACCGCGGTGAGCGCGGCGCTGGCCTTCGGTCTCGCCCGCATGATCGGACGCGACGCGGTCGCCGCGCGGCTCACCCACCCGGCGCTGGCCGCTGTGGAACGTCGTCTTGCCCACCGCGGCTGGCTCGCCGTCGGGTCGCTGCGGCTGATCTCGCCGCTTCCGTTCTCGCTCGTGAGCTTCGGCTCCGGGCTCTCGGCGGTGAGGCTGTTGCCCTACCTGATAGCCACGGTCGTCGGGGTGCTGCCCGGCACGGTCGCCCTGGTCGTTCTCGGCGGGGCGCTGACCGGCGGGACTGATCCCACGCTGCTCGTGGTGTCGTCGCTGGCGATCGTGGTCGGCGTCGTCGGCCTCGTCGTCGACGTCAAGACCGGCGTTCCGGAACGGCGCCCGCAGGCGATGAGCGCTTGCGCGAAGAGCGGACGGCTGCGCTAGCCCGCCTTGCGCTTCTTGCGCTTGACGCCGACGCTGCCCCACAGCGCGAACCCGCGGATGCACACACACGGCGCACCGGGCGAACCCTCGCCCTGCACACTGTGGTCGAAGGTGCCCATCACCCCGACGCCACGCAGGTCGACGTTGACCTCCGGTGGCACCAGGATGGTCTGCCCGCCGAAGATCGAGTACGAGTGGATCTCCACCTCCGGTGAGGTGAAGTCGGCGTACCGCAAATCGAGGACGCCTCCGCCGAACAGCGCGAACGTCGTCATCCGCCTCGGCACGTTCCACCGGCCGCGGCGCTCGAAGCCGCTCATGATCGCCAGCAGCAGCGTCGACGGAGCGGGATGACACGGGCCACCGCCCCTGCCGCGGGTGACCGCGCCCAACAGATCGGCCGACAGCCGGTCGAGTTCGTCGTAGGTCTGGGCGGCATATGCCCTGGTCAGACGGTCCTCGTACTCAGTGAGCTGCAGACGCCCCTGGGCGGCGGCATCAGTGAGCAACTGCGCCACCTGAATCCGATCGGTGTCAGCAGCACGCATCGAACCGTTTCGCGACGCTGGAGTGCTCATCGTTTACGAGCCTACGGCGAACCGTGGCACATGCAAGTACGTTGGCCAAACTGTGGCCTGACCGATCACGGCGAAGCATGTAGACCGTCAAACTTTATCTGCGGCCGAGAGGAATTCGGCAAAGCCGACGGCGCCGAATGCGCAATCCGCGGTGAGGTTGGACCCGGAGCGGAACGCCGCGGCGATGCGGCCCGGCACCGGCACGTCGACCACCCTGCGACGGCTGCCGCGGGCGGTGAGAAACATGCGCGCCAACTCGGCGTGCGAATGCACCGCGGGGCCGCCGATGTCGGGCACCCTGCCGCCCGGCTCGGCGTCGACGAGGGCGATCAGCCGTGTGGCGACGTCGGCGGTGTCGATCGGCTGGAACCGCACGCCGCGCAGCGTCCACAGCACCGGCGAGTACCGCTGCGCGGTGAAGCTGGTGAGGATCAAATCGTGGAACTGGGTGGCGCGCTGCACGGTGTGCCCGACACCCGAGTCGTGCAACAGCTGCTCGACGCGCAACTTGGTCCGGTAGTAGGGCAGCGGGATCCGGTCGATGCCGACGATCGACACGTGCACGATGTGGCCGACGCCGGCGCGGCGCGCGGCCGTCACGAGGTTGCCCATCGCGGTGACGTCCTTGTCGCCGGTGGGCTGTGTGGCGCAGTTGACGACGACGTCCACGCCGTCGACGGCCGCATCGACGCCGGTGCCGGCGAGCAGGTCGCCGCGATGCCAGCGCACCCCCGAGTCGTCCGAGCGGTCCCGCCGGCTCAGCGCACGCACCCGGTGCCCGGCGGCCAGGGCGGCGGGCAGCACCCGGGAGCCGAGCGTGCCGGTCGCCCCGGTGAGAAGAACCTCGCGCGGCATCAGCCCACCCAGCGGGGCCGGCGCTTCTCGAGGAAGGCGAGCATGCCTTCGCGCGCCTCCTCGGAGACGAACAGCTCGGCCGACTGCTTGGTCAGCGCCTCGGCGTGACGGTCGAACGCCTCGAGGATCGACGTCGTGGTCAGCGCCTTGGAGGCCGCCAGGCCCTGCGGTGAGGCCTTGGCGATCGCTGCGGCCAGCGTCGCGATCTCGGCCTCGACGTCGTCGGAGGCGATGCTGATCAGCCCGATCTCGGCCGCCTGCGCCGCGCCGAACTTCTCGCCGGTGACGAAGTACCGGCCCGCCGCGCGGGCGGTCATCTTCGGCAGCAGCGTCAGCGAGATGATCGACGGCGCCACCCCGATGCGCGCCTCGGTGAGCGCAAAGGTGCTCGCCCGCCCGGCCACCACGATGTCGCACGCGCCGACCAGGCCGAGTCCGCCGGCGCGGACATGCCCGTCGACGGCGCCGATCACCGGGATCGGCAACTCGAGGATGCGCCGCAGCAGCCGGGTCATCTCGCGGGCCCGGTCGACGGCCAGTTCGCCCGGGTCGCGGCCGGCCGCCTCACCGAGATCGGCCCCGGCGCAGAATGTTCCGCCGGTGTGATCGAGCACGACGGCCCGCACGCCGCGCTCGGCCACCGCGTCGGTGAAGCCCTGGTGCAGTTGGTCCACCAACGCGGTCGACAGCGCGTTGCGGTTGTGCGGCGAGTCGAGCGTGAGGCGGGCGACCGGCCCGTCGACCGCGTACCGGACCAGTGTGCTCATCAGTACGACCTGGGCAGGCCGAGCGAGGTCTGGGCGACGAAGTTGAGGATCATCTCCCGGCTGACCGGCGCGATGCGGGCCAGCTTCGAGGCGACCACCGCGGCGGCGATGCCGTACTCCTTGGTCAGCCCGTTGCCGCCGAGCGACTGCACGGCCTGGTCGACCGCGCGCACCGACGCCTCACCGGCGGCGTACTTGGCCATGTTGGCGGCCTCGGCGGCGCCGACGTCGTCTCCCATGTCGTAGAGCGACGCCGCCTTCTGCATCATCAGCTTGGCCAACTCGATCTCGATGTGGTTCTGCGCCAACGGATGTGACAGCCCCTGGTGCGCACCGATCGGCGTCTTCCACACCTGCCGCGTCTTGACGTAGTCGACGGCCTTGTTGATCGCGAACCGGCCCATGCCGACGGCGCTCGCCGCACCCATGATCCGTTCGGGGTTCAGGCCCGCGAACAACTGCGCGATCGCGGCGTCCTCGGAGCCGACCAGTGCGTCGGCGGGCAACCGCACTTCGTCGAGGAACACCTGGAACTGGTTCTCCGGGCTGACCAGTTCCATCTCGATCTTCGTCCAGCTCAGACCCCTGGTGTCGGTCGGCACGATGAACAGCGCCGGCTTGAGGTTGCCCGTCTTATGGTCTTCGGTGCGTCCGACGACGAGCACGGCCTGCGCCTGGTCGACACCGGAGATGTAGACCTTCTGACCGGACAGGATCCAGTCGCTGCCGTCGCGGCGTGCGGTGGTGGTGATGCGGTGGCTGTTGGACCCCGCATCGGGTTCGGTGATCGCGAACGCCATCGTGATCGAGCCGTCGGCGATGCCCGGCAGCCAGTGCTTCTTCTGGTCCTCGGTGCCGAACTTGGCGATGATCGTGCCGTTGATGGCGGGGGAGACCACCATCAGCAGCAGCGGGCAGCCGGCGGCCGACATCTCCTCCATCACCAGCGACAGCTCGTACATGCCCGCGCCGCCGCCGCCGAACTCCTCGGGCAGGTTCACCCCGATGAAGCCGAGTTTGCCTGCCTCGCTCCACAACTCGTCGGTGTGCTGCCCGGCGCGGGCCTTCTCCAGGTAGTAGTCCTGGCCGTACTCGGCCGACATCGCGGCCACGGCCTTGCGCAGCGCCTGCTGCTCTTCGGTCTCGACGAAACTGCACGCGGTCATTCGCGGGCTCCTTCTGTGCTTTCCACTCGGGCGAGTATGGCGCCGGCGTCGACCTGCTGGCCGGTCTCGACGTTCAGTTCGGTGAGCACGCCGTCGCTGGGCGCGGTCACGGTGTGCTCCATCTTCATCGCCTCCAGCCACACCAGCGGTTGGCCGGCGGCGACGGTGTCGCCCACCGCCGCGGCGATGCGCAGGACCGAACCGGGCATCGGCGCGAGCAGCGAGCCGTGAGCGACCGCGGCGCTCGGGTCGCCGAAGCGCGGCAGCGCGGTGAGCTGCACCGGGCCCAGCGGCGAGTCGACGAACACGGTGTCGGCGTAGCGCGCGACGTCGAACGGCCGGTCCACACCATCGACAGCCAGCACCACCTGCGTCGGCGTGGCGGTTACCAGCGAGACGTCGTCCTGACCGGGCAGGTCCAGGCCGGCGCGGGTGAACCGGTAGCGCACCTCGTGCTCGGTGCCCGCTCCGTCGGCGTAGCACTTGGTCTGGTAGCCCGAGGCCAGGTTGCGCCAGCCGCTGGGCGCGGCCGCGAAGACCGTTGCGCTGGAACGGTTCTGGCTCGCATCGGCCAGGGCCGCGGCCACCGCGGACAGGGCGACCGCGCGGTCATCGGTCAGCGGTGCGGCCAACTCGGTCAGACCGTGGGTGTCGAAGAACGCGGTGTCGGTGGCGCCGTCGAGGAAGGCGGGATGGCGCAGCACGTTGACCAACAGGTCGCGGTTGGTGCGGACCCCGTGGATGCGGGTGCGGGCCAGCGCGTCGGCGAGGACGAGCGCGGCCCGGCGGCGGTCGGGCGCGAAGGAGATCACCTTGGCCAGCATGGGGTCGTAGAAGATCGACACAACCGAGCCGGCGACGACGCCGGAGTCGACGCGAACATTCGGCGGAACGTCGAACCGGTGCACGGTGCCGGCCTGCGGCTGCCAGCCCTTGGCCGGATCCTCGGCGTAGATGCGCGCCTCGATCGAGTAGCCCCGCGACGGCGGCGCTTCGGGGTCGAGGCGGCCACCGTCGGCGACCAGCAGTTGCAGTTCGACGAGATCCAGCCCGGTGGTCTCCTCGGTGACGGGGTGCTCGACCTGCAGCCGCGTGTTCATCTCGAGGAAGAAGAAGGAGCCGGCGTCTGGCCCATCAGGTGAAGCCATGAACTCGACGGTCCCCGCACCCGTGTAGTCGATCGCGGTGGCGGCCAACCGTGCGGCGTCGAACAGCTTGGCGCGCATGCCCGCCGTCCGTTCGACGAGCGGAGACGGGGCTTCCTCGATGATCTTCTGGTGGCGCCGCTGGATCGAGCACTCGCGTTCGCCGACCGCCCAGACGGTGCCGTGCTGGTCGGCGAGCACCTGCACCTCGACATGATGGCCGGTCGCCAGGTAGCGCTCGCAGAACACCGTCGGATCGCCGAAGGCCGACTGTGCCTCGCGGCGGGCCGCCTCGACCTGGCCGGGGAGATCGGCGAGGTCGCGCACCACGCGCATGCCGCGGCCGCCGCCGCCCGCGGACGCCTTGATCAGCACCGGCAGCTGGTCCTCGGTGACGGCGTCGGGGTCGAGTTCGTCGAGCACCGGCACACCCGCGGCGGCCATCATCTTCTTGGCCTCGATCTTCGAGCCCATCGCGGCCACCGCCGCGACCGGCGGCCCCACCCACGTCAGCCCGGCGTCGATCACCGCGCCCGCGAATTCGGCGTTCTCCGAGAGGAACCCGTAGCCGGGATGGATCGCGTCGGCACCCGACGCCTTCGCCGCGGCGATCAGCTGGCCGGCGTCGAGATATCCGTTGCGGCCCTGCAGGCGCACCCGCGCGTCGGCCTCGCCGACGTGGGGCGAGCGCTCATCGGGGTCGGTGTAGACCGCGACGGTGCCGATGCCCAGCCGCCGACACGTCGCGAACACGCGGCGGGCGATCTCACCGCGGTTGGCCACCAGAACTCGCGTGATCATGTCCCTCTCCCGCGCCGAGTCTGAAGTTGTGCAGGAAGAAACCGGGAACTGGCCTGCATAACTTCAGTTTCGGCCATTGTGCTCCTCACATCCGGAAGACGCCGAAGTTCGACGTCCCCTCGATCGGGCCATTGGCGATGGCGGACAGGCACATTCCCAGCACGGTACGGGTGTCGCGGGGGTCGATGACCCCGTCGTCGTAGAGCCGGCCGGACAGGAACATCGGCAGGGACTCCGCGTCGATCTGCGCCTCGACCGCCGCACGCAGGGCGGCATCGGCGTCCTCGTCGACCTGCTGGCCGCGGGCCTCGGCGGCGGCGCGGCTCACGATCGACAGAACGCCTGCCAACTGGGTGCCGCCCATCACCGCCGACTTGGCGCTGGGCCATGCGAACAGGAACCGCGGATCGTATGCGCGGCCGCACATGCCGTAGTGGCCCGCGCCGTAGGAGGCGCCGATCAGCAGCGAGATGTGCGGGACGGTCGAGTTCGAGACGGCGTTGATCATCATCGAGCCGTGCTTGATCATCCCGCCCTTCTCGTATTTGCGGCCGACCATGTACCCGGTGGTGTTGTGCAGGAACAACAACGGCGTGTCGGAACGGTTGGCCAGCTGGATGAACTGGGTGGCCTTCTGCGACTCCTCGCTGAACAGCACACCGCGGGCGTTGGCCAGGATGCCGATGGGATAGCCGTACAACGTCGCCCAACCGGTCACCAGCGACGAGCCGTACATCGGCTTGAACTCGTCGAACTCCGAGCCGTCCACCACGCGGGCGATGACGTCGCGGGGATCGAACGGGATGCGCAGGTCGGCGGGCACGATGCCGAGCAGTTCCTCGGCGTCGTAGCGCGGTTCGGTGACCGGCGCGGGGGCCGGTCCCTGCTTGCGCCAGTTCAGCCGGGCCACGATGCGGCGCCCGATCCGCACGGCATCGGCTTCGTCGACGGCGAAGTAGTCGGCCAGACCGGATGTGCGGGCGTGCATCTCGGCTCCACCCAGCGACTCGTCGTCGGCCTCCTCGCCGGTGGCCATCTTCACCAGCGGCGGTCCGGCCAGGAATACCTTGGAGCGTTCCTTGATCATCACGACGTGGTCGGACATGCCGGGGATGTAGGCGCCGCCCGCGGTGGAGTTGCCGAACACCAGCGCGATGGTGGGAATGCCCGCCGCCGACAGCCGGGTCAGGTCGCGGAACATCCGGCCGCCGGGGATGAAGATCTCTTTCTGCGTCGGCAGGTCCGCGCCGCCGGACTCCACCAGCGAGATCACCGGCAGCCGGTTCTCCCATGCGATCTGGTTGGCACGCAGGATCTTCTTCAGCGTCCACGGGTTGCTGGTGCCGCCCTTGACCGTCGGGTCGTTGGCGACGATCAGGCATTCGACACCCTCGACCGCACCGATGCCGGTCACCACGCTGGCCCCGACGGTGAAGTCGCTGCCCCACGCGGCGAGCGGGCTCAACTCCAGGAACGGCGAGTCGGGGTCGAGCAGCAACTCGATGCGCTCTCGCGCGGTGAGCTTGCCGCGATCATGATGGCGTGCAACGTATTTCGGGCCACCACCGGCCAGCGCCTTGGCGTGCTCGGTCTCGAGTTCGGCGATCTTGGCCGAAATCACCGCGGCCGCCTCGCCGTAACCCGTCGATGCCGGGTCGAGCGTGGAACGCAGTGTCGTCACTGGAATCCCATCGTCTTGGCCGCCAGCGAGGTGAGGATCTCGGTGGTGCCGCCGCCGATCCCGATGATGCGCATGTCGCGGTACTGGCGCTCGACCTCTGACTCGGCCATGTAACCCATGCCGCCGAACAGTTGCACGGCCTGGTGGGCCACCCACTCCCCGGCCTCCACGGCGGTGTTCTTGGCGAAGCAGACCTCGGCGATCAGGTTGCTCTCGCCCAGCAGTTGCCGCTCCACGATGTGACGGGTGTACACCCGTGCGACGTCGATGCGACGGGCCATCTCGGCCAGCGTGTTCTGCACGGACTGCCGAGAGATCAGCGGCTTGCCGAAGGTCTCGCGGTTGCGGCACCACTCGACGGTCAGGTCCAGGCAGCGCTGCGCGCTCGAATACGCCTGCGTCGCAAGGCCCACCCGCTCGGAGACGAACGCCCCGGCGATCTGCAGGAAGCCGCTGTTCTCCGCGCCGATCAGGTTGGCCGCGGGCACCCGCACGTCGGTGTAGGACAGTTCGGCGGTGTCCGAGGAGCGCCAGCCCATCTTGTCGAGCTTGCGGGTGACTTGAAGACCAGGTGAGCAGCCGCGTCCGTCTTTATCCACGACGATCAGCGAGACACCTCCCGCGCCCGGACCGCCGGTGCGTACCGCGGTCACCACGTAGTCGGCCCGCACTCCGGAGGTGATGTAGGTCTTGGCGCCGTTGACGATGAAATCGCCACCGTCGCGCACCGCTTTGGTGGTCAGGTGGCCGACGTCCGAGCCGCCGCCGGGTTCGGTGATCGCCAGCGAGCCGATCTTCTCGCCGGTCAGCGTCGGCCGTACGTAGGTGTCGATCAACCGCTGATCGCCCGAGGCGATCATGTGCGGCACCGCGATCCCGCAGGTGAACAGCGACGCGAACACCCCGCCCGGGGCGCCGGCGTAGTGCATCTCCTCGCAGATCACCACCGCATCGGCGCCGTCGCCACCCCCGCCGCCCACGGCCTCGGGGTACGGCGCGCTCAGCAGACCGGCGTCGCCGGCCTTGCGATGCAGTTCGCGAGGCAATTCGCCGGAGCGCTCCCACTCGTCTACGTGTGGAAGCACCTCGCGTTCGACGAACGCGCGCACCGTCTTTCGCAGTTGCTCGCGTTCGGGGGTGTGCCAGATGCTCATGGCAATAGCTCCTCGGGTATCTCGATTGTCCTGCTGCGCAGCCATTCGCCCAAGCCCTTGGCCTGGGGATCGAACCGCGCCTGATAGGCGACGCCGTCGCCGAGGATGTCCTCGACGACGAAGTTGACCGCCCGAAGGTTGGGCAGCACATGTCGTGTGACCGGCAGGTCCGCTGTCTCCGGCAGCAATTCACGCAGCCTGTGGACGGTCAGCGTGTTCGCCAGCCAGCGCCACTGCTCGTTCGTGCGCACCCAGACGCCGATGTTCGCGCTGCCGCCCTTGTCGCCGCTGCGGGCACCCGCGATGGCACCGAGCGGCACCCGCCGGGTCTCGCCGAACGGTAACGGCTCGGGCAGCGCGAACGGCGGGACGGGTTCGAGAGCCAGTGTCTGCGCGGCGGGCGCGATGTCCACCCGGCTGCCGTCGGGGCGCACGGCCACATGCGGTACCTCGGTCGCCGGGACGAACGCCGGCTTGAAGACTCCGTACACCTGACCCTGACCTGGCGGACTGGTGGCGTGGAAGCCGGGGTAGCTGGCCAACGCCAATTCCACTGCCGCCGAAGAGAACTGCCGTCCGACGTTGGCCGGATCGGGATCGCGTACCACGCAGCGCAGCAGTGCGCTCGCGGCTTCCTCGGTGTCGGCGTCCGGATGATCGGTGCGCGCCAGCGTCCACACCAGCTCGGCCGGCTTGACCGTCAGGGCGGCCTCCAGCTGGTGTCGCACCAGCTCGGCCTTGGCCTCGATGTCCAGGCCGGTGAGCACCAGCGCCATCTCGTTGCGGAACCCGCCGATGCTGTTGAGCGACACCTTCAACGTCGGTGGCGGCGGCTCGCCGCGCACGCCGCTGATCCGCACCCGGTCCGGTCCGTCGTCAGACAACTCGACGGTGTCGACGCGCAGCGTGGCGTCCGGATTGGCGTAGCGGGCGCCGCCGATCTCGTAGAGCAGTTGCGCGGTGACGGTGTCTTGCGTGACCGCGCCGCCGGTACCGGGGTGTTTGGTGATCACCGACGAGCCGTCGGCGTGGATCTCGGCGAGCGGGAAGCCGGGGTGGGTCAGGGCCGTCAGATCGGGGAAATCCCGGGCGAAGAAGGAGTAGTTGCCGCCGGTGGCCTGGGTGCCGCACTCGATGATGTGGCCGGCGACGACCGCGCCGGCCAGCCGGTCGTAGTCCGTGCGGGCCCAGCCGTGGTGTGCAGCGGCGGGCCCGACGATCACCGACGCGTCGGTCACCCGCCCGGTGACGACGACGTCGGCGCCGGCGTCGAGGCAGTCGACGATGCCCCACGCGCCGAGGTAGGCGTTGGCCGCCAGCGGGGCGCCGAAGCCGAACTCGCCGGAGCGCGCGAGCAGGTCGTCCCCCTCGACGTGGGCCACCTTCACGGTCAGCCCGAGCCGCTCGGCGAGCCCGCGCACGGCGTCGGCCAGGCCCGCCGGGTTGAGGCCGCCGGCGTTGGCGACGATGCGCACGCCCCGGTCGAGCGCCAGGCCGAGGCAGTCCTCGAGCTGGGTCAGAAACGTCTTGGCATAGCCGCGACCGGGGTCTTTCGCGCGGTCACGGGCCAGGATCAGCATGGTCAGCTCGGCGAGGTAGTCGCCGGTGACGTAGTCGAGGTCACCGCCGGTGAGCATCTCCCGCATCGCCGCGAGCCGGTCGCCGTAGAACCCCGAGCAGTTGCCGATGCGAACCGGACCGGGCGCGGGAGAAGAGGAGGTCACGCAGGCTCCCTTCGTCGCGGCCTCAACCAACCGGTAGGTTAGCGGGTACCGGCGGTATCGCGTCAAGGCGTGTGGCGGAATGCCGCTGTTTTGGAGGCTACGCAGGTCGTTGGCTATCCTGAAGGGCACCGCGCACGCGATGTCGGAGATCGCGCGGCGCACGTACTCACCCCTCAAGAGGAGATCTCGACCATGGCTGTGCCCAAGCGCCGGATGTCGCGCGCGAACACCCGTAGCCGCCGCGCGCAGTGGAAGGCCGAGCGCCCCAACCTCGTCGGCGTGACCGTCGCCGGTCAGCAGCACAAGGTGCCGCGCCGGCTGCTCAAGGCCGCCCGCCTCGGCCTGATCGACCTCGACCGCCGCTAACTTCCCGGGCGCCTCTCAGGTCACTCTCAGATAGGGGGTCGACACTGTGGCTGTGCGCATTCTTGTCGTTGACGACGATCGTGCGGTGCGCGAATCACTGCGTCGCTCGCTGTCATTCAACGGGTACTCCGTCGATCTCGCCCAGGACGGCCTCGAGGCCCTCGACCTGATCGCCAGCGACCGGCCCGACGCCCTGGTGCTCGACGTGATGATGCCGCGACTGGACGGCCTCGAGGTGTGCCGTCAGCTGCGCAGCACCGGCGACGACCTGCCCATCCTCGTGCTGACCGCCCGCGATTCGGTCTCCGAGCGGGTGGCCGGCCTCGACGCGGGCGCCGACGACTACCTGCCGAAGCCGTTCGCGCTGGAGGAACTGCTGGCGCGGATGCGCGCGCTGCTGCGCCGCACCACCCCCGACGACGGCGCCGACACGCCCGCGATGACGTTCTCGGACCTGTCCCTCGACCCCGTCACCCGCGAGGTCACGCGCGGCGAGCGCCAGATCAGCCTCACCCGAACCGAATTCGCGCTGCTGGAGATGCTCATCGCCAACCCGCGACGGGTGCTGACGCGCAGCCGCATCCTCGAGGAGGTGTGGGGTTTCGACTTCCCCACCTCCGGCAATGCCCTGGAGGTCTATGTCGGCTACCTGCGCCGCAAGACCGAGGCCGAAGGAGAGCCGCGACTGATCCACACCGTGCGCGGGGTGGGTTACGTGTTGCGCGAGACACCTCCGTGATGCCGGCGATGAGTTACGGGTTTGTGCCACAACCCCATTCATTTCCAACCCAGTCGCAAACCAGTTCGGTGTCGCTGCGCTGGCGCGTGATGCTGCTGGCCATGTCGATGGTGGCGATGGTCGTGGTGCTGATGGCCGTCGCGGTGTGGGCCGTGGTCTCCCGCGCGCTGTACGACGACGTCGACACCCAACTGCGCACCAGGGCCAGGTTGCTGATCGAGAGCGGATCTCTGGAGGCGGACCCCAGCAAGGCGATCGAGGGCACCGCGTACTCCGACGTCAACGCGATGCTGGTGATCCCCGGCCGGGCGATCTTCACCACCAATCAGGAGGGGCAGACCCTGCCGCTCGGCGAACCCGAGAAGGCGGTGCTGCGCGGCGAGTTGATCATGTCGCTGCGCACCGTGAACCACCAGCGGGTGCTGGCCATGCACCTGCCCAACGACAGCTCCCTGCTGATCTCCAAGAGCATGGCGCCGACCAGCCAATTGCTCAAACGCCTCAGCACGGTGTTGTTCATCGTCGGCGGCGTTGGCGTCGCGGTCGCCGCCATGGCCGGCGGCGCGGTCGCCCGGGCGGGACTGCGGCCGGTCGCCCGGCTGACGCAGGCCGCCGAACGGGTGGCGCGCACCGATGACCTGCGTCCCATCCCGGTGTTCGGCAGCGACGAACTCGCCCGGCTCACCGAGGCGTTCAACATGATGCTGCGTGCGCTCGCCGAGTCCCGGGAACGCCAGGCGCGGCTGGTCACCGACGCCGGTCACGAGCTGCGCACGCCGTTGACGTCGTTGCGCACCAACGTCGAGCTGCTGATGGCCTCGATGGCCCCCGGCGCGCCGCGGCTGCCGGAGAACGAGATGGCCGAACTGCGCTCCGACGTCATCGCCCAGATCGAGGAATTGTCGACGCTGGTGGGTGATCTCGTCGACCTCACCCGCGACGACGCGGGAATCGTCATCCACGAATCGGTCGACATAGCCGAGATCGTCGACCGCTCCCTGGAACGAATTCGCCGTCGCCGCAATGACATCGAATTCGACGTGTCCTGCACGCCCTGGCTGGTCTACGGCGACGGCGCCGGGTTGGGCCGCGCCGTGCTCAACCTGCTCGACAATGCGGCGAAGTGGAGTCCGCCCGGCGGCCGGGTCGGCGTGCGCCTGGCCCAGATCGACCCCCTGTACGCCGAGTTGGTGGTGAGCGACCAGGGTCCGGGCATTCCACCGCAGGAACGCGGGCTGGTGTTCGAGCGCTTCTACCGCTCGACGTCCGCCCGCGCGATGCCCGGGTCCGGGCTGGGGCTGGCGATCGTCAAACAGGTTGTGCTCAAGCACGGCGGCACGCTGCGCGTCGAAGACGCCCTGCCGGGCGGAACGCCCCCCGGCACCGCGATGCACTTGGTGCTGCCCGGGCGCCCGACGCTCGAGGTGCCCGCCGACCGGCGCCGACACGCGCCCTCACCGAGGTGACCCAACCAGGGCTCACCGTCGACAATGATCGGTAGGGACGTGGCCGGCCAACCTAATCTGGGTATGTCCCGAATGTTCTCTAAGTGGATTCTCAGCCCCCCTGGGCACTGTGAACGGGTGCCCGACGTTGTGACTGATGACGGACCCGAGTCGACGAATTTGAAGAAAGAGCCCCCAGCGACATGACGAACCACCCGAGGTACACGCCGCCGCCGCCCCCGCCGCCAGGTCGTCGGCCCGCCGGCCCCGAGCAGGTGACGCCCGGCTACCCCGGTGCGCAGCGTCAAAGCCCGTATCAACAGCAGCCCTACGACTGGCGCTACGCGACGCAGCAACCGCAGCAGCCGTACCGCGCGCCCTACGACCCGTACCGCGGTGCTCCCGCGCCCCAGGTTGCGCCCGTACCGCAAAAGCGTTCTCGCGCAGGCGCTCTGACGGCCGGTGCCCTTGCCGTCGCAATGGTGTCGGCCGGTATCGGCGGCGGTGTCGCGATGCTCGTGCAGACGGACCGGCCGTCGGCGACGTCGTCGGTTCCCGGTGCCGCGCCGAGCGTGCCTGCCGCCAGCCTGCCCGCCGGCTCGGTCGAGCAGGTCGCGGCCAAGGTGGTGCCCAGCGTCGTCAAGCTCGAGACCGACATGGGCCGGGCGTCCGAGGAGGGATCCGGCGTGATCATGTCCTCCGACGGCCTGATCCTGACCAACAACCACGTGGTGTCCGCCGCGCAGGACGGCCCCGGGCGGCCCGCGGGCGCACAGACCAAGGTCACCTTCGCCAACGGTCGCACCACCTCGTTCACCGTCGTCGGGACCGACCCGAGCAGCGACATCGCCGTTGTCCGCGCCGAGAATGTGTCCGACCTGACGCCGATCACGATCGGCTCGTCGTCGAACCTGCGCGTCGGCCAGGACGTGGTTGCCATCGGCTCCCCTCTGGGCCTGGAGGGCACCGTCACCACCGGCATCATCAGCGCGCTCAACCGGCCGGTCGCCGCGGGCGGTGACGCCCAGAACCAGAACACCGTGCTCGACGCGATCCAGACCGACGCCGCGATCAACCCGGGCAACTCCGGCGGCGCGTTGGTCAACATGAACGGCGAACTAGTCGGCGTCAACTCCGCGATCGCCACGCTCGGGGGCGATGCGGGTCCGCAGGCGCAGAGCGGTTCGATCGGCCTGGGCTTCGCCATCCCCGTCGATCAGGCCAAGCGCATCGCGGACGAGCTGATCAAGAACGGCTCTGCCGCACACGCCTCGCTGGGTGTCCAGGTGGGCAACGACGCGGCCATCGACGGTGCGCGCATCGTCGAGGTCACCCCCGGCGGCGCTGCGGCCGCGGCCGGGCTGCCGAGCGGTGTCGTGGTGACCAAGGTCGACGAAAGGATCATCAACAGCGCCGACGCCCTCGTCGCGGCCGTGCGCTCGAAAGCGCCCGGCGACCAGGTGACCCTGACGTACCTGGACCCCGCGGGAAAGCCGCAGACGGTGCAGGTGACTCTCGGCAAGGCGCAGCAGTGAGCACGCCGACCGGATCGATCACGTTGAGAGTGGCCGCACCGATGTCACGCCCCGGATATACGGTTGCACTCATGGAACAGCCAGGGGAGTTGGTGGGCCGGGCACTAGTCGTGGTCGTCGATGACCGCACCGCACACGGCGATGAGGAAGACCACAGCGGTCCGTTGGTCACCGAGCTGCTCGGTGAGGCGGGCTTCGTGGTCGACGGCGTCGTCGTCGTCTCGTCCGACGAGGTGGAGATCCGCAACGCACTCAACACCGCGGTGATCGGCGGCGTCGATCTGGTGGTCTCCGTCGGCGGCACCGGTGTCACACCCCGCGACGTCACCCCGGAAGCCACCCGCGACATCCTCGACCGCGAGCTGCTCGGCATCTCGGAGGCGCTGCGCGCGTCCGGGCTGTCGGCGGGCATCGGCGACGCCGGGGTGTCGCGCGGCCTCGCCGGCATCTCCGGAAGCACCCTGGTGGTCAATCTCGCGGGTTCCCGCGCCGCGGTGCGCGACGGGATGGCCACGCTGAACCCGCTGGCGGTCCAGATCATCGGGCAACTCTCCAGCTTGGAGATCTGAGCACGCCTCGCGTGGCAGAGGTGTGATCTTAATCACAGTGGAGGCGGCCATGGCTGAGCGGCGCGACGACCGGCCGGAGTCAGTTAACGACGTCTTCGGCGAGACCCTGCCCCGCGTGTCGGCCGACGAGCGCGATCCCCGATCGCCCGACGACGACGTCGAACACGACCAATGGTTACGCGACAATCGCCCCCCACACCACGTCTGATCATGGGTTTCGGTGTCGGCCGCCGGTGGGGGCGGATCGCTTCGCCGGCGTTCGGCTGAACCCGGTGTGCCCGGCGGGCGGCCTGATCCGACGGCGCCGTCGTGTTACCGCCCTGTTACCCCGCCATTCGCGCCTGAACGAGCAAAAGGGCAGGTCGCGTAACGCCCTGGTACGCGGCGGCGATCTCACGTTGCCGGGCCAATGTCCGACCGTTATGTTCCTCTCGTTCGAGAATGAGCAAAACGTAAGAGCTGCATGTGAGGTCTCTCATTTGCGTCACATGAGGCTCCTGCGTCGTGTGTGGTGTAGCGGTGGGGCCAGGCACGAACAACAAAACACGGTGGGCCGGAGGTTCGCCGTCGACATAGCTAGGGAGATCATGAAGGCAATCAGTCGGGTGCTGATGGCGCTGGTCCTGACCATCTCGGGAGCCATCGCGTCGTTGTTCGTGAGCACTGGCACCTCTCACGCAGGGCTGGACAACGAGCTGAGCTTGGTGGATGGCCAGGATCGGACGCTGACCATTCAGCAGTGGGACACGTTCCTCAACGGTGTGTTTCCGTTGGACCGCAACCGGCTGACGCGCGAGTGGTTCCATTCGGGGCGGGCCAAGTACATCGTTGCCGGCGAAGGTGCCGATGATTTCGAGGGCACCCTGGAGCTGGGTTACCAGATCGGCTTCCCGTGGTCGCTGGGTGTGGGCATCAACTTCAGCTACACCACCCCCAACATCCTGTTCGACCAGGCGCCGTTCAATCCCTTGAATTACCCCGCGGGCAACTTCGTCACGACGCCGAACCTGTTCCCGGGGGTGTCGATCAGCGCCGACCTCGGTAATGGCCCCGGTATCCAGGAAGTCGCGACGTTCTCGGTGGATGTCGCGGGTCCGGCCGGCGGTGTGGCGGTGTCGAACGCGCATGGCACGGTGACCGGTGCTGCCGGTGGTGTGCTGCTGCGTCCGTTCGCCCGGCTGATCTCGTCGGCCGGTGACTCCGTCACCACCTACGGCGAACCCTGGAACATGAACTAACCGCCACTCCCAGGCAACGAATCGGCCCCCGGATCTCCGGGGGCCGTTTTCGTTTCCCCCAACCCCACTTTGCCAATCGGTGAACGGCAACAATCGGCGTGTGGTCGTGGTCGCGTTGTGCCATCGGGGTGCCGGCCGATCAACGGTGTTAACGGAGGCGTCAATCGAAAACCCTTGTGGATCAGCAAACCTGACCAATCACGCCGGGAGTGATTTGAAACACTCCCCCCGCGTTGCCGCTTCGCCACGCGGCCGATATGTTCCTCGTGTCGACGATGAGCAAAACGTAAGAGCCGCACTTGAAGCCTCTTATCTGCGTCACATGAGGCTCGCACCGACAACACATGCGGGGTCCGCCGGGGGCCCTGAATCGACATAGCTAGGGAGATCATGAAGGCATTCAGTCGGGTGCTGATGGCGCTGGTCCTGACCATCTCGGGAGCCATCGCGTCGTTGTTCGTGAGCACTGGCACCTCTCACGCAGGGCTGGACAACGAGCTGAGCTTGGTGGATGGCCAGGATCGGACGCTGACCATTCAGCAGTGGGACACGTTCCTCAACGGTGTGTTTCCGTTGGACCGCAACCGGCTGACGCGCGAGTGGTTCCATTCGGGGCGGGCCAAGTACATCGTTGCCGGCGAAGGTGCCGATGATTTCGAGGGCACCCTGGAGCTGGGTTACCAGATCGGCTTCCCGTGGTCGCTGGGTGTGGGCATCAACTTCAGCTACACCACCCCCAACATCCTGTTCGACCAGGCGCCGTTCAATCCCTTGAATTACCCCGCGGGCAACTTCGTCACGACGCCGAATTTGTTCCCGGGGGTGTCGATCAGCGCCGACCTCGGTAATGGCCCCGGTATCCAGGAAGTCGCGACGTTCTCGGTGGATGTCGCGGGTCCGGCCGGCGGTGTGGCGGTGTCGAACGCGCATGGCACGGTGACCGGTGCTGCCGGTGGTGTGCTGCTGCGTCCGTTCGCCCGGCTGATCTCGTCGGCCGGTGACTCCGTCACCACCTACGGCGAGCCCTGGAACATGAACTGACGCCTCTCCCGACGCAAACAGCCCCCGGAATCCTCCGGGGGCTGTTTCGTGTTCGCGGTCAGTCCCGTCAGTCCTTATCGGCGCTGGTGTGCTTCGCGGTGTCCGGGCTGGGCCCGGTGCCGGGTGCGGCATGGGAGCCCGAGGACCCGTTGGTTTCGGCGAGAATGTTGCGGATCTCGGTCAGCAGCGTCAACTCCGTGTCCTGCGCCTGCTCGACCTCGCCCTTCTTGCGCAACCGGTTGTACGGCAGGATGACGAGGAAGTAGACGACGGCGGCGACCAGGATGAAGTTGATGGCCGCCGACAGCAGGACGTTGAGGTCGATGGTCTGCCCGCCGCCGATGCCGATCCGCAGGACGCCGTATTCGGCCTCGCCTCCGGCGCCGATGCGGTTGATCAGCGGCTGGATGACGCTTTCGGTGAACTTGGTGACCAGAGCCGTGAACGCGGTACCGATGACCACCGCGACCGCCAGGTCGACGATGTTGCCCCGGGCGAGAAACTCCTTGAAGCCCTTCAACATGCTGACTCGAATCCTCTCTGCAGGCGGTGTGACCGACAGACACGCAGGGTAGTTCGACCGGCCACGGGACAGGGGCGGAATGTCGCGAGGCGCCACAGTCCCGACGGATTCAGTGGATGGTCAGCGTGACGGCCTGCACCAGCGTCGCGGCGGCCACCTCGTTGGCGGCGCGAGCGGGTAGCGCGACCAGCACGACGCGGTCGGTGCCGTTGGCGGCGCCGGTCGGCCTCTGCGAGACCAGCACGACGATCGCATCGGTCGCGACGACGGCGGGGCGGGCGTCGGTCTCGGCGCCGGCGGCGAGCACATCGACCACATCGCCGGGGCGGATCAGGTCGAGCACCGCGGTCTCCTCCAGGTGCAGCGGGACGATGCGCGCTTCTGCGCCCACCGAGGCCTCGGCCAGCCGCGGGCTCAGCAGTCGCACGTCGGTGAGGGTTTCGCCCCGGCGGGCGGGGCTGGTCAGGGTCGCACCGACGACCGCCGCCAGGTCGGCCTGCGCGCCGTCGGGAATCGTTGCCGCGGTTCGGGTTTCCAGTCGGACGTCGTCACCGCCGAGCGCGACGCCCGGCGCGAGATCGCGGGCTGCGACCACCACGTCGACGCGGTCGTCGCCCGGGTTCGGGCGCAGTGCCGCAACGGCGGCCAGCACGACGAGCCCGCCCGCGGCGATGCGACGTGCTGCCAGCGTGCGCGACCAATCCGGGCGCAGGATCTCGGCGAGCCGGCGCAGCGGCGACGCGTTGAGAGACTCGCCCATGCCGCCAACCTAGGCAGCGGGCGCGACCGATGGGGCGGACGCGCGTCCGCCTGTGGATAACCTCGGGGTCAGCTCGAGGCGGCCGCGGCCGCGGTGGAACTGGACGACGACGACGAACTCGAACCGGAGTCGCTCGTCGACGGGGAACTCGACTTGTCCGACGACTTGTCCGACGACTTGTCCGACGATGAGGAGGAGCCGGTCGACTCGGCGCCGCTGGACCCGTTCGACGAGCTCTTGCTCGCCTCACGGCTGTCGGTGCGGTAGAAGCCGCTGCCCTTGAAGACCACTCCCACGTTGCCGAAGAGCTTGCGCAGGCGACCGCTGCACTTGTTGCAGGTGGTCAGCGCGGCGTCGCTGAACGCCTGAACCGCGTCGAACCGATCGCCGCATTCAGTGCACGCATAGGAATAGGTAGGCACGAAAACCTCCGAGGTGACAAACTTCTTAGCACTCTACCGGCTCAAGTGCTAGAACCGCTACGTGGCGCTGGTCATTCCCGTCCGAGGGGTACCAGGCCGCGGAGGGGCGTCAGCGCGTGGGTCATCGCGACGTCGTGGGGCTCGGAAGGCAGTCGTTCGACGAGTTCGTCGTCGCGGACCACCGCGACCAGGCGCGCCGACGGCGATGCCAGCGGCAGTGTGCGGTCGTAAAACCCCGCACCGCGGCCGAGCCGCATGCCGAGCCGGTCGACGGCCAGCGCGGGCACCAGCAGCTGGGATGCATCGGCAACCGCTTCGGGCGGCAACCATGGCTCGGCGGGTTCGAGCAGGCCGAAGCGCGCCCGCACCAGGGTGCCCGGGACGTAGTCGCCCCACCAGAGCGGCCCGGGCAGGCCTGCGGCGTCCCGGTGGGCGACCGGCAGCAGCACCCGGACATTGCGGCGGTGCAGAGAATCGATCAGCTCCGGTGAACCGGGCTCGGATCCCACGGGCACGTACGCGCACACCGTCTCACCGTCGGCGATGAGGGCGCACGCGTGTGTGGCCAGCGCGTGGGCCTCGGCGTCGTGCTCGTGTGCGGGCAAGGTGCGACGAGCCGCCAGGATCGCGGCGCGCAGTTCGGTTTTCGTCCCGCTCACCGCATCGTCCCTGAACACCAACCTTCGGCACGTTTAACCGACGTAAGGAGGTTAATGTGTGAACGATGACACGTCCTGAGGTACCGATTCCGTACACAGCGGTGGTCCCCGCGGCGGGGTTGGGGACGCGGTTCCTTCCTGCCACCAAGACGGTTCCCAAAGAACTGCTGCCCGTGGTGGACACCCCCGGCATCGAGCTGGTCGCCGCAGAGGCGGCCGAGGCCGGCGCTCAACGCCTGATCATCGTCACCTCCGAGGGCAAGGACAGCGTCGTCGCGCACTTCGTCGAGGATCTCGTCCTCGAGGGAACGCTGGAGGCCCGCGGCAAGAAGTCGATGCTGGAGAAGGTCCGGCGCGCACCGGCACTCATCAAGGTGGAATCGGTCGTCCAGGCCGAACCACTGGGTCTCGGCCACGCGGTCAGCTGCGTGGAGGACCGCCTGGCGCCCGACGAGGACGCCATCGCGGTCCTGTTGCCCGACGACCTGGTGCTGCCCACGGGCGTCCTCGAAACCATGTCGAAGGTCCGCGCCAAGCGCGGTGGTTCGGTGCTCTGCGCGATCGAGGTGCCGCGCGACGAGATCAGCGCCTACGGCGTGTTCGACGTCGAACCCGTCGCCGACACCAACAACCCGAACGTGATGCGGGTCAAGGGCATGTACGAGAAGCCGAAACCCGAGGACGCGCCCTCGCTGTTCGCCGCGGCCGGACGCTACGTGCTCGACCGGGCGATCTTCGACGCGCTCAAGCGCGTCCCGCGCGGAGCGGGCGGTGAGATCCAGTTGACCGACGCCGTCGCGCTGCTGATCAACGAGGGCCATCCGGTGCACGTGGTGGTGCACCGCGGCTCTCGACACGACCTCGGAAATCCCGGCGGCTACCTCAAGGCTGCGGTTGACTTTGCGTTGAAGCGCGACGACTACGGGCCGGAACTGCGGCGGTGGTTGGTGGAGCGATTGGGGCTCGTCGACTGCTGACGGCCTCGCGCCTAGATAGGGGAGCGGTGCGTTCGGTCGAGGAACAGCAGGCCCGGGTGGCGGCTGCGGCGGTGGCGCCGCGCCCGGTTCGGGTGGCGATCGCGGAGGCGCAGGGCTTGATGTGCGCCGAGGAGGTCGTCACCGAACGTCCGCTGCCGGGATTCGACCAGGCCGCCATCGACGGGTACGCCGTGCGCAGTGTGGACGTGCTCGGCGTCGGCGACGCCGACGACGGCGACGGCGAAGAACCGGCCGAGCGTGAGGTGAGCCTGCCGGTGATGGGCGTCATCGAGGCGGGCGCCCGCACGCCGAGCAGGTTGCAGCCACGTCAGGCAGCCCGGGTGCAGACCGGCGCGCCGATGCCGACGCTCGCCGACGCGGTGCTGCCGTTGCGGTGGACCGACGGCGGCGATGCGCGGGTGACGGTGTTGCGCGGGGTGCGCTCCGGCGCGTACGTCCGCAGGACCGGCGACGACGTCCAGCCCGGCGACGTGGCGGTGCGGTCGGGCACCATCATCGGTCCGGCCCAGGTGGGACTGTTGGCCGCCGTCGGCCGCGAGCGCGTGCTGGTGCATCCCCGGCCGCGGCTGTCGGTGATGTCCGTCGGCGGCGAGCTCGTCGACATTTCGCGGACACCCGGCAACGGACAGGTCTACGACGTCAACTCCTACGCCCTGGCCGCCGCGGGCCGCGATGCCGGCGCCGAGGTGAACCGGGTGGGCATCGTCGACACCGACCCCAAGAAGCTGCGCGAAGTCGTCGAGGGCCAGGTCAACCGCGCGGAGGTGGTCGTGATCGCGGGCGCGGTCGGTGGTGCCGCCGCCGAGAGCGTGCGCAGCGTGCTCGCCGAGCTGGGCGAGATGGAGGTGACCCGCATCGCGATGCATCCCGGTTCGGTGCAGGGCTTCGGTCAGATCGGCCGCGACGCCGTGCCGGTCTTCCTGCTGCCCGCCAACCCGGTGAGCGCGCTGGTGGTGTTCGAGGTGATGGTGCGTCCGCTGATCCGGCTGTCGCTGGGCAAGCGTCAGGCGCACCGGCGCGTCGTGCAGGCCCGCACGCTGTCGCCGATCAGCTCGGTCGCCGGGCGCAAGGGCTATCTGCGTGGCCAGTTGATGCGCGACCAGGACACCGGCGAGTATCTGGTGCAGGCGCTCGGCGGGGGGCCGGGTGCGTCGTCGCATCTGCTGGCCACATTGGCCGAGGCGAACTGCCTGGTGGTCGTGCCCAGCGAGGCCGAGCAGATCCGCACGGGCGAGATCGTCGACGTCGCGTTCCTGGCCCAGCGCGGCTGACCTGTACCCGGTCGAGGCACAGCATGTGGGGGTCGAGTTCACTGCATCCGGGGTGGCCGCTGCCCGCCGGTCCGCTGCGGGTGTCCGCGGGACTGGTGCGGCTGCGGCCGATCCGATTGCGCGACGGGGCGCAGTGGAGCCGGATCCGGCTGGCCGACCGGGCGCACCTGGAGCAGTGGGAGCCGGCCGCCGGTATGGATTGGGAAGCGCGCCATGCCATTACCTCGTGGCCGTCGGTGTGCTCGGGGCTGCGGTCCGAGGCGCGCAAGGGGCGGATGCTGCCGTACGTGATCGAGTTGGACGGGCAGTTCGCCGGCCAGCTCACCATCGGCAACGTCACCCACGGCGCGTTGCGGTCGGCGTGGATCGGCTATTGGGTGGCCAGTTCGGTCATCGGCGGCGGGATCGCGACGGCCGCGCTGGCGCTGGGGCTCGACCACTGCTTCGGCCCCGTCTCGCTGCACCGCGTCGAGGCGACCGTGCGCCCGGAGAACGCCGCGAGCCGTGCCGTGCTGGCCAAGGTGGGGTTCCGCGAGGAAGGCCTGCTGCGGCGGTATCTCGAGGTCGACGGCGCCTGGCGGGATCACCTGCTGGTGGCCGTCACGATCGAGGAGCTTGCCGGGTCGGCGGCCGGGGCGCTGGTGCGTCAGGGCCGCGCCACCTGGACATAGGCGACGCGCCAGGTCACGCGCTTCGGTGAAAGCCGCGCCCGCGAGCAAAACCGTGGCGCCGGTGCGGATCTCGCGTCGAACCGCATTGAAGCGCTGTTACGAATGTGACATATGTGACTGTTGGTGCTTGTCAGGCGGGAATTACAGGTGTGTAATTGTCTCGGCGCGCCGCCCACGGATGCGCAGGTCACGGACCTAGCCTTATCGGGGAAAGGAGCAGGCGACATGCCAAGCATCCCCCAGTCACTTCTGTGGATCTCCCTCGTCGTCCTATGGCTCTTCGTGCTCGTGCCGATGCTGATCAGCAAGCGCGACGCCGTGCGCAGAACCAGCGATGTGGCGCTGGCGACGCGAGTGCTCAACAGCGGCCGCAATGCGCGACTGCTCAGGCGGCACGGTCCGGCGGCCGGCCACGCCAGCGATCCGGACTGGCGCCCGTCCGAGGACGACCTCGACGAGGACATCGCGGACGAGCCGGTCGGTCGCTCGGTGGTGCGCGCTGCCGTCGTCGAGTGCGACGTCGACGATGAGCCCGATTACCTCGACGTCGATGTGGTGGGCGAGGACTCCGGCGCGTTGCCCGTCGGCAGGAGCGACAGGTCGCAGGCGAGCGAAACCGATGAGCTGCCACTGGATTTCGGTGAGCCCGTCAGCGAGGAGGTCGCCGCCGAGACTATCGCGGACGAGACTATCGCGGACGAGCCCGCCGTGGACGAGCCCGCCGTCGCCGAGGCTGCGCAACCCGAACAGGAAGCCGAAGCAGAGGACGACGAGTACGAGTACGTCGACGATTCCTCGGGCCTGGAGGCTCCGTCGGAGGCCGATCTGCAAATGGCCGACTCGCTGACCGCGGCGCGCCGGCGACGGTACGAGTCGAAGACGGCAGCCGTTGTGAGCGACCGCAAGTACAAGTTCCGCAAGCGAACGCTCACGCTGATGGCGGTGCTGCTGGTGGCGTCGGCCGCCGGGGCGTTCACCCTGTCGTCCGCGCTCTGGTGGGCATGCGGCGCGGTGGGTGCCGCCACGCTGATCTACCTGGCCTACCTGCGTCGGCAGACACGCATCGAGGAGCGGCTGCGCCGCAGGCGTGCGCAGCGCATCGCCCGGTCCCGGTTGGGTGTGGAGAACACCGACGATCGCGAGTTCGACGTCGTGCCCTCGCGCCTGCGTCGGCCGGGGTCGGTGGTGTTGGAGATCGACGACGAGGACCCCGTCTTCGAGCATCTGGACTACGTCCCGTTCGCGCGGCACTTCGACCTGCCGCGGGCGGCCGGCGAATAGGGCACCCGGCGTCGTCGATTTACAACGGTCGTGTCGCGGCTGGTAACCTGCTACCGGTATCAGGGGCTATGGCGCAGTTGGTAGCGCGACTCGTTCGCATCGAGTAGGTCAGGGGTTCGATTCCCCTTAGCTCCACAGATTTTGAGCAGAAGGCCCGGCTTCGAGCCGGGCCTTCGTTTTGTCGGACCGTCGTGGCAGTATCGAACGTATGTTCGAGAGGCTCGACGACGCGGGCATGGTGGAGGCCGTCACCGCGGCGTGGCGTGCCCAGAACGCCGCCTGTGGTCGGGAAATGCTGGCGATCGGTGAGTTGTATGCCCGACGCTGCCCCGCCGATGAGGATGAGCGCGACCAGTGGGCGATCGATGGGCATGCCAACGTGGTGGCCGAGATCTCCGCGGCGCTGAATATCAGTCGGGGTCGGGCGGCGGGGCGGCTGCGGTATGCCATCGAGCTGCGTGAGCGGTTGCCGAAGGTGGCGGCGGTGTTCGCCGTCGGCGATATCGACTTTCGCATGATGGCCGCATTGGTGTTGCGCAGCGAGAACGTCGAGGATCCCGACCGGTTGGCACGGTTGGATGCGGCGTTCGCGCGGCATGCGCCGAAATGGATGACGATGTCAGGTCCGAAACTGACTGAGCGCATCGACATGTGGGTGGAAAAAGTCGATCCCGAGGGGGTGCGCGAACCCACGGCACCGACCGAGGACCGCTATGTCCATGTCGGCCCGCTGGGGGCGGGGATGGCCGGGATCTCGGCCAAGGTCTCGTTGATCGACGGGATCGGGTTCGATGACCGTCTGGAAAAGATGGTCGCCACGGTGTGCCGCCATGATCCGCGCTCCACCAGCCAGCGCCGCGCCGATGCGTTGATGGCGATGGCCGCGGGTCAGGCGGGGTTGGTGTGCGGGTGCGCCAACGACGACTGCGAGGCGGCGCAGGGTGAGTCGACGCCGTTGGGTCAGGTGGTGATCTCGGTGCTGGCCGACCAGGCCACCCTCGAGGGGCGGGCGCAGAATCCGGGGTATGTGGCGGGTTTCGGGCCGGTCCCGGCGCCGCTGCTGCGCGAGTTGGCCGCCATGGCCAAGCTGCAGTCGGTGCCGCTGCCGCAGCCCTGTGCGGAGGCGGGGTATCGGCCCTCGGCGGGGTTGACGCGATTTGTGCGGTGCCGGGATCTGACGTGTCGCTTCCCGGGCTGCGACGCCCCGGCCGCGGTCTGTCAGATCGACCACACCATCCCCTATCCGCTGGACCCGACGCATCCGTCGAACTTGAAGCTGCTGTGCGTGTTTCACCATCTGCTCAAGACGTTCTGGACCGGGGTCGGGGGCTGGTCGGATGTGCAGCTGCCCGATGGCACCGTGTTCTGGACCAGTCCGAGCGGCACGCCTTATCAGACCAAACCCGGTGGTGCGTTGTTCTTTCCGCAGCTGGCCACCCCGACCGGGCAGATCGTGGTCGCGCCGCCGACCAGCGGGCCGGTCGGTGACCGACGCGGCGCGATGATGCCGATCCGGCGGCGCACCCGCGCCCAGGACCGTGCCTACCGCATCGCCACCGAACGCCAACACAACGCCGGCCGCATCGCCCGCAAGCAACTCCTACTCTCCCGACGCATCGCCCGAGACGACGACCCACCACCGTTCTGACTCGGGTGCCGATCTCACGGGTGCGTGACGAGGTACGTCTCGTTGTCGAGGTCGGCGGTGAGTTCCTCGACGTCGAAGGGGCGGTCGAGGCGTGCGTGCAACGCCTGCGGCTCGACGAGCAGGCTGATCTCGACCGTCTGGCGCGCGAACAGTCGTCCGATGAGCGGGTAGGCCTTGCGCATGACGGCGCGCTCGGCGGACGTGCAGCGCGACGCGCAGTAGCCGACGTGGCCGATCTCGTCGGTGAGGATCTCGCTGTAGAGCAGTTCGATTCGCTCGGCGACCGCGGGTTCGTCGGCGAAGAGCTTCCTGCCGACTCGGCGCAGTTCGTCGAACATGATGCAGCCCGCCATCTCTGCCGCCCCGACGAACATGAAGCTGAGCCGCTCGGGCAGGAATACCCCCGTCTTGACGAACTGTCGCATCACGAAAGGTGGTGGCACGACTTGGAATGTCAGGTCGAAGACGTCGAGTGCGTATGCCAGCAGTCGGGTGTGGTAGTGCTCTTCGAGCCCGAGGTAGACGTTCTCGGGCGGCAGGTTCTCGTTGCTGTTGCGCCCGTAGGTTTCGCCGAGTCCGACGCCGAACCGTTCAGCCTGATTCAATTTGGCGGTTGCCAACAGGAAGAGCATCTTCTTGTCCAAACCGGGTTCGGGTCGCCGGCGACGCAGGTTACGCAGGAACGTGGGCCGGTCGGCGGGATGGTCCGATCTGACGGGCTTGGCTTCGAGTTCGTCGAAGAACTGCTCGCGATTGGCCAACCGCCTGTTGAGGAGGTCGGCGTCGCCGTCACGCCGGGCCAGGAAGTCCCGGTAGCCCTCGATGCCGGTGAGTTTCATCGGTTCTCCATTCCTTTGACAATCGTTGTCACATAACGACTCAGCAGCGCCGCATCGTGCGCTCCGGTCGCCAGCAGTGCGAACAGGCCGGTCAGGAAGAACGTCCCGAGTTCCCCCGCGTCCACGTCCGCACGGACCTGTCCGGCGTGCTGGGCCCGGCTGAGCACGCCCACCACGAACCCCGCGAGGGGGTGGTGCGCCAGCTCGTCTCCGCCCGGACGCGCCGAGGAGAAGTGCAGTCCGAGCATGTCGCGGAAAACAACTGAGCCCAAACGATCTTCAGCATCGAGTACGTGCCGTACGAGTTGCCCGAGCACGGACGTCAGATCGCCCCGGGCTTCTCCGAGCTCACTGATGATCCGGGTCTCCTCGTTGCGCTCGACCTCCATGAGGACGTGCTCCTTGGTGGGGAAGTGGAAGTAGAACGTCCCGCGCACCACGCCCGCCGCGGCGGCGATCGCACTGACGTCCGCGGCGGCGAGTCCGCGCCGCGAGATCTCCGCCAACGCGGCGTCGAACAGCCGTGCCCGGGTTTCGAGTCGCCGAGCCGCCCGTACGCCACCGACCGCAGCGTCAGCCACGGAAGGGGCGCGTTTCGACTCCATGCCGGCACAGTACGCCAGATTACTGACGACCGTCAATGACGGTCGTCAACGAATCTTTCTGCGGGACAGAAAACGAAGCATGGCGACCCGTTGCGGCCAATTTCCGAACCATTCGCCGCCGGGGTATGGGCGCATCGATCCTGCGCGTACGTTGTGGTTGCGACGGGTTGCCGAAGGCTGCATTCGAACCTGTTGAAGGCGGACAAGGCTGTGCAGCCGAGATGTTAAGAAGCAGCGTTGGTCTAGTCCTGTCCTCCGTCGCCGGCGGCGCTGCGCCCGCCTTCATCGAACCTTCATCGAACGGCGACCCGACGCATAGGTGATCGGCGGATCCTCGATGGCATGAGGCTGATCAGACATCGCGCAACCACACACACGTCGTCCCGGCTTGTCGCCGTCACCGCAGGGGTCGCCGCCGTGGCCTTCCTCGGCGCGTGCGGCAGCTCGGACACCGCCACGGAGGCGACGTCGCCGGCGTCCGCGACGAGCGCTCCCGGCGCCGCGGCGAACGAGGCGCACGACGACGCCGACGTCAAGTTCGCGCAGATGATGATTCCGCACCATCAGCAGGCGATCGAAATGAGCGACATGTTGTTGGCCAAGCAGGACATCGACCCGCGCGTTGTTTCGCTGGCCAACGACATCAAGGCGGCTCAGCGGCCGGAGATCGAGCAGATGCAGGGCTGGTTGAACGACTGGGGAGTGTCGACGACCGGCAGCATGCCGGGGCCCATGCCCGGCCACGACATGCCCGGGAACATGATGCCGCCGATGGACGGTGGGCACGGGATGATGTCCCAGCAGGACATGTCCGCGCTGCAGAACGCCCAAGGCGTCGAGGCCAGCCGGTTGTTCCTCACCCAGATGATCCAGCATCACCGCGGCGCGATCACGATGGCGCAACAGGAGATCGACGGCGGCCGGTTCGAACCCGCGGTGCAGATGGCGCGGTCCATCGTGACCAGTCAGCAGCAGGAGATCACCACGATGGAGGACCTCCTCAAGTCACTGTGACATCGACTCGACGGATCGGACCGCAGGCCGAGGGTCTGGCGCGCGCAACGGCAGCGTGACCGTGAACGTGGTCCCCGCGCCGCGCCCCGAACTGGACACGGCGATGTGGCCGCGGTGCGCCTCGACGTAGGCCTTGGCGATCGCCAGCCCGATCCCGGCGCCGCCGTGATCGCGGTCGCGCGCCGAATCGGCGCGGTAGAACCTCTCGAAGAGATGCGGAAGGTGTTCGGGTGCAATGCCTTCGCCGCTGTCGGCGACGCGGATCACCAGCTGCCCGCCGTCGGCGTGCGCCCCGATCACCACCCGACCCCCCGGCGCAGTGTGGCGCAGAGCGTTTTCGAGCAGGTTGTCGATCACCTGCCCCAGCCGCTGTTCGTCGGCCCACAATCGAAGAGGTTGGCGATTCACCTCTGCCCGCAACGCGACGCCCTTGCCGTCGTATCGGCCCTCGATGGCGGCCGCGCATCGCCGTACCAATTGGCCGGCATCGATTTCCGCACATGTCAGCGCGGTCGAACTCTCCTCGGCCTGCGCCAGCGCTGCCACGTCCTCGGAGAACCGCACCAGTCGTCGCGTCTGATCGCGCAGCACGGCGGCGGTCTGCGGGGACAGGGTCCGGACGCCGTCCTCGAGTGCCTCGACGTACGCGTCCACGACGGCGACGGGAGTGCGGATCTCATGGGCCAGGTCACTGAACAGTCTTCGCCGAGTGGCTTCCACCGATTGCAGACGCGCCGCCATCTGGTTGAACGCCTCGGCCAGCTTGTCGAAATCCTCGCCGAAGTGCGGCGGCGAGACGCGGCTGTCGTAGCGGCCGTCCGCGACAGCCGTTGCCGCGGCGGAGACCTCGGCGACCGACCGCTGTAACCGCCGGCTGACGTACCAGCTCACCCCGAGGGCCGCGACGGCCGACACCGTCAGCGCTCCGCTCATCGCCAGCACGGTGGCGTAGCCGTATGCCTCCTCGGCGTGGATCTCCTCGGGCGAGTCCACCGGCACACCGGCCTGATGCAGATGTTCGCGGAACAGCGGTGGGCCCACGATCGCGGCGATGATCCAGGTCGTTGCCGCCCCGGCGGCCAGCACGATGGCCTGAGCGAGCAGCAGCCGCAACCCGATTCCCGGCGGCCGCCAGGACGGGCGAAGCAGCGACCTCGCGTCCGTGTGCACCGTCATTCTCCGGCTCCCATCCTGTAGCCGACCCCCCGCACCGTCAGGATGAAGCGCGGCTGGGCGGCGTCGTCGCCGAGTTTGCGTCGCAGGTGCCCGATGTGGACATCCACCAGATGCTCGTTGCCCACCCACGGGCCGCTGCGCACCGTCTCGAGGAGTTGCCTGCGACTCAACACCATTCCCGGACGCGCCGAGAGCGTTTCGAGGATGTCGAACTCGGTGCGGGTCAACAGGATCGGCTCACCGTCGAGGTCCACTTCGCGCGCGGCGACGTTGATCCGCAACGGGCCGAAGACACGTGGGGGAGGGACGTCGGCGGTCGCCGCGGGGGCGCCGGTGCGCAGTGCGCGCGGCCTGCGCAACATGGCGCGGATGCGCGCGACGAGCTCGCGAGGACTGAACGGCTTGGTGACGTAGTCGTCGGCACCGACGGTGAGCCCGAGCACGGTGTCGATCTCGGTGTCGCGTGCGGTGAGCATCACCACGTACGCGTCCGAGAAGGTCCGCAGCTGGCGGCACACCTCCAGACCGTCCATCCCGGGCAGGCCGAGGTCCAGGATGACCACGTCCGGGTCCAGCTCGCGGGCGACGGAGACGGCGTCGGCCCCGTCGGTGGCGACGGTGGCTTCGAAGTGCTCCCGCTCCAGGTAACTTGCCAGCACCTCGGCCAGCGGCGCCTCGTCGTCGACCACCAGCGCGCGATAGCCCCGCAGCGGTGACTGCGTCGTGCGTTCCACGTCACTCATGGTGCCCCTCGCAGGCGGCCCATGTCCGCGCGGCTCAGACAGTGGCGTTTCCGGCCCGCCACTGCTCCCACGGGATGTTCCAGTCGCCCAGCCCGTCGGTGCCGGGCAGTGTCGAGCCGACGGTGTTGACGACTTCCACGATGTCACCGCGCTTGGTGTTGTCGAAGAACCACCGGGCGTTCGACGGGCTGACGTTGATGCAGCCGTGGCTGACGTTGGTAGAGCCCTGGCTGCCGACCGACCACGGTGCCGAGTGCACGTAGATGCCGCTGTAGGACATCTGCGTCGCCCAGTTGACCTCGGTGCGGTACCCGTCGGCAGAGTTGACCGGGACTCCGTAGGTGGAGGAGTCCATGACCAGGAACGGGTAGCGGTCGCCGATGATGTAGACGCCGTTGTTCGTCGGTGTCCTGTCTTTACCCATGGAGATCGGCATGGTGCTGACCACCTCGCCGTTGCGGCGCACCGTCAGCGTCTTCGTCGCGTCGTCGGCGGTCGCGACCACCTCGTCGCCGACGGTGAAGCGGGTGCTCGCGTCGTCCTGGCCGAACAGGCCGCCGCCGAAGTCGACGCCGTAGGCCTTGACCTGTACCTCCACCGTCGTCCCCGGCTTCCAGTACTGCGCTGGGCGCCAACGCACTTCGCGGTTGTTGAGCCAGTAGAACGCGCCCTCGACCTCCGGTGTGGTCTTGACGGTGATGGCTCGCTGGGCGGCCAGCCGGTCGGGAATGGCCTCGTCGAAGCGGATCGCGATGGGCTGGCCCACCCCCACGACTTCGCCGTCGTTGGGCAGCACGTAGGGCATCGTGAGGTTTTCAGGTGACTGGGTCTCGAAGGTCATGCTGTTGCGGGTCGCTCCGCCCAGCCCGAGCGCCTCGGCGCGCAGGGTGTACTGCTTGTTGTATCCCAGCGGCTCGGCCGAGGTCCACGTGACGCCGTCGGGGCTGAGCCGTCCGTCCACCGGTTTGCCGGCCTCGTTGAGCAGTTTCACGGTGCCGAGGACGCCGCCGCCGGCGCTGACGGTCACCGGGGTCTGCACCGCCACGTCGATCTCACCGTCGGTCACCGACGCTCGAAGGTCGGGCACCAAGAGATCGCCGTAGGGGGTGCCCTTGTCGCTGATCACCGCGGGCGGCGGAGCTTCTGCCGCGCCGCCGCAGCCCGCCAGCAGCAGCGCGGCGAACAGCACCGCCAGTGCCGTGACCGCGCGCCGCGACCGGACCATCCGCGCGACGTGGCGCATCTGCGTTCCCTCCTCGCCTCATGCCGCCCCGTCGCTCGCGGTCGGCATACATCTCAGTGTTTCCATCGAGTCTCAGGAGTAACTAGTTCTTCTGTGAAGATTCGATAAAGCCGCCTTCGGGGATTGCCACGCATACCCCCAGTGGGTATAGTGCGATTACCCCCTGGGGGTATATGCATCTGATCAACGGGAGGTCAGAATGACCGTGCACCACGACCATGAACAGCGCAATCACGCCGGTCACGGCGGCAACGTCAACGCCATGGCGCTGAGCGCGACGCTGCACTGCCTGACCGGGTGCGCGATCGGCGAGATCGCGGGCCTCATCATCGGAACCGCGCTCGGACTGAGCAACCTCGGCACCATTGCGCTCGCGGTGGGGTTGGCGTTCCTGTTCGGCTACACCTTCTCGACCCTGCCGTTGCTGCGCGCGGGCGTCGCCGTAGGCGCCGCGCTGAGCGTGGTGCTTGCCGCCGACACGCTGTCGATCCTGACGATGGAGGTCGTCGACAACGCCGTCATGGCCGTGATCCCCGGCGCCATGAACGCCGGATTGGTGAACGTCGTCTTCTGGGTGGGCATGATGATCGCGCTGAGCGCCGCCTTCGTCGCCGCGTACCCGGTGAACCGCTACCTGCTGCGCAAAGGCAAGGGACACGCGCTGACGCACGAATATCACCACGGCGCGGACGCGACGGTCGGCGCGCGTCGGTTCATCCCGGCGTTCAGCACGGGTGTGCTGGTCGCGGCCATCTTCGCTTTTCTGCTGGGCGGCCTGGTGGTCGCCATCGCCGACCAGGTGACCGGCCCGCAAGCGGCCGCCGGGCATGCCCAATCCGCGGTGGTAGGCCGATGAATTCAACTCGATTGCCTGACAAGGAGTCTCGATGCCCCTCACCCGGTGTATCGCGACGCGGTAACGAGATGGCGTCAAGTCACCAGGCCGGCGGTGGCACCCCGGATCGCTGCTACAGTCGGACCATCGTGAGCTATTCTGCGAAGAGATCCGTGACTGCCGTCGCCGTGCTGGCGCTGGCGTTCCTGGTCGTCCTCGGCGGAATCGAGTGGCTGCTGACGACGTCCGATGACCATTCGCGCCACGGCGCACACACGCTGTCGGCGGCGCTCGACGAGGCCGCTGTTGTCGCGCCGCATCCGCATCTGAGTGACGGATCGACCTCGTTGGGGCCGAACGTACCCGCCGAAGCGGTTCTGCCGCGGCCACATGCGGCGTTGCTCGCCCTGGGTGTACTTGCGGCACTGCTCGCGTTGCTGCCCTTCTGGCCCCAGATTGCGCCCACCGCCGTTCGGGGCCCGCCACGCTCGGCTCCGATCGAGACTCCCGGCCGGGTCCTGCTGACCCTGCTCTGCATCGCGCGCCGCTGACCGGCCAGCGTCAGGCCCATGCCGCAACCGGCAGGGTCGGTGCCCGCTGTCCTCATCGGTTGCCGCGCAAACTCTCGCGGCATGACGCAGGAGCGCTGCTCAGCCATGAATCATGCTCTGTCACTTCGTAATCTGGAACTACACGCGCCACGCCAGCGATGCCTGGGCCGCTATGACCGCCTCGGCCGGATGGTCGGCCACACGCCGGTGCTCCGCATCGGTCCTCCCTTCACCCCACCCGATCGCGGCTTCTGGGCCAAACTCGAGGGATTCAACCCCGGAGGCATGAAAGACCGCCCGGCCATGCACATGGTGGAGCGAGCCAAGGCCCGCGGTGCTCTGCGCCCGGGCGCCCGTATCGTCGAGTCCACCAGCGGCACGCTGGGTCTCGGTCTGGCCTTGGCAGGCACCGTCTATCACCACCCGGTCACCCTGGTGACCGATCCGGGCATGGAGCCGATCATCCGGCGGATGCTGACGGCCTACGGCGCCGAGATCGAGATGGTGACCGAACCCCATCCCGTAGGCGGGTGGCAGCAGGCCCGACGTGATCGGGTCCAGCAGATCCTCGCCGGCGACCGGGACGCCTGGTTTCCCGACCAGTACGGCAATCCCGACAACGTCGACGCCTACCGCGGCCTTGCGCTCGAATTGCAGTCACAGCTGGGCACTGTCGACGTGTTGGTGTGCTCTGTCGGCACAGGCGGACACTCGGCAGGCGTGGCGCGTGTGCTGCGGGAGTTCAACCCGGCCATGCGGTTGATCGGAGTCGACACCGTCGGGTCGACGATCTTCGGCCAACCCGCGGGGACGCGGCTGATGCGCGGTCTCGGCTCGAGCATCTATCCGGGCAACGTGGACTATGGCGCCTTCAACGAGGTGCACTGGGTCGGCCCGGCCGAGGCGGTGTGGGCCTGCCGGACCTTGGCCGCCACGCATTACGCAAGCGGGGGTTGGAGTGTCGGGGCGGTGGCGTTGGTCGCTGCGTGGGCGGCGCGCACCCATCCCGCCGCGGCGACGGTCGCCGCGGTCTTCCCCGACGGACCGCAGCGGTACTTCGACACCGTCTACAACGACGAGTTCTGCCGCGACAACGGCCTACTCGACGCGGCGCCGCCCACCGAGCCTGCGACCATCGACACACCTGCGCAGCAGGTGGTGACGTCGTGGACACGGTGCGCCACGGTGGTCAACCCCGTGGTGGTGGTGCGGTGATGGGAATCCTCACCGAGTTCCGCACATTCGGGTGGCCGAGCCGCCTGCTGATGCTCAACCAGTTCGGCATCAACCTCGGCTTCTACATGCTGATGCCCTACCTCGCCGGGTATCTGGCCGGTCCGCTGGGGCTCGCCGCCTGGGCCATCGGCCTGGTGCTGGGTGTACGCAACTTCTCCCAGCAGGGCATGTTCATCGTCGGCGGGACGCTGGCCGACCGGATCGGCTACAAGCCGCTCATCGTGGCGGGCTGCCTGCTGCGTACCGGCGGATTCGCACTCCTGGTCTTCGCCGACTCCCTACCCGCGCTGCTGATCGCCTCGGCGGCAACAGGTTTCGCAGGTGCGTTGTTCAATCCCGCGGTTCGCGCCTATCTGGCCGCCGACGCGGCCGAGCGGCGCGTGGAAGCGTTCGCACTGTTCAACGTCTTCTATCAGGCAGGCATCCTCGCCGGGCCACTGGTCGGGTTGGCGCTGATGGCGCTCGACTTCCGCATCGCCGCGACGGCCGCCGCAGTGGTGTTCGCCATCCTGACCGTGGCCCAGTTCTTCGCGCTGCCGCGGCGCGCCGGCGCTCCGCCAGAGGACAAGTCGTCGGTCCTCGACGACTGGCGCACGGTGTTGGCCAATCGCTCGTTCCTGCTGTTCGCCGCGGCGATGATCGGATCGTATGTGCTGTCGTTCCAGGTCTATCTGGCCCTGCCGCTGCATGCCAAGAGCCTTGTCCCCCAGGCGGAATCGGCGGTGGTGGCAGCCATCTTCGTCATCTCCGGCCTGGTCGCGGTCGCGGGTCAGCTCAGGATCACGCGGTGGTTCTCCGCACGATGGGGCTCGGGACGATCATTGGTGATCGGCATGCTCGTCCTGGCCGCCTCGTTCACACCTATGATGGTGCTTCCCGATGACAGCCGTGCCGGTTCGACGGCCGCGGTGGCCGCGCTGTTCCTCGCCGCCGCGGTGCTGGCCGTCGGATCCGCCGCGGTCTTCCCGTTCGAGATGAACACCGTTGTCTCCCTGGCCGACAACCGCCTCGTCGGAACGCACTACGGCTTCTACAACACCATCGTCGGCGTCGGCATCCTGGTGGGAAACCTGGCGACAGGGACGTTGATGCAGAAGGCCGCCGATGTAGGCGCACCGGAACTGGTCTGGGTGGGGTTGGCCGGCGTCGGAGCGCTTTCCGCATGCGCGCTCTACGGCCTGCACCGGTCCGGGCGGCTGCAGCCGCGGGCGGTCGAGGTCGTCACCGCCGACTCCGGGGCGCCTGCTGCGCCTTTGCCTCGCGCGTTCGCTGAGCAGTCGAAGACGAGCGGCAGTCGAGGATTGAAAGATTAACCGGGACAGGTTCTTCCGCCAGATCGTTCAATTGACGCGGCCGCTGCGATAGAAGGGTTTGTACGGCAGGACCACGGCCTGGCTCACCTGCCCACCTGTTCAGATGGTGTGCCGTGCCGAGGGGGCGGTCATGGACCGGCATCGATTGAGCACATCATTCGGTAACCTGCGATCCGGAGGATGGCTCGCGACACGATCGACCCGCGGCAACCTTGCTCCGCGCATCAGCCAACCCGTAGCCTCGTGGCGTGGCCGGCCCGGCCGGCGTGCGCGCCGACGAACTCATCGCTCTGGAGGTTTTCGCTGGGTACCCGGCTGAGGCGCTGGTGCCGCTCGCCGCGCAGTTGACGCCGCTGGTCGCGCCCGCCGGGCAGGTGCTCATGCAGCAGGACGAGCTCGCGGTGTCGTTCCTGCTGATCGGCTCGGGCGAGGCGGAGGTCACCCACACCGAGCTCGGAGGCCACGACACCGTCGCGACGCTGACGCCCGGGATGATCGTCGGGGAGATCGCCCTGCTCCGCGACACCACCCGCTCGGCGACGGTCATCGCCACGCAGGCGGTGTCGGGCTGGGTCGGCGGCCGGGAGGCGTTCGCCACCCTGCTCGCGATCCCGGGCATGGCCGACAGGCTGCTGCGCACCGCTCGACAACGTCTGGCCGCCTTCATCACTCCGGTGCCTGTCCAGCTGCGAGACGGCACGGAGCTCGACCTGCGTCCGGTGCTCCCGGGCGACAACGAGCGCACCGCCCACGGACCCGTCGAGTTCTCCAGCGAGACCCTGTACCGGCGCTTCCAATCCGTGCGGGCGCCGACCACGTCGCTGATGCGCTACCTGTTCGAGGTCGACTACGTCCATCACTTCGTCTGGGTGATGACCGACGGCTCCGACGGTCCGGTCGTCGCGGACGCGCGGTTCGTGCGCGAGGAGACCGACCCCGCGACAGCGGAGGTCGCGTTCATCGTCGCCGACGCCTACCAGAACCGCGGGGTGGGATCGTTCCTCATGGGAGCCCTCGCGATAGCGGCGGATTACCATGGTGTGCAACGCTTTACGGCGCGGGTGCTGGCCGAGAACTATCCGATGCGCGCGATCCTCGACCGGTTCGGCGCCCGCTGGGAGCGCGACGACCTCGGTGTCGTCACCACCGTCATCGACGTCCCGCGGCCCCGCAACCCGCCGTTCACCGCGGCGTTGAAGAAGGAGATCCGCGGCGTGACGCGCCAGGTCGTCCGGGCGGTCGGCTGATGCGGGTGCCGCTGAACAAGGACACCCGGGTGTGCATCTCGCTGTCCGGCCGGCCGAGCAACATCGGGACCCGCTTCCACAACTACCTCTACGACCTGCTCGGCCTCGACTTCGTCTACAAGGCCTTCACCACAACGGATATCGCCGCCGCGATCGGGGGGGTGCGCGCGCTGGGCATCCGCGGCTGTTCGGTGTCGATGCCGTTCAAGCAGGACGTCATCGCGCTCGTCGACGAGGTGGAACCGTCCGCCCGCTCGATCCAGGCGGTGAACACCATCGTCAACGATGACGGTCGGCTGACCGCGTCGAATACCGATTACCTTGCGGTGCAACGCCTCATCGCAGAGCACGGACTGCAGCCGGCGCAGTCGGTGCTGCTGCGCGGCAGCGGCGGGATGGCCAATGCCGTCGGCGCGGCGTTCCGCGACCACGGCTTCGAGGACGGCACCGTTCTCGCGCGCAATGCCGACGCCGGACGGATGCTGGCCGAGCGGCTGGGCTACCGGTACGTCTCCGAATCAGGCACCACCACCGCCGATGTGCTGGTCAACATCACGCCGATCGGTATGGCGGGCGGTCCGCAGGAGCACGACAGCTCCTTCGGCGAGGCCGCGATCGCCAACGCGCACACGGTCTTCGACGTCGTCGCACTGCCGTCGGAGACCCCGCTCATCAAGGCGGCGCGCAGCGCAGGGGTCGAGGTGATCACGGGCGCTGCGGTGATCGCCCTGCAAGCCGCCGAGCAGTTCGAGCGCTACACGGGCGTGCGGCCGACGGACGAACAGGTCGCGGCCGCCTCTGCCGTGTCGCGGGCCTGACGTTACGGGGTGATGGTGGTCTCCTCGTCGATGACCGTCGTGGCGTCCATCAGCGTGGGCATCTGATCCTCGCGGCCGTCGGCGTTGAGTTGCAGGACGAACAGCCCGTCCTGGCCCGGGATCACCACCGTCTTCTGCGCGATCGCCCGCGTGACGCCGTCCTTGGTGTAGGTGCCGCCGAGTTGTACCGCGTCGAAGCCGCCGAGCTTGCTCGGGCTGCCGGTCTGCGCGCCCTCGTAACCCGGCATGTTGTTCAGCTCGCCGGGAGCGAACTCGAGGATCTTTGCGGGATCGACGTTGCCGGTCAGCTTGGACACCAGCGCGATGATGCTCGGCGGCTCGCCGCCGCCCACCATCTCCGGGTCGGTGGGCGCCATCGCCAGATAGGCCCACGGGGGCGCCTGCGCGCCGGCGTCCGCCCAGCCCGGTGGCACCGGCACGTTGATGGCGGGGCTGCCGGGGTCACCCCGCTTGACGGGGGTCTCGACGATGCTGTTCTCGCGGATGTAGTCGGCGATGGTGTAGTTGGCCGCCGCCGGCTGTCCCGGCGTGCTCGGAGCGGCCTCGCTGGGAGTGGCCTCTGCGGCGTTTTCCGAGGTGCTGGTCTCCGCCGTGTCGGTAGCCTCGGTCTCGCTGTCCGACCCGCAGCCGCTCAAGCCGATGGCGAGCGCGAGGGCCGCGATCGCGATGACGCCGGCCCGCACGGAACTGCTCATTGCGTCTCCTGTCGATTGACGTTGCGCCGTAGCCTACGGTCGGCGGTCACCGCATGCGGGTGGAATTGCGGCGCGTCGGTGTGCACCCGCCTGCCGCCGGCACCTCGCGTGTCATTTGCTCGGTCGCCCGGCCGTATTTCGCCACATATCGCAGTGAACGTGGGGCAAGATGCAGTTGTGCTGCGAGGCGGCGACGGTGCCGCTCGTCCCTGTTCGTCGCTCGCCGGTGCGTCAGTGCTTAGCGCGGTCCGGGGAGGTTCGGTTATGCGGGTGGTGATCCGGTCGATGGTGGCGGCGGGCCTGTCGTTGCTCGCCACCGTGGTGCTCGCGGTGGCGTGGACGGCCGCGACGGCGGTGCAACTCGCGGCGACCGCGCTCATCATGGGCGGAACGTTCCACCCGTTGAGCACCCCGCCCGACGACCCGGTGTCCTACGTCAACCCGTACCTGGAGAACGCGGTGAAGGGGTTCATCCAGCCCGCGGCGGCCGTCCCGTCGGGAACCGGGCACCCCGCCATCGCGACCGTCGGCGACGCCGATCCGTGGCTCGCGGTGATCACGCCCGAGGAGTTCTTCCCGATCTGGGGGTCGAGGACGTTCGACCGGTCGGTGCGCGACGGGCTGGAGAACCTCAGCAGCTGCATGCGCGGGACCGGCTGTGTGGTCAACGATGACGAGCAGATCGTCCCGCAACCGCCCGGCGTGCCCCCGGCCGCGGACGACGAGTTCGTCGTCTTCGCCTACTCGCAGAGCGCGGTGATCGCCTCGCTGGCCAAGCGGGACCTCATCGAGAACCCCGGCGAGACACCGACCGTCGCGTCGTTCTTCCTTCTCGCCAACCCCATGCGCCCCAACGGCGGCATCCTCGCGCGCGGACCGCAGGGGCTGACCATCCCGATCATCGGCGTGACGTTCTACGGCGCCACCCCGACGGACAGTTGCGACGTGGGTCCGTGCATGCCGACCGTGGACGTCGCGCCGCAATACGATCCGTTCGGCGGCGACGCTCCCGCCAGCCTCACCAACCTGCTGGCCATCATCAACGCCGTCGCCGGCTACGCCTTCCTGCACGGCGAGGCGCAGAACGCGACATTCGGAGACGCCGTCTACCAGGGCTCGTACGGGGACACCGACTACTACCTCTATCCGACGAAGCGGTTGCCGATGCTGATGCCGTTCGGCGCGATCGTCCCCTCGCCGATTCTCACCGCGTTGAACGCACCGCTGAAGGCCGCGATCGAGGGGGCCTATCGCCGGGACGTCAACCCGGGCGTCGTCACCGCGGTGAGCCTGCTGCCGTTCCACGACCCGATCCGGACGATCCTGAACATCATTGCGGCGATCCCGACGGGCATCGACGACGCGCTCGCCGAAGCCACCGGCGACCCGGCGTTCCGGCCGTTGGGCACCGCGCCGGTCACCAGCCCGTACGGCGTCGGCGGACCCGACCTACCGCCGCCGCCCAAGGAGGCGGTCGACGCCTTGACGCTGCAGTCCGCGCCCGCCGGGCGCACCGACGACGCTGCCGACGAGGCGGAGTCGGACGCTGCGGACGCGCTTGCCGACAGCGCCGAGGACGGACTCGGGGACGGCGAGGAAGTGGTCGGCGAGGAAGTGGTCGGCGACGGCGACGAACCCGAACAGCCGACGGTCCGCGGGCCGATCGAGTTCGACTCGGCTGAGCAGGGCGACGAGCCGGCGTCCGACCAGGCCGATGCCGCCGAGACGACGGCCGGCGAACCGGAACCCGAAGACGATGCCGCCGAATCGTCCGACGATGCCGAGGGGTCCGAGAGCCGGGACGCCGCCTGAGAAGTCAGCGCTCGCAGTTCAGCGACACGGTGATCGACCTGCTGACGACGACGGTGATGTATTCGCGGTCCTTGCCCTTGCCGACGGCGATGGTCTGGGTGACCTCCTGCGGATTGCGCACGCTGGTCACGATGCACTGGTTGATGGGTGCGCTGCCCAGGCGGTCGATGACCACGTCGTAACCCATGGCCTCCAGTTCGCCGATCGTCTGGTACGGGTTGCGGGGCTGCACCGGTTGCGCCGCGGCAGCTCCCGCGGGCGCCAGGATCACGCCCGCCGCCACCGCTGCTGCTGCCACACTCCAAAGAGCACGCATGACAGCCTCCGTCCTGTGGAAATGAATGTTGCTACTTGTTGATCGCCGCGCGGGCCGGTTCTGTTCCACGGCGCGGCGGCCCCGCGGCCCCGCCGTGGCCGCTCTGGCGGTGATCTGGCTGGCCGCCTGCGGCGCGCCGTCGTCGCCGCCGGTGAGTTCGGCACCGCCGCCGGACGGCTCGGTTCGCGTCAACCCGGCGCGGATCGACCGGGTCCGCGACGATCTGCCCGCGGGCTACGAGACCGCCGACCTCACCGGCCCCGTCAGCCCGGCCGCGCTGTGGGGCTACGGCCCCCCGTGGAGCGCCGACCCCGCGCGGTGCGCCGCCCTGGCCGACCCCGCGGGCGCCGCGACGGCGACCGGATGGTCGGCCTCAGGACCCGGCGGCATCGTCTACGCCGTCGTCGCGGCCTCGCCGGGCAGAGCCGATCCGGGGGTGGTGGCCGAATGCGAGCAGTGGACGATCGTCGGTGGCCGCTCCACAGGCCGCGTCAGCCTCGTGCCCGCGCCCGCACTTGTCGACGCCACGGCGATCGCGATGGCGACCGCCAGCGCCACCGTCGTCGAGGGCGGCACCGAAACCCGTTCGCACGCCGACACCGTCACGGCCTACCTCGGCGACCACATCGCCTTCGTCTCCGTCGTGACCGACCCCGGCTCGCCGAACCCGCAACTGGGCGCCGACTTCGCCGCGGGGTTGCTCGCGAAAACGGTGTCGGCGTTGCGGGGTTGAGCGCGAGGGCGGCGCGATAACGCGGGGTAGATTGTGCGGCGATGTCGAAGAGGGCGATGCTCGCGGTGGCGTGTGCCGGTGCGCTGGCGGCATGCGGCACCAGCCAGTCGGCGGATGTGTCGGAGGCCGACATCGCGCGGGTCAAGGACATCCGGTCGAGTTTCGGTCCGGAGTTCGCGGTGTCCGACGTCGGCCCGACGGGGATCGACCCGCGGCTGCTGGGCCCGCAGTCGCTGCCGAAGGGGATGACGTTCGAGCCGGCCGACTGCGCGTCGTTCGCGAACCAGCAGTTGGTGCCCGCGGGGGCCAAGGGCAACATGGCGGCGACCACGGCCGAGGGGGAAGGCAACCGGTTCATCGCGATCGCCGTCGAGACGTCGGAGTCGGCCACGGTCAACGCGCCCGCGGACAACTGCCGCGAGGTCGGTTTCGCCGGCGGCGGGGTGCGCGGGCTGGTCGAGGTGGTCGAGGCGCCGAAGATCGACGACGCGCAGACCCTGGGCACACACCGGGTGCTGCAGACCACGGTCGACGGGAAGCCGCGCACCGGCGAGCTCTACAACTACGTGGCGAGCTTCGGGCCGTTCCTGGTGATCGTCACGGCCAACCCGCTGGTGCTGCCGGACAAGCCGGTCGCGCCGGTCGACACGCAGCGCGCCCGCGAGCTGCTCGCCGCCGCCGTCGCCGCCGTCCGGGGGACCTAGCGCACGTCGTGCGGCCGGAACTGAATGCTGATCCGCGGGCCGACGGGCCGCGTCGTCTTCGGTATCGCATGTTCCCAGGTGCGCTGGCACGAGCCGCCCATCACCAGCAGGTCGCCGTGCCGGTGGGCGAGGCGTAACGACTTGCCGCCGCCGCGCGGGCGCAGCGCGAAAGTCCTTGTCGCGCCGAGCCCGACGATCGCCACCATGGTGTCCTCGGTGCTGCTGCGGCCGACGGTGTCGCCGTGCCAGGCGACGCTGTCGCTGCCGTCCCGGTACAGGCACAGGCCCGCGGTGGTGAACGGCTCGCCGAGCTCACCGGCATAGGCGTCGTTGAGCCGCCGGCGGATCTGCTTGAGCCGCGGGTGCGGGGCGGGCGCGTCGGCGAGGTTGTGGAAGCTGACCAGCCGTGGCACGTCGACCACGCGGTCGTACATCGGTCTGCGCTCGGCGCGCCAGGGGATGCCCTCGAATAGCTCGCCCAGCAGCGAATCGGCGTCGTCGAGCCAGCCGGACCGGAAGTCGATCCAGGCGCCGTTGCCCAGGTGGCGTCGTTCCTCGTGCTCGAACAGCGAGCTCTGCAGAGCCAGCTCCATGACGGCGAGTCTATCGCACAGGCGTTCGATCGGATTGTCGCCGGCGGGCTGTCGAGCGAGCCGATCGAACAGGCCTACAGCTTGACGGCGCCGGGTCCCTGACCGGCGAGCACGTCGCCGGGGTTGGTCAGCGCACAGGTCTTCAGGCTCAGGCAGCCGCAGCCGATGCAGCCGGTCAGGTTGTCGCGCAGGCGCTGCAGATGCACGATGCGGTCGTCGAGGTCCTGGCGCCAGCCGGCGGACAGCCTGGCCCAGTCCTTGCTAGTCGGCACCCGGTCGGTGGGAAGGGTGGCCAGCGCTTCGCGAATGCGGGCCAGTGGGATGCCGAGCCGTTGCGACATCCGGATGAACGCGACACGCCGCAGTGTCTCGCGAGCGTAGCGGCGCTGGTTGCCCGAGGTGCGCCGGCTGCGGATCAACCCTTCACGCTCATAGAAGTGCAGCGCCGACACCGCAACCCCGCTGCGGAGCGACAACTCGCCGGGCGTCAGCTCATGGACCGTTTCCATAACCTCAACGATAGTTGAGGCGAACCGGCGCCTTCCTGCCGTTACGGTGCTACATGTGACGTTGGGCTGCGATTCCGAGGTGGGGCGGTTGCGTGCCGTCATCCTGCATCGGCCCGGCGCCGAACTGCAGCGGTTGACGCCCCGCAACAACGACGCGCTGCTCTTCGACGGCCTGCCGTGGGTGGCGCGGGCACAGCAGGAGCACGACGCGTTCGCGGCGCTGCTGTCCTCGCGTGGTGTCGAGGTCCTGCTGCTGGCCGATCTGCTGACCGAGGCGTTGTCGCACAGCGGCGCGGCCAGGATGCACGGCATCGCGGCGGCGGTGGATCCGCGGCGGCTGGGTCTGCCGCTGGCGCAGGAGCTTTCGACGTATCTGCGGACAATCGAGCCGGCGCCGCTGGCGCGGGTGCTGATGGCGGGGATGACTTTCAACGAGCTGCCGCTGTCCGGTGGTGAGCTGTCACTGGTGCGACGGATGCACCATGGCGCGGATTTCGTCATCGACCCGTTGCCCAACCTGTTGTTCACGCGCGACTCGTCGTTCTGGATCGGCCCGCGGGTGGCGATCACGTCGCTGGCGCTACCGGCGCGGGTGCGCGAGACGTCGCTGACCGACGTGATCTATGCGCACCATCCGCGGTTCCTCGGCGTGCGACGGGCGTACGAGTCGCGCTCGGCGCCCGTCGAGGGCGGCGACGTGCTGCTGCTGGCGCCCGGCGTGATTGCGGTCGGCGTGGGGGAGCGCACCACCCCTGCGGGCGCGGAGGCGTTGGCCCGCAGCCTGTTCGACGACGATCTCGCGCATACCGTGCTGGCCGTGCCGATCGCGCAGGAGCGCGCGCAGATGCACCTCGACACCGTATGCACGATGGTCGACGTCGATGCGGTCGTGATGTATCCCGCGATCGTGAATTCGTTGTCGGCGTTCACGATTCACCGTGACGGGTCCGGTGGGGTGCGGATCGACGACGAGGTGCCGTTCGTGGAGGCCGCCGCGACGGCGATGGGGATTGAGCGGTTGCGCGTCATCGCGACCGGTCTCGACCCGGTGACGGCCGAGCGTGAGCAGTGGGACGACGGCAACAACACGTTGGCGGTCGCGCCGGGTGTGGTGGTCGCCTACGAGCGCAACGTGGAGACGAACGCCCGGCTGGCCGATGCCGGCATCGAGGTGTTGCCGATCTCGGCGTCGGAATTGGGCACCGGCCGCGGCGGCCCGCGCTGCATGTCGTGCCCTGCGGCCCGCGATCCGCTCTAGTTGCCCTACTTCGCGAAACGTACACCAGGGCTGTGAGAACACCCGCGATCACGACCCTGGTGTACGCCTCGCGAGCGGAAACCACTCGCGCCGCTCGGCGGCCTCTCGCAGTCGCTGCAATATGAAGCCGCGGCTGTGCTCCTTGACCACGTGAATGTCGAGCCAACCTTGACTCTCCACCAGCGCGTTGCGTCCGATGTCGTGGACAAATCGCGGTCGATCCGTCTGATGCTGTTCACCGTCGTAGTCCAAGGCGATCATCGGCTCGTCCCAACCCATGTCAAGGAAGGCCTCCGCGGCGCCGTCATGAACCCGAATCTGGGTGCGCGGCCGCGGATACCCTGCGTCGATGACGAGAAGGCGCAGCCACGTCTCCTTGGGTGACTGAGCACCGCCGTCCATCAGGTCGAGTGCGACGCGCGCACGCTTCATTCCCCGCCAACCGCGATAACGCTCGACGAGCGGAGCGACATCCTCAGCGGTCACGCCGGTCGCCGCCGCCAGGGCATCGAGGTGTCTGACGGCCAGATCGCGCTTGAGGTGTCGAGCCAGATCCAGCGCGGTGCGCGCCGGCGTGGTGACTGCGAGTTCGCCGATCGTGCAGACTTCGTCCCAGTCGATGCGCTCATTCCGTACGAGCACACCCGGCCGCTTCCGCTCGCGCGGGGCGATCATCTCGATAACCGTTCCGGGATCGACCCATAGTGCTCCATGCAGTGACGCCGCGGCGCGTCCGGCCACGATGCCGCGGCGATCGGTCCAGAGCCAGGCGGCATACGCATTGAGCCGGACAGATTTTTCAGAGCCGCGTGGCACGTATATGCGAGGGTGGACGGCCTTATAGCGCCAACGCAATTGGCTCCGAGTCAGTCCGCCTGCGAGCAATTCGCCGCCGACGTATGCGCGTTCCATGCCCCGGATGTTGGTCGGGCCCGCCGACAACTCAACCCCAGATTCGCGAGATGTACACCAGGGCTGTGGATAAGTGTCGAACTACGACCCTGGTGTACGTTTCGCGAACGTGGCTTACCGCCAGGACGGCAGCCAGATCTGCATGTTCCACGTCGCCTGGGAGATCGGGATGCCGGTCAGAATCGGGTACATCCAGGCGAAGTTCGTCAGCACCAGCGCGACATAGCAACTCACCGCGATGAGCCCGAGCGTCCGGCGCTCGGCATTCTGATTCGGCTTGTACAGGATGTCGCCGAGGATCAACGCGATCATCATCACCAGGAACGGCGCCATCGTCGCCGCGTAGAAGAAGTACATCTGGCGGTCGATGTCGGCGAACCACGGCAGAAAACCCGCGCTGTAGCCCGTCAGCGCGACGGCATACCGCCAGTCCCGCCGCACGAACGTCCGCCAGACGGCCCACAGCAGCACCGGCACCGCGAGGAACCACATCGCGGGCGTGCCCACCAGCATCACGGCCTTGACGCACGACTGCGCGCCACACCCCGGCACATCCTGGTTGTCGATCGCATACAGCACGGGCCGCAGCGACATCGGCCACGTCCATGGCTTGGACTCCCACGGATGATGGTTGCCCTCGGCGTTGGTCAGTTCGGAGTGAAACTTGTAGGCGTTGTAGGTGTAGTGCCAGAGCGAGCGCACCGCGTCGGGCAGCGGCAGCACGCTGTTCTCACCGATCGACTGGCCGACCTCGTGGCGGTTCACGGCCGTCTCCGAGGCGAACCACGGGGTGTAGGAGGCCAGGTAGACCCCGAACGGAATCAGCACCAGCGCATAGAGCGACGGGCCGAGGTCGCGCCGGAACGCCCCCAGCCACGGTCGGCCGACGCGGTACCGGCGGCGCGCCGCGATGTCGAACGCCAGCGTCATGACGCCGAAGAACGCGACGAAGTACAGCCCGGACCACTTTGTCGCACATGCCATTCCGAGCAGTACGCCGGCGCCGAACCGCCACCATCGCACCCCCAGCCGCGGACCCCATGGCGTCTCCGCGATGCGACCCTCCAGCAGTGCGACGTGCATCCGCTCGCGCACCTGGTCCCGGTCGACGATCAGGGCGCCGAACGCCGCAACCACGAACACGACCAGGAAGCCGTCCAGCAGCGCCGTGCGGGCCGTCACGAAGCTGACTCCGTCGGCGATCACCAGCAGTCCGGCGATGCCGCCGACGATCGTCGACCGGCTGATCCGACGCACGATCCGCGCCACCAGCAACACCATGATCACGCCGCACACGGCGCCGGAGAACCGCCAGCCCAGTCCGTTGTAGCCGAAGATCGCCTCGCCGATCGCGATCAGCTGCTTGCCGAGCGGCGGGTGTACCACCAGCCCGTACCCCGGGTTGTCCTCGACGCCGTGGTTGTGCAGCATCTGCCAGGCCTGCGGCGCGTAGTGCTTCTCGTCGAAGATCGGCGTGCCCGCATCGGTGGGCGACCCGAGGTTGAGAAAGCGGGTCGCCGTGGCCAGCGCGGTGACGACCGTCGTCATCGCCCAGCCCTGCAGGCGGTCGACGGGCCCGAAGTCGGCGACGGGCACCTGCGGCGCCGGGCTGATGACGGGGACCGCGCGCGGCGCTTCGGTGGCGGGGGCGGTCACGACAGCGATCGTAGGCTGTCGCACATGAGCACCGGCCGACTGCTGATCGGCGCCACGCCGCTGGGCAGGCCGTCTGACGCCTCGGCCCGGCTGATCGAGGCGCTGACGACCGCCGACGTCGTCGCCGCCGAGGACACCCGCCGCATCCGCACGTTGGCGCAGTCGCTCGAGGTCGCGCCGCGGGGCCGGGTGCTCAGCCTCTACGACCAGAACGAGGCGTCGCGAGTGGCCGGCCTGCTCGACGACATCCGCTCCGGGGCGACGGTGTTGCTGGTCAGTGACGCCGGCATGCCGCTGATCAGCGATCCCGGCTACCGCCTGGTGACGGCGTGCATCGAAGCCGGGGCCGCAGTCACCTGCCTGCCCGGGCCCTCGGCGGTGACGACGGCCCTGGCGGTCTCCGGACTGCCCGCCGAGAGGTTCTGCTTCGAGGGCTTTCCGCCGCGCAAGCAGGCCGCCCGCAAGGCCTGGCTGACCGGCCTGGCCGCCGAGCAACGCACCTGCGTGTTCTTCGAGTCGCCCCGACGGCTCGCGGGCACGCTCCAAGACGCCGTCGACGTGCTCGGTGCCGGCCGCCGCGCCGTCGTGTGCCGCGAGCTGACCAAGACCCACGAGGAGGTTCTCCGCGGAACGCTGGGCGACCTCGCCGGGTGGGCGGCCGACGGCGTGCTCGGCGAGATCACCGTGGTGCTGGCCGGCGCCGTCCCCAGGGCGGATCTCGAGACGCTGGTCGAGCAGGTGAAGGCGTTGGTCGACGACGGGGTCCGGGTCAAGGACGCCTGCGCGCAGGTGGTCGCGGCCAATCCGGGCTCACCGCCGCGGCGTGAGCTCTACGATGCGGTTCTGCGCGCCAGGGGATGAGACGTCGATGGTCGGGGCCGCCTTGTGCAGGCACTCCTCCCACTCGCGGTCGGGATCCGAATCGGCGGTGATGCCGCCTCCGACGCCGAGCACCGCGTTGCCCGCCGCGTCGAACTCGACCGTCCGGATCGCCACGTTCAGCTCGCAGCCGGCGGCGGGAGAGGCCAACCCGACTGTGCCGCAATAGATGCCACGGCGGTGGGGCTCCCAGTGCGACAACAGCTCGCGGGCCCGCGTTTTCGGTGTGCCGGTCACCGACGCCGGCGGGAACGTCGCGTCGAGCACCGCCGACATCGGCACGTCGACGCCGACCCGCGCGGTCACCGTCGACACCAGATGCCACACCCCGGGCGCGGGCCGCACCGTCAGCAGTTCCGGCACCGACACCGTCCCGGTGTCGGCGACCCGGCCCAGATCGTTGCGGACCAGGTCGACGATCATGATGTTCTCCGCGACGTCCTTGACCGAGGCGCGCAGCTGCAGGGGGTCGGCGGACAGCGGCAGCGTGCCCTTGATCGGGCTCGACGCCACGGCCGCACCACGCCTGCGCAGGAACAACTCCGGCGACAGCGACGCCACCGCACCCCAGGGTCCCGCGACGTACGCCGCGCGCGCGGGTGAGGTGCGCGCCACCGCGTCGGCGAAGAAGTCGATCGAGGACCCGTCGAGCCGCCCGCGGAACTGCGTGCACACACACGCCTGGTACACCTCGCCCGCCGAGATGGCCTCCAGGCACTCGAGCACGCCGCGGCGGTGCGCGTCCCGGTCGGCGTCGCCCCACGCCACGGCTGCCGGCCTCGGCGCCGCAGTTGTTCGAAGGGCCTCGGCGACCCACTCGGGAAGTGCTGCGCCGCTGAGGCTTTCATGCCACCACCGGCCGTCGCGGTCCTGGCGCAGCACGCAGTCCGACCAGCCGCCGGCCGCGCCGGGGATTCGCGGTCCAACCCCGTCGGCGCCCGCGTCCGGATACGACAGACAGCCGAACCAGCCCCCGCCGACGGCGCCGCCCGAGCCGGGGACGACGTCGAACGCCGAGGACACGGGCATCGCACTCACCGACGGCGCGATCACGGCCCCGGAGTCGAACCACTCGCCGATCAGCGCGGCCGGCGGCGGCAGCCCCAATCGCGAACCGGCGTAGGCGACGGCACGCAGCACCGCCGGGGCGCTGCCCAGGTCGCCGAGCCGCTCGATCCGCACCGAACCAGCTTGTCAGACCTGCCTGCTGATCTCGCGCGGGATGTCGATGCCCGCCAGTTTGTCGGGATTGCGCATCGCGTAGAAGTGCGAGATCCGGCCGTCGGTGATCTCGATGGTGATGATGCCCTCGAAGCTGTCGCCGAGGTAGAGCTTCAGCGCCGGGGCGTTGTTGTACCAGGCGGGCTCCACCCGCCCGGCCTCGCCGGCCTGCCGGATCAGGCCGATCAACACCCGGCCGACCCGATCGGCGCCGACGACGGGCCTGCGGGCGGCGCTGACCTTGCCGTCGCTGTCGGCGGTCCACGCGACGTCGTCGGTCAGCATCTCCAGCAGCCCGTCGAGGTCACCGGTCGACGCCGCGGCGAAGAACCGCGCCGTGAGCTCCATCGAGAGCGTCGGGTCAACGGGCTCGAACCGCTTGCGGCGCGACTGCACGTGCTCACGGGCGCGATGGGCCATCTGGCGCACGGCAGCGGCCGACTTCCCGACGATCGAGGCGATCTCGTCGTGGCCGAAGCCGAACACCTCGCGCAGCACGAACACCGCGCGCTCGTCGGGGCTCAGCGTCTCGAGCACCACCAGCATCGCCATCGAAACCGATTCGGCCAGAACGAGGTCGGAGGATGCATCCGTGGCGTCGAGCAGCAGCGGCTCGGGCAGCCACGGGCCGATGTAGTCCTCCCGCCTGCGGGTCTGTGCCCGCAGCGCGTTGAGGGCCTGCCGGGTGACGAGCTGGGCGAGGTAGGCCTTGGTGTCGCGCACCGTCGCGAGGTCGACCTCGGCCCAGCGTAGGTAGCTCTCCTGCAGCACGTCGTCGGATTCGGTTGCGCTGCCTAGGATCTCGTAAGCGATCGTGAACAGCAGCGGCCGCAGATGGGTGAACCGTTCGGCGTGTTCGTCACCCGGCTTGACGCTCATCGCACCGACGCCTCCTGCGCGGCCAGTTGCGGGGCGCGGTCGGGACCCTTGAGGGACTTGTAGGACCCCGGCTTGCGCGCCTCGCCCGCCAGCCACTTCACCGTCCACCGGCACACCTGCTCCTTGATGAGGGCGCCCGCCTTACCGCCGATGTAGAGGTTGACCGGGGTGTCGTCGGCTCGCTGCACCTGCAGGGTGCCCGCGCCGCGGCCGAGGCTGATGCACTGTGCGGTCATCGGCACGCTCACGGTCGCCGCGGACGCACCCGCCAGACGGCTGACGACGGTGTTGGCGGCCTGAGCGCCCAACGGCAGACCGGCCTGGCAGCTCATCCGGAACGGAACGCCCGACGGCGCCGCCGCGTCGCCCGCGGCCAGGATGCGCGGATCGGTGATGCTGGTGAGCGTTTCGTCGGTGAGCAACCGGCCCACCTCGTCCGTGGCCAACCCGCTGGCCGCGGCCAACCCCGGCACGCCGAAGCCCGCGGTCCACACCGTCGCCGCACTCGGCAGCGTCCGCCCGCAGGCGAGTGCCACCGAGTCGGCGGTCACCGCCGCGACCGAGTCCTCGATCACCGTGACGCCCAGCTTGCGCAGTCGCTTGGCCACCGAGCGGCGACCGGGGCCGCTCAGCGACGGAGCGAGCGCGTCGCCGACGAGCGTCACGGCACGCCCGGCCTCGGCGAACTCGGCTGCCGTCTCGATGCCGGTGAGACCGCCGCCGACGACGACGATCGGCGCGGACAGCGGCACGTCGGCCAACCGCGACGTCAGCCGTTGCGCCTGCTCGAATTCGCTGAGCGGATAGGCGAACTCGCGCGCACCGGGAACGCCGGCCGGAACGGCTCCGGTGCTTCCGACGGCGTACACCAGATAGTCGTAGCTCAGTGCCCGGCCCGATGCCAGTTCGACTCGCCGCGCCGCCGCGTCGATGCGCTCGGCGCCGTCCACCACCAGCCGGACGTCCTCCGACAGCACCGTCGCGTAGTCGGCGACCGCATCGTCGTTTCCCGCGACGAGCTGGTGCAGCCGAATCCGCTCGACGAACTGGGGCCGCGGGTTGATCAGGGTGACGTCCGTGTGTGGAGCGAGGCGGTTGGCGGCCATCACGCCGGCGTAACCACCGCCGATGACGACGACCTGGGGCATGCTCTCGGTCATTGCACTTCTCCTTGGGTCATCCGGCTCGTCGCCGGCCGCCGGTGGCGGCCAATCTGCCGATGGGCCGGTCTGACCTCGAGACACCTCGCACCATCGGAGTGTGACATCCGATCGGCGAATGTGGCCGACGTCACTACCGGCTGATGGTCCGCGGGACGAACGCCGTCAGCTTGTCCGGGTTGCGCATGGCGTAGAAGTTGGTGATCCGACCGTCGGCGATCTCGATCAGGAAGACGCCCTCGAACACGTCGCCTTGATAGATGACGACCGCGGGCGCGAAGTTGCACGTGGTCATCTCGAAACGGACGTCGGCCATGTCGCGGGCGAACTCGAAGAACTTCTTCAAGATGAACGCGACCTTTCTCGCGCCCACTATCGGGCGGCGGGCGGCGGTGGCCTTGCCGCCGCTGTCGGCTGTCCACGTGACGTCCGGTGCCAGCAGCGACACCAGGCTTTCGACGTCGCCGGTCTGCGCCGCCGTCAGGAACTGCTCGGTGATCCGCGCCGTCCATTCGGTGTCGACGGGCCCGAACCTCTTGCGCCGGGCGTGCACGTGCTCACGGGCGCGGTGCGCCATCTGGCGCACCGTCGCCACGGATTTGCCGACCGCGCCCGCGATCTCGTCGTAATCGAACCCGAACACCTCGCGCAGCACGAACACCGCACGCTCGTCGGGGGTGAGCGTCTCCAGTAGCACCAGCATCGCCATCGAGACCGATTCCGCCAGAACGACATCGGCCGCCGCATCGCGATCGTCGAGCAGTAGCGGCTCGGGCAGCCAGGGGCCGACGTACTCCTCGCGGCGACGGGTTCTGGCCCGCAATGCGTTCAATGCCTCCCGGGTCACCAGCTGCGCGAGGTATGACTTCGTATCCCGCACCGTCGTCAGGTCGACGTCGGCCCAGCGCAGATAGCTGTCCTGCAGCACGTCGTCGGATTCCGTTGCCGAGCCGAGGATCTCGTAGGCGATGGTGAACAGCAGCGGTCGCAGGTGGGTGAACCGCTCGGCGTGTTCGCCTGCTGAGGTGGTCACGATCGCGTGACCACCTCGGCCGCCGGATGCTCAGGACGGGGCCCACCCTTGAACCAGAACGCCGAACCCGGCTTGCGGGCCTGGCGGCGAAGACCCCAGACCGTCCCCTTGCAGATGGCCTCCTTCAGTTTCGCGGCGACACGGCCACCGAAGTAGACGTTGATCGGTGTGTCGTCCCTGCGGGCCAGCTGCAGGACGCCCGCGCGCCGGCCCAGGCTGGTGCACGTGCCCGGTAGCGCGTATTGGAACACCGCCGGCTCGGTGCCTGCGATCCTGCTCAGCACGGTGTTGGCCGCCTGCGGCCCGAGCTGGGAGGCCGATGCACAGCACATCCGCAGCGCCTCGCCGGACGGCGCGGCGCAGTCTCCCGCCGCGACGATGCGTGGATCGTCGACGCTCGTGAGCGTCTCGTCGGTGAGCAACCGGCCCATCTCGTCAGTCTGCAAGCCGCTGGTGACCGCGAGGTCGGGAACTCCGAAGCCCGCCGCCCACACCGTCACCGCGCTCGGCCGCACGGCCCCGTCGGCGAACACCACGGCGTCGGAGCGGACCTCGCGCACGACATCGTCGGAGAGTACGACGACGCCGAGTCTGCGCATCACCTTGGCGACTGACCGGCGGCCCGGCTCCGACAGCGTCGGCGCCAGTTGCCCGCCGCAGACCAGCGTGACCCGGCGGCCCTGCTCGGCGAGCTCGGCGGCGACCTCGATCCCGGTCAGCCCGCCGCCGACGACCGTCACCGGCGCGTCGTGGTGAAGCTCGTCGAGCCGCTCGCGCAGTCGCTGGGCGTGCTCGAATTCGGCTACCGCGTAAGCGAATTCGACGACGCCCGGCACCGAGGACGGTGCTGCGGCGGTGCTGCCGACCGCATAGATGACATAGTCGTACTCCAGAGAGCGGCCCGAGGCGAGCCGCACGGTCCGGGTGTCGGCGTCGATCCGGGTCGCGGTGTCGACGACCAGTCGGATGCCCTCGCCGAGCAGCGTCCCGTAGTCGACGCATGCGTCGTACCCGCCAGCCACCATCTGGTGCAGCCGGATCCGCTCGACGAACTTGGGGCGGGGATTGACCAGCGTGATGTCTGGGACGTGCCGGTCGCCGCGCGCCCGCAGCTGATTGGCCGCCAGTGTTCCGGAGTAGCCGCCGCCGATGACGACGACCTTGGTGCGCTTCTTGTTTTGGGTCATGCCCTCAAGACACCGGCGGGCGCCCGGACGTGACGGAATGTGAGCTACGTCACTATACGAGGCCGAGTGCGAGCATCGCATCGGCAACCCGGATGAAACCGGCGATGTTGGCGCCGGCGACGTAGTTGCCGGGCTGGCCGTACTCCTCGGCGGTGGCCAGGCAGGTGTCGTGGATACGACCCATGATCTCGGCGAGCCGCGCTTCGGTGTCCTCGAAGGTCCAACTGTCGCGTGACGCGTTCTGCTGCATCTCCAACGCGCTGGTCGCCACGCCGCCCGCGTTGGCGGCCTTGCCCGGCGCGAACACCACGCCCGCCTCGCCGAAGGACTTGACGGCCTCGGGCATGCACGGCATGTTGGCCCCCTCGGCCACGATGCGACAGCCCGACTTGATCAGCCGCAAGGCGTCCGCGCCGTTGATCTCGTTCTGGGTGGCGCACGGCAGCGCGATCTCGCACGGCACCTCCCAGACCGCGCTGTCGGCGATGAATCGCGCGCCGACGTGCACGTCGGCGTACTCGGAGATGCGGCCGCGACGCGTCTCTTTGATCGCCTTGAGGGTGTCGACGTCGATCCCGCCCTCATCGACGACGTAGCCGCTGGAGTCGGAACACGCGACCACCACGCCGCCGAGTTCGTGGACCTTCTCGATCGCGTAGATCGCGACGTTCCCCGACCCCGACACGACCACCCGTTTGCCTTCGAACGACTCGCCGCCGGCCTTGAGCATCTCGCTGACGAAGAACACGGTGCCGTAGCCGGTGGCCTCGGTGCGCACCCGGGAGCCACCCCACGTCAGACCCTTGCCGGTCAAGACCCCGGACTCGTAGCGGTTGGTGATCCGCTTGTATTGCCCGAACAGGTAACCGATTTCGCGCATGCCGACGCCGATGTCGCCGGCGGGCACGTCGGTGTATTCGCCGATGTGGCGATACAGCTCGGTCATGAAGGACTGACAGAACCGCATCACCTCGCGGTTCGACCGGCCCTTGGGGTCGAAATCCGAGCCGCCCTTGGCGCCTCCGATCGGCAAGCCGGTGAGCGAGTTCTTGAAGATCTGCTCGAAACCGAGGAACTTGACGATGCCGAGGTACACCGACGGATGGAAGCGCAGACCGCCCTTGAACGGTCCGAGTGCGGAGTTGAACTCCACCCGGAAGCCGCGGTTCATCTGCACGTCGCCGCGGTCGTCGATCCAGGGCACCCGGAAGATGATCTGCCGCTCGGGCTCGCAGAGCCGCCGGATCACCTCGGCTTCGGCGTATTCCGGGTGCTTCGCCACCACCGGTCCGAGACTGGTCAGGATCTCGTAGACGGCCTGGTGGAACTCGGTCTCACCGGCGTTGCGCCGCACGACCTCGTCGTAGATGTCGTAGAGCTTTTCGTGTAAGGCGCTCATTCACTCCGCCTGGTAGCGGGGGAACACGCCGGTCGGTGCGGGCAACTGCGTGCCGGGCTTCAGCCGGATGCCGATCGCGTCGAACTTGCGCTCGTCGGCGGGTTGTCCGAGTAGGTCGAGCAGCTTGCCCGTCGAGTCGGGCATCACCGGCTGCGCGAGCAGCGCGGCGATCCGCACGACCTCCATCGTCGTGTACAGCACCGTGCCGAACCGCTGCTGGTCGGCCGGCGACTCCGATTTGCGCAGTACCCACGGTTCCTGAACGGAGAAGTACTTGTTCGCCGCGCCCAGCACCGACCAGATGGCCTCCAGCGCCAGATGCATCGCGACGGCGTCGTAGTGCCCACGAACCCGCTGCAGCAGCCCGTCGGCGGCGGCCAGCAGCTCTTGGTCATCTGCGCTGAATTCGCCTGGCTCCGGCACGATTCCGTCGAGGTTCTTGGCCACCATGGACAGCGAGCGCTGCGCAAGGTTGCCCAGCTCGTTGGCGAGGTCGGCGTTGATGCGCCCGATGATCGCTTCCTCGCTGTAGCTGCCGTCCTGGCCGAACGGCACCTCGCGCAGGAAGAAGTAGCGGACCTGGTCCAGGCCGAAGGTGTCGACGAGGTTGACCGGGTCGACGACGTTGCCGATCGACTTGCTCATCTTCTCGCCGCGGTTGAGCACCCAGCCGTGGGCAAACACCCTGCGCGGCAACTCGATTCCCGCCGACATCAGGAACGCTGGCCAGTACACAGTGTGGAACCGGATGATGTCCTTGCCGATCATGTGCAGGTCGGCCGGCCAGTACCGCTCGAAGTCCGACGACGACGTGTCCGGAAAGCCGACACCCGTCAGGTAATTCGTCAGCGCGTCCACCCAGACGTACATCACGTGGTCGGGATGTCCGGGCACCGGCACGCCCCAGTCGAACGTCGTCCGGGATATCGACAGATCGCGCAGCCCGCCGGAGACGAAGCTGACCACCTCGTTGCGTCGCGCATCGGGTTCGATGAACTCCGGGTGCGCCTCGTAGTGCGCAAGCAGCCTGTCGGTGTAGGCGGACAGCCGGAAGAAGTACGTCTGCTCCTCGGTCCACGTCACCGGCGCTCCGGTCTCGGTGGCCACCCGCACGTCGTCGGGGCCGACGCTGGTCTCGGCCTCGGTGAAGAACCGCTCGTCGCGCACCGAATACCAGCCCCTGTAGGAATCCAGGTAGATGTCGCCGGCGTCGTTCATCCGCCGCCAGATCTCGTTGGACGCCTCGAAGTGGTCGGCGTCCGAGGTGCGGATGAACCGGTCGAAGGAGATGTTCAGCTTCTCCTGCAGCCGTTGGAACACATCGGAGTTGCGCCGCGCCAGTTCGGCCGTCGGCACCCCGAGTCTGACCGCGGCCTCGGCCATCTTGAGCCCGTGCACGTCGGTGCCCGTCAGGTACCGCACGTCGAATCCGTCGAGCCGCTTGAACCGCGCGACGGCGTCGGTGGCGATGTACTCGTAGGCGTGTCCTACGTGCGGATCGCCGTTCGGATAGGCGATCGCCGTCGTGATGTAGAAGGGGTCAGTCATTTGGGCTCAGCTTATGGTGTTGCGGTGAGCTCAGGCAGAAGGGAGCGGCCGCCCGCACCGGAACCGCTGAGCCCGCTGATCGATGCGCACAGCCATCTCGACGCGTGCGGCGCGACCGACGCGGCCAGCGTCACGGCGATCGTCGACCGCGCCGCCGCCGTCGGCGTGCAGGCCGTCGTCACCATCGCCGACGACCTGGAGTCCGCCCGCTGGGTCACCGAGGCCGCCGACGCCGATCCGCGGGTCTACGCCGCGGTCGCGTTGCACCCCACCCGCGCCGGCGCGTTGACCCGTGAGGCCAAGGCGCTTATCGAGCGACTGGTCGCGCATCCGCGTGTGGTCGCGGTCGGGGAGACCGGCCTGGACCTGTACTGGCCGGGCAGGCTCGACGGCTGCGCCGACCCGGCGGTCCAGCGCGACGCCTTCGCCTGGCACATCGACCTCGCCAAGCGCACCGGCAAACCGCTGATGATCCACAACCGCGATGCCGACGCCGCCGTGCTCGACGTGCTGGCCGCCGAGGGCGCGCCCGAAACGGTGATCTTCCACTGTTTCTCGTCCGGACCGGAGATGGCCCGCACCTGCGTCGAGCACGGCTGGATGCTGAGCCTGTCCGGCACGGTGAGCTTCCGAAACGCCAAGGCGCTGCAGGAGGCGGCCCGGCTGATCCCGGCCGGGCAACTACTGGTCGAGACCGATGCGCCGTTCCTCACGCCGCACCCGTACCGTGGCGCCCCGAACGAGCCGTACTGCCTCCCCTACACTGTGCGAGCGCTCGCCGAGATCCTCGGCAAACCGGCGCAAGTGCTCGCGGAGGAAACCACTTCGGCGGCCGTCGACACGTACGGGCTCGCGAGTTGCTGTGCATAGTCCAATTCGTTACCGTCTTGTGATCGAACGCTGAGGCTGTCCGGCCGTCACGCTCAGTCCGAGAGTCGGGGATAGACCAGGTTTTGAATACATTTACGAAGATCCATGAAGCGCGCTCGCCGATGCTGCGACTTCTGGTCGCCGCCACGTTGCTTGCGCTGACCTTTGCCGGCGGATACGCCGTGGCCGCTCACAAGACCGTGACGCTGACCGTCGACGGCGCGTCGATGACGGTGCCGACGATGAAGTCGCGCGTGATCGACGTCGTCGAGGAGAACGGGTTCAACGTCGGCGAACGTGACGACCTCTTCCCGGCCGCCGACCAGCCGGTGCATCAGTCAGACAACATCGTGCTGCGCCGCAGCCGGCCCCTGCAGATCTCCACCGACGGCAGGGACAGCAGGCAGGTCTGGACGACCGCGTCGACGGTCGACGAGGCGCTCGCCGAGCTGCAGATGACCGACAAGGCGCCCGCGGCGGCTTCGCGCGGCAGCCGAGTTCCGTTGGCGGGCATGTCGCTTCCGGTGGTGAGCGCGAAGACCGTCCAGCTCCACGACGCGGGCGCGGTCGCCACTGTCACGCTGGCCGCGCCGAATGTCGGCGCCCTGCTCGAAGCGGCGGGTGCGCCGCTGCAGCAGCGCGACACCGTGGTGCCCGCCGCATCGTCGCCCGTGGTCGACGGCATGCAGATCCTGGTCACGCGTGAGCGGATCGAGAAGGTCAGCCAGCGGGTGCCACTGCCGCCGGTCCTGAGGCGCGTCGAGGACCCGACGCTGAACCAGAGCCGCCAGATCGTGGAGGACCCGGGCATGGCGGGCACGCAGGACGTCGTGTTCGCCATCGCGAAGCGCAACGGCGAGGAGACGGGCAGGTTGCCAGTAGCCAATGTCGTCGTGACGCCGGCCCGCGACGGGCTCATCCGCGTGGGCGCGAAACCGGGCACGGAGGTGCCGCCGGTGAGCAACGGGCCGGTCTGGGACGCCCTCGCGAGGTGCGAAGCCGGAGGTAATTGGGCCATCAATACGGGTAACGGTTTTTACGGTGGTGTCCAATTTGATCAAAACACATGGGAACGCAGCGGTGGTCTGAGGTATGCTCCGAGAGCCGATTTGGCAACAAGAGAAGAACAGATCGCGATTGCTGAAGTCACTCGTGCGCGGCAAGGGTGGGGCGCGTGGCCGACTTGTAGCGGAAGGATCGGTGCGCGCTGACCATTCGACTACTCGGGCGTACCGAGATAAGGCACTTGGCGAAAGAGATCGACTTTCGGCCGCGTAAATCGTTCGGCCAGAACTTCGTCCACGACGCCAACACCGTCCGCCGGATCGTTTCCGCATCCGGCGTCAACCGCCACGATCACGTCCTGGAAGTCGGTCCCGGCCTGGGCTCGCTGACCCTCGCGCTGCTCGATCGCGGCTCACGGGTCACCGCCGTCGAGATCGACCCGGTACTGGCGCGGCAACTGCCGACCACGATCGCCGAGCATTCGCACAGCGAGATCAACCGGCTGACCGTGCTCAACCGCGACATCCTCGAACTGCGCAAGCCCGAACTGGCCGACGAACCGACGGCCCTGGTCGCGAATCTGCCCTACAACGTCGCCGTGCCTGCGCTGCTGCATCTGCTCGCCGAGTTCCCATCGATCCGAACGGTAATGGTGATGGTGCAGGCCGAGGTGGCCGAGCGGCTCGCGGCCGAACCCGGCGGCAAGGATTACGGCGTGCCCAGCGCGAAGGTCCGCTTCTTCGGCAACGTCCGGCGGTACGGCATGGTGTCGCCGACGGTGTTCTGGCCGATCCCGCGCGTCTACTCCGGACTGGTTCGCATCGACCGGTACGAGGCTTCGCCGTGGCCCACCGACGACGCCTTCCGCGGGCGGGTGTTCAAGCTCATCGACATCGCCTTCGCTCAGCGCCGCAAGACCTCGCGCAATGCGTTCGCCGAGTGGGCGGGTTCGGGCAACGAGTCGGCCCGTCGGCTGCTCGCCGCCAGCATCGACCCGTCGCGCCGCGGTGAGACGCTCTCGATCGCTGACTTCGTGCGCCTGCTGCAGCGCTCGGGCACTTTCGAGACGCCGACCGCCGATGACCACGTCGTCGAGCCGGTCAAGCCAGCGCCCGCGTGATCAGCGCGACGAACTCCCGGCACGACTGGTAGCGGTCCGCCGGCGCCTTCGCCATGGCCTTGGCCAGGATCGTGTCGAACGCCCTTGGCAGCCAGGAGAACTCCCTCGACAGCCGCGGCGGGGGCTTGTGCAGGTGCGCGTCGACGAGCCCCACGCGGGACTCCACGCGAAACGGCGGTGCTCCGGTGATCAGTTCGACTGCCGTACACGCCAGCGCGTACTCGTCGGTCGCGTCGGTCGGCGCACGATTGGCGATCAACTCCGGCGCCGAATAGGGCAGTGACGCCTCGACCTCGTCGCCGGGGCGACGGCAGATGTCGTCGGTGATCGCGACCGCGACGCCGAAGTCGATGAGCACGGCGCGTGGGCCGTCCGGCTCCACGAGGATGTTGGTGGGCTTGACGTCGCAGTGCACGATCGCGCGGTTGTGGATGTAGTCCAGCGCGTCGGCGATCTGGGCGAGCGCGGTGAGGCGTTGCGGGATCGTCGGCAGCGCGGTGACGGTGCCACCGTCGACGAGTTCCATCGTCAGCCACCCCGGCCCGCGCTCGTGGACCGTCACGATGCTGCGGTGGTGCAGCCGGTGCGCGAGCTCGAATTCGCGCCGCAGCCGCGCGACCTGAGCCAGGTGGCGATGACGTTTGTCGAGGATCTTCAGCGCCAGCACCCGGTCCGGATCGGCGGCATCGTGCACCCGGTACACGGTCGCGTACCCGCCATGGCCGAGGGCTTCCTCGACGACGTAGCCCTCGAACCGGTTCCCGGCGGACAGCACGTCATCGAGAGTAGTGCCGACGGCGGGTCCGCCTCGCCGAGCCGCCTGCCCGCGACGACGGCTTTCGATAGTGTCGTGCCGTGCCAGGCTGGAACGGAAACACCGCCTCGGAGTGGGTTCCCACCGGGTCGGTCACCGTGCGGGTGCCCGGCAAGGTCAACCTCTACCTCGAGGTGGGGGATCCGCGCGACGACGGCTATCACGAGCTCACCACCGTGTTCCACGCGGTGTCGCTGCTCGACGAGATCACCGTGCGCAACGCCGACGTGCTGACCCTCGAGATGTCCGGTGAGGGCGTCGACACCCTGCCCACCGACGATCGCAACCTGGCCTGGCGCGCGGCCGAACTGATGGCCGCTCACGTCGGGCGCGCACCCGACGTGGCGATCTCGATCGAGAAGTCGATCCCCGTCGCAGGCGGGATGGCGGGCGGGAGCGCCGACGCCGCCGCCGTGCTGGTCGCGATGAACGCGCTGTGGGAGCTCGGCGTGCCGCGACGGGACCTGCACGCGCTGGCCGCCGAGTTGGGCAGCGACGTGCCGTTCGCGCTGCACGGCGGGACGGCGCTGGGCACCGGACGCGGTGAGGAGTTGGCGACCGTGCTCGCCCGCACCACATTCCACTGGGTGCTCGCCTTCGCCGACGGCGGGCTGTCGACGCCCGCGGTGTTCGCCGAGATCGACCGGCTGCGCGAGACGGCCGGCGCCGACCGCGAGGCGCCCCCGCGACTGGAGGATCCCGAGCCGGTGCTGGCCGCGCTGGCGTCCGGCGATCCGACGCTGCTGGCGCCGCTGCTCGGCAACGACCTGCAACCCGCGGCGCTGAGCCTCGACCCCGGGTTGCGCCGCACGCTGCGCGCCGGCACCGAGGCGGGCGCGCTCGCCGGCATCGTGTCGGGGTCCGGTCCGACGTGCGCGTTCCTGTGCGCGTCGGCAGGCGACGCGGTCGACGTCGGCGCCCGGCTGTCCGGCGCGGGCGTGTGCCGGACCGTCCGGGTGGCCAGCGGCCCGGTGCACGGCGCGCGGGTGGTGCCCACGCCGTCGACGTCGGTGTGACGGTCTTCTCTGGCCGCGAGCGCTCAGCCTTGTACAGAAAAACCGCCGAGACCCGTACAAGGCTGTGCGCTCGGCAACGAATCGGTCACGAACGGGTGTGACCCAGACCTCATTTGTCGCGACAGTTTGGCGGCTACTTAAGAGTTGCTTAAGATGATCCCCGGTGAAAACTAGCGGTCAAGCAACTTACGCGGACTCTTCGCCCGCCGGGCACTTCGGCGGGCGGTTCTCGGGACACCGGCGGCCGTCTTTTGCAGCACCGATTCGAGACACAACCGCTCCCCAAATGTGTGCACGCCTACGCGAAAACGCTGCTGAACAGTCGGAGCATGAGACAAGGACATTTGCCCTGACGCAGATGTCGCCGGCGCCCCAGCTCCGGAAACCGAGGAGGTCGTCGTGAGCCGATTCACCGAGAAGATGTACCGCAATGCCCGCACCGTCACGACGGGCATGGTCACCGGTGAACCGCACGAACCTGTCCGCCACACCTGGGGCGAGGTGCACGAGCGCGCGCGCTGCATCGCGGGCGGCCTGAAGGCGGCCGGCATCGGCCTCGGCGACGCCGTCGGCGTGCTGGCCGGCTTCCCGGTCGAGATCGCCCCGACCGCCCAGGGCCTGTGGATGCGCGGCGCCAGCCTGACGATGCTGCACCAGCCCACCCCGCGCACCGACCTCGTGGTCTGGGCCGAGGACACGATGAACGTGATCGGCATGATCGAGGCCAAGGCTGTCATCGTCTCCGAGCCGTTCCTGGTGGCGATCCCGGTGCTCGAGGAGAAGGGCATCAAGGTTTTGACCGTCGCCGACCTGCTGGCGTCGGAACCCACCGACCCGATCGACGTCGGCGAGGACGATCTCGCGCTGATGCAGTTGACGTCGGGCTCGACCGGATCGCCCAAAGCCGTGCAGATCACGCATCGCAACATCTACTCCAACGCCGAGGCGATGTTCATCGGCGCCGAGTACGACGTCGACAAGGACGTCATGGTCAGCTGGCTGCCCTGCTTCCACGACATGGGCATGGTGGGCTTCCTCACCATCCCGATGTACTTCGGCGCGGAGCTGGTCAAGGTCACGCCGTTGGACTTCCTGCGCGACACCCTGCTGTGGGCCAAGCTCATCGACAAGTACAAGGGCACCATGACCGCGGCGCCGAACTTCGCCTACGCGCTGTTCGCCAAGCGGCTGCGCAGGCAGGCCAAGCCGGGCGAGTTCGACCTGTCCACGCTGCGCTTCGCGCTGTCGGGCGCCGAGCCGGTCGAGCCCGCCGACGTCGAGGATCTGATCGACGCGGGCAAGCCGTTCGGGCTGCGGCCCGAGGCGATCCTGCCGGCCTACGGGATGGCCGAGACGACGCTGGCGGTGTCGTTCTCCCCGTGCAACGCCGGCCTGGTCGTCGACGAGGTCGACGCCGACCTGCTGGCCGCGCTGCGCCGCGCCGTGCCCGCCACCAAGGGCAACACCCGGCGGCTGGCCTCGCTCGGCCCGCTGCTCAAGGACCTCGAGGCGCGCGTCATCGACGAGCACGGCAACGTGATGCCCCCGCGCGGCGTCGGCGTGATCGAACTGCGCGGTGAAAGCCTGACTCCGGGCTACCTGACGATGGGTGGGTTCATCCCGGCCCAGGACGAGCACGGCTGGTACGACACCGGCGACCTCGGCTACGTCACCGAGGAGGGCAACATCGTGGTGTGCGGCCGCGTCAAGGACGTCATCATCATGGCGGGCCGCAACATCTACCCGACCGACATCGAGCGGGCGGCCTGCCGCGTCGAGGGTGTCCGCCCCGGCTGCGCCGTCGCGGTGCGCCTGGACGCGGGCCACGCGCGCGAGACCTTCGCGGTCGCCGTCGAGTCCAACGCCTGGGAGGACCCGGCGGAGGTGCGCCGCATCGAGCATCAGGTCGCCCACGAGGTGGTCGCCGAGGTCGACGTGCGCCCGCGCAACGTCGTCGTGCTGGGACCGGGCACCATCCCGAAGACCCCGTCGGGCAAGCTGCGCCGATCGACGTCGGTCTCGCTCGTCACGTAGTCGACGGACGACCGGGTCATCCGGGACTTACGTCCCTACCGTGGTGCCGCGCCCTGTACTGCTATTGAGGAAAGTCTCGAGACCAAGGGGCGGCAGACGATGGAGCGCCTGAGCGGATTCGACGCCAGCTTTCTCTACGTCGAGAGCGCCGCCACGCCGATGCACGTGTGCTCGCTGCTCGAGCTGGACACGTCGACGATGCCGGGCGGGTACACGTTCGACCGGCTGCGCGAGGCGCTGCTCCTTCGGATCGACGCTCTTCCGGAGTTCCGCGAGAAGGTGTTCGACAGCGTGTTCAACCCCGACCATCCGGTGTGGGTCGAGGACGAGCACTTCGACATCGACCGGCATCTGCACCGGCTGGCGGTGCCCGCGCCGGGCGGCCGCCGCGAGGTCGCCGAGATCTGCGGTTATCTCGCCTCGTCGGCCCTGGATCGCCACCATCCACTGTGGGAGATGTGGGTCATCGAGGGCCTCGACGGCACCGACGCCCAGCGGGGTGGCCGTGTGGCCGTGCTGTCGAAGATCCACCACGCCGCGATCGACGGGGTCAGTGCGGCCGGCCTGATGTCGCGGCTGTGCAGCCGGGCCCCCGACTCCGCGCTCCCCGAACCGGTTGCCGGTGCCGGCCGGGCCAGCACACTGCCCCTAGCGCTGGGCGGGCTCGTCAACGTCGCGAAGCGTCCCGTGCAGCTGGCCGGGCTCGTGGCGCGAACCGCCTCGACCGCCATCGACACCATCCGGCGGATGCGGGAGGGGCGAACCATGGCGGCGCCGTTCGCAGCGCCGCCGACCCTGTTCAACGCCGCGGTGAGCGGTCGTCGCGCCGTCGGATTCGCCGAACTGGACCTGGCCGACGTCAAGTCGATCGCAAAGCGGTTCGACGTCACAGTCAACGACGTCGTGCTGGGCCTCTGCTCAGAGGTGCTGCGGCAGTATCTGATCGAACACGACACGCTGCCCTCGGCCTCCCTCGTCGCGGCGGTGCCGGTCTCGGTGCACGACAGGACGCACCAGTCCGGCCGCAATCAGACATCGGTGTTGTTCTCGCGCCTCGAAACGCAGCTCGCCGATCCCGGCGATCGACTGCGCGCCGTCGCATCGGCGGATTCGGCTGCCAAGGAACACAATTCGGCCATCGACGCCACGCTGATCATGGACTGGACCCAGCAGATGAACCGTTTGGTGACCGTGTCCGCCATGTATCTCTACGCGCACAGCCCGCTCAGTGAGCGGCCGATCCACAACCTGGTCATCTCGAATGTGCGCGGGCCGACGATGCAGCTGTACTTCCTGGGTTCGGCGATCACGGCCATGTACCCGCTGGGCCCCATCTTCCACGGCGCCGGGCTCAACGTCACGGTGCTGTCGCACGACGCGAAACTCGACGTCGGGATCATCACGTGTCCGGATCTCGTGCCGGACGTGTGGGCACTGGCGGACGCTTTCCCGATGGCGCTCAAGCACCTGCTCGACGCGGTGCCGTGAGTACCCCTCGGTCGGGCGCGGCGTGCTGACCAGCCACGACGCCCGGATGCGCCTCAGGCGAGCGGCCGAGCCACTGGTCAGTGCATACGACCACCTCGGCGAGCAGGCGGCGTTCTACGGGACCTCGCTGCGCTACGTCCCCTTCGCGGCCACCAGGTACCGTACGGAGACGCTTCGGTTGATCGCCGAGATGACCTTGGGCACAGGCGCTTTGATGCTCATCGGCGGGACGGTGGGCGTCGCCGCCTTCCTGACCCTGGCCTCGGGTGGCATCCTCGCGGTGCAGGGCTACACGTCGTTGGGCGACATCGGCATCGAGGCGCTGACCGGTTTCCTGTCCGCCTTCCTCAACGTCCGGGTCATCGCCCCGGTGATCGCGGGCATCGCGCTGGCCGCCACCATCGGCGCAGGCGCCACCGCCCAGCTCGGTGCGATGCGCGTCGCCGAGGAGATCGACGCCCTCGAGGCGATGGCCGTGCGCTCGGTGCCCTATCTGGTGTCGACGCGGATCATCGCGGGGTTGGTCACCGTCATCCCGCTCTATTCGCTGGCCGTGCTGGCCGCGTTCTTCGCCGCCCGGTTCACCACCGTCTACATCAGCGGTCAGTCCCGCGGCCTGTACGACCACTACTTCAACACGTTCCTGAACCCCACGGACCTGTTGTGGTCATTCCTGCAGGCGATCGCGATGGCGATTGCGGTGATGCTCGTGCACACCTACTACGGCTACCACGCGGCGGGCGGGCCGGTCGGTGTGGGAGTCGCGACGGGCGACGCGGTGCGCCTGTCGCTCATCGTGGTGGTGGTCATCACGTTGTTCATCTCGCTGGCGGTCTACGGAACGGCGGGGGGCTTCAGGCTGTCCGGGTGAACGCCGCGGCGGTGAAAATCGGGTGGCCGCGTGTCAGGGGCGGTCGATACCGTCGATGTCATGTCCTCACCGCCTGCCATCGAGGCCGTCGACCTGGTGAAGCGCTTCGGCGACAACACCGCGGTCGACGGCGTCAGCTTCGCCGTCCCGCCGGGTACCGTGCTCGGCCTGCTCGGACCCAACGGTGCCGGCAAGACCACCACGGTGCGGATGATGACGACGCTGACCGAGCCGACGAGTGGCACGGCGCGGGTCGCCAGCTACGACGTGATGCGCGAACCGGACATGGTGCGCCGCAGCATGGGCTTGACGGGCCAGGTCGCCACCGTGGACGAACTGCTGACCGGCCGTGAGAACATCCGGATGATCGGCGGGCTCTACGGCATCCGCACCAAGGACCTCAAACGGGTGGGAGACCAACTGCTGGAACAGTTCTCGATCGCCGACGCCGCCGATCGCGTGGTGAAGTCGTATTCGGGCGGCATGCGGCGCAGGCTGGACCTGGCGGTGAGCCTGCTCGCGTCGCCGCCGGTGCTGTTCCTCGACGAGCCGACCACCGGACTGGACCCGCGCAGCCGCAGCGAGTTGTGGGAGGCGCTGCGCGGGCTGGTCGAGCAGGGTACGACGCTGTTGCTGACCACGCAGTACCTCGAGGAGGCCGACCAGCTGGCCGACGACATCGTGGTGATCGACAAGGGCCGAATCATCGCCGAGGGCTCGCCGCTGCAACTCAAACAGCAGGCCGGCAACGCGAGCCTGGTCGTCACCGTGACGAAGGCCGACGATCTGCCCGCCGCGCAGGCGCTGCTCGCCAAGACGGGGGCCGAGGTGTTCGTCGACGCGGGCGCACGTGAGCTCACCGCCGCCGCCGACGGTCTAGCCGACATGGTGCGCGTCGCGGGATGGCTGCGCGACAGCAACATCGACGTCGACGACATCGGGCTGTCCCGGCCCAGCCTCGACGACGTCTTCCTCTCGCTGACCGGCCACCGCACAGAAGAGGAGGTGGACGCATGACCGCCCTCGTGACATCGACGCGCCACCGGGTCGAGCCCGTGCCCACCCGGCGCACCAACATCGCCCAGCAGTCGTGGATCATGGTCAAGCGCAACATGATCCACACCAAGCGGATGCCCGAGATGCTGAGCGACGTGACGGTGCAGCCGATCATGTTCGTGCTGCTGTTCGCGTTCGTGTTCGGGGCGTCGATCGTCAACCCCGGCGGCACCAACTACCGCGAGTTCCTGCTGCCCGGAATCCAGGCGCAGACCATCGTGTTCTCCGCCTTCGTCGTCGCGTCGGGCATCACCGCCGACGTCGAGAAGGGCATCATCGACCGGTTCCGGTCGCTGCCGATATCGCGGTCGTCGGTGTTGATCGGGCGCAGCATCGCCAGCCTCATCCACTCGTCGCTCGGGGTGCTCGTGATGGCGCTGACGGGCCTGGCGATCGGATGGCGCATACGCGGCAGCGTCGGTGAGGCGGTGCTGGCGTTCGCGCTGGTGCTGGTGTTCGGCTTCGGGATGATCTGGTTCGGCATCCTGATCGGTTCCCTGCTGCGCAGTGTGGAAGCCGTCAACGGGGTGATGTTCACCGTGCTGTTCCCGATCACGTTCCTGGCCAACACCTTTGTGCCGACCGAGCCGATGCCGCACTGGCTGCGCGTGATCGCAGAGTGGAACCCGGTGTCCTCGCTGGCGCAGGCGATGCGGGAGCTGTGGGGCAACGGGGGGCCGGCCCCGGCGAGCGCTCAGCTGCCGCTGCATCACCCGGTGCTGGCGACCGTCCTGTGGTCGCTGGCCCTGACGGCGATCTTCGCCCCGTTCGCCCTGCGCGCCTACGCCCGCCGGACGGGAAGCTAGGCGCGCAGCGCCAGCGAGGTCAGTCCGGGAGCACCGGCGCCCTGGTGAGGAAGTGTGCGGCCGATCTTCTCCTCGTACCGGCTCCCGACATGATCGCGGCAGCAGCCCCCTCGTCCAGCTGAGTATTGTCAGCTATACTCAGCTGTCATGCGACAGATTCCCGCCCGTCTCGCCGACCACCCCACGGTGCGGGCGGTGAGCGCGCGCCGGTCGGTGACTCCGGGTGTCATCGACGCCGACTGGCTGCGCCAGGTGTGTCTCGACGCGGGCGTGGACGATGTCGCGTTCGCCAGCGTCGACAACCCCGAACTGGCCTCCGAGCGTGAGCACGTCGATGCCGCACTGCCCGGCGCGCGCAGTTACCTCTCGCTGGTGGTGAAGATGAACCGCGACAACGTGCGTTCCACGGCACGCAGCGTGGCCAATCAGGAGTTCCATCGCAGCGGCGAGGTGATGAACGAGGCGGCTCACCGCATCACCCGCCTGCTGCAGGACGCCGGCTATCGGGCGATCAACCCCGCGATGGCGTTCCCGATGGAGATGGACCCCTTTCCCGGGCGCATCTGGGTGGTGGCGCACAAACCGGTCGCCGTGGCGGCCGGACTGGGCGTGATGGGTATCCATCGCAACGTCATCCACCCGAAGTTCGGCAACTTCATCCTGCTCGGCACCATTGTCGTGGCAGCACCGATCAGCAGCTACGGTGAGCCACTGGACTATTCACCGTGCCTGGAATGCAAGCTGTGTGTCGCTGCGTGCCCCGTCGGCGCGATCAAGAAGAACGGCGACTTCGACTTCTTCGCGTGCTCGACGCACAACTACCGCGAGTTCATGGGCGGATTCACCGACTGGGCGCAGACCATCGCCGACAGCGACGACGCCGCCGACTTCCGTTCCCGCGTCACCGACTCGGAGAATGCGTCGATGTGGCAGAGCCTGTCGTTCAAGGCGAACTACAAGGCCGCCTACTGCCTGGCGGTTTGCCCGGCCGGCGAGGAGGTCATCGAGCCGTACCTCAACGACCGCAAGGGTTTCATGGATCTGGTGCTCAAACCGCTCCAGGAGAAGAAGGAGACGCTTTATGTGCTGCCGAACTCGGCGGCCAAAGAACATGCCGAGCGCCGGTTTCCGCACAAGCAGGTGAAGGTGGTCGACAGCGGCATCGGCGGACGGGCGGGGTAGCGCCACGCAGCCGGATTGTGTCGCAATCGACGCCTCGACCGTTATGGGCGCGCGGTATACCTCAAGTACTCAGCCGTTACCGCTGGGTGGTAGACCGACATTCGGGTAGGAGATCACGATGGAATTGCTCGCGGCTACTGAGATTCTCGCACGCTCGTCCACACTGACCAGCGTCGGCTGGATCGGATACATCATCATCGGCGCGCTCGCGGGTTGGATCGCAGGCAAGATCGTCAAGGGGGGCGGTTCCGGCCTCCTGATGAACATAGTGATCGGCATTGTCGGCGCGCTCATCGGCGGTTTCCTGCTCAGCTTTTTCGTCGACACGGCAAGCGGCGGCTGGTGGTTCACGCTGTTCACCGCGGTCCTGGGCGCGGTGATCCTGCTGTGGATCGTCGGGATGTTCCAGCGTCGGCGCGTGCACTGAACTGGAGGGCGCTAAGCCTCAGCCCCAGGCGTGGACGGTGTTCTGCGCCGGCTCGAGTCCCTGGCCCACCAGCAGCTCGACGGCGTCGGCTGCCTGCTCGCAGATGGTCGGCACGTCCTTCCACTCGGCGGACGTGAACGTCCCCAGCACGAAGTCGGCGCCGCGCATCCGGCCCGGCGGACGGCCGATGCCGATGCGCACGCGCTGAAAGTCGTGGCTGCCCAAGGCTGACCCGACCGACCGCAGGCCGTTGTGGCCCGCCACCCCGCCGCCGAACTTCAGCCGGATCCGGCCGAAGTCGATGTCGAGTTCGTCGTGGATCACGATGATGTCCGCGGGCGCGATCGAGTAGAACTTGGCCAGCGGTCCGACTTGACGACCCGACTCGTTCATGTAGCAGCGAGGCTTGGCCAGCACGACCGAACGCCCGCCGAGGCGGCCCGTCACCACCTCGGCTCCCGACTTCTTGTGCACCTTGAACCCCGAGCCCATGCGGTCGGCGAGGACGTCGGCGACGAGGAACCCGAGGTTGTGCCGGGTGGTGGCGTATTGCGGCCCCGGGTTGCCAAGGCCGACCACCAGTTGGGGTTCGGCCATGCCGGATTACTCGGATTCTGCGGCGGGCGTCTCTTCGGCCTCGCCTTCGGCCTCGGCGGCTTCGGCCTCGGCGGCCTCGGCGGCCTCGGCGCCCTGCTCCTCGAGCGTCGCACCGCCACCCTCGGCTTCGAGCTCCTCTTCGGTGGGCGCGGCGACGACGTTGACGACCAGCGTCTCCGGATCCGAGACCAGCGAGACGCCCGACGGCAGCTCGATCGAGCCCGCCGTGAACTGGGTACCCATCTCGGCGCCCTCGATGGACACGGTGAGCTGCTGCGGGATCGAGAGCGCGTCGGCCTCGACCTCGATCGTGTTGGCGTCCTGGGTCACCAGCGTGCCCGGCACGGCGTCGCCCTCGACGACGACGTTCACCTCGACGGTGACCTTCTCACCGCGCTTGACGACCAGCAGGTCGGCGTGGGTGATGGTGCGACGGATCGGGTGGATGTCGAGCGCCTTGGTCAGCGCGAGCTGCTCCTTGCCCTCGATGTCGAGGGTCAGCACCGCGTTCGTGCCAGCGTGGCGCAGCACGGCGGAAAAGTCGTGGGCGTCGAGCTCGAGGTGCCGCGGGTCGGTGCCGTGCCCGTAGAGGACCGCGGGCACCTTGCCGCTGCGGCGGGCGCGGCGCGAGGCGCCTTTTCCGGTCTGCGTGCGGACCGAGGCGGTCAGGTTGTTGGCGGTGCGGCCGGCGGTCTTGGCCATGAGGTGGGTGCTCCTGTCGTGTGCTCGGCACGGCCAGGGCTCAAACCACTCAAGGTTCGCGTCGATAACGGTGGCTTCACCGAAAGCCTGGCCACCCTCGCCGTGATCACCGGCCAGGGTAGTCGAAGACGCTGCTCAGCCCCAAATCTACAGCGGAAACTTGGTGTCGGTGAGCTGCTCGGACAGCTCCCACAGCGCCGTCGCGGTGCGGCCGTTGCGTGCGAGCGGGCTGCGGAACGACGTCGGTCCGGTGGCGCCGCGCGCACCGAAGCGTGGGCCGACGAACGTGTCGCCCCCTACGTCTTCGGCCACCGCGTAGAGGGTCTGGCGGGCGCCGAAGTCCGCGCTCGTCGCCGTCAGCCTGTTGGCGGCCAGCCAGAACCGGGTGCCCACCTTGTTGCCGGTCTGCCCCTGCAGGTTGGTGGCCGAGTAGCCGGGATGCGCGGCGATCGCCCTGACTGGTGACCCGGCCGCGGTGAGCCGGCGCTGCAGGTCCTTGGTGAACAGCAGGTTCGCCAGCTTCGACTGCCCGTACGCCGGCCACGCGAGGTAGGGCCTGGCCTTCCAGTTCAGGTCGTCGAGGTTGATCCACCCGAGTATGTGCATGATCGACGACACCGTCACCACGCGGTCGGTGATCTTCGGCAGCAGCAGGTTGGTCAACGCGAAGTGGCCGAGGTGGTTCGTGCCGATCTGGCTTTCGAAGCCGTCCTTCGTCAGCGCGTACGGCACCGCCATGATGCCCGCGTTGTTGACCAGGACGTCGACGGTCTCGACGCCGTCGGCGAACGCGCGCACCGACGACAGGTCCTGCAGGTCGAGCTTGCGGACCTCGATGTCGCCGCTCATCCCCGAGGCCGCCTCGTCGCCCTTCGCGGTGTTGCGAACCGCGAGGATCACCGTCGCGCCGGCTCGCGCGAGTTCACGCGCCGTGACCAACCCGAGGCCGCTGTTGGCGCCGGTGACGACGACGGTGCGTCCGGCGAAGGAGGGCAGATCGGCAGCGGTCCAGTCGCTCATGGTGCCGACTCTAGTGACGCCCCCGCGAAATGGCATTCCAGCAGGCCTTCACTCGAACTTTGCTGCTGGAATGCCGTTTCGCGACAAAGAGAGGTCAGCGCGGCGGCGGGGCTTTCGGCGGGGCTTTCGGCAGTGCGACGGTGAGCCCGCCGATGATCGACTCGATCTCCGGCGCCTCCGCGGCGGCCTTGTCCGCGAACCCCGTCACGGTGAACTGGACCAGATAGCGCTGGTTCGCGGGCGGTGCACCGGTGGCGATGACGATGCGGTTGTAGCTGTGCATCCGGGTGCCGTTGAGGTCGTAGCTGCCCTCGATCATCGCCGACGGGAAGCCGTTGAACTTGTCCATCGAGTCGTTGAGCTTCTTGAAGTTCTGCGACATCTCAGCGTCGACGTAGCCGTGCTTGATCGCCTCGTTGACGTCGAAGTCGCCCGTCAGCTTCAGCACCACCAACATCGCGATCGGGTACGTGTCACCCTTGGCGATCACCCGGGTGCCCGGCGCGAAGTTGGTGTTGAAGTACGGCTGCCACCCGGGCGGTGTCGGGAAGGTGACGGTCAGATCCGTCATCTTCTCCGGGAACGCGGGCTCGCCGACGACGCCGTTCTGCTCGAGGTAGGCCGCGATCGGCACGGGCCGGCCCGCTTCGGTGGGTGTCGTGGTCGTCGGCGACGACGACGTCGACCACACCGACTGGTAGTCGGGCGGTTCCGTGCCGCAGCCGGATACGACGACGAGCGCGACAGCCCCCGCGACGAGCCGAAAGCCTCGCCGGCTCACAGAATCTCGCGCACCGCGTCGATCGGCCGGGCGAGCCGGGTGCCCTTCGGGGTGACGACGAACGGGCGCTCGATGAGGATCGGGTGCTCGGCGAGAGCGTCGAGCAACTCGTCGTCGGACGCCGACTCCAAACCGAGCTCGGAATACAGCGATTCCCGCTTGCGCACCGCGGTCCGCACGTCGATCCCCGCGTCGGCGATCATCTTCGCCAGCTCCGCGCGCGTCGGCGGTGTTTTGAGGTACTGGACGACTGTCGGCTCGATTCCGTTCTCGCGCAACAGGTCCAGCGTCTTGCGCGACGTGGAGCACTTGGGGTTGTGATAAATGGTCGCGGTCATGCCGACCCGTCGAACAGGCTGGTGACCGAACCGTTGTCGAACACCGCGCGGATCGTGTTGGCCAGCAGCGGCGCGATCGACAGCACGGTCAACTGGGGGAACTGTTTCTCCTCGCCGATCGGCAGCGTGTTGGTGACGATGACCTCGCGGGCGCCGGACTCGGCGAGCCGCTCGCGCGCCGGATCCGAGAGCACCCCATGGGTGGCCGCGATGATGACGTCGCCCGCGCCGTCGGCCTTGAGCAGCTTGACCGCCCCGGCGATGGTCCCACCGGTGTCGATCATGTCGTCGGTCAGCACGCACGTCTTGCCGCGCACGTCGCCGACGACGCGGTTGGACACCACCTGGTTGGGCACCAGCGGATCACGGGTCTTGTGAATGAACGCCAGGGGAACGCCGCCCAGCGAGTCGGCCCACTTCTCGGCGACGCGCACGCGACCCGAGTCAGGGGAGACGACCACCATGTCGTGGTCCGAGTAGTTGTCGGCGATATAGCCGGTGAGCAGCTTCTGCGCGCGCATGTGGTCGACCGGGCCGTCGAAGAAGCCCTGGATCTGGTCGGTGTGCAGGTCGACGGTGAGGATCCGGTTGGCGCCCGCGGTCTTGAGCAGATCGGCGACCAGGCGGGCCGAGATGGGCTCGCGGCCGCGGTGCTTCTTGTCCTGCCGGGCGTACGGATAGAACGGCAGGATCGCGGTGATCCGCTTGGCGCTGCCGCGCTTGAGCGCGTCGATCATCAGCAGCTGTTCCATCAGCCAGGTGTTCAACGGCGCCGGATGGGACTGCAGCACGAACGCGTCGCAGCCTCGCACCGACTCGTCGAACCGGACGAAGATCTCCCCGTTGGCGAAGTCCCGCGCCGTCTGCGCGGTGACGGGAACGTCGAGTTCCTTGGCTACCTGCTCAGCGAGTTCGGGGTGCGCCCGACCCGAGAACAGCATCAGATTCTTGCGGTTGTCGGTCCACTCGGTGCCCACGGTGCGCCCTCGTTGTCGGGGATCGATACGGCCTAATCGTACGTAGCGCCACACGCAACCCGTGTCCGGGTTGCCAGATCATGAACAATCGAGGCGCGGCTCACGGCGTTCAAGCCGTCGCCAGCACCCGCCTCGAACCGTCTCGACCGGGGAAACCAGCGGTAGTTCGTTGGCCGGATAGTTTGCTGAATCAGGGTATTTCGGCCCTACGGGCGAGGGCCTTTGAAAGTGTGCCGGACCGCAGCGGCGCCCGCACCATGGGTGACGGGTCGGGGGAAAAGACCAACAGCAGGAAACTCACACCAATGCGTAAATTCGGCAATCAGCCGCGATTCGAGAGTGCACGCGCGAAGAGGCGCTCGGCGGCCAAGGGAAACAAAGCAAAGAAGCTGGGCTTGCTGGGCGCCGCCTCTGCGACGGCCGTCGCGGTGGCCTTCGCGTCGCCGATGGCCAACGCGCTGTCGTCGGAGACGTACTTCGTCGGCATCCCGAGCTGGCTTCCGATCAGCGGCGTTCAGACGCTGCCGTCCGATCCCGACGTAATCAAGAACGCGATCGTCGCGGCCAAGGACAGCGATCCGCTCATCGCGTGGGGCTTGGATCCGGTGGATCTCGTGCCCGCCTGGGTGGTGTGGCCCGACGGGCTGCCGTCCTACACCCTGCCAGTGATCGGGCAGACCGGCTCCCACGTGGAGACGAACCCGCTGTACCAGCCCGCTTACGACGCGGCCTACGACGTCGCCTATGCGGCCGGCTACGCCCAGAAACTCGCGGACCTCGTGCAGCAGGTCTACGACACGACCTTCAGCACAGTCAGAGCCACGAGGTACACCGAGATCCTGAACTCGTACCCCTGGTACCTGCGGAATTTGCAAGTGACTAAAGACGCTGCTATGGCGCAGGCCACCGCAGAGGCGACCGCGGCTGCGATTTCGGCGGCCAACGCCGCCCGCACCAATCCGACCTACGTTTCGCAGGCCGAGGCAGCCGGGGTGATCGCAGGAGAAGCCGCCGCCCTCGAAGCCGTCGCGAACATCCCGCAGACCATCACGGTGCCCGATTTCGGGATCACCGAGGACGGCTACTGGACGACGACGACCGCGGGTCAATGGGTGTCACCGACCGACCTGGAAGGCCTGCCGCTGGAGGTGCAACTCGCCTATGCCGCGTGGGCGATCCAGAATGGCGACATCGGTGTTACCGCTCCGTTGCTCAACTGGACCACGTATCTGACCAACGTCAACCTGATCGCTTACGGTGACGGCGCCATTGCCACAGGGCAGGCCTATCAAGCCTTCATCGACGCGGTCAAGAACGGCGAGATCCAGGCGGGCCAGCCACTGACTGGGCCCAGGCAGATCCGCATCGTGGACGAGAACGGCGTTGTGCGGCTTGTCACCGTGTACGTGACCAACAATCCGCTCGACGTCCCGAGCCTGACCTTCCCCCCTGCGACCGACCAGCCGGAGGTCGAGGTGGTTCAGCCCGGCGGCGTGATCGACGCGACGTTGCTGTCGTTGGTGTTACTTCGCAATCCGGGTCGGCCCAATGGCGGTCTGTACGCCCGGTTCTCGGACCAGTATGTGACGCCTGAGCGCCAGGACGTCCTGCCGGAGGGTGTTGATCCGGAACTGGTGGCGAAGCTGATCAACGGCGACTTCAGTGATGTCGACAGCATCGACGAACTGCTTGCCGTGGTTGACCAGTTGGAAGCGGCCGACGGCCAGCCGATCGTTCTCACCCTGAAGGCCGACGCCGGATGGGAATACGACCTGCTGTCCGACGCCCCGGCGACGGCAAACCCGTTCGCGTGGGCCAACTCCCTGGCGTCGGCGATCTTCCTGACGAACCTGATCACCGGGATCGACCCGGCGAACCCGACAACGGCTCCGGAAGGCACCACGGTCAACTGGTACGTCGTGCCCGCGGGCCAACCAGACGCGGGAACGATATATGTGACCTACGCGCCAAATCAGTTGGCGCTGCTGGCACCGCTGCGCCTTCCGACTCAGCTGCTGAGCCTCGTGACCGGCCAGTCGATCAACAACCCGGTGGCGGACGCCTTCGAGCCGGCATTGAAAATGCTGGTCAACCTCGGCTACACCGATGTGGTCCGTAACCCGGACGGCACCTACAGCCGCACCCTGAACCAGATGCACATGCCCACGCCGTTCGGCTCGAAAGCGCCTCTGACGCCTCAGATGTTGCTCTACGTTCCCGGCGACTTCATCACTCTGTTGGGCAAGGGCATCGGTGATGAGCTGAGCCAGGAACTGGAGCAGATCGTGAGACTGGTTCTGTCCATCGTGGCACCCAACGCCCCGCTGGATCCCGGCGTCGTCCAACTGCTGCGTGCCCCCGGCGACATGATAACGGCAGTCAGCAAGGGAGTCGGCGACGCCACGTCGGCCGCGCTCACCGGAGTCGGAAAACCGGCGATCGAAGCCAATCCCGGTGCGGCCGCCGCGGTGTCGACCGTGGTGCAGGGTGCGCTGCCGCCGCAGCCGCAGCCCGAACCGGTCGTGCAGGATCAGCAGCCGGTCCAGACGATGCTGGACGATTCCGTGGAGCCGGCGGCGGTGGCGGAGTCACCCGCGCCGGTTGAGTCGGACCCCCCGGCGGACACCACGGACGACAACGGGCCGCGGCTCAACGTGGTCACCGGAACCGGTAACTCGGCCACGGCACCGGACAACGACGACACGGTCGAAAGCGATGCCGAGGGAAGTTCCGAGGAGACGCAGGAGGCCTCGGTCGTCGGTGGCGGTACCGACGACCCGGATACCGGCGGGGACTCCGGCGCCGGGGACGCGGGCGCCGGCGGGTCGGGCGGCGATGGCTCCGGCCAGTAAGGAGTAGCCGAGTAGAACAGCCCCTGGGCGGGACCCCGGGGCTGTTCGCTTTGCCGAGGTCGTCTGAGCCCAGTCAGGACGTATCGCTGTCCTCGGCCTCGGCCTCGGCCTCCGCGCGGGCGCGCCGCGCCGCCTCGTCGGCCGCCGAGCCCGGCCGTTTGCGCGACACCCAGCCCTCGATGTTGCGCTGCGGACCCGCCGACACCGCCAACGCACCGGGCGGCACGTCCTCGCGGATGACCGTGCCCGCGCCGGTGTACGCCCCGTCGCCGACCGTGACCGGAGCGACGAACATGGTGTCCGACCCGGTCCGCACGTGCGAGCCGATCGTCGTGCGGCTCTTCGTTTCGCCGTCGTAGTTGACGAACACGCTGGACGCGCCGATGTTGCTGTGCTCGCCGATGTCCGCGTCGCCGACGTACGTCAGGTGCGGCACCTTCGTACCGTCGCCGATCGTCGAGTTCTTGGTCTCCACGAACGCGCCCAGCTTGGCGGCCGCGCCCAGCACGGTGCCGGGCCGCAGGTAGGCGAATGGCCCGACGGCGGCGCCGGCGCCGATCACCGACTGGCCGCCGTGGGTGCGCACCACCACGGCTTCGTCGCCGACGGTCACGTCGGTGAGCGTGGTGTCCGGCCCGACCTGGCAGCGACCACCGATGCGGGTGGCGCCGAGCAACTGTGTGCCGGGGTGGACGACGGTGTCGCGCCCGATGGTCACGTCCACGTCCACCCAGGTGGTCGCCGGGTCGATGATCGTCACCCCCGCGCGCTGGTGCGCGGCGACGATGCGTCGGTTCAGCTCGGCGCCCAACTCCGACAGCTGCACGCGGTCGTTGACGCCGGCCACCAACGTGGAGTCGCCGACGTGCCTGGCGCGCACCACCTGGCCGTCGGACCGCACGATCGAGATGACATCGGTCAGGTACTGCTCGTGCTGGGCGTTGTCGGACCGCAGCCGGGAGAGCGCCGAGCGCAGCGCGGCGATGTCGAACGCGTACACCCCGGCATTGACCTCGGTGATGGCCTGCTGCGACGGGGTCGCGTCGGCCTGCTCGACGATGCCGATGACCTCCTCGTCCTGAGTGCGCAGGATGCGGCCGTAGCCGGTCGGGTCGGGCAGCGTCGTGGTCAGCACGGTGGCCGCGGTGGGTGCAGCACCGTGGGTGGCGATCAGGTCGGCCAGCGTGTCGGCGTCCAGCAGGGGAACGTCACCCGAGGTGACGACCACGATGCCGGCGAAGTCGGCGGGCAACGCCGCCAGCCCGCACTCGACGGCGTGCCCGGTGCCCAGCTGCTGTTCCTGCACGGCCGTGTCGATGGGGCGGCCCAGGTCAGTCGCCAGCTGCTCGACGGTTGGCGCCACGCGGTCGCGGTCCTTGCCGACCACCACGACCAGGTGCTGTGGCGCCACCTTGGCCATCGCGTGCAGTACATGCGACAGCATGCTGCGGCCCGCGAGCGTGTGCAGCACCTTGGGGGTGTCGGATCGCATCCGGGTACCCGCCCCGGCCGCCAGAACGACGACCGCTGCTTCGCGATGCTGGTTGGCCATCAAAGATCCTTGCGTTGAAGCTCCGTCGCCAGGACTCGAACCTGAACTATCTGAACCAAAATCAGAGGTGCTGCCGATTACACCACGACGGATCGATCAAGTCGTGATGCTAGTCCAGCGGTCGGCCTCCTCCCCGGTTGTCCCTGCGGCTCGTCCCTCGCCACTTGATCGTCGCCCGACGTCGAACCAACTACCCTGATAGCCGTGGCAGCACCCGACAAGGAGGTCCGGGCACCGCGGGCGCGGATGACCGGCGCCGAGCGGCGCCACCAGCTCATCGACGTCGCGCGGTCGCTGTTCGCCGAACGCGGCTACGAGGGCACCTCCATAGAGGAGATCGCGCAGCGGGCCAACGTCTCCAAGCCTGTGGTCTACGAGCATTTCGGCGGCAAGGAGGGGCTGTACGCGGTGGTGGTCGACCGCGAGATGTCGGCGCTGCTCGACGGCATCACGTCGTCGCTGACCAAGATGACCAACAACCGCTCCCGGTTGCGCATCGAACGCGTTGCGCTGGCGCTGCTGACCTATGTCGACGAGCGCACCGACGGGTTCCGCATCCTGATCCGCGACTCCCCGGCGTCCATCACGTCGGGCAGCACCTACTCGACCCTGCTCAACGAGGCCGTCAACCAGGTCTCGTCGATCCTGGCCGGCGACTTCTCCCGCCGCGGCCTCGACCCCGAGATGGCCCCGCTGTACGCCCAGGCGCTGGTCGGCTCGGTGTCGATGACGGCGCAGTGGTGGCTGGACGTCCGCGAGCCGAAGAAGGAGGTCGTCGCCGCGCACCTGGTCAACCTGTGCTGGAACGGCCTGATGCACCTGGAGAACGATCCGCTGCTGCTCGACGAGTGACCGTTTATTGACGCATCGGTAGCGCATCGGTTCGCTTTGTGGATATCGTGGGCCCATCGCGGAGACAGGGGCCTGATGACAGACGAACTCGCTCAGATCGAGCAACGGCTGCAGGCGTGCACACGTCTGGAGGACGTGCAGCTGGTGGTCAAGACGGCGGCGCGGCGGCTCGCCGGGTCGGACGGGTCGACCTTGGTCCTGCTCGACGGCGACCACGTCTACTACGCCGACGAGGATTCGATGAGCCCGCTGTGGAAGGGGCAACGGTTCCCGGTGTCGGCGTGCATCAGCGGCTGGGCGATCATGCACCGGGAGACCGTGGTCCTCGGCGACATCCGCACCGACGAGCGGATTCCGCAGGAGGCGTACCAGCCGACGTTCGTGCGCAGCCTGGTCATGACGCCGATGCTCGACCCCGCACCCGTCGGGGCGATCGGCGCCTACTGGTCCACCCGTGGTGCGCCTGCTCGTGAGGCGGTGCACGCGCTGGAGCAGCTGGCCGGCCTCGCCGCCGTGGCGCTCGAACGCTTCCCGGAGCGAATCCCCGACCCGAGCTTCAGGCTCGGCCGCGCGGATACCGGCGTGCTGACGTAGCCGATCCGAGGTAGCGGGCGGGACTTGACCGGCACCGCAACGCCTTTAGCGGTCCCCCTAGGATGGACTCATCATGACCGCATCGGGGACCCTTGCTGTCCCAACCCCGATCGCGGGCCTTGTCGAGCTGGCGCTTCGCGATCCCTCGCTGGAAGAAATCACCCGCCGCGCGGCCGACAGACCCGCAGATCTCACCGTCGTCGGCCCGGCCAGCGCCCGGCTGTTCGTGTCGTGCGCGCTCGCGACGCCGGCTGAGCCGGCAAGGGGCTCCGCCGGACCGCTCGTCGCCGTCACCGCGACCGGTCGCGAGGCCGACGACCTGACCGCCGAACTGCGCGGCGTGCTCGGCGAGTCCGTCGCGATGTTCCCGTCCTGGGAGACCCTGCCGCACGAGCGGCTGTCAGCGGGCGTCGACACGGTCGGCGCGCGAATGCTGCTGCTGCGCCGGCTCGCCCATCCCGACGACGAGCGTCTCGGCCCGCCGCTGCGCGTGGTGGTCACCACCGCCCGCTCGCTGCTGCAACCGATGGCGCCCGACCTGGCCGAGACCGAACCGGTGACGCTGACCGTGGGCGTCGATTCGGATTTCGACGCCGTCATCGCCCGGCTCGTCGAGCTGGCCTACACGCGTGTGGACATGGTCGGCAGGCGCGGCGAGTTCGCGGTCCGCGGCGGCATCCTCGACCTGTTCCCTCCGACGTACGAGCACCCGGTGCGCATCGAGTTCTGGGGCGACGAAGTCTCCGAGATCCGGATGTTCTCCGTCGCCGACCAGCGGTCCATCCCGGAGATCGACATCGACACCGTCATCGCCGTGCCGTGCCGCGAGCTGCTGCTGACCGACGACGTCCGCGAGCGGGCCGTCGAACTCGCCCGCGAGCACCCCGTGCAGGAGAACACGCTGCCCGGCAGCGTGCCGGACATGCTGGCCAAGTTGGCCGAGGGCATCCCCGTCGACGGCATGGAGGCGTTGCTGCCGCTGCTGCGCCGCACCGAATTGTCGGTGCTGTCCGATCACCTGCCCGCGGGCACGCCGCTGCTGATCTGCGACCCGGAGAAGGTCCGCACCCGCGCGGCCGACCTGATCAAGACCGGCCGCGAATTCCTCGAGGCGTCGTGGTCGACCGCGGCCGTCGGCGGCGATGTGCCCATCGACCTCGAGACGCTGGGCGCGTCGGGGTTCGTCGAACTCGACGACGCCCGCGCCGCGGCCCGCGCGAGCGGTCACCCGTGGTGGACGTTGAGTCAGCTGTCCAACGAGGCCGCCGTCGAGGTCGACATCCGGCCCGCACCGTCGGCGCGCGGATCGCAGGCCGGCATCACCGAGATCTTCGCGATGCTGCGTGCCCACGTCATGACCGGCGGCTATGCGGCCATCGTCACGCCCGGCACCGGCACCGCGCAGCGCATCTGCGAGCAGTTGGCCGAATCCGACACGCCTGCAACGCTTCTCGACCCCGGATCACCCCTCAAGGACGGCGTCGTCGGCGTGCTGAAGGGGCCGCTGCACAACGGCGTGGTGATCGCGGGCGCCAACCTGGTGGTGATCACCGAGACCGACCTGACCGGCAACCGGGCCACCGCCACCGAGGGCAGGAAGCTGGCCGCCAAGCGCCGCAACGTCGTCGATCCGCTGGCGCTGACCGCCGGCGATCTGGTGGTGCACGACCAGCACGGCATCGGGCGGTTCGTCGAGATGACCGAACGCGTGGTCGGCGGCGCCCGGCGCGAGTACCTGGTACTGGAGTACGCCTCGAGCAAGCGCGGGGGCGGATCCGATCGGCTGTTCGTGCCGATGGACTCGCTGGACCAGCTGTCGCGCTACGTCGGCGGCGAGTCCCCGACGCTGTCCAGGCTCGGCGGCAGCGACTGGACCAACACCAAGACCAAGGCCCGCCGCGCGGTGCGCGAGATCGCCGCCGAACTCGTGTCGCTGTACGCCAAGCGCCAGGCGTCGCCGGGCCACGCGTTCGGCCCGGACACGCCGTGGCAGGCCGAGATGGAGGATGCGTTCGGCTTCACCGAGACCGTCGACCAGCTGACCGCGATCACCGAGGTCAAGGGCGACATGGAGAAGCCCGTCCCGATGGACCGGGTGATCTGCGGCGACGTGGGCTACGGCAAGACCGAGATCGCGGTGCGCGCGGCGTTCAAGGCGGTGCAGGACGGTAAGCAGGTCGCGGTGCTGGTGCCGACGACGCTGCTGGCCGACCAGCACCTGCAGACCTTCTCCGAACGGATGGCCGGCTTCCCGGTGACGGTCAAGGGTCTCTCGCGGTTCACCGACCCGGCCGCGTCGAGAGCCGCGCTGGAAGGCATGAAAGACGGCAGCGTCGACATCGTGATCGGCACGCACCGCCTGCTGCAGACCGGCGTCACCTGGAAGGACCTCGGGCTGGTCATCGTCGACGAGGAGCAGCGGTTCGGCGTCGAGCATAAGGAGCACATCAAGTCGATGCGCACCCACGTCGACGTGCTGACCATGAGCGCAACCCCGATCCCGCGCACACTGGAGATGAGCCTGGCCGGCATCCGGGAGATGTCGACGATCCTCACCCCGCCCGAGGAGCGCTACCCGGTGCTGACGTACGTGGGGCCGCACGACGACAAGCAGATCGCGGCCGCATTGCGACGCGAACTTCTGCGGGACGGGCAGGCCTTCTATATCCACAACCGGGTCCGCACCATCGACCAGGCCGCCGCCCGGGTCCGGGAAATGGTGCCCGAGGCCCGTGTGGTCGTCGCACACGGCCAGATGCCCGAGGAACTTCTCGAGCGCACCGTCGAAGGGTTCTGGAACCGCGAATACGACATCCTGGTCTGCACGACGATCGTCGAGACCGGGCTGGACATCTCGAACGCCAACACGCTGATCGTCGAGCGCGCCGACACGTTCGGGCTATCCCAGCTACATCAGTTGCGTGGCCGGGTGGGCCGCAGCCGCGAACGCGGCTACGCGTATTTCCTGTATCCGCCGGAGGTTCCCCTCACCGAGACGGCCTACGACCGGCTGGCCACCATCGCGCAGAACAACGAACTCGGCGCCGGCATGGCGGTCGCGCTGAAGGACCTCGAGATCCGCGGTGCGGGCAACGTGCTGGGAGCCGAGCAGTCCGGTCACGTCGCCGGTGTCGGATTCGACCTGTACGTGCGACTGGTCGGCGAAGCGGTCGAGGCCTACCGCGCCGCCGCCGACGGCAAAACCGTTGCGACGCCGGAGGAACCCAAGGACGTGCGGATCGACCTGCCGGTCGACGCGCACCTGCCGCCGGACTACATCGGCAGCGACCGGCTCCGGCTGGAGGGCTACCGCAGGCTGGCTTCGGCGCATGATCAGGACTCGGTCGACCGGGTTGTCGACGAGCTGGTCGACCGGTACGGCGCGCTGCCCGAACCCGCGCAGCGGCTGGTGGCCGTCGCGAGGTTGCGGTTGCTGCTCAAGCATCACGGCATCACCGAAGTCAGCGCGATGTCGGAGTCGACGCTGCGGCTGGCGCCGCTGGCGCTGATGGACTCCCAGCAACTTCGGCTCAAGCGGATGCACCCGAGTGCGAACTACCGGGCGACCACCGCGACGGTGCAGGTGCCGATCCCGCGGGCGGGCGACGGTCTCGGCGCGCCGCGCATCCGTGATCTTGAACTGCTCCGCATGGTCGCCGGATTGGTGCTGGCCCTCAATGGAAAACCGCAGGACAGTATTGATATAACGAGACTGGGGTCGGGTCAGGAATCGCAGCGATGAGCGCTTGCGCGAAGAGCAGGGGATCCAGGTGAGGTGTCCGCGCACAGCGTGCCCAGCAAGGAGGTCACCGCGATGACCGTCGTCCTGGTCGACCCCCGCCGCCCGTCGTTGATCCCCGTCGACGCGATCGACCTACTGGCCGGTGACGTCCAGTACACCGAGGAGATGCCGATCAAGGTGCCGTGGTCGCTGCCGGCCGCCCGGCCTTGCTATGCCGGTTTACCGGAAGAAGACGCTGCGCCGGTGCTGCTGTCGTCCGACCCCGAGCACCCCGCTGTCAAGGCACGCCTGGCGGCGGGCGACAAGTTGATCGCCGCACCCGAGGCGGCGCCGGGCGAGCGCCTGGTCGACGCGGTCACGATGATGGACAGACTGCGCACCGCCGGGCCGTGGGAGAGCGAACAGACCCACGACTCGCTGCGGCGCTATCTGCTCGAGGAGACCTACGAGGTGTTCGATGCGGTGCGCAGCGGCGACGCCGACGCGCTGCGCGAAGAACTCGGAGATGTGTTGCTGCAGGTGCTTTTTCACGCCCGCATCGCCGAGGATGCACCGCACAATTCGTTCGGCATCGACGACGTGGCCGACGCGCTCGTGCGCAAGCTCGGCAACCGCGTGCCCGCTGTGCTTGCGGGCGAACCGATTTCGCTCGACGAGCAACTCGCGCAGTGGGAAGAGCGCAAGGCTCTGGAGAAGCGCGCGAAGAAGGCCTTCTCGGTCATGGATGATGTGCCCACCGGGCAGCCCGCTCTGGCGTTGGCGCAGAAGGTGATCGAGCGGGTCACCGCCGCGGGCCTGCCCGTCGACCTGATCCCCGTGGCCATCACGACGGTGACCGTCTCGACCGGCGTCGACACCGAGAACTCGCTGCGGTCGGCGGTGCTGGAGTTCATGGACACCGTGCGCCGCGTCGAGCAGGCGGTCGCCGCCAGCCGTCGCGGTGAGGACGTGCCCGAGGAGCTCGACGTGGCCCAGCTCGGGCAGGTGTCCGAGGAGGAATGGCGCGCCCACTGGCCGACACCAGCGACGGACGCGACCGCTGAGGCCCACGAGGACGCTGAGGCCGATGTGGCCGACGAGGCGCAGACCGAGGTGGAACCGGAGGCGTCGGAGACCGAACCCGCACCGGACCGGATCCCCGAGCCGGGACCGGCCGAGGTTCCCGAGCCGACGCCGGTTGACGTGCCCGAGCCCGGACCGGCGGATTCGCCCGAGCCCGCCCCCGAAACGGCGGATTCGGCGCGCTGACGACCGCGCAGCGGCCGGTTGCGCGCCGAAATCGCACACAGGGCTCATCCACTGTGCCCCGAACGCATGGGAACATGGGCCTAACCGAAGTTGGTTGAGGGAGTTTGGTGTCGCCGGTGCGTTGGCTGCGCGCTGTCGCCGTGTTGGGAGCGACGGCGCTGCTCTTGGCTTCGAGCTGTTCCTGGCAGCTGGGCACCCCCATCCCTGAAGGCGTGCCCCCACCCGCCGGCGATCGTGTGCCCGCGATCGACACCTACGCCAAGGGCCGCCCAGCCGATCAACTGCGCGAATGGGCGGCCGAGCGGGCCCCCGCGCTGGGCATACCGGTCGGCGCGCTGGAGGCGTACGCCTACGCCGCGCGGGTCGCCGAGGTGGAGAACCCGGACTGCCACCTGGCGTGGACGACGCTGGCGGGCATCGGGCAGGTGGAAAGCCATCACGGCACCTACCGAGGCGCGAAGATCGCCCCCAACGGCGACGTCCGCCCGCCGATCCGAGGCGTCCTGCTGGACGGCACCAACGGCAACCTCGAGATCATGGACGACGCCGCGGTGAGCAACGACGGCGAATCGGAGTTCGCCCGCGCGATGGGGCCGATGCAGTTCATCCCCGAGACCTGGCGGCTCTACGGCGTCGACGCCAACAACGACGGCGACATCAGTGCCGACAACATGGACGACGCCGCCCTGTCCGCGGCGGGCTACCTCTGCTGGACCGGCAAGGACCTGGCCACCCCGCGCGGCTGGATGAACGCGCTGCGCGCCTACAACCTGTCCGACCAGTACGCCCGCACGGTGCGGGACTGGGCGACGGCCTACGCCGACGGACACCCCCTCTGAGCACGCCGTCCGACTGCCGAGGCTCTAGGCTCGTCGGTTGACCCCACATCACGACTAAGGAGAAGCCAGTGCCCATCATCGAGCAGGTCGGAGCCCGCGAGATCCTCGACTCCCGTGGCAACCCGACGGTCGAGGTCGAGGTGATGCTGGGGGACGGCTCATTCGCCCGCGCCGCGGTGCCGTCCGGCGCATCGACCGGTGAGCACGAGGCCGTCGAACTGCGCGACGGCGGCTCGCGCTACGGCGGCAAGGGCGTGCAGAAGGCCGTCGAGGCAGTCCTCGACGAGATCGGGCCGGCGGTGCTGGGGATGAACGCCGACGACCAGCGGCTCGTCGACCAGGCGTTGCTCGACCTCGACGGCACGCCCGACAAGTCGCGGCTGGGCGCCAACGCGATCCTGGGCGCCTCGCTGGCGGTGGCCAAGGCCGCGGCGCTGGCGGCGGACCTGGAGCTGTTCCGCTACCTCGGCGGGCCCAACGCCCACATCCTGCCGGTGCCGATGATGAACATCCTCAACGGCGGCGCACACGCCGACACCGGCGTCGACGTCCAGGAGTTCATGGTGGCGCCGATCGGTGCGGCGTCGTTCAAGGAGGCGTTGCGCTGGGGCGCCGAGGTGTACCACTCGCTGAAGTCGGTGCTCAAGAAGCAAGGCCTGTCCACCGGCCTCGGTGACGAGGGCGGTTTCGCCCCCGACGTCCCGGGCACCAAGGCGGCGCTCGACCTGATCCTGTCCGCCATCGAGGCGACCGGATTCACGGCGGGGTCCGACGTGGCGCTGGCGCTCGACGTCGCCGCGACCGAGTTCTACACCGACGGCCAGGGCTACAAGTTCGAGAACGAGGTCCGCAGCGCCGAGGCGATGGGCCAGTTCTACGCCGAACTGCTCGACAGCTACCCGCTGGTGTCGATCGAGGACCCGCTCTCCGAGGACGACTGGGACGGCTGGGTGGCGCTGACCACCGCGCTCGGCGACCGGGTCCAGCTGGTCGGCGACGACCTGTTCGTCACCAACCCCGAGCGGCTCGAGGAGGGCATCGACAAGGGTGCTGCCAACGCGCTTCTGGTGAAGGTGAATCAGATCGGCACGCTGACCGAGACGCTCGACGCGGTGGCACTGGCCCACGCCAGCGGCTACCGGACGATGATGAGCCACCGCAGCGGCGAGACGGAGGACACCACGATCGCCGACCTCGCCGTCGCGGTGGGCAGCGGCCAGATCAAGACCGGTGCGCCCGCCCGCAGCGAGCGCGTCGCCAAGTACAACCAGCTGCTGCGCATCGAGGAGAACCTCGGCGACGCCGCCCGCTACGCGGGCGACCTGGCGTTCCCGCGGTTCGGCGATGAGCCGCTTGCGCGAAGAGCAGACAGCTCGGTGGACCCGAAATAGTCTGGTAAAGCCCGTGCCCGAAGCGAAGCGGCCCGACCCTAAGCGTCGGTCACCGACCTCCCGGCCGGGGAAGTCGGGGGCGGGCGACGCCGGCAAGGGCCGTCCTCGCAGCGCGGCACGGCGTGAGCCGCGCCCTTCGGAGTCACGAGCGCCCGAGACCGACCCGCCCGACACCGGCGTCGTCATCCGCCGCGCGATCGAGGCGTCGGCCGAGCAGCAGTCCGAGCAGCGGTTCGGCTCGGCCGCGCGGCGCGCCGCGATCCTCGCCGCGGTGGTCTGTGTGCTCACCCTGACCATCGCCGGGCCGGTACGCACGTACTTCGCGCAGCGCACCGAGATGAAGCAGCTGAAGGCCACCGAGGAGCAATTGCGTTCGCAGATAGCCGAACTCGAGCAGCAGAAGGTCAAGCTGGCCGACCCGGTGTTCATCGCCGCGCAGGCGCGCGAGCGGCTGGGGTTCGTGATGCCCGGTGAGATCCCGTACCAGGTGCAGCTGCCGCCCGAGGCGACCGCGCCGGGCCCGCAGGAGGCGGCGCCGGGCACGACGGCCCACCCCGACCAGCCGTGGTACACCACGCTGTGGCACACCATCGCCGATGAGCCGCACGGTATCTCCCCCACCCAGCCACCCGGTATCTCCCCCACCCAGCCACCCGGTATCTCCCCCACCCAGCCACCCGGCGCACCGCCACCGTCGCCACCACCACCGCCCGGTGCACCGCCGCCGCTACCGGCGCCCCCGCCCGGTGGTTGAGCGCTCGGACCTCGACGCCGTCGCGCGGCAGCTGGGTCGGGAGCCCCGCGGCGTGCTCGAGGTCGCCTACCGGTGCCCCAACGGTGAACCCGGCGTCGTGAAGACGACACCGAGACTGCCTGACGGGACACCTTTTCCGACGCTGTACTACCTGACCCATCCCGCGCTGACCGCGGCGGCCAGCCGGCTGGAGTCCTCCGGCCTGATGCGCGACATGACCGAACGGCTGCAGGCCGACCCGCAACTGGCCGAGAAGTACCGCCGCGCCCACGAGTCCTATCTCGCCGAGCGGGACGCGATCGAGCCCCTGGGCACGACGTTTTCGGGCGGTGGGATGCCGGACCGGGTGAAGTGCCTGCATGTGGTGATCGCCCATTCGTTGGCCAAGGGGCCCGGGGTCAACCCGTTCGGTGACGAGGCGCTGGCGATGCTGGCCGGCGAACCGGCGATGGCAGGAATACTCGAGCGGGGGAGGTGGGCGTGACGGACAGGGTCGGCGCCATCGATTGCGGAACCAACTCGATCCGGTTGCTCATCGCCGACGCGGCCGGGGGTCGGCTGCACGACGTCCATCGCGAGATGCGCATCGTCCGGCTGGGTCAAGGCGTCGACGCCACAGGGCAGTTCGCGCCCGATGCGCTCGCCCGCACCCGGGCCGCCCTGATTGCGTATGCCGAGCTGATGCGCGACCACGGCGTCGCCAGGGTGCGGATGGTCGCGACATCGGCGACCAGGGACGCCGCCAACCGCGGCGTGTTCTTCGAGATGACGGCCGACGTGCTCGGCGCGGTGGTGCCCGGCGCGGTCGCCGAGGTGATCACCGGCACCGAGGAGGCCGCCCTGTCATTCCGCGGTGCCGTCGACGAACTCGACCCTGCCGCAGGGCCTTTCGTCGTCGTCGACCTCGGCGGCGGGTCGACCGAGGTGGTGCTGGGCGCCGGTGACGTCGAGGCCAGCCACTCGGCCGACATCGGCTGCGTGCGGCTGACCGAACGGTGCCTGCACAGCGATCCGCCGACGGCCGCGGAGATCGCCGCCGCGCGTGAGGTGGCCCGTGAAGGTCTCGCCGAGGCGTTCCACGCGGTGCCCGTCGAGCACGCCCGCACGTGGGTCGGCGTGGCAGGCACCATGACCACACTGTCGGCGTTGGCGCAGAAGATGACGACCTACGACTCGGATGCCATTCACCTGTCCCAGGTTCCGTTCGGTGAGCTGCTTGGCGTGTGCGACGAGCTGATCGCAATGACGCGGGCCCAGCGCGCGGTGCTGGGGCCGATGCACGAGGGTCGCGTCGACGTCATCGGCGGCGGCGCGATCATCGTCGAGGAACTCGCCGCGGCGTTGGGAGAGCGCGCCGGCATCGACGAGCTGGTGGTCAGCGAACACGACATCCTCGACGGCATCGCGCTCTCGATTGCCGACTGACCGGGCTCACGCGGTGCAGGCGAGCCGATCCCGGAGTTCGGCGTGGAAGCGCCCGATCGCGCTCTCGTGGCGGCCGAACTCCAGGAACGTGTTCGCGCCCGAGTGCAGACCGCGCTGCACCCCCTCCGACATCTCGTTGTCCTCCACCCCGCCCTGATCGAGCAGGCTGCGCGCCCCCTTGGTGCTGTCGGCATCGCGTGAGAAGCGTTCGGTCATGGCCGGTGTCACCATGGCGTAGATCGTGACCGTGGAGTGGCCGACGTCGACCGGGTCGACGGTGATCAGCAGAACCTGATCGGGAAACGTCGCGAGCATGACGTTCGGGAACAGGTGATACACGTACGTCACGCGGCGGTCGACGGTCCACGACGCTTCGGGACGGTCACGCAGCCGCTCGATGTTCCTGTAGGGGAACGTGATTCGGGTGTTGGGGCCGAAGGCCTCGACGACGTTGAGGTCGTCGTACTGAATCGGGTAGAAGGTGTCTTTGTGCGTGGTGCGGATGTGATAGCCCTCGAGGAACTGCTCCACCAGCACCTTCCAGTTCATCGGCCGCGGAGTCGGTCTCACCGCCACCAGCCGACTCGCCGGAAGCAGCTTGTCGCGCCAGGGGCTGCCGTCGGAGAGGGCCGCCCATGCGGCATCGGCGCGCGGGCCGGGCGCGTCCGGCGCCGGTGACCGCAACGGCCCGACGACGATCAGGCCGTCGACCTCACGGCTGTCGACCTCGACGAGCCCCCGAGACGGCATGTCCAGATCGGAGAAGGCGTCGTCGTGCGGCACGTGCGAGAGCGAGCCGTCGAGGCGGTAGGTCCAGCCGTGATAGCGGCACACCAGCGCGTGCGAGCAGCCGGGGCCTTCGACGAGCGTCATCCCGCGGTGCCGACACGAGTTGCGGAACACCCGCGCCCGGCCGTCGTGGCCGCGCACCGCGAACATCGGCACCCCGAAGCTGACTCGTTCGGCGTGGTCACCCGCGTTGGGGATCGCTGCGGATGGCAGGTACACGCTCGGAAACGAGTGCAGCGCCGTCAACTCGTCGGTGAACCGGTCGGGATCCAGGTAGTTCCGGACCGGTTCGCGCCACGCGTCGCCTTCGTCGGTCGTGCCGGCGTCGATGTGCGCCAGGATGCGGCGGACGATCTCCACGTCCCCGGCGACCGACGCTGTCGTCTCACTGCCCATACCGCAGCAGTATTGCGCCGCCGGACGGGTGAGGACGGGCTTTTGACCGACGGCCGCCGAGTCAGGCCCGAATCCGTCTGCGCCGCTTGGTCGGATCGTGCTGACCGGCCAGCGTCAGGCCGAGCAGCACCATCACGATGCTCAGGCCGAGGTGCAGCCAGTCGTTGACGTGCGCGATCGTGAGCCCGTACACCCACAGCGCGAGGTACACCAGCCCGCCGCCGAGGAAGTACGCCCGCGCGGCGGCGTAGGTGCGCGCCATCCAGAAGCCGATGCCGCCGATCAGGATGTTGACGACGTTGTGCACCACCGACACCGTGATCGTGCCGAACAGCCGGGCGCCGGAGTCGGGCTCGGCCCAGCCCAGGCGGTCGTAGTCGGAGGTGATGCCGGGGATGAAACCAAGGACACCCAGCACGACCAGGGCGGCGCCGACGAGAAGCGCCGCCCCCTGCACGGCCATGTACTTCGGGGTGCTCGCCACGGGTGTCGCCTCCGTCCCGGCCAGTTATTGACGGACTGGCAGGTGATACCCCGGCTCCGGGCGAGCTAATCGGTCAGCGACGGTCGCCGTTGACCGGCCTGTGGGCGTGGACCGCGCTGCGTGACAGCGCCACGCCCAATCCGATCATCCCGATCGCCAGCGCCAGGTGCAGCCAGTTGTCGGCCATGTTGACCGGGACGAAGTTGGCTGCGCTGTCGCGGTCGATCACCAGGCCGTAGAGGAACAGCACCAGGTAGATGGCGCCGCCACCGATCAGGTACGCCCTGGCCGCGCTGAACGTGCGCGCCATCAACAACCCGGCGATGCCGAACAGCAGGTGCACGACGTTGTGCAGGATCGACACGTGGAAGATGCCGAGCAGGTGGGCGCCCGATTCATAGCCAGCGAATTTCATGGTGCCGTAGTCGGTGGTGATCCCGGGGATGAAGCCCAGGATGCCGACGAGCAGGAAGACCGCGCCGACGGCGAGTGCGGCCTTCTGTAGGGCTGTGCTGTACCGGGCGCGCGCGTTGGGGCCCGGCTGATGAGCGCTGACCATCGTTGTTCCTTTCCCTCGAGGGTGAGCGGGGGCTACCCGGGGAATCGGGGAACAAACGCTGGTTGCCGGCTATTTCTTGATGCTGCAGTTCGGCGGATTGCCGCAGTGGTGGCCCTGGTCGCACTTGTGGCAGTGACAGTTGCAGCCCGCCTCGGCCTTCGCAGCTTTACGCATCGCAGCCAACTCCTCTGTTGTAACGGGTCTGTTGTAACGGCTGAATCCGAACATATGCCGATACGGGCATATCAGGGGGTTTCGTCGCGGCGTGGGACCTTTGCCCCTATGGCTCGGGGCATGCGCCCCTGCTGTCCCGGTCTGCGAAGTGGTCGGATCGAGGAATGAGTTCGGGGACTCTCCTGCTGCGGACAAGGTCGCGATGACCGCCGGCGTCCTCACTGCCGTCACCGCCGTCGGCCGCGGTCCCATCGGCGATCTGGCGGCCGACGCAGATCTACTGGTGGCGACCAATCCGGCCGATCACAGCCTGTCGTTCATTGCCGCAGACACGGCATCCGTCATCGGTGGGGCCGTCTTCGACGGTGAGCCGTTCGTGGTCGGAATGCGCGAGAACCGTGCCTACGTCGGCGTCTCGTCCGTCGGCTTCGATTCGCTGGCGGCGGTCGACACCGGAACCGGTGACGTGGTCGCGTCGTACCCGCTCGCCGAAGTCGGAGCCAGCGTCACCGCACTCACCGTGCACCCGGACGGCAAGGTGGTCTTCGTGGCGCGGTCCGGCCGCGACGGTGTCGACATCGCGGTCGTCGACACCACCGCCGACGACATCGGATCGATTCCGTTCGCCGCCGATGCGACGAGCACCATCAACGCCCTGAGGGTGAGCCTGGACGGTCGCCGTCTGTACGCCGCGGTGTCGAACGCGTTCGATGGTGAGCTGGTTGTCATCGACGGCGACGAGGCGATGCCGCTCGACTCTGTCGCGATCGGTAACCCGGTTCGCGATATCGCGGTCTCGCCGCGCGGGATCGTCGTGTTGGCGTGGCATCCCGGATCCGGTGGTGTAGTTCATCTCATCGATGCGGAGTCACCCACGATCGTCAGCTCGTTCGTGGTTGGCGGGTCGCCGACACAGCTGGTGCTCGGCCGCGACGGGGACCGTGCCTACCTCGTCGACGAGGACCGCGTCGACGTCTTCGATATCGCGACCGGCGAACTCGTCGACACGATCGCCGTCGGCGCCCGACCGTCGTGTGTGGCCGTCAGCCCAGACGGCGGTCGTCTCTACGTTGCCTACTATGCGGGCGTCGTCACCAGGCATCCGGTACCGCGCGGCAGCATAGTCACTGCTGCAGAACGGGTTTGAGCGCGTCGAGCACCGCCGGGTCCTCGATGGTCGACGGGACGGGCTCGTCCTTTCCGTGGGCGATGCCCCGCATGGCCTTGCGCAGTATCTTGCCGGAGCGGGTCTTCGGCAGGGCGGAGACGATGTCGACCTGCCTCAGGCAGGCGACGGCCCCGATCTCGTTGCGGACCAAGGCGACCAGCTCGTCGGCGAGGCCCTCCGCAGACGCACCCGCCTTCAGGACCACCAGGCCGCGCGGGACCTGACCTTTGATCTCGTCGGCCACCCCGATGACGGCGCATTCGGCGACGGCCGGATGGGTCGCGAGCACGGCTTCGATCGAGCCGGTCGACAGCCGGTGCCCGGCCACGTTGATCACGTCGTCGATGCGGCCCATGACGAACAGGTAGCCGTCCTCGTCGAGATAGCCGCCGTCGCCGGTGAGGTAGTACCCGGGGTGCTCGCACAGATACGAGGCCTCGTAGCGGTCGTCGTCGCCCCACAGCGTCGGCAGGGTGCCCGGCGGCAGCGGCAACCGGATGCAGATCGCGCCTTCCTCGCCCGGCGCGCAGGGTGAGCCGTCGACGTGCAGGATCCGCACGTCGTAGCCGGGCATCGGAACCGTCGGCGACCCGGCTTTGATCGGCAGCGGGTCCAGGCCCATGGGATTGGCCGCGATCGCCCACCCGGTCTCCGTCTGCCACCAGTGGTCGACCACCGGGATGCCGAGCTTCTGCGCCGCCCACGCGTAGGTGTCTGGGTCGAGCCGCTCGCCGGCCTGGAAGAGATACTTCATCGCCGACAGGTCGTAGCGGCCGATGTGCGAGCCGTCGGGGTCCTCCTTGCGGATCGCGCGCAGCGCGGTCGGCGCGGAGAACAGCGCCTTGACCCGGTGTTCGGACACGACCCGCCAGAACGCGCCGGGATCCGGCGTCCCGATCGGCTTGCCCTCGTAGAGCACCGTCGTGGCGCCCAACAACAGCGGCGCGTAGACGATGTACGAGTGGCCGACCACCCAGCCGACATCCGATGCCGCCCAGAACACCTCGCCGGGAGCGATGTCGTAGATATTGCGCATGCTCCACAGGAGCGCCACCGCATGCCCGCCGTTGTCGCGCACGATGCCCTTGGGCTTGCCCGTGGTGCCCGACGTGTAGAGCACGTAGAGCGGATCGGTGGCCGCGACGGGGACCGGGTCGACGGGTGCTGCGCCGGTGAGGTCCTGCCAGTCGATGTCGCGGTCCGGCGTCAGCTCGCAGCGGTGCCTGTCGCGCTGCACGATGACGCAGTTGCGCGGGGGATGCTCGGCCATCTTGAGCGCCGCGTCCAGCATCGGCTTGTAGTCCACGGTCCGGGTCGGTTCGATGCCGCAGGACGCGGACACGACCACGCTGGGACGCGCGTCGTCGATGCGCGCCGCGAGTTCGTGTGCGGCGAATCCGCCGAACACCACCGAGTGCACCGCCCCGAGCCGCGCGCACGCGAGCATGGCGATGACGGCCTCGGGGATCATCGGCATGTAGATCACCACGCGGTCGCCCTTGTCGACCCCGAGCGCACGCAGCCCACCGGCGAATCGTGCTGTCGCGTCGAGTAATTCGCGATAGCTATAGGTGCGTTGCGTGCCGGTGACGGGGGAGTCGTAGATCAACGCGGGCTGATCGGCCCGGCCGCCCTCGACATGGCGGTCCAGCGCGTTCGCGCATGTGTTGAGTTCGCCGTCGGGATACCAGCGGTAGAACGGCGGATTGGAGTCGTCGAGAATCCGCTGCGGTTCGCGGATCCAGGTCACCACTTCCGCGGCGTCCGCCCAGAAGGAGGTGGGATCGGCGATGCTGGCGTCGAACAGCTCTCGGTAACCGGCCATACCGGCACGGTAGCGCGACGGCCGGTCTCTATAGTCAGTTTATGACTGCCGGTCCGCCGCCAATCGAGGGTGCGCGACGGTCCTTCGTCGAGGCCCGCGGGGTGCGCTTCCACGTCACCGAGGCCGGCCGGGCCGATGGACGACCCGTGGTGGCGCTGCACGGCTGGCCGCAACACCACTGGGTGTATCGCGACCTGTTGGCCGACCCGCCGGCGGGAATGCGGATCATCGCACCCGACCTGCCCGGATACGGGTGGTCCGGACCGGCACCGCACCGGTGGGCGAAGGACGACGTCGCGGCCGACGTGCTCGCCCTGCTCGACGCGCTCGGTCTGGACCGGGTGCTGCTGGTCGGCCACGATTGGGGCGGGTACGTCGGTTATCGCATGCTGCTGTCCGCGGCGCAGCGGTTCGACGGCTACCTCGTGATGAACATGGCGCACCCGTGGGTGAGCCCGGGGATGCTGGCGCCGCACCTGTGGCGGTTCTGGTACCAGGTCGTGCTGGCCACCATCGGCGTACCGTTGCAACGGCGCACCGATTTCCTCGTGCGCGCCTTCAACTCGGCGTCGGCGATGGACCCGTCGACCGCGCGGGTCTATGCCGACCGGTTCCGCGATCCGCTCGTCGCCCGCACGGCCCGGGACACCTACCGCACGTTCCTGCTTCGTGAATTGCCCGCCGCCGCCCGCGGGCCCAAGCCACCACACGCCACCGTGCCGATCCGGTGCCTGTTCGGGACCGGCGACGCCGCCGTTCACCCGTCGCTGGCGGCGGCCGAGACGGCCGACGCCGACGACTACCGGCTCGAACTCGTCGACGCGAGCCACTTCGTCATCGACGAGCGGCCGGATTTGGTGCGGGCCGCATTGATCGCATTGGCGAAGGAGACCGAAGCTTAGACGGCTTCTGCGCTCGCGGTTCGGTACCGCGCGTCTCAGTCCTGGATCTGCTCAACAAGCTGCGGCTCGCCGGGTGGAAGCGGCGGAACCGGAGGTAGCCCCGACGGCAGCGCGGCAGCGACGGCTGATCGCGCGTCCTGCTGCGTTGCCGTTCGGTGGTGGGCAAGTCAATCGTCGGCCCTTGAGGCCCTGGAATCCCTTGCGCCACTTTGGTTTCACCAGTCACAACCGCGACCTGTTTTGTCGGTGCATCGAACTAGTGTTCGAGTATGTCGTTCGAACGGATCAGCAAGCGGATCGCGGATATGTCCGACGAGTTCGCCGCGCTGCAGGCTGAATCGTTCGACTCGTTGAGCACCGCCGAGCTGTTGAAGCTCATGGCGCAGTGGGAGACGTTTACCCGCAAGCAGGCAACGCTGGGTCATCGGCTGGTCGCCAATCTCGAGCAGGCGCCCCTGGCCGAGATCGGCGAGAGCAGCGCCGCCAAGGCACTGTCTTTTCTTCTGCGCATCTCCTCGAATGAAGCCGGTCGGCGGGTCAAGGAGGCCCGCGACCTGGCGCCGCGGCGGACGATGACGGGTGAGGTGCTCGAACCGATTCTGGTGGGCACCGCGGCCGCGCAGCAGCGCGGCGAAATCGGGGACGAACATGTCCGCGTCATCCGGCGGTTCTTGAAGGAGCTGCCCAGCCGGGTCGGCTTCGACGAGCGCGAAGCCGCCGAAGCGCAGTTGGCCCAGATCGCCTGCACGCTGACCCCGGAAGAATTGCGCGAGGCGGCGACTCGGCTCGCGACCCTGCTCGACCAGGACGGTGAGTACAGCGATGTCGACCGTGCCAATCGTCGCTACCTGACCATCGGCAAGCAACAGCCCGACGGGATGAGCGACGTGCGGGGCCGGCTTGACCCACAGGGCCGCGCCGTGCTCGACGCGGTGTTGGCGAAGCTCGGCGCGCCGGGGATGTGCAATCCGGAGGACGAAAACCCCTGCGTGGACGGCGAGCCGTCGGCGGATTCGGTTTCCAGGGACCTGCGGTCGACGGGACAGCGCAACCACGACGCGCTGACCGCGATGGGCCGTGCGCTGCTGGCCTCGGGCGCGCTGGGCAGCCACAACGGCCTGCCGGTCACCATGGTCATCACCACCACTCTCGCGGAGTTGGAATCGGGCAGGGGCCACGCCGTCAGCGGTGGCGGCACGCTGATCCCGATGACAGAGGTGATCAGGCAGGCGTCGGCCGCACACCACTATCTGCTGGTGTACAAGGACCACACCGAAGAACCGCTGTACCTCGGCCGGGCAAGACGGCTGGCATCGAAAGCCCAGCGAATTGTGCTGTACGCCAAGGACCGTGGCTGCACCCGGCCCGGCTGTACCGCACCGGCGTATCACTCGCAGGTGCACCACGCCGTGGCCGACTGGGCCGACGACGGACAAACCGACATCACGGATCTGACCCTGGCATGCGGGGCGGACAACCGCCGCGTCAAGCGCGGCGGCTGGCGAACCCGAAAACGCAAGGATGGCCGCACCGAATGGATCCCGCCACCGCTGCTGGACAACGGCCAGGCGAGGGTCAACAACTATCACCATCCGCAGCGGTACCTGCTGCCCGACGACAGTCCCGTCGACGAGTCGAGCGTTTGACCGCGGCCGGGTCGGGTAGCCCGCCACCATGCCCCAAGGACGACCATTAGCTCTCGTCACCGGCGCCTCGAGCGGGATCGGTTTCGAACTGGCCAGGCTCTTCGCCGACGACGGATACGACCTGATCGTGGCGGCAGACGACGACGGTATCCATGCCGCCGCCGACAAGCTCGCCGCGGGCGGCACCGACGTCCGCGCCGTTCAGGTGGACCTGCGCAAGCCCGACGAGGTCGAGCGCCTCTACAGCAACGCCACCGACAGCGGACGCCCGCTGGATGCCGTCGCCCTCAACGCGGGCACCGGCGGCGCCGGGCCGTTCGTCGAGCGAAAACTCGACGAGGACCTCAACATCGTCGACCTCAACGTGCGTTCGACGACCCATCTGGCCAAGCTGGTGCTGCGCAACATGGCGAAGCGGGGTAGCGGCAAGGTCCTGTTCACCTCCTCGGTGGTCTCGACGATGCCCGGCTCGCTGCAGACGGTCTACAACGCGTCCAAGTCGTTCGTTCAGTCGTTCGCCCAGGCGCTGCAGGACGAACTGCGCGACACCGACATCACCGTCACGTCGTTGATGCCGGGGCCCACCGAGACCAACTTCTTCAAGCGGGCGGGCATGCTCGACACGCTCGTCGGGCGCATGCCGAAGGACGACGCGGGCAAGGTGGCCAAGCAGGGCTACGACGCGTTGATGCGCGCCGACAAGAAAGTCGTTGCCGCGTCGCCGCTTTCGAAGTCCATGGGTCTGGTGAACAAGGTTCTGCCGGACTCGGTCAAGGCCGGTGCGAGCAGGCTGATCTCGAAGTGAGCATCGCGGCTACGGCTGACGCCGTGGTGATCGGGGCAGGACACAACGGCCTGGTGGCCGCGGCGATACTCGCCGATGCGGGCTGGGATGTCGTTGTACTCGAGGCGCAGGCCGAGCCCGGCGGTGCGGTGAAGAGCGCCGAGCTGTTCCCCGGCTACGTCAGCGATCTCTACAGCGCGTTCTATCCGCTGTCGGTGACGTCACCGGCCCTGCGGGCGTTGCACCTGGAGGATCACGGGCTGCGGTGGTCCCATTCGCCCGCGGTCGTCGGCCACGCCAACTCCGCCGAGGACGAGGACGCGGCGGTGATCTGGCGGGACATCGACCGCACCGCGGACGACCTGGAGCGCCGGAGCGCGGGGGACGGTGCCCGCTGGCGGCAATTGTTCGATCAGTGGCTGCAGATCAAGGAGCCGCTGCTGGAGACGCTGTTCGCGCCCTTTCCGCCAGTCCGCGGGACGGTCGGGCTGTTGCGCAAGCTCGGCACGGCCGAGGCGCTGCGCCTGGCGCACCTGCTGCTGTTGCCCGCCGGCGTGATGGCCGAGAACCTGTTCGACGGCGAGGCGGCGCGACTGTTGTTGCTGGGCAACGCGATGCATGCCGACGTGCCGATCGACGCGCCCGGCAGCGGCGTGATGGGCTACATGCTGATCATGATGGCCCAGGACGGTGGATTCCCGGTCCCCGTCGGTGGCGCCGGTCAACTGACCGCGGCGCTGGTGAACCGCGCACGATCGGCGGGGGCCCGCATCGAATGCGGACAACGCGTCGACGCGATCGATGTGCGTGGTGGTCGCGCCGTCTCGGTGCGCACAACTGGTGGCGACACGGTGCGGGTGCGCCGCGCGGTGGTCGCCGACACGTCGGCACCGGCGCTGTATCGTCGCCTGCTGCCCGCGGATTCGCTGCCCAACTCTGTGGTGGACAGCATCGACCGGTTCGTCTGGGACACACCGGTGTTGAAGATCAACTACGCGCTCGACGCGCCGATTCCGTGGCGGTCGAAGAGCCTCAGCGAGGCCGGGACCGTGCACATCGGCGCCGACCACGACGGGTTGATCCGGTGGATGGCTGACCTCAACACCGCAACCGTGCCGCTGCATCCGTTCATGCTGTTCGGCCAGATGACGACGGCCGACCCCAGCCGTTCACCGGCCGGGACCGAAAGTGCGTGGGCCTACACACATCTCCCCCGCGGGGTGGCCGACGATGCCTCGGCCGACCAGTTGTCGGTGGCGGTGGACATGGTGCTGGAGAAGCATGCCCCCGGGTTCGCCGAGCACATTGTGGGCAAGACGATCCAGCGTCCCTCGGACCTGGAGGCCGGCGACGCCAACCTGTACGCCGGGGCCGTCAACGGCGGCACCTCACAGTTGTTCCAGCAGTTGATCTTCCGCCCCATACCGGGTTTCGGCGGCGCCGAGACACCGGTGGAGAACGTCTACCTCGGCAGTGCCGGCGCCTCCCCGGGCGGCGGAGTGCACGGCGTATGCGGTCGCAACGCGGCGCGATCCGCACTCGGCGGCGACGGGCGACGGGGCTGGCCGCGCCGCAAGCTCAACCGTGCGGTTCTCTCGCTGATGACAAGGTGAGCAGGCGCAAAGCTACTGCTGGAAGCGGTACCCCATCCCGGCCTCGGTACAGGCGCACCGGATGCGAGAGGTCATCCTCGAGCTTGCGCCACAGCCGGCGCGAGATACACACGCAGGTAATCGGTTTCCTTCGCGTAGGGGGACCTACACCTCTTGAACAGTTCCTCGCGACCGACGAGTTTCCCGCGGTTGCGGACCAGCATCTCGAGCATGCCCCACTCGGCGGGGGTGAGGTGCACGGCCGCCCGCAGCCACGCCAGGAACACGTCCAGGCCGGTAGGCCGGGGCCGGTACTGGTGTCGTAGTCTCCCAACCGCTGAAGCGGTGCGAACTGCTCGACCATCATCTGCACCGTGCCGAGCAGGGCGAGGAACGCCACCGTCAGCACGACGTAGCCCAACACCACCCATCTCATCTCCATTCGAGGCTCATCGCGGTCCGCCTGCGCTCGGTCCTCAGCGGCGAGGCCCAGGCTCGAAACTATGGCGCGGTTGCGTTCCCGGAGAGGGCTGTTGACGGCTTCTTGACGCTTTCGTCCGCACCTTTACGGCCTGCGGTCGTCTGCCGCCGCGGCGTAGGGCCATTCGGCCCTTCCCCGCCGCGGCGAGTGCGCTGAAGACTCGGCTACGCGGTGTTCGATCGAATGGGAATGGGGAAGCGGATGATTGAGGTGCTGCCAGACATGCCCGCGGAGGTGACCGGCTTCCGGGTGTCGGGCCGGCTACGCGGTGACGACCTGCGCGAGTTCGAGCCGACCATGGATGAGGCGCTGAAAACCGGCGAGATCCGCATCGTCGAGGTGATCGCGTCGGACTACGAGGGCTTCGGGCCGGGTGGACTGGTCGAGGACCTGAAGCTTGGCTTTGGCGCTCTGTTCCAGCACCATTCGGCGTTCAAGCGGATCGCGGTGGTCACCGACAAGGAATGGGTGAGCCATACGCTGCATGCGCTGGCATGGATGGTGCCAGGGGAGATCGCCCTGTTCGGTAGTGATGAACTCGAGCGCGCCAAACAATGGGCCGCCGGCTGAGGGCGCTAGTAGCCCGGCGTGGCGATGTCTTCGAGTTCCTGCAATTCGGGCGACGGCGGGGGCGGCGTGGGCGCCGGGGCTTGATTGCCGGTTGAGCCGGTGCATTCCGCGCCGCTGACTCCTGGCGGGCAGGCGTTGTTGACTGCTGAGGCGGTGTTCGGCACCAGGTACGGCACGCACGTCCCGCTGTAGAGATCGCTGTCCTCGCCGACCGGGCAGGCTGCGAGCTGAGTCGGCACACCGGGGGCGGCGGCGACGACGGCCGCCATCATGGGTGCCGCGGTCGCGATCGCAAACCCACCGGCGATCGTCAGCCGTCGTCCGATACGGAATTTCGTCACCGTTGGCATCATCACGCTTTCGTTAGTCGAATGCCGTGCACGTCGACACTATCGTGCATGAGGTGCGCCCAGTGCGGTGTTCCGCGTCGTTTACGGCGCGCCTGAGCGTCGGTCAACCCGACACTTGTTGGGTAGCGTGCTCATCGGCGGAGCCCCCATAGCCCAATTGGCAGAGGCAGCGGACTTAAAATCCGCCCAGTGTCGGTTCGAGTCCGACTGGGGGCACCGCAATTGTGCAGTCAAGCGCGGTCTGCTTGTGGCCGACGGTCGCGACGGGCCGAAAATACCGGCGAAGTACCGGCGTGTGGGCGACCCGACGCGACGGTAGCTTACTCGTGCCGTGCTGCGACTGTCTCCGATTGGAATACGGGGCGTGGGTTATGAGCAGATATCGGTCTGACCTCTTCGTACCGGCTGGCATCGAGCGTTTGGAGACAACATGCAGTTCGACGGAAGGGCGCGTTCATCACTGGGGCGGCACGGGGCCAGGGCCGCTCGCATGCGGTTCGATTGACCGAAGAGGGCGCGGACATCATCGCCGTTGACCTCGGAGAACAAGCGGTCAGCATGGGTTACCCAATGGCTACGCGCGAGGATCTCGACGAAACCGTGAACCTCGTCGAGAAGACCGGACGCCGCATCGTCGCTGAAAAAGCCGACGTCCGGAACTTCCAGCGACTTAAGTCTGTGGTCGATAGCGGCGTGGCCAAACTGGGACGGCTCGATTTCGTGCTCGCCAACGCCGGAATTGGGCCAGCTTCGGCCCGCCGTCGCACGACATCTCCGCTTATCTGGACGCAGGCGGTGTGCTGCTCAATGGGGTGTAGTTCACGATCGAAGCGGCGCTACCGGCATTGTTGGACCACGGCGAGGGTGGAGCCATCGTGATCACCAGTTCGGGGGCGGGGCTGAAGTCAGTTGTCCTGACATTCCGAACCCGAAGCCATGGTGCAGCCGGCTATACCGCCGCCAAGCACGGTGTCGTCGGTCTGATGCGTTACTACGCCAACACGCTGGCGGAGAAGAACATCCGGGTCAACACGGTGCATCCGGGCGGCGTAGCCACTCCCATGATCGAGAATGAACAGGTGGCACAGTCTATGGCCGAGCGCCCGGAGGTTGCGGCTTATGGACGGAATCTGTAACAGGTGCCCACCCTCGAACCCGGGGACATTAGCGAAGCGATGATCTACCTCTGCGGCCGATCGGGCCGATACGTCACCGGTGTCGCCCTCCCCGTGGACGCCGCGCTATCCGTCAAATAGCGTGATTCCGCTCCGCGACCGGGCCGACTAGGGTGTGCCCCCCGTGCGGACTAGCGTGGCCGTAGCCACATTGGCGCGGTCGGCGCTGGTAACGGCCATCCAGCGTGGGCTCGGCGGGGCATCAGCGGGTCACCGGGTGGCCGGCATATCCACGCGGTGCGCCGCTACGGTTGAACCTGCCCTCGGGCTGATCGACCATGTCTGGCGACCGTCCTACTGATGCACCACCCTCGGACGGCGGGGCGAACTCCTTGCCGGGTGTTACTGGTCCTTGTCCCCAACTAAATTCGCTGGCACCTGTACGCTCGCAGCCATCGCGGGGTGGCCAGAGTGGAACGTATGGCTTGAAAGGCTTTGCGGTTACCTGTGCGCGACGATGACGGGCGGGGTGTAGCTCGCGGAACCCGTGATCTGAATCGCCAGAGCCGCGCCACGATGCCGAACGCCGACGCCGAATGACGCGCCAGGAAAGGGGTCGATGCCGGTGGAATGCTCTGCTCGAAGTGAAAAACGTTGCTGGGGTCGTACTTCGTTTTGATGGAACGCAAGCGCTCGACGTTGGCCCCCCAGTAGGAGGTGGCCCAGTCGGCCGCGCCGGCGTTTGGCACGTTGACGTAGGCGCCGTTCACGTAGGGCCGCATTGCTTGGCTGAACTCGGCAGTCCAAGCCTGGGCTTTCTCAGTGATCGGGTCGACTCTTGCAGGCATCCCGTCCCGACTGCCCCAGCCGGCGCCGATTTCGGCATAGAAGAGCGCGTCGCGGTGCGCGAAGGCTGAGCCGCCGGCGGGCTCGCTTTCCTTGACCGCACCGCCGAAGGCATTGGTGAAGTAATTCGATTCCGGTGAGGGAGCCTTCGTCATGTAGGAGCCGATCAGGCTGATGGCCTCGGCTGGGAACGGTTCAGTGGTGAACTGCGAGAGGAACTTCCAGTTCGCGGGCTCGTCGTGCATTGGCGTTTGGAATGATGCAAAGGTGTCGGCCCAGGGACCGCTCGTTCCCACAACTTCCGGATTGCCAACCGACAGTAGCGGCTTCAGCAGTTCGTTCGCCTCTTCCTGCGAACCGTTTGCGAGAGCCCCGAACAGCAGGATCTTGCCGGGGTGGATCTCGAGCTGACTGGTGAGGCGGTTGTCGGTGCTCGGCGCCGAGCGCTGCCACGCGTCGAACACCGCCTGCAGGTCGTTGAGGCCCGGCCACGTCACGGTCACATAAGTTACCCGCGTCAGTGGATGGACCTTGTAGGTCAATGAGGTGACTATCCCGAAGTTGCCGTTGCCGGCCCCTCGCAGCGCCCACAACAGATCAGCGTTGTTCTTCTCGTCGACCGTGATCTCCTGCGCCCCGTCGGCACCCGACGCCACGACGACCTTGGCCGCCATCAGGTTGTCACTGGCCAACCCGAGGCAACGGGTGAGGAGACCCAAGCCGCCGCCGAGCGTCGCGCCCACCAGCCCGACGGTGCCCTCGGTTCCGGTCGGTGCCGCGAGGCCCTCCTTGCCCAGCGCGGTCACCGCCTCCATCTGGTTGACTCCTGCGCCGACCGTGGCCGTGCCGGCCCCCGCATCGATCTTTGTCGACTTCAGCTCGCTGACGTCGATCACGATGCCATCGTCCACGTTCGACCAGCCCTCGAGGCAATGACGACCGCTGCGCACCCGAAGCGAGACGTCGTTCTGCCGCGCCCACGTGAGTGCGTTGATCACGTCCCTTGTCTCTCGCGCGAAGACGATCACGAGCGGATTGTGAGTGAAAAGCTCGACCCAGCCGGTGCTCGCTGCCCTGTAGTCCGCATCGTAGGGACGGACTACACGGCCGGTCAGGCTGGCCGGTGGGTTCTTTGCTTGCCCGGGCGCTCGCCACGGGGCGGTGGTACCGACGGGCGACTCGCCTCCCGAGGAGGTCGGAATCGAACTCATGCCTCAAGTTAACAGGGCACCTCACGGACAACCACGCGTTCGCGGCGCTGAGCCGCAGCTCTGACGTCCTGCCCGATTGACGGGCTGTGAAACCGTCGTGGGTGCTGGCGCAGTCAGGCAGACTGGCTACATGAAAACCGAGCTTGTCAGGTTGCTTATTTCAACAGCTGCCTCGACGCACACACCGCGAAGAATCGCAGCATCGTTATGAGCGTCACGACCGTACTGACCACCACTCTCGTGCCGTTCGCGTCAGTGGTGTCAACGGCGACCGTGGCCATCTGGACGAAGCGGCTGGACACGAAAACCAAGCGAGAAGAAAGAATGCACGCACTGGTCCTCGACTATGAGAAGCGAGCAGGCGAGGACAAGAAGGCCGCGTTGAAGAACCTCATCTCCGCGACCCTTCGTGTGAAGCGAGGAGCAGAACCACGCGCAGGGACCGAAGTCACGGAAGAGACCACCGGTCAACGGCGTGTGGATGCCCTCAGAGAGTTGTACGAATTCCGCGGGCGGCTGGGACTCGACGACGGAATCGCCGAGCTGATGATTTATGCGTCAGCGCCGGTACGCGAGCTCACCGAATTGGTGCTCGACGAATGGGACCGCCAATTCCGCGAGCACGGCTACTCGTTGTCTCAGCTGGATGCCTGCAAGAGGCAACTGGTCAAGACTGCCGCCGACGCCCCGCCAGACGATGTGGCAATCCTCAGCGGTGAGGAGAAGTGGTGTGCGCTGAAGGAAGAAGAATACTTGTGGCTCAAGAGACTCGGCGACGTGTCAGACCTCGACGTCGACGCGCTGGTGGACCTGTGCAACCAAGTTTTGAAGGCCGCCCATATGGACTTGCGTGGGGGCTACGGGATTGCGACGGAATAAGTTTCCGTGGCCACCCCTGCCTGGCACCGCCCGCTCTGACTACTTCGACGGCGGCCGCTGCCATTGTGATCTTGTTACCCGGCAATTGGTTAGATGTGTCTTCGCCGCCTGGATTCCCGCATCACAGCGGCCCTAGCCGCGCCTTTAGGGTGAACCGGGCCGCCACAAGCTGCGCGACCACGTTGTCGGGCTCAAGGAAGTACCCGTCGAGTTCAACGGCACTGGCCGAACCAGCTCGCGAAGTGGTTGACGGCGCCGGCGGCAAACTCGGGGCTATCGACGTGAAAGACGAGCAATAGCCATCCTCCTGGCCGTATCACGCGGGCGAACTCGTGGCATGTGATCGAGCACAGCGACACTGCACCTGCCCAGGCATTGTCTGCAACCGGCAGGTTCAGCATCGAAGCCACCGTGAAACTTAAGCTGGGGGCATGCCGGCGAGCTATTTCGATCATCGCCGAAGAGAGGTCGAGGCCGATGATCTCTTTGTGTCGTTGTGCTAGGAAGTGAGTGATATGCCCAGGCCCACAACCGATGTCGCAGATGAGCCCCGGGCCGGCCAAATCTGCGAATGCCGTCAGAAGGGCACGGTCTAGGGGCTTGGCGTCAAGTTTATCGGCGAACGCGGCATTGTATGCAGCTGCGACCGCATCATAGATTGCCCGAGCACCGACGGCTGGATTCTTGTCGCCTCTGACTTCATTGGGCATGGCGCGAGATCATCGGCCGCCAGCCCGTCCTGGTCCTCGAGCCGTACCGATGCAAGAATTAGCTCGCCCCTTCCCTGTCGGCCGGAATCGGCGGAGGCTGATGGCCATGACGGATGACATGTGGGGGACCGGCGACTATCGGGCAGTAGCAGAGAAGGTGACGTCCATCGCCGACGTGCTGGTTCGGCGGGCGGGCATCGAAGCGGGGATGGCCGTGCTGGACGTCGCGTGCGGCACCGGCAACGCATCCATCCCGGCGGCCAGGTTGGGGGCGCGAGTATGCGGCTTGGACTTTTCCCCGGGCCTGATCGCGATTGCACGACAACGCGGCGCGGACGCCAACGTGGAGATCGACTGGCGGGAAGGCGATGCCCAGTCCCTTCCATTCGAGGACGAGCTTCGACCGAGTCATCTCCGCGATTGGACACATGTTCGCGCCCGACCACAAGCGGACCGCGGACGAACTGCTCCGTGTGTGCCGACCCGAGGGTCGCATTGCGGTCGCCTGCTGGACGCCACGGGGCGCCATCGGCGAGATGTTCAAGCGCCTCGGCGCGATTTCTCCAGCGCCGCCGGAGGGCTCCCAGCCGCCGGTGCTGTGGGGCACTGAAGAGCATGTGCGTGAGTTGCTCGGTGACTCAGTTGAATTCGAGCGGCATAACGTCGATTTCGACGAACCCTCGCCCGAGAGCTATGCCGATTTCATGCTGGCCAGCTTTCCTCCGTTGATCGCCATGCGAGCCCAACTCGGCGACGAGCTGGTGCGCGAGACCTACCTCGGTTGGGCCACAGAGGTAAATGAGGCCGACGACGGGACCCTGCGCTTCCGCGGCGAGTACTTGGTGTCGGTGACCTAACGGCAGATTCGTCGGAGCCGAGGACTCCGCCGAATCCGTTGTGGCGAGCCGGTTCTCAAAATCCGCCCAGTGTCTGTTCGAGTCCGACTGGCGGCACCGATGGCGCCGAGAGCCAGCGGTGCTAGGGCACCATGCCAGTCTGCCGGGGGCGTGCTCAGATTGCTCCGCACCACGATCTGTTTACGCGCAGATTCTCTGCGGAGAAACGGCGGCTCGGGCAGAGCGGATTGGAGTAGTCAACTACCCCATACAGAGGCGTCCACTCGACAGAACAAAATTTCGCACTCACCAAACACGCAAGGAGGAGCCATGGCGAGAGTCGCCGACTACGTAATCATCCGCGACACGTGGAAACTTGACATGGGTGGCACAAACCCAATCACATTCACCCTTCCAGACAATGTTCACATCGGATCGCGATCCGTGTTGAACTTCATGTTCGACGTCGACACATCCGGGGACATGATCTTGGAGATCCTCATCAACGGGACTCAGGTGTGGAACTGGAAGGCCAGCGGCGCCCAAGAGCCACCAATCCGGTGCATCCAGGAAGTGGTTCGCGCCGATATCCTCAAGCCGGGTGAGAATATCTTCCAGTGGCACACCGCCGGTACTTGGCGGGCCACCTTGCTTTCCGACATCGTCCTCTGGTTTCAGGTAAACATTTAGCGGACGAGCTCAGTACTGAAGAGCCTCAGCGGGCAGCACGGTTACGCTCATCACCCGTTGTTGTCCGTTGAATTCCTTCTTCTTCTCTTCTTCGCACCGGTTGTCGTGTCATCGCATTCTTGTGCACCGTGGAGACCTGTCCTCAAAGCTCGGCCCGTCCATCTACCGTCTCCGAACCCGAGCATGGGGTCACCCGCCATGGCGTCCGCCGGCCCTATCGGTTTCGATCGTCGTGCTCGACGACGTTGTAATGTGTTCGTAGGCCGGTGATTAAGCCGCTTCGAAGCTCTCCGAACTCGACCGTGGAGATGGTGCGCGATTCGATGATGTCAACCAGCCATCGGGCACGCCCAAATTTGTGCAGCGGCCTGAACAGCGGAAGGTTCTCCGTCGGGCCACGACCGTGGCTACGGTCAGCAACGCGATGCGGATCGAGCGAGCTAGCCGGCAGAGGCCTGGTGAACACCGCCAAGGTCGATCAAACGCACTGACGCATCTGTGCCGGGCGCACCGACGTCGGTCACGTCAGCCAGAATGAAGCATTGCGCAGGCTGCGGAAACGGAATGATCGGCGCAATCACTTCGACTGTGTAGAAGCTGTCGTTGACCTGCGCGGCGATGTCGAACGCGACCTCCCGGACGGTGCCCTGGCGCGCCTCCGCCGACGGTGTGAAGGTCCACTTCCCGGTGACGGAATCGACCGTCACCGTTCCGAACTCGCCCGCACCGCTGTCGATCAGGAACGTGACCGAATCATCTGCGTCGGTTACATTGATAAATCCGAACACCCGCCCGTCCAGGTCCTGTCCGTCGATGGTGAAACCTGGCTCACCGACCACGGTGGGAAAGTCGTCTCCGATGACCCGGATCGCGGATGCGCTTGGATCGGCGACGAACGCCCTGCCGTCAAGCGAGACGCCCACGCTGGTCGCCGACCCGGTGTAGACCGTCTCGACGATTTCGCGGGTGGCCAACTCGACGACCGATACCGTCCCGTCGGCCTTGTTCGCGACGTAGCCGCGCACGCCATCATGGTCCACCGCCACACCGACTGCACCCCTGCCGACCTCGACGGAGCCCATGACGCTCCAGTCGGCTTCACCCGTTTCTCCACCGCTCGTGTCGATGACTACCAGCCTATCGGCGCCTTGCTCGTTGGTGACCGTGACGTAGAGCCTGTCGGCGCTGGTGGTGATGGCCGTCGGGCGCCCGCCGAGGTCGATGGTTTGCGTGACCCCCACCGCGACACCGGGCGCGGTCGTCGTCATTGTGCGGGCTGAGCCGAGGTCGGTAAACACCGCCAGGCGCGAGATGCCGCTTTCGGTCGTGCCGGCGATCTCGGTGCGTGTGGTCGTCTCCGTGACGACGGCGACTCGCCGCACCCGTTCTCCGTCCAGCTCGACAGTGGTCTGCGTGCCTGTCGTCCTGTCGGTGAACGTAAGCTTGCCATCGGAGCCCGTCGTGAGGACGTAATCACTGCCTCGCACGACTAGAAGATCCTCTGGTGCCGAGGGCAAGTCGGCGATTCTGGTCACCGATGTCAACGCCCCGTCGAGGTCAATCCTGTATGAAGCGTCGGCCGACACCGCCCACGCGGTGTCGTTGTCCTCCGTGCGAACGATGAGCGGATTGAAGTCGAGATCGACGACCGTCACGGTCTTATCGGAGTCGACGACGGTCAGCGTCGGCGTCGAGGGGTCGGTGACGAGCACGGTGCCGTCGAGCGTGACAACCACTTCGGTGGGCACCTCAGTGAGTTCGATGCTGTCGACCACCGTCGCTGCCGCGGGCGTGATGGGTGCGCTGAGCCCGATGCTTGTAGGTAATCTCCCGTCGGTCGCCGTGACCGTGAATGACACCGCGTCTTCTGCCGAGGTTTGGGCGGCTCGCAGCCGGGCCGCATTCGACGGCACGTACGTCCATCTCCCGCTGTCAGCGTTGATCGCCACCGTCCCGAGCGTGGAGTCGATCGGGGTGACCGAGTACGTCACCTCGTCGTTGTCGGCGTCAGTAGCCTTTACCGTGCCGGTCACTACGCCTGTGATTTCGTTGACGGCCGGCGGACCGGAACTCTCGAAGACCGGCGCCTCGTTGGGTCCCGCCGGAACTGTGACACTAACGGTCGCGATCGTCGAGTGCCCACCGTCCGGCCTGAAGAAGCCAAGGAGTCCGTGAAGGTGAAAACCTCGGTCCTGAATGGCGACTCGGAACGTGTGAGTCCCTGCAGCTCCGGGCGAATAGCTGAAGGCGCCGGTCTCCTCATCGACCGTCACCTCTCCTTGAGTCGGAGGGGTGACTAGCCGGAAGTTCAACCGGTCCCCGTCGGGGTCGGATCCGATTGTGCCCCTGATCACCCCAGCCGCATCAGGCTCGGACACAACGACACTCGGTGCCGGAGCATTATTTAAAAAGAAGCTTTTGACGCGACGCACCGCGATCCAGGCCAACTCCAGGATTCTCGAGATCGGCGACACTGGAGTGCCGGGTGCGGTCGCTGCCGGGGCAAGGCCGACGAGCGCGAGCAAGCCGGCGACGATACGCACCGGCACCGCGAGGATCGCTTCGATCGGCGAAAGCGCAGCGACGCTTACGATTCTGGTTGTGGCCGACGGGTCCTCGGTTGCCGCGGTCGTGGCCGTGAGGTGCATCTGTCCGGACGGGTCGGCAGAGGCGAAGCCAACTGCAGCGTAATCGATCTCATTCACAGAATATGATGTATCTGCCCCGATGTGACTGGAGGGTGCATCGCTGCGCGCCACGTCGGCGTCCGCTCCGGTTGACGACGTGAGATCGTCGTCAGCCGCGGGTGGTGCGTCATAGGTCATGGCGGTTTCAAGCGACGAGTCGGGATTTTCAGCGTTGTCGTCATGCTGGTCGATCGCCGCGCCAGGCTCGGGAGGCTCATCGTCGATCACGGTCTCGAACTCGTCGGCGGGCGGGTCCTCGGAAGTGTGGGTGTTAGCGCCACCGGAAGCAGAGAGCGACGTTTCCGGTGCCGAGGCATTGCCGCCGGCGGCCGGGCCGGACTGCGAGCCGTTACTTTGACCCGTGCCCGCGATGACCTCTGCGGGCTCGCGGGATGTCGGAGTCCCCCCTTCCGCCGTGGCTGACTCCGTCGACGGTTCTGGCGGCGAGCCCCCCGCATCAGTCTCGGCGCTGGCGACCCCGTGCCCCGTGGTCACTGCCACACCCAGTCCAACGGCCAAAGTAAAGCGACCCAGCCGCGACGCATTTCTCGAATTACCCACGTTCGCATCTCCGCGCAGGGGTAGAAGGACACCCCGACAATCCGTCGGCCGTCGCGGCCGGCTAGCACGAATTTACGACGCGGCTGCGACCAGCGAGAGCGGAATGCGGCAAAATTAGCGCCGACGTAAAAGGATAAGAAAGACCTGATCGGCTCAGTATTTTCGGTCTTCTGTGTCTAGAGAGCTAACCACATTGTCATTTGATTTCGAGGGCCTCGAATTGAGCGAGTTCGTCGAGCGTTGCCAAAATCATCACAGGTGCGGCAGCGCAATTGTGCGCCAACCTGGTGAACGCTGTTTTTGCCACTGCGGGCCCGCCGGTCGCGTTCGTTACTACTTCGAGTCCAGCAAGCGGCGATCCCCCCACCCACTCTGAGTCGGGGCGAGTGCCCGGTGAAGCCGATCATGCGGCCAGAATGGGTCATGCGCTTCAGATCGCAGGCTTGCCGCGCCCCGAGTGCGCCCACGAGTCTGCTCTCGGTCGCCCTCGTCTGCGCTCTGTTGCTGACGGGCTGCTCCGACAACGCATCCACCACGTACGGGAGCTCGCCGGAAATCGTAGCCAGAGTGACGATTAGCGACGGTGAGCTCGAAGGCTCCGTCGTGGGGGGTGCGCGCCAGTTTCTCGGCATACCTTTCGCCAAGCCGCCGGTGGGCGATCTTCGATTCAAGCTGCCACAGAAGAACGACCCCTGGCGAAGCAAACGAGACGCCACGCAATGGGGCAACCGCTGTGCGCAGCGTGCCTCAGCGGTGCTGATGTCGGCCGCGAGCGAACACGAGGACTGCCTGTACTTGAATGTGTGGGCTCCCGAGCCGGCGCCCGCCGAACCGCTGCCCGTCATGGTATGGATCCACGGCGGCGGCAATGAGAACTGGTCGGCGTCCGAACCGGTGCCGTACGCAAGTGATGGTTACCTCTACAGCGGACAAGTGTTGGCGGAGAGTGGCGTTGTCGTCGTTAGCGTCAACTACCGACTCGGTGTGTTCGGGTTCCTCGCAGACCCGGTGCTCGCCCGGGAGGGGGGCTCCAATCCGGGCAACCAAGGTCTTTTCGATCAGGTGATGGCACTCGAGTGGGTCAAGAACAACATCGCCGACTTTGGCGGAGATCCCAACCGAGTCACCATCTTCGGGCAATCCGCGGGAGCGACCGACGTATGCTTCCACGTCGCTTCTCCCATCACTCGACCATTCTTCCGTGCCGCCATCGGCCAAAGTGGTGGTTGCACGTTGAGAACCACCACCGCAGCCGAGGGCGCCGCCACTGCGGCCGGCTTCGCCCACGCACTCGGCTGCGACGACATCGCCTGCCTGCGAGGCAAGTCGGTGAGCGAACTGCTCGCAACACCGAACGACGGCAGCCCCGCGCCGGTATTCGGGCCGGTCGTCGACGGCGTCTTCCTTCCGGACCAGCCCCGGGCGCTCTACGACCGAGGTGAGATCGCCAAGGTGCCGTATCTACTCGGAAGCAACAGCGACGAAGGCACGATGTTCTTCACCAGACCCATAACCGACGCCCGCGAATACACGGCCGCGCTTGTCGAGGCATTTCCGCGTGCCGGCGAGACGTCGGCCGACTCCGGTGAGCGGGTGCAGCCGATCGAGGCGATGTACCCGGTGCGCGCTTTCCCGAATGGGCAGCCCACCCCCACGACGGCCGCGGTGGCTCGTGTGATCGGTGACGCGCGTCTGGTCTGCCCCACCTACGACACCGCTGTTCGGGCGGCCGCCGCCGGAAGCCCGGTGTGGATGTACAACTTCTCCATCGGGGCCTCGCGAGGTGGATTGGGTGCTGCGCACGGCTCTGAGCTGCCGTTCGTGTTCGGCACCGCGGAATCATTCGAACCGCTCATGCAAGCCGTCGCTGAGCGCATTCAGCGCTACTGGATCAACATGGCGCAGAGTGGCAACCCCAACCGCGGTGACGACACGGACTGGCCCCGCTTCTCCGGCGCCGCGCCCGTGCGACTGGATATCGGCGCGACGGACAACACCGTCTTCGATTTTCGGGTCAAAGAATGCGAGTTCTGGCGCGGCGTCTACGACAGAGGCCTCTGATCCTTCAATCCGTGCAGCACCTTCGGCGTGCATAGCCAGTCTAATCACAGGGTAGTGTTGGGCTGGACCGTCACCGCAGACGCAGGAGCGTACGGGGGTCCGCTCGGTCTGCATCGTTCTCCGCGTCCAACTCGAGCAGGGCGGCGGAGGTGAAAGCCTTCCCTGAGGAGTACTCGTGCGTCATCTCATCGGACTGCTGACCGCCATGGCCGCCGCCGTCGCCCTCGCCTCACCGGCGTCGGCCGACCAGGCGGAGTTCATCCGCAAGATCCAGTCGCAGTACGTCTTCCTGACCGCGGACCAGCTGATCTCGATAGGGCATGAGATCTGCGCGGCAGCCCGCAGCGGCGTGCCCGCTTCGGACTCCGTGATGATGGTGCGCAACGAACTGGGGATGTCGGTCCCCAGGGCCGGCGACGTCGTCAGCACCGCCGTCGTCGAACTCGGCTGCTGAGCAATCAGATAACAAGCTGATCAACCGGCGCGCGCCGCAGGGACGCGGGTGCGGCGGCGCTGTTAGTTTGCGCTGCAATGGGCAAGCTGAGAATCGGTACGGTGTGCGCGGTGCTGGCCGCTGCGCTGGTGGTGTTCGGCGGCGTGGTGGCCGAAACGCCTCCCGCAGCAGCGTATTCCCGTGACGGGCTGCCGGTGGAATCGCTCGACGTGCCGTCGCCGTCGATGGGACGCAACATCCGGGTGCAATTCCAGGGCGGTGGAGCACATTCGGTGTACCTGCTCGACGGGCTGCGCGCGCAGGAGGACGCCAACGGCTGGGACATCAACACCGCCGCGTTCGAGTGGTTCCACGGGTCGGGTGTCTCGGTGGTGATGCCCGTCGGCGGGCAGTCCAGCTTCTACACCGACTGGTACCAGCCGGCGGCGGGCAGCGCGGGGACCGTGACCTACAAGTGGGAGACGTTCCTGACCCAGGAACTGCCTGCGTGGCTGGCCGCGAACCGGGGTCAGGCGCCGACCGGCAACGCGGTGGTGGGCGTGTCGATGTCGGGCAGCGCGGCGCTGACGCTGGCCGTCTGGCATCCGACGCAGTTCATCTTCGCCAGTTCGCTGTCGGGCTACCTCAACCCGTCAATGGGACTGTGGCCCACGCTGATCGGCTTCTCGATGAAGGACGCGGGCGGTTTCAGCGCGACAAACATGTGGGGGCCGACGTCGGATCCCGCGTGGCGCCGCAACGATCCGATGGTCAACATCACAACGCTGGTCGCCAACAACACGGCGCTGTGGATCTACTGCGGCAACGGCGCGACGTCCGAACTCGACGACGGGGCCAACTTCGGCGCCCAGTACAGCGCGCAGTTCCTGGAGAACATCACCTTGTCGACCAACAAGGAATTCCAGCAGAAGTATCTTGCCGCCGGCGGTCGCAACGGCGTCTTCAACTTCCCGCCGGACGGGACCCACAGTTGGGGCTACTGGGGCGCCCAGCTGCAGGCGATGAAGCCGGACCTGGTGCGCATCATCGCGGGGACACCGCCGCCGCCACCCTGATCAGGCGCCGACGAGCCCGTCGCCGAAGTGGCGCTCGAGCCGCCTTCGCGGCGAGAACTTCTCCGGCGGCCCGTACCGGTTGACCACCAACATCTGGAATCGCCTCGACAAGGGGGATTCGTCACCGACGCGATACTGGACACCGGATCCCACCACCGGTGGTCCCGCGCTGCTCGGGGACCACGCCCGCGCCCGTCGCGCCCGCCCGCGCCGCCGGCAAGACGTCGCAGGAGAACGTCGGCGCGCCCGGCACCGCGGTGTGGGGCGCACTGGCCAAGCGATTCCCGGCCCGGCGTCGACGAGGCGCCGCCGTCCGGGCGGGCGGCCTGGGTCGACACCGTGTCCAATCGCCGCGACGGCCAGTTCCTCGGCATCACCGAGGCGAACACCACCGGTGACGGCCTGACGACGTGGAGTAGCCGCGAGGTCAAACACGGGCCGGGGATGTCCTACATTTTGCTGCCATGACCGGCGCGGACGGGTGCCCGACGATGCAAACGCTCGGCGAAGTCGCTACCCTGTTGCCCGGGTTCAGACTGCAGCCTCGCGAGATCGGTCATGGCCGCTTCGGTGGTTGCTGAACAAGAGGTGAGGGTTGGACGGACAGCTTTGTACCGAGAACTGGGTGGGACGTGTGGCGGTGGTCGCCGCGTCCGGCGATCTCGACATGCTCACAGCTCCGCAGCTCAGAGACGCGGTCGAGGCGGCCCTGAGCAAGAAACCTGAGGGCCTGATCGTCGACCTGACCAAGGTTGAGTTTCTGGGCTCCGCCGGGATGCAGGTGCTGATGGAGGCCCACAACCAGACCGACGGCACAGACACCCGGTTCGCTGTCGTCGCCGAGGGTCCGGCCACCAGTCGCCCACTGAAGATCACCGGCATCGCCGACCTGATCGACCTGTTCTCCTCGCTGGATGTGGCGCTCGACAACTTCGCTGCATGATCGAGAAGCCGACGGGGTAATCAGTCGTCACCATGAACGATCCGACGGAACTTGGTTTTTCGAGCAACGGTCCCGCTGACGCCCAGACCGTGGCCGAGTTCCGCAACGCCTTGGCGCGGTGGCTGCGCGAGAACTTCGCACTCGACGCCGAGCGCTTCAACGACGTGCTGCTCGCCGTCAACGAGGCGCTCACCAACGCCGCCGAGTTCGCCTATGTCACGTCGACTGAGCCCGGCACCATGACCGTGACCGCACGTTATGACGGGGCCGACCGGCGGCTGGTGGCGGTCGTCAGCGACCACGGCACCTGGCTCGAGAAGCAGCCCGACGGCAAGCCCAACACCCGAGGGCGCGGCATTCAGTTGATGCGCGCCCTGGCCGACCGGGCGACCATCGAGCGCGAGCCGTTCGGCACCCGCGTCGAGCTGGAGTTCCACGGTTGCCCACTCATTTCGCAGGAGCCGTACGCCACCTCGGCATAGAGGGTGTTTGGCCGGCTGCCGTCGGGGGAACACGTCCGTTTGCTGTGAGCAACACCACAGGAAGCGAGCGTGGCATGGGTGAGAAGGTCTGAGAATGACCGTCGCGGCTATCCACCGACCGCCGCCCCCACCAGGGCGGCGGTTGTCTGTCCGCGCGAGCACGTGGGCGAGCGAAAAGTCCAAGCACATCACCGTCTCGGTGAGCGGTGAGATCGACGCCTGCAACGCCAAGGACTTCGCCGTCACGGTGTGTGAGGCGGTTGCCGGCGCCCGACGGGTCACCCTGGACCTATCCGATCTGGAATTCATCGCCTTCGACGGCGTGGCGGCACTGCACGCCGTCAATGCCCACCTGACGCGGTCAGAGGTGCCGTGGTCCGTGCTTCCCGGCACTGCGGTGACGCGCGTGCTCGAATTGTGCGATCCCGAGCGACTCATCCCGCTCGCACGGCCGAACCCGAACCGTTCGACGCCGCGCCCGAAGGCGACTCTGCGGCTCGTGACACCCGCCTAGCGTCAATTGCCGGCGTGTCGCATGTGATCTACCGCTCACTTTCGTCCTCAAAGCTAAGAATCCGTTTTCGAGGTTTACTGCGCAGATCACGCGGTGGTGATTGCGGAACGCGGGTAGGCGCATGTCATAGCCGTCGTCCGCGTTGCTCTCCCGGGATAACGAACGGGTAACGGAATGTTTTCTAAGCGATGTCTGAGAGGTTTCGGAAGCGTCTGAGCCGCTTGGCCTTTGCGACGCCGTAGCGCGTGTGTTTTCGTCGCTAGACTCGACCGCGATCGCGCCGCGCAGGCGCAGACTGACGTGAAATCTATCAGCCGGTGAACGTCATACCGGCGGAGGACCGAATGAATATGGCTAATTTTCTGATGCCACAGAGTACTTCCGATTCGCAAGTGACCAACGGGGCGCAAGCGGATCCGGTCGTCGCCTCACTGGGCGCGGTTTCGGTGCGGCGCGGGCCGATCGGCGAGATCGCCGCCGCCGGGCGGGGCATGACGCTGGTGACACATCCGGGCGACGACAGCGTGGCGCTGCTCAACGCGCGGACGCTGGCGGTCGAGGCGATCGTCGCGGTGCATGGGGAGCCGTTCGCCGTCGCCGTGACCGACGACCGTGCGTACGTCAGCACCTCGTCGTGGACCCACAAGGACGAGGTCACCGTCATCGACCCGGCGACGAGGACGGTGCTGCGGACCTATCCGCTGGCGTTCAGCATCACCGCGCTCGCGGCGAGCCCGGACGGCAAGCGGGTCTACGCCGGGCGCACCGGCGACGGCCACATCGACGTCGCGGTCATCGACGTCACCGCTGAGCGTGTCGGCACCATCAACATCGCGACCGGCGCGGGCATCGGCATCGACGCCCTCGAGGTCGACTCGACCGGTAAGCGCCTCTACGTCGCGACCACCGATGCCCGCGGCAGCGGTCTGGTCGTCGTCGAGCTCGAGACCGCGCGGGTCGAACGCGCAGTGCCCATCGGTGCGCCGATCCGCGACATCGCGATCGCCGACGGCACGGCCTACATGCTGACGTCCGACCGGGCCCGCGGCGGCGTGGTGAACGTCGTCGACCTGTCGACAGGCCGGATCACCGGCACGGTCGAACTCGGCGGTGCACCAACGCAACTCGCGATGGGTGCGGACAAGACCCGGGCCTACATCGTCGACTACGACCGCGTCGTGGTGCTGTGCGCGCTCACGCTCGACGTCGTCAGCACCATCACTCTGGGCAGCCAGCCGTCCAGCGTCGCGGTCGACGCGCACGCCGGTCGTCTGTACGTCGCCGACTACTCCGGTGGTGTGACGGTGTTCGCGATCGACACGACCGTGCCGCTGCTGTACTCGCAGTTCATGGCCACCGACCCGATCGTCGTTTCCGGGGTCCGCGAGCTGGAGCCGGCGACGGTCTGATGACGTTGCGGCGCAACGTCGGTCAGCGCCACAGGTAGCGGGTCTTGGGCCGGCCGGCCTTGCCGTAGTCGGTGTTCCTGGTGACCGTTCCGTCGTCGGCGAGCCGCTCGAGGTAGCGCCACGCCGTCACCCGCGAAACCCCGACCTGTTTGGCGACGGCGTCCGCGGTCAGCCCTTGCGCGGAATCCCGTATCGCGCGGGCGATCTCGTCAACCCGCTGCCCGCCAGGACCACCACCGCGATCACCAAAATCTGCAGGGCGATCGCCTGACCGGCCAGCGAGCGCGGCCACCACCTGCTCACCGCGCGGCCAGCTCCGCCGCCGCGACGGCGAACACGTCGTCGCCGGCACCGACGGCGATGAAGTGCCCGCCGCCCTCGACCTCGTGCCACACCGCTCCCGGCATCGCGTCGGCGACCTCTCTGTTGATCGCGTACGGGACGAGCGTGTCGTCGGTGCCCTGCCACATGTGCACCGGCCTCTGGATCGACCCGATGTCGAAAGCCCAACGGCGATAGAGTAGTTCAGCGTCACGCACCAGGCCGTTGCTGCCGTGGGCGAAGCATTCGGCCGTCGTCTGTGCGAAGGCGTCCTCGAATCCCGGCCGCGACAGCACAGCACGGTCGTAGTCGTTGACCGACTTGCGGAGTTGCTTGGCGAAGCTCTTGCGGAAGTGTTCGGCGGTGAGCCCGAGCGTCGCGTACATCAGCCGAAAGCCCGGCTCGAAATGCAGGGCGAGGAATCCGCCCAGGGCGTCGATCTTGGACAGGTGCCTGGCCGCCCAGTTGTCACCAAGAGCGCCGTAGCTTCCGCCGGCGATGCTGCTGACGTGGCGCAGCCGGGCCGGGTTGAGATAGGCGGCGGCGGCGAGCGCCCAGGGCCCGCCCTCCGACCAGCCGGTCACGCCGAACTCGCGGTAGCCCAACGCATCGGCGACCGTCGCGAGGTCCTCGGCCCAGCCCGCGTACGTGCGCGCCTCCTGCCCGGTCGACTGGCCCATGCCGGGCCGGTCGACGCAGACCAGCCGAATGCCGGCCCGCTCGGCGGGTTCGGCCAGCAGGTAGGCCTCGAATCTGCTGCTGGGACCGCCGTGGTTGTGAAGAACCAACGGCCCGTGCGGATCCCCGGACGCGAGATAGGACAGCCGCCGCCCGTCGCTCGTCGTCACCGCGGTGACCGCGCTTTCTCCAACCACGGCGCACCTTCCGCTGAACGTAATGAACTAAAGCGTGACCTGGCTCACGTACTGGCCGAACCTACTTGCAAGCCACATTCGATGTCGACCTGGAGGAAGCCGCATGACCGCCACCCTGGACCGCCCACCCGCCGCGCAGGAACCGCCCCGCAGGCGTGACCGCACGCACTGGCTGTACGTCGCGGTGATCGCGGCGGTGTTCGCCGGTGTCGCCGTCGGCATCCTGGCGCCCGGGGTCGGCAAGAGCGTCGGCGTACTGGGCACCATGTTCGTCGACCTGATCAAGATGATGATCGCGCCGGTGATCTTCTGCACGATCGTGCTGGGCATCGGGTCGGTGCGCAAAGCCGCCACCGTCGGCAAGGTCGGCGGCTTGGCGTTCGTCTACTGCCTGGTCATGTCGACCTTCGCGTTGGGCATCGGCCTCGTCGTCGGCAACGTGCTGCACCCCGGCACCGGCATGAACCTCACCGAGGGCGCGGCGGGCAAGGGCGCCGAACTCGCGGAGAAGGCGCACGAGGCCGGCGGGCTGATGGACTTCGTGCAGGGCATCATCCCGGACACGCTGTTCTCCTCGCTGACCGCGGGCAGCGTGCTGCAGGCCCTGTTCGTCGCGCTGCTCGTCGGTTTCGCCCTGCAGGCGATGGGCCGCTCGGGGGAGCCCATCCTGCGCGGCATCGAGAACCTGCAGAAGCTGGTGTTCAAGATCCTGGCGATGATCCTGTGGCTGGCCCCGATCGGCGCGTTCGGCGCGATCGCCAATGTCGTCGGCCAGACCGGCTGGACGGCGGTGACCCAGCTGCTGGGCCTGATGCTCGGGTTCTACATGACCTGCCTGGTGTTCGTGTTCGGCGTGCTGGGCGTCATGTTGCGGGCAGTTTTCGGGCGTGTCGATCTTCAAGCTGGTGCGGTACCTGGCCCGCGAGTACCTGCTGATCGTGTCCACCTCGTCCTCGGAGTCCGCGCTGCCGCGGCTGATCGCCAAGATGGAGCACCTCGGCGTCGACCGCAGCACGGTCGGGGTCGTGGTGCCGACCGGCTACTCGTTCAACCTGGACGGCACCGCGATCTATTTGACGATGGCGTCGCTGTTCATCGCGGGCGCCCTCGGCGACCCGCTGTCGCTGCCCGAGCAGATCGGTCTGCTGGTGTTCATGATCGTCGCGTCCAAGGGCGCCGCGGGCGTCACCGGCGCCGGCCTGGCCACGCTGGCCGGCGGCCTGCAGAGCCACCGCCCCGACCTGCTCGACGGCGTCGGCCTGATCGTCGGCATCGACCGGTTCATGTCCGAGGCGCGTGCGCTGACCAACTTCTCCGGCAACGCCGTGGCCACCCTGCTGGTCGGGTCGTGGACCAAGACAGTCGACCGGGACCGCGTCGACGCCGTACTGCGCGGCGACGATCCGTTCGACGAGTCGACGATGGTCGACGACGAGCACGCCGCGCGCACGCCGGAGCGCGTCCCCGCCTGACGCACCGCACCGAGACTGCGGGGAGATCGCCTCACACCGAGAGAACGCGGTCTCCCTGCGGTTTCGGCGTTCTCGAAATTGCTTTGAACCTTCCCCGCGGGTGTCCCGTCGTACCGCGTGAAGGCCACCGGGCCTTCACCACACGAAGGGAGGCGCGGGTATGCGCGCAACGCTGTTGGTACTGGCCGGGATTGCCGCGGCGGCCTGCGGGGCGATCGCCGCGCCCGCAGCCATCGCATCGGCGGCCGAGTCGGCGGAACTCACCATCGCCCAATTGGAGGCACAGGGTTTCGACGTCAAGGTCAACCGGATCGGGAGTGCACCGCTCGACGAGTGCTTCGTCACCGATATCCGAAACGCCCGTGAGCGAAAGGAATTCGTTCGGCGCGGCGACGACCTCATCCAGGTGGTCGCCGATCGTTCCATCACCGTCACCGCCGACTGCTCGCGGTAGGACGAACTCGGGTGTGGTCGGTCGTGCTCAGCGCGACCGGCCGCACCCGAATCCCTACTGGCCGGAGCAGTCCAGCGATACCGACACCGGCTGGCTGATGACCATCGGGAAGAGCACGCCGTCCTGGTTCCCGCCGAGAAGCGGCACCAGCTGAGTGAACTGCTGCTTGTTGCGGACGCTGGTGACGACGCACTCGTGGAGGGGGGCGGTGCCGATTTTGTCAATCCGTACGGTGTAGCCCTCGGACTGCAGCTTCTCGATGACTTCGGCCGCGGTCTCCTCCTGGGCCCACGCCACGGCGGCAGGGGCGGCGATCAGCCCGCAGACACCCGCAGCCGCGGCCAGTATCCGAATCGTCCGCATGGCCGACCTCCCGTCCCGTTTTCAGGTCAATGATCCACCATCAGCGCTCGGCGCGCTGGTAAGCGGTCACCACGGCCGCGCCGCCGAGGCCGATGTTGTGCTGAAGCGCCGCGGTGACGTCGTCGACCTGACGCTTGTCGGCCGTACCGCGCAGCTGCCACGTCAACTCGGCGCACTGAGCGAGCCCGGTCGCACCAAGCGGGTGCCCCTTGGAGATCAGCCCGCCGGAGGGGTTGACCACCCAGCGCCCGCCGTAGGTGGTGTCGTTGTTGTCGATCAGCTTGGGCGCCTCGCCCTCGCCGCACAGTCCCAACGCCTCGTAGAGCAGCAGCTCGTTGGCCGAGAAGCAGTCGTGCAGCTCGATGACTTGGAAGTCGGTGGGGCCGAGCCCCGACTGCTGGTAAACCTGTTGCGCCGCCTGAACATTCATGTCGTACCCGATGATGTTGCGGGCGCTGCCGTCGAAGGTCGACTCGAAGTCGGTGGTCATCGCCTGCCCGACGATCTCCACCGCCTGCCCGGCCAGGCCGTGCTTGTCGACGAACGCCTCGCTGGCCAGGATCGCCGCGCCCGAGCCGTCGGAGGTCGGCGAGCACTGCAGCTTGGTCACCGGGTCGGAGATCATCCGGGCGGCCAGGATGTCGTCGAGGGTGTACTCCTCCTGGAACTGCGCGTAGGGGTTGTTCACCGAGTGCTTGTGGTTCTTGTAGCCGATCTTGGCAAAGTGCTCAGCAGTGCTTCCATAGGTGCGCATGTGCTCGCGGCCCGCGGCGGCGAACATCCACGGCGCGACGGGGAAGGCGAACTCCTCGATCTCGGCCAGCGCCTTGATGTGCCGGCCCAACGGGGACTCGCGGTCCTCGGCACCGCCCTGCAGCGAGCCGGGTTGCATCTTCTCGAAACCGAGCGCGATCGTGCAGTCGGCGAGCCCGCCGCGGATCGTCTGCGCGGCCAGGAACAGCGCCGTCGACCCGGTGGAGCAGTTGTTGTTGACGTTGACGATCGGGATGCCCGTCATGCCCAGCTCGTAGAGCGCGCGGTTGCCGGACGTCGAGTCACCGGTGCAGTACCCGACGAAGCCCTGCTGCACCTCGGAGTAGTGGATGCCGGCGTCCTCGAGGGCCTTGGTTCCGGACTCCCTGGCCATCTGCGGGTAGTCCCAGCCCTCGCGCCGGCCGGGCTTCTCGAACTTCGTCATCCCGACGCCGACGACGAACACTTTGTTACCTCTGGCGGTGGTCATGCCATAAATCCTTTCGCTGCGCTGCGATCACGACAAACATACAGCGCGCGAACCGGGCCGGGACCCCGCAAAGGAGGCGGGGGCCCCGAGAGCGCTCTTGAAGAATTCTTGAAGCGGTCTCCGCGTCGGGTCAGGCGTACTTCAGCCACCAGTTGTGCAGGTCAACGAGGTTGTCGCTCAGCGCGTCACCCAGTAGCAACTCGGCGTTCCTGGTCCACGTCACGCCCGACTTCTCCTTGTAGGTCCCGCAGGCGATGCGGCCCGCCACGGTGTCCGGCGTCTCGGTGAAGTGCCAGGTGGTCGGTGAGTCGGTGGCGCTTTCGGGGCATCGCAGCATCGGCGTGTACAAGGCGGTGATGTCGTCGAACGCCTTGTCCAGGCCCTGCTGGTCGGCGTAGAGCGAGTACCGGGCGCTCGCGGGACCGCCCTGCTGGGAGGCCTGGCCGCAGTCCACCGTGGCCAGCGCACCGGCGGCGGGCGGGCTCACCGGCTCGCAGACACCGTCGTCGTAGCCGCGAGGCAGCAGGCTCAGCAGCTTGGCGCCGAACGAGTCCGGCGCAGGCGTCGGCGTCGTGGTGCGCGCGGTGCGCCGGGTGGTGCGCTCGGACGTCTCGGTCGGCTCGGTGGCGGTGCTGGTGGCCATCCCCGACGGCGCCGAGTCGTCCGGCTTGACCGCGAACCAGATTCCGAGTGCGCCGAGCACCAGCACGAACACCCCGGCGGCGGCGGCGATCGGTATCCACGGCGTGCCTTTGCGCGGCGGCACTCCCGGCGGCCCCGGCGGCGGCGCGGTGCGCCACATCGGCCCGCTCGGCGGACCGGCCGGGGTGTGGAACGCGGCGGGTCCGGCGCCGGGCGGCGGCGTCGGGGGAGGCGTGTGATGGATCGGAGGGCCCTGCGGGGCGGGTGGCGGCGGCGGAAGATACGGTGTCGCGGCCGCGCTGCGCTGCAGGATCGTGGCGGCCTGGTCCTGATCACGTTGTGTCAGAGCCTGATTCGCGGCCGCCGCCAGATCCCCCGCACTGGCGTAGCGGTCCTGCGGGTTCTTGGCCATGCCGCGCGCGATCACCGCGTCGACGGCCGGCGGGATGCCCGGCCGCTGCTCGCTCGGCTTGGGGATCGGCTGCATCAGGTGGGCGGTGATGACCACGCTGACGCTGTCGCCGGGGAACGGTTGTGCGCCGGTGAGGCATTCATGCAGCACGCACGTCAGCGCGTAGATGTCGGCGCGGTAGGTGACCTCGTCGTTGGTGAACCGTTCCGGCGCCATGTAGGCGTAGGTGCCGACGGCGGTGCCCAATTCGGTCAGCTTCTCGTCGGTGGCCGCGTTGGCGATGCCGAAGTCGACGAGATAGGCGAAGTCGTCGCGGGTCAGGATGATGTTCTCGGGCTTGACGTCGCGGTGCATGACGCCGCCTTCGTGCGCGGCGTCCAGCGCCGAGGCGATCTGCTTGACGATCGCCACCGCCCGCGCGGGGGTCATCGGGCCGAAGTTCTTGAGCACCTTGCGAAGATCGGTGCCGTCGATCATGCGCATGTCGACGTAGAGCAGGCCGTCGATCTCGCCGTAGTCGTGGATCGGCACCACATGCGGTTCCTGCAGCCGGCCCGCCGAGTGCGCCTCGCGCTGCAGCCGCTTGCGGAACACCGGGTCGTGGGAAGCCGACTCGGGCAACAGCTTCAGCGCGACGAGGCGGTCCTTGACGGTGTCCTCGGCCTCGTACACCTCGCCCATGCCGCCCTTGCCGAGCAGCCGACGCAGCCGATACGGGCCGATCTGGGACCCCACACGTGATCCCCCCGCCTCGGGGTCGCTCATCGGGTGCTCCTAAAGGGTGCGTACGCGGTGCGAACACACCCTAATGCCGCGTCACGCCGGGCGCGGGTCTATCTGGAACGTGAACTCGTGGTCGCAGATGCGGATCGAGTGGCCGTCGCCGAGCGCAGATCGGTGATGACGAAGCTGGTGCCATCTGCAGCCGTCCCAGCACACCGAACCCGATCTTGATCGCACCCATCGCGGCAATTGTGACCCGCCGCCGACGAGTTGTGGTGTAGACCTGCATGAGTAGAACGTGTTCTAGTTTTGGAGGCGGTATGGGCCTGCGGGTCGTGCAATGGGCAACCGGCGGCGTCGGCGTCGCGGCGATCAAGGGCGTGCTCACCCATCCCGATCTCGAACTCGTCGGTTGCTGGGTGCATTCGCCGGCCAAGGCGGGCAAGGACGTCGGCGACATCGTCGGCACCGAACCGCTGGGGGTCACCGCCACCAACGACGTCGACGAGATCCTCGCCCTCGACGCCGACGCGGTGGTGTATTCACCGCTTCTGCCCAACCCCGATGAGGTGGCCGCCCTGCTGCGGTCCGGCAAGAACGTCGTCACGCCCGTCGGCTGGGTGTACCCGGGTGAGCGGCAGGCCGCCCCGCTGCGGGAGGCGGCGATCGCGGGGAACGCGACGCTGCACGGCACCGGCATCGCGCCGGGCGGCATCAGCGAGAAGTTCCCGCTGCTGTTCTCGGCGTTCTCGACCGGCGTGACGTTCGTGCGCGCCGAGGAGTATTCCGACCTGCGCACCTACGAGGCGCCCGATGTCGTCCGCCATGTGATGGGCTTCGGCGAGGTGCCGGACAAGGCGCTGAGCGGGCCGATGCAGAAACTGCTCGACGGCGGCTTCATCCAGGCCGTCAAGATGATCGTCGACGAGATCGGCTTCAGGGCCGACCCGAAAGTGCGCTCCTCACAGGAGATCGCGGTCGCGACGGCGCCCATCGACTCGCCCATCGGGGTCATCGAGCCCGGGCAGGTCGCGGGCCGCAAGTTCCACTGGGAGGCGCTGGTGGACGGCGAACCGGTGGTGCGGGTGACGGTGAACTGGTTGATGGGAGAGGAAAACCTCGATCCCCCATGGGATTTCGGACCCGAAGGGCAGCGCTACGAGATGGAGGTGCACGGCAACCCCGACGTCTCCATCGTCGTCAAGGGGTTCCAGTCGGCCGTCGGCGGGGAGGGCCCCGAGTACGGCATCGTCGGCACCGCCGCGCACTGCGTGAACTCGATTCCCGCCGTGTGCGCCGCCGAACCCGGCATCGCGACGTACCTCGACCTCCCGCTGATCAGCGGGAAGGCCGCGCCACGCTACGCGGTGGGCTAGCACCCCGACGAACCTCGCACGGCGCCTGGCACACTCACCACCTGTGACGAGACGGGCACTGGTGCTCGCCGGCGGCGGGCTGGCGGGGATCGCGTGGGAGACGGGCGTCCTGGTCGGGATCGCCGACGAGTCGCCGGCGACCGCACGGGCGCTGGTGGACTCCGACGTGCTGATAGGCACCTCCGCCGGCTCCGCCGTGGCCGCGCAACTGGGAAGCGGCCTGGGGTTGGAGGCCCTCTACGAGAGGCAGACGGCACCGTCGTCGACGGAGATCAACCCCGGCGCGGGCATCGAGGAGATCACCGAGATGTTCATGGCCGCGATGACCCAACCGGGATCCACGACCGAGAAACTGCAGCGCATCGGCGCGGTCGCGCTGAGCGCCGACACCGTCGCCGAATCGGTGCGACGCGAGGTGATCGCGCACCGGCTGCCGTCGCACGACTGGCCCGAGCGCGATCTGCGTATCACCGCGATCGACACCGCCACCGGCGAGCTCGTCGCGTTCGACCGCACGTCGGGCGTGGGCCTGGTCGACGCGGTCGCCGCGAGCTGTGCCGTGCCGGGGGTGTGGCCGCCGGTGACCATCGGCAGCTGTCGCTTCATGGACGGCGGCATCGGCAGCACCGTCAACCTGGCGCTCGCCGACGACTGCGAGGTGGTGGTCGCGTTGATCCCGCAGGGACTGTCGTCGCCGTCGGTGTTCGGCAGTGCTGCCGCCGACGAGGTCACCGCCCGCAGGAACCTTCACCCTACGTTCGGTGTCTTCGCCGACGACGCCTCGCTCGCGGCGTTCGGACCCAACCCGTTGGACCCGGCGTGCCGGGCGCCGTCGGCTCATGCGGGCCGGCAGCAGGGCCGGTCCGTCGCGGCCGCGGTGGCCGAATTCCTCGACATCTGACTCAGGCTGGCGCGCCGGTGTTTCGGGTCGTGTCGAGGGCATCGAGTGCGGTGGCGGCCAATTCGCGGCCGACGTCGATGACCTCGGCGGCGCGGTGGAACTCCAGGCTGCGGCACGCGCTGCGCGGCACCTCGATCAGCAGGTCGGGCGGATAGCCGGCCAGCTGATGACGGGCGAGCGCGGCCTGGGCGATGTCGATCGTGCGGTTCATCACCTCGAAGCTGCCCAGCTTCGGCACCGCCACCTCCTTGCCTGCGTCGATGAGTTCCTCTTCGCTGCCGCCCTCACCGGGATCGTCGGGACCGGTGCGGCTGATGGTCGAGTCCCACAACGCCGTGGTGCTGCGCCAGACCCGCGACAGCCATTCACTGGTGGCGCGCGGACCCGTGTCGGCGGGCTCCCCGGCCCCGCCCGACTCGCTGCCCGCCAGCGACACCGCGATGGTGAGGTCGGCGTTGACCGCCGCGATGGGTGCCATCGGCAGCGGTTCGAGGATGCCGCCGTCGGCGAGTAGCCGGCCGTCGAGCACGTGCGGTGCGATCACGCCAGGGATCGCGATGGAGGCCCGGATTGCCGCATCGACCGGTCCGCGCTGCAGCCACACCGTCTTGCCCGCGATCAGGTCGGTCGCCACCGCGGTGTAGGGGATCGGCAGGTTCTCGATGCGGACATCGCCGAGGATCTCACGCACCGCGTCGAGGATCTTCGCCGCGCGCAGCACGCCCGCCGCGGTGATGGAGGGGTCGAGCAGCCGCAGCACGGCGGCCTGGGTCAGCGCCTTGGCCCAGTCGGCGAACTCGTCGAGCTTTCCGGCCGCCCGCAGCCCGCCGACCAGCGCCCCCATCGACGAGCCCGCGATGCCGACGATCTCGTAACCGCGGTCCTGCAACTCGTGGATGACGCCGATGTGCGCGTATCCGCGTGCACCCCCGCTGCCCAGAGCCAGCGCGACGCGCTTGCCAGCCATGCCGTTATTGTGCGCCAGTCCCGGGCGGTCAGCCGCAGAGTGCGTCGGCCGCGGCGCGGACGGCGACGATGACGGCCGCCTGCCGCGCGGGCGACAGCTGCGACCAAGGCGTGCCGTAGGTACCCGGACCTGCCGAATCAGTCGACTGCAGCATGCCGAGATACGGCTCGATCTGCGACTTCGGGTCGCCGCCCTGCTGATCCATCCACTCCCTGGCCGTCATGCAGGCCTTGGAGTACTCCTCCTCGGTCGACTCGGCGGGGGCGCCGACGGCGGTGGTGACACCGCCGGGCGACACGGCGACCGAACCCGGTGCGGCCGTCGGGGTTTGCGAACTCGTCTCGGTGGCTTCGGAGCTGGAAGCCTCCGGTGACGGCGGGGCAGTGGCGTCCTCACCTCCCGACGAACATCCGGTGAGCATCAAGGCGATCGCGATCGTCGCCGCGACGGCGTGACGGGAGAGCCTGCGCATGCCCGTCAATCTAGGCAACCGGCACTGTCGGGTTCCCGGCCGCCCTGCACGGCCGACTTCGGCTCAGGGTGAATCTATGGCGCGGCACGTCGTGGCCAGGGGTTATCCGCATCGCGCGACGGCCGTCGCGCCCACGGCCCCCGTCGTCGTGTGAGACTCGCCGGCATGACGACCGGACCCCACGAGTGTTGCCGGGCCTAGCGGCCCACCCTGTCCGTTCGTCTCTCCTGGAGCTTGCATGAATTCGCCTGCAGTCCTGTCCTCTGCCGTTCCCGCGGTCTCCGCGCCGACCCGCCTGCGACTTCCCGATCTGCTGTGCGCCACCGACCGTGGTGCCGATGACGTGCTCAGTGGCCGATACGACCACCTGCTGCCCGCCGACGGCCCGCCCCGCGACGAGCGTTGGTACACCCGCCTGTCCGGCGACGACGAACTCGACCTGTGGTTGATCAGCTGGACGCCCGACCGGTCGACCGAGATGCACGACCACGGCGGCTCACTCGGCGCGCTGACGGTGCTGTCCGGCAGCTTGCGCGAGACGCGGTGGCACGGCGGGGCGTTGCGCCGCCGCCGGCTGGCCGCGGGTGACCAGGCCGCGTTCCCGCTGGGGTGGGTGCACGACGTGGTGTGGGCCCCCGACCGCGACACGTCGGCTCCCCGCACGCCGGCGCTGAGCGTGCACGCCTACTCGCCGCCCCTGACCGCGATGTCGTACTACGCCGTGACATCGCGAAACACGTTGCGTCGCACCCGCACAGAACTGACCGACGTCCCGGAGGGCTGAGAATGTCCTCGCTCAGCCGAATCGACCGCGTCCTCGGCGATGCCCGGGCCCGGCTGCGCAGGTTGACCGCGTCGGAGGTGCCCGCTGCGCTGGGCCGCGGCGCCATCCTGGTCGACATCCGGCCGCAGGCGCAGCGTGCGCATGAGGGCGAGGTGCGTGCCGCAGTGGTGATCGAACGCAACGTGCTGGAGTGGCGGTGCGATCCGACGAGTGAGGCGCGGCTGCCCCAGGCGGTCGGTGACGACGTGGAATGGGTGGTGCTGTGCTCGCAGGGCTACACCTCGAGCCTGGCCGCCGCAGCGCTGCTCGACCTCGGCCTGCACCGGGCAACCGACGTCGTCGGCGGCTACCACGCCCTGAAGGCCGTTCTGGGCTAGGCGTTCTCGTCGTTGGACAACAGCGGCCGCAGCTTCTCGGTTTTCTGCGGCGTCCAGCCCGGCGGCTGCAGGATCGCCGCCCAGGCGTTGGCGACGTCCTTGACGTAGACGTGGCCGTGCCCGTCCGGCACATCGACGGCCACCGCCATGTCCGCCGATACCTGGAGGAAGGTGACGACGGGGATCCACTGCATGCGGCCGGAGACGTCGTAACCCCGTGGCTCTTTGAGCCAATCCGGTTCGGAGAACACCAGATCCGGGTTGAACCAGGCGATCGGGTCTGACGCGTGCTGCAGGTACACCACGCGCGGGGTGCCCCACGGGTCGTCGGGGCGCCCCAGGTTCTCGGCGCGGGCGGCGAACCGGACGTTCTCGCCCTTGTCGTAGATCGGCAGCCACATCGGGGAACCCGCGTCGCGGTCGCGCGTGAGCTGTGTCCAGATCGTGTTGTTGAATGTCGGGCCGGAGAACAGCGCGCCGTCGGTGCGCGCGATCAGGTTGTTGAGCGCCAGGAACGGCGCCTCGCCGCCGAACGAGCCCAGGCTCTCGCCGAAGACGACCAGGCGTGGGCGTTGCGCCTCGGGCATCTCGCGGATCAGTGCGTCGACGGCTTCGAACAGCGCCTGCCCGGCTTGGCGCGCGTTCTCCTTGTCCACCAGGAACGACAGCCAGCTGGGCAGGAACGAATACTGCATCGACACGATCGCGGTGTCGCCGTTGTACATGTACTCCAAGGCCGCGGCCTCCGCCTCGTTGATCCACCCGGTTCCGGTGGTGGTCGCGACGGCGACGACGGCGCGGGTCAACCCCCCGGTGCGCTGCAGTTCGCGTGCCGCCAGGGCGGCGGTGGCCTTGATCCCGTCGGCGGAATGCAGCCCGGCGTAGGCGCGGATGGGTTCGACGGCGGGCCTGCCGTTGAATTCCGACAGCTCCTGAACCGTCGGCCCGGCCGCCACGAACACCCGGCCCTGATGGCCGAGCGACTCCCAGCTGGCCAGCGACTGGGGGCCGCCGGACCGCAGCGGCGATGTGGGAGCGGCGAACTCGGGGTCCGTCTCGTCGTTGACAGCGGCGAAGGTCTTGTTGATGCTGTCCATCGCGACGCGGACCACGACGCCGTTGATCAGCGCGATGGTCAAGGCGAGCAGCAACCCGACGGCCACGACCGCCGACACCCTTGGCGGAGCGAACTTCTCGAGCTGACGCATCAGGAACAGCACGAGTTTGCGGATCAGTTGGCCGATCTCGACTAGGACGAACAGCGTCACGATCGACAGCACCGCGGTCAGCGGGTGATCCCAGAACCCGAGCCGCGGCACGCCGTTGAGGTCGCGGACCTCGTCCTGCCACACATGGAAGTAGACGATCATCAGGACCTGGCCGATCACGCCGATGACCAGTAGCGCGATCCAGGCCTGCCGCGGTGCCGGCGGGCTGGTGTCCTTGGACAGCATGTAGCGGACGAGCCATACCGAAAACACGCCGAGCGCGTAACCCGTCGCACCCGCGCCACCACTGACCAAGCCCTGGAACAGCGGGCCGCGGGGCAACAGCGACGGGGTCAGCGAGAACCAGATGAAGACCAGGGCGACCGCGGTGCCGGTGAAGGTGTAGTGGCGCAGCCACCATGGTCTCGCCGGCGTCGACTCCTCGCGCGGCTCGAGACGCTCGGGTGCTGGCGCGGCGGTGTCGGTCACCCGCAGATTATCAACGGTGCGAGAAGCTCGGGGGGCGTTTCTCGGTGAACGCGTTCATGCCCTCGGTCTGGTCGTCGGTGGCGAAGGCGGAGTGGAACAGCCTGCGCTCGTAGAGGAGTCCCTCGGCGAGTGTCGACTCGAAGGCGCGGTTGACGGCTTCCTTGGCCATTCGCGATGCCGACAGCGACATTCCGGCGATGGTCTTGGCGACGGCGTTGGCCTCGTCGAGCAGGCTGTCGGCGGGCACCACCCGCGACACCAGGCCGGCGCGTTCGGCCTCTTCGGCGTCCATGTTGCGGCCGGTGAGGATGAGGTCCATGGCCTTGGCCTTGCCGATGGCGCGGGTGAGCCGTTGCGAGCCGCCCATGCCGGGCAGAACGCCGAGCTTGATCTCGGGCTGGCCGAACTTCGCGGTGTCGGCGGCGATCAGCAGATCGCACATCATCGCCAACTCGCATCCACCGCCGAGGGCGTAGCCGGCGACGGCGGCGATCGTCGGCGTGCGGGTGGCGGCGAACTTGCCCCAGGCGGCGAAGAAGTCGCTGCCGAACACATCGGCGAACGACAGGTCGGCCATCTCCTTGATGTCCGCGCCGGCGGCGAAGGCCTTCTCGTTGCCGGTGACGACGATTGCGCCGATACCGGGATCGGCGTCGAATTCGGCTGCCGCACCGGTGACTTCGGCCATCACCTGGCTGTTGAGGGCGTTGAGGGCCTTCGGCCGGTTCAGCGTGATGGTGCCGACGCGGTCGTCGCGGGTGACGAGAATCGTTTCGTAGTTCATGAGAACTCCAGTTCGCGGTCGGCCGGCGCGAAGTAGGCCTCGACGTCGGCGGTGGTGACGGCCGCCAGCGAGGCAGGCGACCACTTCGGGTTGCGGTCCTTGTCGACGACCTGGGCGCGGATGCCCTCGACGAAATCGTGGGAGCGCAGCGATCCGCACGATGTCCGGTACTCCTGGCGCAGCACGTCTTCGAGTGTGTCGAGTTTTGCGGCGCGGCGCAGGGCTTCCAGTGCGACGCTCACGGAGACGGGGGAGCGGCTGGCGATCAGGTTGGCCGCGTCGACGGCGGGGCCCGCGTGCTGGCCGCGCAGCGCCGCGACGATGTCGGCGACCGTGTCCTTCGCGTAGCAGTGGTCGATCCAGTCCCGCTGCGCGGCAAGGTTACTGGGTGGTGGTTCGGTGGCGAAGGCCTGCACTGCGGCGTCGGGCCCGTCGCTGATGACGGCGGCCTTGAAGGCGCCGAGTTGGTCGTGGAGCACGAAGTGGTCCGCGAAACCCATCGTTATCGCGTCGGCGCCGTCGAAGTTCGCGCCCGTGAGCGCGGCGTGATAGCCGAGCAGGCCGGGCGCGCGCGAAAGGATCAGCGTGCCGCCGACGTCGGGGATGAAGCCGATGCCCACCTCGGGCATCGCCATCTTGGTGGTGTCGGTGACCACGCGCACGCTGCCGTGGGCGCTGATCCCGACGCCGCCGCCCATGACGATGCCGTCCATCAGCGCGACATACGGCTTGCCGAACCGGCCGATCTGGGCGTCGAGCAGGTATTCGTCGTACCAGAACGCCCGCGCTTCAACCCCTTTTTCGGGGCCGTCGGCTTTCGCGCTGCGATAGAGCGCGACGATGTCGCCGCCCGCGCACAGGCCACGTTCGCCGGCCCCGTCGACGACGACGGCGGTGACGTCGTCGTCGTGCTGCCACTCGCCGAGCACCCGCATCATGGCGGTGACCATCGGGTGGTTGAGCGAGTTGATGGCCTTGGGCCGGTTGAGGGTGATCAGTCCGACGCCGCGGTCAACACTTACTAGGACATCCTCGTTTTCGCCCACGGTTATGCAATCTAGATCGTCGTCCGACCTGGCGTGGCTCCGGGTAGGGTTCCCTGTGAAGACGCTGGGAGGCCCTTCGGGAACCGAGCGGTGTCGCGGAACGTTGACGGTGTGTTCGCCAGTAGACGAACCACATCACAGGAGAGGAACCGACGGTGCGGGAATCCAGCAACCCGGTATTTCGATCCCTGCCGAAGACGCAGGGCGGATATGCGCAATTCGGTACCGGAGCCGCCGGCTACGGTACGCAGGCGGTACACGCAGATCCTTATGTGACCCAGTACCCGGAGCAGCGCCAGGCGGGTGTCGCCCGGCCGCTGACCATCGATGACGTCGTCACCAAGACCGGCATGACGCTGGCGGTGCTGACTGCCGTCGCGGTCGTCTCGTACTACCTCGTCAGCCAGAATCTCGGCCTGGCGATGCCGTTCACCCTGGTGGGCGCGCTCGGCGGCATGGCCCTCGTGCTGGTCGCGGTGTTCGCGCGCAAGCAGGACAACCCGGCCATCGTGCTGAGCTACGCGGCCCTGGAGGGCCTGTTCCTCGGCGCGATCTCGTTCATCATCGCCAACATCGCCTCGGTCGGCGGCGTGGGCATGATCGCCCAGGCGATCGTCGGCACCCTGGGCGTGTTCTTCGGCATGCTCGTGGTCTACAAGACCGGCGCCATCCGCGTCACGCCGAAGTTCACCCGGATGATCGTCGCCGGCCTGTTCGGCGTCGTCGCGCTGATGCTGCTCAACCTGGTGCTGGCGCTGTTCGGTGTCGGCGGCGGTGAGGGACTGGGCCTGCGCAGCGGTGGCGCCCTGGCCATCGGCTTCTCGCTGCTGTGCATCGGCCTGGCGGCGTTCAGCTTCCTGATCGACTTCGACGCCGCCGATCAGATGGTGCGCGCGGGCGCGCCGGAGAAGGCGGCCTGGGGCATCGCGCTCGGCCTGACCGTCACCCTGGTCTGGCTGTACCTTGAGATCCTGCGGCTGCTGTCGTACTTCAACAGCGACTAGCAGCCTTGCGAGAAGGCCCGGCACGAAATGTGCCGGGCCTTTTCGTTTCCATCCCCAGGCCGGCTCTCGCGACCGGCTCGAATCGCCGAAGTTGTCGGGTCGGTGATCGACAGTGCGGACTTGCAGACGCCGTTCGTCGGAAGTGAGGCGCTTCGCGACGGCCTCGTCGCCAACAAGCACCAATTGCGGACTCGTTTCCAGGTGCTGTATCCGGGCGTCCATCTGAGCCGCGGTGTCACACCGACTCGGGCGCAGCGAACGACGGCCGCCTGGCTGTGGACCCGCCGCCGCGGGGTGGTGGCCGGCCTGGCCGCCGCGGCGATACACCGATCGAAGTACCTAACCGAGGATGCCGAGGTGGACCTCGTCTGGTCGAATCCGCGTGCGCCCCGCGGGATCGTGACGCGCCGCGACAGGTTGGCTCGCGACGAGTGGCAGTTCGTGGACGGCATACCGGTGACGACGCCGGAGCGGACGGCTTTCGACCTGGCCCGGCTGACCCGGGGCGACAAGGCGGTGGCTCGGCTCGACGCGCTGGGCAATGCGACTCGTTTCGATCGAGACGCCGTCGCCGATCTTGTCCGACGGCACCGGGGGTCGCCAGGCGTACCGCGGGTGTTACCGGTTCTAGACCTCTGCGACCCGGGCGCGCAGTCGCCGCGCGAAACGTGGCTGCGTCTGCTCCTCGTTCGCGCCGGCTTCCCCCAACCGCGGACGCAGATACCCGTCTACGACGATTTCGGGCGGGCCCGCTACTACCTCGACATGGGGCGGGACGACGTGATGATCGCCGTGGAGTACGACGGCGAACTGCATCGCCTCCCGTCGCGGCTCGGCAGCGACATCGCGCGGTCGGAGTTCATCGCATACCGCGGCTGGACGCACATTCGGGTGGTCGCCGGCGTCCACCCCTCCGACATCGTCAACCTGGTGCGCCGCGCCTGGGCGGCTAGTGTGCATTCCGATCGCGAAAAAGCCTCGTAGCAGGCGGATCTGCGATCTGAATGCACACTAGACGAGCCGAAGCTACGACAGCCGTTCGATGACCATGGCCATGCCCTGGCCGCCGCCGACGCACATCGTCTCGAGGCCGAACGTCTTGTCGTGCGTCGTCAGGTTGTTCAGCAGCGTCGTGGTGATCCGCGCGCCCGTCATGCCGAACGGGTGACCCAGCGCGATCGCGCCGCCCGACACGTTGAGCTTGTCGAGATCCATGCCCAGCTCGCGTGCCGAACCGAGCACCTGCACGGCGAACGCCTCGTTGATCTCGTACAGGTCGATGTCGTCGATCGACATGCCGGCATTGGCCAGCGCCTTCTTCGTCGCCTCGATCGGGCCCAGGCCCATGATCTCCGGCGACAGACCGCTCACCCCGGTCGACACGACGCGCGCCAGCGGCGTCAGGCCCAACTCGCGGGCCCTGGTGTCCGACAGGATCACCAGCGCGGCGGCGCCGTCGTTCAATGGGCAGGCGTTGCCGGCGGTCACCGTGCCGTTCGGCCGGAACACCGGCTTGAGCTGGCTGATCTTCTCGTAGGTCGTGCCGGCGCGCGGGCCGTCGTCCTTGGCCACCGTCGACCCGTCGGGCAGCGTCACCGGCACGATCTCCCGGTCGAAGAACCCGTTGTTGATGGCTTCCTCGGCGCGGTTCTGGCTGCGCACGCCCCACTGGTCCTGGTCCTCGCGGCTGATGCCGGTGTGCAGTGCGACGTTCTCGGCGGTCTGGCCCATCGCGATGTAGACGTCGGGAAGCACCCCGTCCTCGCGGGGGTCGTGCCATTCCTCGGCGCCGGCGGCGGCCTGGTCCGAGCGGCTCATCGCGTCGGCGAACAACGGGTTCTTGCTGTCCGGCCAGCCGTCCGAGGTGCCCTTCGGGAACCGCGAAACCGTCTCCACGCCAGCGGAAATGAACGCATGGCCCTCGCCCGCCTTGATCGCGTGGAACGCCATGCGGGTGGTCTGCAGCGACGACGAACAGTACCGGTTCACCGTGGTGCCGGGCAGGAAGTCATACCCCAGCTCGACGGCCACCGCCCTGCCGATGTTGAAACCGGCCTCGCCGCCGGGCTGCCCGCAGCCCATGATGAGGTCGTCGATGTCGTGCGGATCGAGGGCTGGCACCTTCTCGAGCGCCGCGCGCACCATCTGCGCGGCCAGATCGTCGGGCCGCATATCGACCAGTGATCCCTTGCCGGCGCGGCCGATCGGTGACCGCGCGGTGGCGACAATGACGGCTTCTACCATGGCGTCTCCTCGCATCGATGGATACGAGAAACCTAGCTGGCGGGCACCGCGACGGGCGCAGGCACCCTCCCCAGCACAGGTGCGGGGACCCCAGTCGACCGGCGCCACAGCCTGCTCAACCCGCCGACCCGCGCGCGCAGTGTGCCGTTTTCCGCCGAGCGAGACTGCCACGGCAAATCGGGCGCTGCGCAATCGAGCCAGTCGCTCAACGCATTACACAGCGCGGGCAGCAACTGGCTGGCCGCGAGCGCATAGCCGGCGCCTGAGGGGTGGAACATGTCCGAGGAGAACAACTCCTCCGGCGTCTTGCGGAAGTGCGGCGAAAGCAGGTCGGAGAACGGCACCGGGACGCCTCCCGCGGTCCGCACCGCCGACGCCTGCGCCCGCGCCAGCCGCAACCCCTGGCTGCGCGTGTACCAGCGCAGCGGCTGGGGAATCGCGGTGATGACGCCGAAGTCGGGGCAGGTGCCGACCACGACGACGGCGCCCGCGGCGCGCAACCGCCGCACCGCGTTACCGAGTCGTCGCGCCGATGGTCCGATTCCGTTGGGCCTGGTGATGTCGTTGGCGCCGATCATGATCACCGCGGCGTCCGGCGGCGGCCCGGCGACGAACATCGCGTCGATCTGCCCGGACAGACCTCTGGAGGTCGCGCCGACGATCGCCTTGGTGCTCAGCCGGATGCGTCGGCCCGACGCCTCGGCCAGCCCGCGGGCCAACCGCACTCCGGGGACCTCCTCGGCGGTCTCGGCGCCGTAGCCGGTGGCGGTCGAGTCTCCGAAGATCATCAGGTGCAGGTCGAAGGGCACGCCGCGGTGCCACCGCTCGACGGGTCCGCCGTCCGGCAGGTAGACGCCGTCGGCCCGCGGCGGGATGTCCCACGCCTTCGGGATCACCTGTCGGGCCTGGTCGGCCTGGCCGATCAGCAGGTTGCGGGCCCCGACATACGCCGAGCCGGTCGAGGCGATTGTGGCCGCTGCCGCCAGCGCCACTGTGGTCGTCCTTCGCGGTATGCCCACAACAGCAAGTTTAAGTGGATTTTCGCAGTTATCCGCGTGGCGAGGGCGAATGAGCGATCACATTGCGGTATCAAGACCGGTATCGAATTCGACTCGTCAATTGTTGAAATGGACGTAGAGTGTCAAGCTAAGATACGGGTCCCGCTCAGTAAATTAGGCGCACTGCGTACCACGACGGCTTAACTGTCTGAGGAAGTGGTTGTCATGACCGCACCGAGCAAGGTGGGCAACACCCGATATCCCGCCATATCTGCAGTTCAAGCGCGTAAACCGCGCAAGTTTCCGGTCAGCGACGGAGCGCCTGTCGAGGTCCTCGAGGACGGCCCGAGCATCGCGGGACGGCTCGCTTCGCTCGCCGCCATGCTAACTATTCGTCCGACGCTAGCTATCGGAAGTTATGCACCGAGGTTGCCGTGGCCGTGGGGACTGGTGGATTTCGTCGCCCGCGTCGCCCGGCCCACTCCCGGCACCGTACGGGCGACCATTTCTTTGCCGAACTGCACCGCGCAACTCGTGCGGGCGCCCGGTGTGCTGCCCGCCGACGGCAACCGGGCCGTCGTCCTCTATTTGCACGGCGGTGCCTTCCTCACCTGCGGCACCAACTCGCACGGTCGACTCGTGACGGCGCTGTCGGGTTACGCCGACTGCCCGGTGCTCATCGTCAACTACCGGATGATCCCGAAGCACTCCGTCGGCCGGGCGCTCGACGACTGTTACGACGCGTACAAGTGGTTGCGCCTCAAGGGTTATCAGCCCGACCAGATCGTGCTCGCCGGTGATTCCGCGGGCGGCTACCTCGCGCTGGCGCTCGCCGAGCGGCTGCAGCGCGAGGGCCTTCAGGGCGAGGTGCCCGCCGCGATGGTGACCATGTCGCCGTTGTTCGAGGTCGACAACGAGGCGCGAGCGAACCATCCGAACATCCGCACCGACGCGATGTTCCCCCCGCGGGCGTTCTTCGCCCTGGTCGACCTCGTCCGGGAAGCGGCCGGGCGGCATCTGGTGGACGGCAAGCCCGAGGCGGTTTACGAACCGCTCGACCACATCGAGCCCGGCCTGCCGCGCACGCTCATCCACGTCTCGGGGTCCGAGGTGCTGATCAGCGACGCCCGCAAGGCCGCGCGACGACTGGCCGCGGCGGGCGTACTGGTCGAGATCCACGTCTGGCCCGGTCAGATGCATGTCTTCCAGCTCGGCGCGCCCGCGGTCCCCGAGGCGAACCGCTCGCTGCGTCAGATCGGCGACTACATCCGAGAGGCCACGTGGTAAGTCGTCGCGCCGCCTGACACGATGGAGTCATGCGGATCGCCCGGCACGTCAGTGAGCTAATCGGCAATACCCCCCTGGTACAGCTGAACTCCGTCGTCCCCGAGGGTGCCGGCGTGGTCGCGGCCAAGATCGAGTACCTCAACCCCGGCGGCAGCGCCAAGGACCGCATCGCCGTGAAGATGATCGACGCCGCCGAAGCCAGCGGTGAACTCAAGCCGGGCGGCACGATCGTCGAGCCGACCTCCGGAAACACCGGCGTCGGACTGGCCCTGGTCGCCCAGCAGCGCGGGTACAAGTGCATCTTCGTCTGTCCCGATAAGGTCAGCGAGGACAAGCAGAACGTGCTGCGCGCGTACGGGGCCGACGTGGTGGTGTGCCCGACGGCCGTGCCGCCCGACCACCCGGACAGCTACTACAGCGTCTCCAACCGCCTGGTCACCGAGATCGACGGCGCCTGGAAGCCCGACCAGTACTCCAATCCGATGGGACCGGCGAGCCACTACGAGACCACCGGCCCGGAGGTCTGGGCCGACACCGAGGGCAAGGTCACCCACTTCGTCGCGGGCGTCGGCACCGGCGGCACGATCACCGGCGCCGGCCGTTATCTCAAGGAAGTGTCCGGTGGACGTCCGGAAGGTCCCGTCAAGATCGTCGGCGTCGACCCGGAGGGGTCGGTCTACTCCGGCGGCACCGGCAGGCCCTATCTGGTCGAGGGGGTGGGTGAGGACTTCTGGCCGTCGGCCTACGACCCGACGGTGCCCGACGAGATCATCGCGGTGTCGGACGCCGACTCGTTCGACATGACGCGGCGACTGGCACGCGAGGAGGCCCTGCTGGTCGGCGGGTCGTGCGGGATGGCCGTGGTCGCGGCGATCAAGGTCGCCGAGCGGGCCGGGCCCGACTCGGTCGTCGTGGTCCTGCTGCCTGACGGCGGAAGAGGTTACCTGTCAAAGGTTTTCAACGATGCGTGGATGTCGTCCTACGGATTCCTGCGCAGCCGGCTCGACGGTTCGGTCGAGGAGTCGACGGTCGGGGACGTGCTGCGGGGCAAGTCCGGCGCGCTGCCCGACCTGGTGCACACGCATCCGTCGGAGACCGTGCGCGACGCGATCGGCATCCTGCGCGAGTACGGCGTCTCGCAGATGCCCGTCGTCGGCGCCGAACCGCCGGTGATGGCCGGTGAGGTGGCGGGCAGCGTATCCGAACGCGAACTGCTCTCGGCGGTCTTCGAGGGCAGGGCCCATCTCGCCGACGCGGTGTCGCAGCACATGAGCCCGCCGCTGCCGCTGATCGGCGCCGGCGAGCTGGTGAGCAACGCGGCCAAGACATTGCGCGAGTGCGATGCGGTGATGGTGGTCGAGGAGGGCAAGCCGGTGGGCGTGCTCACCCGTCACGACCTACTGGGCTTCCTGTCCGACGGCAGCACCCGCCGTCCTCGATAACCCGACTTACGAAGCCTGCCGAACGACTGGACAACGGGCCGGCTCGAACCGGCTTCGCCATACCGTCGTGGACGTTGCGGCACATGATCAACTTCCGCTCAGAAAGCCCTGCGCAAAACCACTTCTCCGGTAGGGTAAGCACGCTCATTCCCAGCTAAGACAAAGACTGGAAGGCGTTCATGACCGATCAACCGCCACCGCCACCCGGGAATTATCCGCCGCCTCCGCCACCCCCCGGTGGCTACCCGCCTCCGCCGCAGGGCGGCGCGTATCCGCCTCCACCGCAAGCCGGTACGGGATTCGCGGGACAGGCGCCGGCGGCCGCGCTGCCGAAGGAGGCCTACACCTCGTGGTTCACCCGCTTACTGGCATGGCTGATCGACTCCATCCCGATCTTCGTCCTGCAGGGCATCGGCTATGCGCTGCTGCTGGGCACCCAGGAAACCGCGTGCCTCACCGACACCTCGGAGTACGACCTCGGTGAGTTCTGCGCGACGGGCGCGTCCACGGTCGGCCAGCTGTCGGTCGCGGTCACGTCCATTCTCGTTCTCGCCTACGTGATCTGGAACTACGGCTACCGCCAGGGCACGACGGGCTCGAGCATCGGCAAGTCGATCCTGAAATTCAAGGTGGTCAGCGAAAAGACCGGCCAGCCAATCGGTTTCGGTATGTCCATCGTGCGGCAGCTGGCGCACATCATCGACGCCGCCATCTGCTATATCGGTTATCTGTTCCCACTCTGGGATGCCAAGCGGCAGACGATCGCCGATAAGATCATCAGCACCGTCTGCCTCCCGCTGTAACCAGTCAACCTGGAAGGTCGCATGTCTGATCAACCGCCCCCTCAGCAGGGAAACCACCCGCCGACGCCTCCGCCGGGAGGCAACTACCCGCCGCCACCCCCGTCGGGGGGCGGTGGCTATCCGCCGCCACCGGGTGGCGGTTACCCGCCTGCGCCGCCGCCGGGTGGCTATCCGCCGCCTCCGCAACAGGGCGGCTACCCTCCGCCGCCCCCGGGCGCCGGCTACCCGCCGCCGCCGCAACAGGGCGGCTACCCGCCGCCCGGGCAGGGCGGTTACGGTTACCCGCCTCAGCAGCAAGGTGGCTATCCGCCGCCCGGCGGGCCGGGATTCGGTGGCGCACCGTCGTATAGCGTCGGAGAAGCGTTCAGCTGGGCGTGGGGCAAGTTCAGCAGCAACGCCGTAGCGATGATCGTGGCTACGCTGGTCTACGGGCTCATCGTCGTCGCGCTGCAGTTCATCTTCGGATTCCTGTCGGCCGCGGTCTCGCCGGAGTCGACGACCTACATGTCCGACGACAGCAGCTTCTCATTCTCGTACAACGTGTCCGGCCCGGCCAGCCTCGCGGTCACGATCGTCGGTTGGATCGTCGCGCTGGTGGTCGGCGGCGCCATCCAATCCGCGTACTACAGCGGCATGCTGGACGTGGCCAACGGCCGGCCGGTGAGCATCGGGTCGTTCTTCAAGCCCCGCAACGTCGGCAGTGTGATCGTCGCGACTTTGATCGTCGGAATTCTGACCTCGATCGGGTTCGCCCTGTGCATCCTGCCCGGCCTGGTCGTGGCGATCTTCACCATGTTCACGGTCATCGCGCTGCTCGACCGCAACCTGTCGCCGATCGACGCGATCAAAACGAGCTTCGACATCGCGAAGAACAACTTCGTCCAGGTCCTGCTGACCTTCCTCGTGGTGCTCGTGGTGGCGATCGCCGGCGCGGTGCTGTGCGGTGTCGGTCTGCTCGTGGCAATCCCGTTGGTGGCATTGATCGAGGTGTACGCCTACCGCAAGCTCAGCGGCGGCCAGGTCGCCGAGCTCAACCCGCAGCCGCTGCCGCCGGGACCGCAGACCACCCCGCAGCAGTACTGACGATGCTCATCGGAAGGCGCTGACCCCGGTCAGCGCCTCTCCGATGACCATCTGGTGCACCTCGGAAGTGCCCTCGTACGTCAGCACCGACTCCAGGTTGTTGGCGTGCCGGATGACCGGATAATCCAGCGTGATCCCGTTGGCGCCCAGCAGGGTTCGGCACTGGCGGGCGATCTGGATCGCCTCCCGCACATTGTTGAGCTTGCCGAAGCTGACCTGCTCGGGCTTGATCCGGCCCTCGTCCTTGAGCCGGCCCAGGTGCAGCGCGAGCAGCTGGGCCTTGCCCAATTCGACCGCCATGTCCGCGATCTTGGCCTGCGTGAGCTGGTAGGCGGCCAGCGGCTTGTCGAACACCTCGCGGGTGCCGACGTAGTCGAGCGCGGTCTGCAGGCAGTCCCTGGCTGCACCGACACTGCCGAACACGATGCCGAAGCGCGCCTCCGACAGGCAGCTCAGCGGGCCCGAGAGTCCGTGCGCGTCGGGCAGTTTGGCGTCGGCGGGCAGACGGACGTCGTCGAGGTGCAGCTCGGAGGTCACCGACGCCCGCAACGACAGCTTGTGGGTCATGTCGCTGGCGGAGAAGCCCGCCGTGCCCGCGGGCACGACGAATCCGGCGATCTTCTTCTGCGCGCCGTCATCGATCCGGGCCCAGACGATCGCGACGTCGGCGACCGAGCCGTTGGTGATCCACATCTTCGAGCCGTTGAGGATCCAGTCCGACCCGTCCGGCTTGGCGGTGGTGCGCATGCCGCCCGGATTGGATCCGAAGTCCGGTTCGGTCAGCCCGAAGCAGCCGATCACGTCGCCGGTGGCCATGGCGGGCAGCCACTGGTTGCGCTGGTCCTCGCTGCCCCAGCGGTAGATCGCGAACATCGCCAGCGACCCCTGCACCGACACCAGGCTGCGCAGGCCGCTGTCGACCGCCTCGAGTTCCTGGCAGACCAGCCCGTAGGCGGTCGCCGTCGACCCGCCGCAGCCGTATCCCTTCAGGTGCATGCCGAGCAGTCCGAGCTTGCCGAGGTCGGAGGCCAGCTCACGGACCGGAACCTGACCGGTCTCGAACCACTCCGAGACGAAGGGGCGCAACCGTTGCTCACCGAACCGGCGCACCGTCTGGCGCAATTCGACGTCTTCCGGGGTGAGAAGCGAGTCCAGGTCGAGAAGGTCGTCGAGGCGGGTGGCAGCGCTCATGGGTCCATGTCTACACCGCCGGCCCCCGGCGCCCCGCAAACAGTCGAGTAGCCGACTACGCTACCCCGCTCCGTGGCGACGGCGAATCGTCGGAATCGACCCGCTGACGAGCAGGAAGGGGCGGCCGGTGTCCGTACCGCAGCAATCCGCGCAGCCAGACACTCAGACGTGTGACGTCTGCATCGTCGGCGCCGGTCTGGCCGGCATGAACGCGTTGTTCGCCGCCAGCCGACACCTGTCCCGCGACCAGCGGGTCATCGTCATCGACCGCAGGCAGCGCGTCGGCGGCATGTGGGTCGACACGTACCCCTACGTGCGGTTGCACCAGCCCCACGGCATGTTCACCGCGGGCAACATCGAGTGGACTCTCGGCCGCAGGCGCGAGTACCTGGCCACCAAGGCCGAAGTGCTCGACCACTTCGAGCACTGTCGCGATGTGCTCAGGCAGCGCGTCCGCGTCGACGAGTTCTTCGGCTGGGACGCCGAATCCGAGGAGGAGACCGACGCCTTCGTCCGGGTCCACTGCCGCGCCCCGGACGGCAGGCAGCTGGTGGTGCATGCGCAGCGGCTGATCAAGGCGTACGGCCTGCGCGTGCTGCCGAACGACCCGCTGAGAACCTCCAGCGGTCGCGTGAGGTCGGTGTCACCGGACTTCTGCGACATGCGCGGCGGGGACATCGCCGACAGCCGGGCGCCGGTCTGGATCATCGGCGGCGGCAAGACCGCGATGGACACCGCGCACACCCTGGTCGCCGAGTACCCGGGCCGCGAGGTCAACCTGGTGGCCGGGTCGGGCACCTTCTTCGGCAGCCGCGACAAGTTCTTCCCGACCGGCCTGCGGCGGTGGTGGGGCGGCGAACCGCTCAGCAGCTGGGGCATGGAGCTGGCCCGCCGCTTCGACGGGACCAACGAGGCGGCCGTGTGGGACTGGCACCGCGCCACCTACGGCACCTGGCTGACGGCGACCACCGGCAACTACCTGTTGGGCGTGCTGTCCGAAGCGGAGGCCGAGACGATAGCCGCCGGCCTGAACGACGTCGTGATGGACCACTTCGTCGATGTCGTCGACCGCGGCGTCTCGACCGAGATGGTGCTGCGCAGCGGGGCGACGAGGGCGATCCAGCCGGGCAGCTGGATCGTGAACTGCACGGGCTATGTGACGCACCGGGAGTATCCCTACGAGCCCTACCTGTCGTCGGGTGGGCGGGTGCTTTCCATTCAACTGCGCTCGGCAGCAATGCATTTGAGCTCATATGCGGGTTACTTCCTTACGCACCTGCTGATGACCGACAGCCTGCGCGATACGGGGCTCTACGAACTCGACGGCCAGGAACTGGTGCACAAGTCACGCACCGTGTTCCCGTACGCGCTGCTGACGCTCGCGCAGTACAACTTGAGCCTGATCTCCGACGGCGTGCCCGCGAAGGTGTTCAGCGAGTGCGGGCTCGATTTCGACCGCTGGTATCCCCTGCCGCGCCGGATGATGGCGCTGGCCAAGTTCACGCTGACGCACCGCAGGGAGCGCGAGCACATGCGCAGAAACCTCGACACCGTGCGCGAGCGGTTCGGCGTTCGGTGCGGGCCGTTGGAGGGGTCGGTCCGCTCGCTACCCTGAGCGGTGATGACCGAACACGACAGGCACGGCTTGGCCACCGGACTATCCACGAAGGCCATCCACGCCGGATTCGCGCCCGACCCGGCCACCGGCGCCGTGAACGCCCCGATCTACGCCAGCTCGACCTTCGCCCAGGACGGCGTCGGCGGTCTGCGCGGCGGGTTCGAGTACGCCAGGACCGGCAATCCGACGCGGGCCTCGCTTGAGGCCTCGCTCGCCGCGGTGGAGGAGGCCGCCTACGCGCGGGCGTTCTCGTCCGGCATGGCCGCGACCGACTGTGCACTGCGTGCGATGCTGCGACCCGGCGACCACATCGTCATGCCCGACGACGCCTACGGTGGCACCTTCCGCCTGATCGACAAGGTGTTCACCCAGTGGGGCATCGGCTACACCGCCGTGTCGCTGGCCGACCTCGACGCGCTGCGCGCGGCGATCACCCCGAACACGAAGCTGATCCTCGTCGAGACGCCGACCAACCCGCTGCTGTCCATCGCCGACATCGCGGCCATCTCCGCGCTGGCCGCGGCGAATACGAAGGTGTTGGTGGATAACACGTTCGCCTCGCCCGCACTGCAGCAGCCGCTGCTGCTCGGGGCCGACGTCGTGCTGCACTCCACCACCAAGTACATCGGCGGGCACTCCGACGTGGTGGGCGGTGCGCTGCTGACCAATGACGGGGATCTCGACGCCGCGTTCGGGTTCCTGCAGAACGGTGCGGGCGCGGTGCCCGGCCCGTTCGACGCCTACCTGACCATGCGCGGGCTCAAGACCCTGGTGCTGCGCATGCAGCGGCACAGTGAGAACGCTCAGGTGATCGCCGAGTTTCTCGACGGGCACCCGGCGATCGAAACCGTGCTCTATCCCGGCCTGCCGGGGCATCCTGGCCACGAGATCGCGGCCAGGCAGATGACCGGCTTCGGCGGCATGATCTCGGTGCGGATGCGCGGGGGAGCCCAGGCTGCTCGCGAATTGTGCTCGCGCACAGAAATCTTCATACTCGCCGAGTCGCTCGGCGGTGTCGAGTCGCTGATCGAGCACCCGGGCGCGATGACACACGCCTCCACGGCGGGCTCGCAGCTCGAGGTGCCCGAGCATCTCGTGCGCCTGTCGGTCGGGATCGAGGACGTCGCCGATCTGCTCGCCGACCTCGAGCAGGCGCTCGCCTGACGCTCACCCCAGTGCCTGACGCACCGCCGAAGCGGTGACGGCCAGGTTCACCTCCGGCAGCGCCGTCGGGTACTCGTCGACCCAACTGCCGAGCGCGATCTCACCCGCCCGGGCGTGCACCCACCGCCAGCCTCGGTCGTTGAGGCTGAGCAGCGCGCCGAGGCCGTCCACCGCGTGCAGCAAGGAGATGATCGCCGCTGTCGTCGGCGCGGGCGGATTGCGGTCGAACAGTGCCGACAACAGCGCCGCCCGCGCGGTGTCCACCCGCTGCCGGTTCATCAGCGGCCAGGCGTATGGGTGGCCGGAAGGCTTGTCGGGCAGGCGAATCCGCCGGATCTGGCCGGTGTGCTCGAGGAAGCCGGCGACGTGACCCTCGGTGTGCTTGGACAGCTTCTTGACTGCCGTCGCGGGTCGCAGCGGACGTCGCTGCAACAGCTGGAACGCGGGCTCGGTGACCGGGTCCGGCATGCCCGGCACGGCCAGCGCGATCAGCCGGCCCGCCTCGACCGGCTCACCGTTGACCGCAGGCCGGATCCGGCAGGCGTGCGCCAGATCCAGCAGCACGGCCGCCGACAGCACGCGCTCGCGGCGTTGCCGATCCAGCGCCGGCTGCGCGGACGCGTTGTCGAGCAGGAGCAGGAACAGGTCCTCGGCGATCTGCGCCATGAGCGGACCTTAACCGCCGTCAGCCGCGGTAGGGCTCCGCCTTGACCAGCGTGACCTTGACCGTGTTGCCGTTGGGCACGGTGAAGCTGCGGGTCTCGCCCTCCTTGGCGTCGATCAGCGCCGCGCCCAGCGGCGAGTTCGGCGAGTACACCTCGAGCTTGCCGTCGCTGACCCCTTCCTGGCGGGTCGCGATCAGGAACGTCTCGGTGTCGTTCTTGTCGTCGTCGTAATAGACCTTGACCACCGAACCGGGCAGCGCGACGCCGGACTGCTTGGGCGCCTCGCCGACCTTGGCGTTGTTCAGCAACTCCTGCAGCTGGCGGATGCGGGCTTCTTCCTGGCCCTGCTCCTCGCGGGCGGCGTGGTAGCCGCCGTTCTCGCGCAGGTCGCCCTCTTCGCGGCGGTCGTTGATCTCGGCGGCGATGACCGGGCGGTGAGCGATGAGCTGGTCCAGCTCGGCCTTCAGCCGGTCGTACGCCTCCTGCGTCAGCCAAGTGACCTGTGTGTCGGTCATGTCGCGCTCCTGTCCCTCTTGGTCTAGCGGTGTTCTCGCGCTCGTTCGCGTAAGAAGCCTCGTGGTACGGCGCCCGGGAGTTTTGACGTGTATTGCCGCGTTCGTCAGGCCCCAATCAGAGCACTAAAAGCAGCAATACACGGTCCCAGCGGGAACCGTGTACACAGACCATGCTAACACCGCACGGACAGCCGATTTTCACGAATTCGCAGTTCGGCGTTTGTTGCGCACGCCGCTGCACTGTGGTTTCACGAGGTCACCAGGTACGTCGGCACGTCGGTGCCGCATCCGTAAATGTCGCCGACGACGGGCTTGCGACCGGCCTTGACGATCGTCGTCACCTGCACCGTGGCCTGCGGCGACGGCGGCACCAGCACCTCGCGGCGCCCGGTTTCGCTGCCGTCGATCGACCGGGCCCGCACGATGCAGGCGACGGGCCGGGACGGGTCGTCGCGGGTGACGGTGATCGTCACCTCGACGGTCTGGTCGTCGACCAGTCGATATCCGCCGAGTTCACCCTTGACCCCGGCGCTGCCGAACCGTCCCGATGCCACGATCGCGACTATCACCCCGGCCACGACGACGAGTACCGCCAGCCCGACCGCGATCCAGCGGCGCTGCGGTCCGGACAGTCGCCGGCGCCCGTAGCGCGCGGCCGGACGCTCGATCATCGTGTTTCGAAGCCCTTTTCTAGGCCCTTTTCCAGGCTCCTCGTCGGATGGATCTACAGAACTGGAACTATAGGGACTACTGGGAAGTTCCAGTGAGTTGTTAGGTGTCGGAACGGGCCGATGGCGACAGGTAGCGAAGAGTAAAGGCAGATCAGGTTGAGCGAACTGCGGTTGATGGCCGTGCACGCCCACCCGGACGACGAGTCCAGCAAGGGCGCCGCCACGATGGCCCGCTACGCGGACGAAGGCGTGCGGGTGCTGGTGGTGACGCTCACCGGTGGCGAGCGCGGCGACATCCTCAACCCGGCGATGGATCTGCCCGAGGTGCACGGCCGGATGGCCCAGATCCGCCGCGACGAGATGGCCAAGGCCGCCGAGATTCTCGGCGTCGAGCACCACTGGCTGGGCTTCGTCGACTCCGGGCTGCCCGAGGGCGATCCACCCCCGCCGCTGCCCGACGGCTGCCTGGGCGTGGTGCCGCTCGAGGAGCCCACCGAGGCGCTGGTGCGCGTGGTGCGCGACTTCCGGCCGCACGTGATGACGACGTACGACGAGAACGGCGGCTATCCGCATCCCGATCACATCCGCTGCCACGAGGTCTCGGTGGCCGCCTACGAAGCCGCGGCCGACTACCGGCTGTTCCCCGACGCAGGCGACCCGTGGAACGTCCGCAAGCTGTATTACACGCACGGCTTCCTGCGCCAGCGTATGCAGTTGCTGCAGGACGAGTTCGCCAAGTACGGCGAGGTCGGGCCGTTCGATAAGTGGCTCAAGCACTGGGATCCGGACCACGACATCTTCGCCAAGCGGGTGACCACCCGCGTCGAGTGCGCGAAGTACTTCGCGGTGCGCGACGACGCGCTGCGGGCCCATGCCACCCAGATCGACCCCAACGGCGACTTCTTCCGCGCGCCGATCGACTGGCAGCAGCGGCTGTGGCCGACCGAGGAGTACGAGCTGGCCCGCTCGCGGGTACCGGTGTCGCTGCCGGAATCCGACCTGTTCACCGGAATCGAGGAGCGATGACCTTCGCGCTCGCCGTCGATCTGCTGGCCCAGAACCCGCCACGGGACACCGGGCCGGATTTCGGCAAGGCCAGCCCGTTCGGGCTGCTCGTCGTGGTGCTGCTGCTGATCGGGACGTTCCTGTTGATCTGGTCGATGAACAAGCACCTGCGCAAACTGCCGAAGTCGTTCGACACCGAACGTCCCGATCCGGACCGGCCCGCCGACGACGGCACCGCCGGCGCGGACCCGGATACGCCGGCTGACGGGACCACGCCGGACCCCGGCGGGACCAAACGTGAGCCCGGCTGAGTTCTCTCGGGAAAACAAGCTCGGGCGGGCCACCAGCCCGTACCTGCGCCAGCACGCCGACAATCCGGTGCATTGGCAGCAGTGGACGACCGAGGCGCTGGCCGAGGCGGCCGACCGCGATGTTCCGATCCTGCTGTCGATCGGGTACGCGGCGTGTCACTGGTGCCATGTGATGGCCCATGAGTCGTTCGAGGACCACCAGGTGGCCGCGGCGATGAACGAGGGCTTCGTCTGCATCAAGGTCGACCGTGAGGAGCGGCCCGACCTCGACGCGGTCTACATGAACGCCACCGTCGCGCTGACCGGTCAGGGCGGCTGGCCGATGACGTGTTTCCTCACCCCTGACGGCAGGCCGTTCTTCTGCGGCACCTACTACCCGAAGCCCAACTTCCTGCAGCTGCTGGCCGCAGTGAGCGACACCTGGCGGACCCGCCGCGGTGAGGTCGAGGAGGCGTCCGACCGGATCACCGAAGAGCTGCGGTCGATGGCGACGGCGCTGCCGGGCGGTGCGCACGCGAGGAGCAATATGACGGCGCCGCCGGTGCAACCGGCGCTGTGCGACCACGCGGTCGCGGCCGTGCTGGCCGACGAGGACGTCGATCGCGGCGGCTTCATCACGAATCAAGTTGCGGCGCCCAAGTTTCCGCCGTCGGCGTTGTTGGAGGCGCTGCTGCGCAGCCACGAACGCACCGGTGACGCGCCGCCGCTGGACGCCGTCGAACGCACCTGCACGGCGATGGCCCGTGGCGGTATCTACGACCAGTTGGCCGGCGGCTTCGCGCGCTACAGCGTCGACGCGTTCTGGGTGGTGCCGCATTTCGAGAAGATGCTCTACGACAATGCGCTGCTGCTGCGCGTCTACGCGCACTGGGCGCGGCGTACCGGAAATCCATTGGCGCACAGAGTCGCTCGGGAAACGGCCCGGTTCATGATCGACGACCTCGGCGCGGATGGCATGTTCGCCTCGTCGTTGGACGCCGACGCGGCCGGTGTCGAGGGGCTGACGTATGTGTTCACCCCCGCGCAGCTGGGCGAAGTCCTCGGCGGAGACGACGGCCGTTGGGCCGCCGAGGTGTTCGCGGTCACCGCTGCCGGCACGTTCGAGCACGGCACGTCGGTGCTGCAGCTCCCACGCGACCCCGACGATCCGCAACGCTTCGAACGGGTGCGCGCCGCATTGCTGGCTGCCCGGCTGACCAGGCCGCAGCCCGGTCGCGACAACAAGGTCGTCACCGCGTGGAACGGGCTGGCGATCACCGCGCTGGCCGAGGCGTCCGTCGCGCTCGAGGCACCGGAATTGCTTGGCGCCGCAACGGAATGCGCGCGGTCACTGCTGGACGCGCACATGGTGGGCGGGCGACTGCGTCGTGCCAGCCTCGGGGGAGTGGTGGGCGACAGCGCCGCCATCCTCGAAGACCACGCCGCGCTGGCGACCGGGCTGCTGACGCTGCACCAGATGACCGGTGAGGCTTCGTGGCTCGACGCGGCGACCGCGCTGCTCGACATCGCGCTCGACCACTTCGCCGACCCGGATCGCAAGGGCCGATGGTTCGACACGGCCGACGACGCCGAGGCGCTGATGGTGCGCCCCGCCGATCCGCTCGACGGTGCGACGCCGGCGGGTGCATCGCTGGTCGCCGAGGCGCTGCTGGTCGCGGCACATCTGATTCCCGCGGACCGCGCCGGGCGCTACGGCGCGGCGGCCGAGGTCACGCTGGCCGGCGCCACCCAGATACTGGCCCGCCTGCCGCGGTCGGGCGGGCACTGGCTCGCGGTCGCCGAGGCGGCGGTGCGCGGACCGCTGCAGATCGCGGTGGCCTGCGCTGCACCGAGTTCCGAATTGCTCGCCGCCGCGCGCAGGCTCGCACCGGGTGGGGCCGTCGTCGTCGGCGGTCCGGTCGATTCGTCGGAGTTGCTGCGCGACCGCGATCGCATCGGGGGCGCCGATGCTGCTTACGTCTGCCGCGGCCGGACGTGCGATCTGCCGGTCACCGGCGCCGGGGATCTCGCCGCCGCGCTCGATCCCCGGTAGCGTTCGGCCCATGCCGACCCCGGAAGACAACGCCAAGACCGTCAACCGTTACCTGGCGCTTGCCGCGCAGGGCAAGGCCGATGACGTCGCCGAGCTGTACGCCGACGACGCCACCGTCGAGGATCCCGTCGGCACCGAGGTGCACATCGGCAGGCCCGCCATCCGCCGGTTCTACGACAGCCTTCCCACCACCGGTGCCCAGGCCGACGTCATCACGTTGCGCGCGCTCGGCAACGAGACGGCGTTCCACTGGACGCTGACCGTCGACCTCGGCGAGAACAAGATGGCGATCGACATCATCAGCATCATGACGTTCAACGACGAGGGCCGGATCGCGTCGATGAAGGCCTACTGGGGCCCGGACAACGTCACCCAGCTCTAGAAGACGGCGAACCACATCGCGATGTAGTGGCAGATCGCGGCCACCGCCGTGCAGGCGTGGAAGAACTCGTGGTGGCCGAACGTCGTCGGCCACGGGTCGGGCCACTTCATCGCGTACAGCACGCCGCCGATGCTGTAGAGCGCGCCGCCGACGATCAGCAGTACCACCGCCGCCACCCCCGCGCCGTGCATGATCGGACCGATGAACCACACCGCGACCCAACCGAGCAGGATGTAGAGGGGCACGCCGACCCAGCGCGGCGCCGACGGCCAGAAGCACTTGAGCAGCACACCGGCGATCGCGCCGCCCCACACGATCCAGAACAACACCATGCCGTCGGTCGACGGCAGCGCCAGCAGCGCGAACGGCGTGTAGCTGCCCGCGATGAACACGAAGATCATCGAGTGATCCAGGCGCTTCATCCACTTGCGTGCGGTCTGTGACTTCCACATCACCCGGTGATAGACCCCGCTGACCGCGAACATCGCGACGATCGTCAGCGTGTAGATCAGCGTCGCGATGCCGGCCCTTGTCGACTGCATCGACCATGACACCGACACCAGCGTCGCCCCGCAGATCGCCGCGATGACCGCGGCGTAGACGTGGATCCAGCCCCGTGCGCGCGGCTTGCCGATGAATGTGGCGACACCGTCGACGACGGCTTCGGGCAGGTCCTCGGCGGGTCCGTGCGGCTTACGGGTCTGGTCGGAGTCGGTGGCGTCGATGGATCGGGTCATCTCACCTCCACTATTGCCTGCACTATTTGCGGGGGGTTGCCGCTATTCACAGTAGTCTGGATCTTCGTGGAGCTCATTCCCCCGCGCCTCAAGGAGCCGGCCTACCGGCTCTACGAGATGCGGTTGCGGCAGGAACTTGCGCGGTCGAAATCCGAACTGCCACGGCATATCGCGGTGCTGTGCGACGGCAACCGCCGCTGGGCGCGTGACGCAGGACACCACGACGTCAGCTACGGCTATCGGATGGGCGCGCGCAAGATCGCCGAGATGTTGCGCTGGTGTCAGGAGGCCGGCGTCGAGATGGCCACCGTCTACCTGCTGTCCACCGAGAACCTGCAGCGTGCCCCCGAGGAGCTTTCGGCGCTGATCGAGATCATCACCGACGTCGTCGAGGAGATCTGCGCCCCCGCCAACCGCTGGAGTGTGCGCACGGTCGGCGACCTCGAGCTCATCGGCGAGGAGCCGGCCCGCCGGCTGCGCGACGCCGTCGATTCGACCCAGTCGGAAGCGCGTGCCCAGACCTTCCATGTCAACCTCGCGGTCGGCTACGGCGGTCGACAGGAGATCGTCGACGCCGTTCGCCAACTGCTCGCCAAGGAGTTGGCCAACGGCAGGACCGGTGAACAGCTCATCGAAGCCGTCACCATCGACGCGATCTCGGAGAACCTCTACACGTCCGGACAACCCGATCCCGACCTCGTCATCCGCACTTCGGGTGAGCAGCGGCTGTCGGGCTTCCTGCTGTGGCAGAGCGCGTACTCGGAGATGTGGTTCACCGAGGCCTACTGGCCGGCGTTCCGCCGCGTCGACTTCCTGCGCGCGTTGCGCGACTACACCGCGCGCCACCGCCGATACGGCATGTGATCATGGCTGCGCTCTCGGCGGTCGTCTTCACGCTGAGCTGGTGGTTGGGGCTGTATCTGCTGGCCCGTGATCCGCGCAAGCCTGTCCTGGTGCTCGCCGCGATCGGGCTGACCAGTTTCGCCGCGGTGGTCGCGCTGGACGCCGTGCGCACGATCAGCGGGGCCGACGCACTGAGCCGCATCGAGATCTACCTGGTCGCCGTGCCGGGCATCGCGTGGTTCGCCGTGCTCCTCGAACTGTCGCGTCCGCGCGACACGTGGCGCAGCAGGGCGGGCGAGGTCGGCTTGGTCGCGGTGGTCGCCGCTGTCGCGTTCGCCGGCGCGGCGATGGCCGGGAGCGTCGACGGACCGCTGCGCCTCGGGCACTGGGTGATGCTCGCCGCGATCTCGCTGTCGACGCTGGGTGCGATGGTGCACGCGGTGATACGCCGGTCGCAGCCGGGCCCGGTGGTCGGTTTCGTGGTGATCGCGACGCTGTTCTTCGCGCTGGGCAACGCAATCCTGATCATCCCGTTGGGCCTGGTGCCCAGTTGGCTGGCGCTGGCGGGCACCGGGTTCGACGTCGCGGTGCTGGGCGTCGCGGTCGCGATCGGCGACGCATTCGACGAGGGCCAGGCGCTGCGTGCCGACATGCTCCGGTCCTTCGCGGCGACGGCCGTGGTGGCCGTGCTGTTCGGCGGGCAGGCACTGGTGGTGCTGGCCGTCACCGGGCACGACACCGCGTTGACGGTGCTGCTGTTCACCAGCCTCGGCATCGCGATCGCGGTCAACGTGCTCGCCGACCCGCTCGCGGGTGTGCTGGACCGCCTGGCGTTCTCCCGCTCGCCTGCGCTGCGCGCCGACCGGGCGGCGCTGCGCAGCACCGAGGCCGCGCTGCCGCTGCGCAGGGACAGCCCGCTCGACGGCGTCGACGAGGAGACCTTCGCCCGGCTCACCCGACGCGCCCTCGGCCACTACGGCGACCTGTCCAAGCTCGTGGCCAGCCCGCTGACCAAGCTGCCGGTCATCGACGAGCGGTTGGCCGCCCGCGGTGCGCTCGATCAGCCACTCGAGCGCGCGAACGAACTCAAGGCGCTGCTGGCCGACCGCATCGCCCGGCTCAAGCCGCGCGACGGCGGCGACTTCGGTACCACCGAGGAGTGGCGGTACTACAACTCGCTGTACTTCCCGTACGTCGTGGGCGTGCGGGCCTACGCGCAGAACGCCACCGCCGCCGGGCTCGACCCGGTGGCCCGGCAGGCCTGGCAGTGGTTCGTCACCGAGGTGCCGCAGCGGTCGCTGCACAACTGGCAGAACGCCGCGGCGCGCCTCATCGCCGCGGATCTTCGCGGCAGCCTGGTGACCGCGCAGGACTGAGCCCGCTGACCTGCGGCTGGCAGTAACTGGCAGCGGTTGGCGTCGATCTGGCAGCGGGATCCGAGCACTGTCGGCGACATGACCACCGTCACCACCCGCCCCGTCGAGGACACCGACTCGCTACTGCGGTTCGCCCTGCGCGCCGACGCAACACTGTGCGCCGCACTCGGTCTCGTCATCGCGATGACCGCCGACCCGCTCTCGCGGCTGTCCGGCCTGTCGGCGACCAGCGAGTGGATCGGGGGAGCCGCGCTCGTCGCCTACGGCACGGCGCTGTATCTGGCCGCCCGGGTGCGCAACGTCCGGCGCGTCGGCGTCGGCGTGCTGGCTGGCAACGTCGCGTTCGCGGTGACCGTCGCGGTGGTGCTCGTCGCGGGCTGGCTGCCGCTTACGCCCTTCGGCGTCGCCGCGACGGTCGCGTTCGCCGGCGCCACGCTCGCCTTCGCCTACGCCCAGTACCTCGGGGTGCGTCGTCTCGACGTGACCTCCACATGACTGGTCCGGAGCCGCCGTCGTGAGAGGTTGCGGCGTCGGCTCCGGAACGGTCGTCCATCCCCACCACGAAAGGAACCAACCAATGTCCGCCATCACGACACCCAAGCTCACCGGGTCCACCGACTCGCTGCTGCGTTTCGCCATGCGCCTCGACGCGACCATCAGCGGCCTGGTGGGCGTCGCCGGCATCCCGCTCGCGGGCTGGCTGGCCGAGATCTCGGGCACCACCAAAGCGTTCGAGTACTCGATCAGCGCGTTTTTCATCGTCTTCTCGCTGGCGGTGCTCGGCCTCGCCGCCATGCCGTCGGTGAAACTGTCCGGCATCGTGCTGGCGGTGGGCAACGTCGTCTTCGCCGTCGCCACCGTCGTTCTCGTCGTCTCCGACGTCATCCCGCTGACCACCGTCGGTGTAGTGCTCACCCTGGCCACCGGGGTGTACACCTTGGTCATGGCCGAGCTGCAGTACCAGGGGTGGCGCCGCATCAAGGCGTAACCGCTTGTCGCTGCGGCCCGTTCGGCGCTGCCGGACGGGCCGCAAGCATTAGAGCTTGCGCAGCCGCAACCGGTTGATCGAATGGTCGGCGTCCTTGCGCAGCACCAGGGTCGCCCGCGGCCGGGTCGGCAGGATGTTCTCGATCAGGTTGGGCCGGTTGATCGAGTGCCAGATGTCGCTGGCGGCGAACACGGCCTGCTCGTCGGTCAGCGTGGCGTAGTGGTGGAAGTGCGACGCCGGGTCGGCGAACGCCGTCGACCGCAGGCCAAGGAACCGGTCGATGTACCACTGCTCGATGTCGTCGATGCGGGCGTCGACGTAGACCGAGAAGTCGAACAGGTCCGACACCATCAGCGTCGGGCCCGTCTGAAGGACGTTGAGGCCCTCGAGGATCAGGATGTCCGGGTGCGCGACGATCTGCTTCTCGCCCGGCACGATGTCGTAGATCAGGTGCGAGTAGACCGGTGCGCACACCTTGTCCGCGCCCGACTTGACCGCCGTGACGAACCGCATCAGCCCGCGACGGTCGTAGCTTTCCGGAAAGCCTTTGCGGCCCATCAGATTTCGGCGCACCAGCTCGGCGTTGGGGTACAGGAACCCGTCGGTGGTGACCAGGTCGACCCGCGGATGGTGCTCCCAGCGGGCCAGAAGTGCCTGCAGCACACGGGCTGTGGTCGACTTGCCGACGGCCACGCTGCCCGCGACACCGATGACGAACGGGACCGGTCGGTCCGGATTCTGCTGGGGCTCACCGAGAAACTCCGCCGTCGTCGCGAACAGCCGCTGGCGCGCCGCCACCTGCAGGTGAATCAGCCGGGCCAGCGGCAGATAGACCTCTTCGACCTCGAGCAGGTCCACCTTCTCGCCGATGCCGCGCAGCTTGACCAGCTCGTCCTCGGAGAGCTTGAGCGGAGTCGACATGCGGAGGTTTCGCCACTGACTCCGGTCGAACTCCACGTATGGGCTGGGTTCACTCAGCCGCGCCATGCGCTCAGTCTTGCATTTACCGTTGACGACATGGACGCCAGCACCTTGATACGGGAGTACCTGCTGCTCGGTCTGCGCTTCGACCGGGTGGAGGACGGCTACGTAGACTCGTTCACCGGCGATCCGGCGCTTCGCCGCGCGGTGGCCGCCGAACCCCAACCCGACCCGGCCGAGCTGGCCCGGCAGGCCGAGCGTCTGCTGGCCGAACTCCCCGCGGTCGACGGGCTGGAGCAGGCGCGCGCGGACTACGTCGGCGCCCACCTGCGGGCGCTGGCGTGCGCGGGCCGCAAGTTCGCCGGCGAGGAGGTCGGCTTCGTCGACGAGGTCGAGGCCTACTTCGACGTGCGCATCGGCAAGGGTGACCCCGAGCAGTACCGCGAGGCGCATCGCCGGCTCGACGAGGTGGTGGGTGGCACCGGCGCACTGGCCGACCGCGTTCAGGCCTACCGGTCCGGCGAGGAGATCCCGCCCGACCGCCTCGAGGAGTGCATCCACGCGTTCTCCAGCGCGCTGCGGGACCGGGTGCGCGCCGAGTTCCCCTTGCCCGACACCGAGACCATCACCTACGAGGTGGTCACCGACAAGCCGTGGTCGGGGTTCAACTACTACCTCGGTGACTACAAGTCGACCGTCGCCGTCAACGCCGACCTCAAACAGCAGATGTCGAATCTGCCGCGGCTGGTGGCCCACGAGTCCTATCCCGGGCACCACACCGAGCACTGCCGCAAGGAGGCGGGCCTCGTCGAGCGCAGGGGGCAGGCCGAGCAGACCATCTTCCTGGTCAACACGCCGCAGTGCCTGATGGCCGAGGGGCTGGCCGATCTGGCGCTGTACGCCGCGATCGGGCCGGACTGGGGTGCCTGGGCCGCCGAGATCTACGCCGACCTGGGGCTACGGTTCGACGGGGAACGCGCGCAGGCGGTGTCGGCCGCGACGGCCGCCCTGGCCGAGGTGCGCCAGGACGCGGCGCTGATGCTGCACGACGAGCACCGCGACGTCGACGACGTCGTCGCCTTCCTCAAGCAGTGGCTGCTGGTCAACGACGAGCGCGCCCGCCAGATGCTGCGGTTCCTGTCCTCGCCGCTGTGGCGGGCCTACACCAGCACCTACGTCGAGGGCTACCGGCTGCTGCGGGGTTGGCTCGACGCCCGGCCCGACGGCGTGAGCCTGACGCAGCGATTCGGGACACTGCTGGACGAGCCATTGATCCCGTCGTCGCTGCGGGCGACCTGATTCCCGGGTGCGGTTCGCGAGACGTACACCACGGTCGTGGTGGCCGGCCTTCGAGCGGCCCTGGCGTACGTCTCGCGAGAATGCAGGATTGGCGTGCCGGTTAGGCTGAACCCATGACTGCTGACCCCGTGACCTCGAACGCAGCTGCTCCCGGCGCGGAGTACGCCGAGACCGCGAGCGCCGCCTACCGGGCCGCGCTGCAGGTCATCGAGTCCGTCGAACCCCGCATCGCGGCGGCGACCCGCAAAGAGCTTGCCGATCAACGGGATTCGCTCAAGCTGATCGCCAGCGAGAACTACGCCTCACCCGCGGTGCTGCTCACCATGGGCAGCTGGTTCTCCGACAAGTACGCCGAGGGCACCATCGGGCACCGCTTCTACGCGGGCTGCCAGAACGTCGACACGGTCGAGGCGCTGGCCGCCGAGCACGCCCGCGAGTTGTTCGGCGCGCCCTACGCCTACGTCCAGCCGCACTCCGGCATCGACGCCAACCTCGTCGCGTTCTGGGCCATCCTGGCCACCCGCATAGAAGGTCCTGAACTGGCGGCGCTCAATGCCAAACACGTCAACGATCTGTCCGAGGCGGACTGGGAGACGCTGCGCAACAAGCTCGGCAACCAGCGGCTGCTCGGCATGTCGCTGGACGCCGGCGGGCACCTCACCCACGGCTTCCGGCCCAACATCTCCGGCAAGATGTTCCACCAGCGCAGCTACGGCACCGACCCGAATACCGGGTTCCTCGACTACCAGGCCGTCGCGCAGGCGGCGCGGGAGTTCAAGCCGCTGATCATCGTGGCCGGCTACTCGGCCTACCCGAGGCGCGTCAACTTCGCCACGATGCGCGAGATCGCCGACGAGGTCGGCGCCACGCTGATGGTCGACATGGCCCACTTCGCCGGACTGGTCGCGGGCAAGGTCTTCACCGGCGACGAGGACCCGGTGCCGCACGCCCACGTCACCACGACGACCACCCACAAGTCGCTGCGTGGTCCGCGCGGCGGCATGGTGCTCGCCCAGCAGGAGTACTCCGATGCCGTCGACAAGGGCTGCCCGATGGTGCTCGGCGGGCCGCTGTCGCACGTCATGGCCGCCAAGGCCGTCGCGCTCGCCGAGGCCCGCCAGCCCGCGTTCGGCGCCTACGCCCAGCGCGTCGCCGACAACGCCCAAGCCCTGGCCGACGGCTTCCTCAAGCGCGACGCCGGGCTGGTCACCGGCGGCACCGACAACCACCTGGTCCTGCTGGACGTCACGTCGTTCGGGCTGACCGGCAGGCAGGCCGAGTCCGCGCTGCTCGACGCGGGCATCGTCACCAACCGCAACTCCGTGCCCGCCGACCCCAACGGCGCCTGGTACACCAGCGGCATCCGGCTGGGCACGCCGGCGCTGACCACCCGCGGATTCGGGGCCGACGACTTCGACCGCGTCGCCGAGCTGATCGTCGACGTGCTGTCCTACACCGAGCCGCAGGGGACCTCCAAGGCCAAATATGTGATGGCCGACGGCTTGGCCGAGCGCGTGCACGGCGCGGCCGCCGAGCTGCTGGCCGCCAACCCGCTGTATCCGGGGCTCACGCTGTAGACACGCGGCGCCCGGGATCGAAATTTTACGATTCCCACAGAATTGAGTTACTGTAACCGCATGGCACAGAAACCTGTACCCAATGCGCTGATCCTCGAACTCGAGCCGGTCGTGCAGCAGGAGCTGCGTCGCCACGTCGACACCGAGGATCTCTGGTACGCGCACGACTACGTGCCCTTCGACCAGGGCGAGAACTTCGCGTTCCTCGGCGGTCGGGACTGGGATCCCGCGCAGGTCACGCTGCCCAAGCACATCACCGACGCACTGGAGATCCTGCTGATCACCAAGGACAACCTCGCGGGCTACCACCGCGAGCTCGTCTTCAGCTTCATCCTCGAGGAGAAGTGGGGACGGTGGATCGGCCGCTGGACCGCCGAGGAGCACCTGCACGCCGTCGCGCTGCGCAACTACCTCGTCGTCACCCGTGAGATCGACCCCGCGGCCAACGAGGACGTCCGCGTCGAACACGTGATGAAGGGCTACCGCGCCGACACCTACAGCCAGATCGAGCGGCTGGTCTTCATGGCCTTCTTCGAACGGGCCCACGCGGTGTACTGCCGCAACCTCGAGGCACAGATCGCCGAGCCGGTCCTCAAGGGCCTCATCGGCCGCATCGCCCGCGACGAGGAGCGGCACGAGGAGTTCTTCGCCAACCTCGTCGCGCACCTGCTGAGCACCAGCCGCGACGAGACCGTCGAGGCCGTCGGCCGCCGCGCCGCCGAACTCGGCGTCGTCGGCGGTGACATCGACGCCTACGCCGACAAGGTGGCCACCATCGCCGAGGCCGGCATCTTCGGGCCCGACCAACTGCGCCAGGTGATCGCCGACCGGATCGCGGCGTGGGGGCTGGGCGGCGAACCGACGCTGGCGCAGTTCACCTCGCGGTAACTGGCAGCCACGGCGCGCCTGCGCGGCGCACATGCGGCGACGGGAGTAGCGTCGCTTTCGATGGCTAGCGACATGCTCTGCTATCCGGGCGGTACCGATCGTTTCGATCACGAGAGGACCGGCCCCGGTCCCAGTGCCGCAGTGTCCGCCGAGGGTTCGTGCGGGGCCGCGCGAGCACGAGGAGCGCGACGTGACTGATTCGGCCGTGGGAACTGCGGTTCGTACTTATGTGCTCGACACCTCCGTATTGCTGTCCGATCCCTGGGCGGCCACGCGGTTCGCCGAACACGAAGTCGTGGTCCCGTTGGTGGTCATCAGCGAACTGGAAGCCAAGCGGCATCACCACGAGCTTGGCTGGTTCGCGCGGCAGGCACTGCGGATGTTCGACGATCTGCGGCTGGAACACGGGCGGCTCGATCAGCCGGTTTCCGTTGGCACACAAGGCGGTACGCTGCACGTCGAGCTCAACCACAGCGACCCGTCGGTGCTGCCGGCCGGGTTCCGCACCGAGAGCAACGATGCGCGCATCCTGACGGTCGCGGCCAACCTCGCCGCCGAGGGCAAGCTCGTCACGCTGGTCAGCAAGGACATCCCGCTGCGCGTGAAGGCCGGCGCCGTCGGCCTGTCCGCCGACGAGTACCACGCCCAGGACGTCATCACGTCCGGATGGACGGGCATGGACGAAGTCGAGGTCTCCTCCGACGAGATCGACATGCTCTTCGCCGAGGGTGAGATCGATCTGGAAGCCGCTCGAAACCTGCCGTGCCACACCGGGGTTCGGCTCCTCGGGGGCACCTCGCACGCACTGGGCCGGGTCAACGCCGAGAAGCGGGTGCAACTGGTCCGCGGTGACCGCGAGGTGTTCGGGCTGCGCGGCCGCTCGGCCGAACAGCGGGTGGCGCTCGACCTGCTGCTCGACGAATCGGCCGGCATCGTCTCGCTCGGCGGCAAGGCGGGCACCGGCAAGTCGGCGCTGGCGCTGTGCGCCGGGCTGGAGGCGGTGCTGGAACGCCGCACGCAACGCAAGGTCGTGGTGTTCCGGCCGCTGTACGCCGTCGGCGGGCAGGACCTCGGGTACCTGCCCGGCAGCGAGAGCGAGAAGATGGGCCCCTGGGCGCAGGCCGTCTTCGACACGCTCGAAGGACTGGCCAGCCCCGCGGTCCTCGAAGAGGTGCTGTCCCGCGGGATGCTCGAGGTGCTGCCGCTGACCCACATCCGCGGGCGATCGCTGCACGACTCGTTCGTCATCGTCGACGAGGCGCAGTCGCTGGAGCGCAATGTGCTGCTGACCGTGCTGTCACGGCTCGGCACCGGATCACGCGTGGTGCTCACCCACGACGTCGCCCAGCGCGACAACCTGCGCGTCGGCCGGCACGACGGGGTGGCCGCGGTGATCGAAAAGCTCAAGGGGCACCCCTTGTTCGCTCACATCACGCTGTTGCGCAGCGAGCGCTCACCGATCGCGGCCCTGGTCACCGAGATGCTGGAGGAGATCAGCCCCGGCGCTTTACCCTGAGCGCCGCTCCGCCGCGGGCACGCGATGCGCCTAGACGCGGCGACCGCCGCGCATCAGGTACCAGCCCGCGGCCGCGGCGCCGCCCAGTGCGACCACCCTGTCCGCGCGATCACCCCTGGGAAGATCGAGCAGCGAGACCAGACCCAGAACCGCGAATCCGGTCCGCAGCGCCGGCTGGCTGGGGGTCGTCGTGACCAGAGCGGGGCTCGGGTCGGTCAGGGTCACGGGGGCGGGCTCGGTGCGCACCGGTCCTCCTGTCGATGACGTTTCAGTGGGCAGCGACTCGAACGGTAGTTGTCCGAGCACCCGTTGGGGAATAGGGGATTTCCCTACGGCTGGCACTCCTCGGCCCGCCCGATGTGACGGCCCAGCTCGGCCCGCGACTTGATGCCGAGTTTGCGGTAGATGCGGGCGAGGTTCGCCTCCACCGTCTTCGGGCTGATGAACAGAGCGGTGGCCACGTCGCGGTTCTTCATGCCCGATGCGGTGAGCTCGGCGACCCGCCGCTCGGTCGGTGTGAGCTCGCCGGTGCGGCGGGGGCTGACGTTCGCGCGGGCCAGTTCGGTGCGGGCGCGGGCCGCCCACAGCGGGATGGAGAGCCGCTCGAAGGTGTCCAGGGCCTCCTGCAGGTGCGCCGACGCCGACTCCTTCTTGCGCTGCCGGCGTTCGAGCTGGCCGAGCAGCAGCTGGGTCCTGGCGCGCTCGAATGGCATGGGCAGGTCCGCGTGCGCGGCCATCGCCCGCACCGCGGCGGTGTGTGCGGCATCGAGGTCGCCACGGGCCGCCAGCAGCATGGCGCGGCAGCGTGCGCCCACCGCCAGCATCCACCGGCGGTTCAGCCTGCGGCCATTGCGTTCCAGCGCGGTGATCAGCGGCTCGGCCTCGGCGAGCCGATCGAGCTGCATCAGTGCCTCCGTGGCATCGGGCAGGTAGGCGGCGTTGGGCAGTTCGGTCGGCGTCGACGCCGGGTCGAACTCGGCCAGCATCGGCTGCACCGCGGCGAGCGCGGCGTCGTAGTTGCCCAGCGACACCTCGAGGAAGGCCTGCGCCGCGAGGACCCGCTCGGCCAACCGGAAAGTGCCGGTGGGCCTGCCCTTTTCGAGTGCCTTCTCGATGGCGTGGCGCGCGGCGGCCTCTTGGCCCGCGTAAGCGGTCAGCTGCGCACGCAGACTCTGGGTGAGGAACTGCGGGGTGTGACCGCCGAGTTGGCGCGCCTCCTCGAACGCATCGTCGGCGACGAGGTTGGCCCGCAGGAAGTCGCCACGCCAGATCGCGCTGATCACGATGTGCTGACAGATGACGACGTGCTCGCCCTCCTCACCCTTCTCCAGGCACCGCGCGCGGATCTTGTCCAACGCGTCGCGGGCCTCGTCCAACCGGCCCGTCCACTCCAGCAGCAGTGCGTGCTGCACGCTGGGACGAAACACCAACGGGGTGTTGGCTTCCGGATCCTCCAGCTCCAGCGCGCGGTGCAGCAGGTCCTCGTCGTAACCCTGGCCCGCGGCGAACCGCATGGTGACCATCATCCCCAGCGCCATGCTCAGCAGGTGCGGGTTGTCGAGCGTCCCGGCGATGGCCACCGCCTGCTCGGCCGTCGTGACGGCCTCGGCCACCTGGTTGGCGTGGTGCAGCGAGTAGGCCAGCGTGATCAGGATCTGCACCCGCAACGCGTGGTTTTCGCGCACCTCGTCCAGCGCGTCGCGCAACAACCGGGTGGTCTCGAAGAAGCCCTCGCTGTAGAGGCGCACGACCGCCAGGCGGCTCAACGCCTCCGCACGCAGGTCGCCCGAGGGCAGCTCCTCGATCGTCTCCTCCAGTATCGCGGCCGCACGCTCGGCGTCGCCCGCGTCGAAATGGTGCAGCGCAGAACGGAGTCGGCGCTGCGGACTGTCACCGCCGAGGCCGATCGCCAGGTCCATCAGTTCGGCGGCGGCCGCGGGTGCACCGCGCATCCGCGCCGATTCGGCAGCCGTGTCGAGCGCCCGCAGCGTGAGCGGATCGCCGCGGGTGGCGGCCAACGCCAGATGCCGGGCCCGCAGTTCGGGCTCGTCGACGATCTCGGCGAGCCGGCGGTGCATCGACCGCCGGCGTCCGGGGGCGGCCTGGGTGTAGACGCCGCGCGCCAGCAGGGGATGGGCGAACTGGATGCGGTTGCCGTCGATCGCGATGATGCCTTTGCTCTCGGCGGTCTCGAGCAATTCGACGAGTCGGTCGTCGTCACTGCTGGTGGCGCTGCACACCAGGTCGACCGTTGGCGCGGCCAGGCACGACGCCGCGAGCAGCGCGTCGTGCACGTCGGTGTCCAGGCTGCCGATCCTGGTGCGCACCACCTCGGTCAGGGTGCGCGGCAGCGACGTCTCGGTGCCCAACGAGCTTTCGTCGATGGCGCGCGCCAATTCGATTGCGTAGAAGGGGTTTCCGCCGGAAACCTGGTGGATGCGGCCGATGGCCGGACGGGAGAAGGGCCGCCTTAGCCGCGACGACACCGCGATGTGCAGGTCGGCAAGGGTCAACGGGTTCAACCGGATCCGGTTGACCGCCTCGGGTCGCGGCATCTGCAACCAGCCCGCGGCCGCGCCCTCGCCGGGTTCCGCGCGGACGCTGGCCAGCACGCCCGTCGGACCGCCGAGCCGGCGGGCGGCGAACGCGAGGACATGCAGGCTCGACGGGTCGAGCCACTGCAGGTCGTCGATTGCCAACAACACCGGGCCTTCGTCGGACAGGCGGTCGATCACCGACAGGAAAGCCGCAGCAACGGCGCGCTGGTCGGTGACGACGTCGTTGTCGGCCCGCAGCAGAACCTGGTCCACCGCGAGAAGCTGAGGGGTTGGCAGGTCGGCCCAGGCGCGGGCGTCGACTTCGTCGAGCAGGTCGGCCAGCGCGGTGTAGGCCAGGACGGACTCGGCGGCTGCCGCGCGCGTGGACAGCACGCGGAACCCGCGCTCGGCCGCACGTTCCAGCGCAGCTAACCACAGGGTGGTCTTACCTATCCCCGGTTCACCCTCGATCAGCAATGCCGATGGCCCCCCGGTCACCGAGTCCAGAAAACCCCGGACCGCACGCTGATGCGTCGAATCGTGCACGACGACTTCCCCCGCCATGTACTACAGAGTCTCAGCTCCCCGCAGCAAACATCATTGTTTGGCTGTACTGATGCCATCCCCGAGCGTGCCATCCCCGAACGACGGCTAACCCTCCTATACCCGCCCCACAGGCGGGTTATTCATCCGTTGTCCCAGCTCAGCGCGCGATCGGATGCCGAGCTTGCGGTACGCCCGCGCCAGGATGGCCTCGACGGTCTTCGCGCTGAGGAAGAGTTCGCTCGCGACGTCACGGTTGGTCATGCCTGAGGCTGCCAGCTCGGCGACCCGTGACTCCGCGGCGGTCAACACGCTCGATTCTGGTGCAGCGTCGTCGCTGAGCTCGGCGCGCGTGCGGTCCGCCCACCGCGTCGTGCCGAGCCGTTCGAACGTGGCCAGGGCCTCGCGCAAGGTGGCCGCGGCGGCCCGGTCACGCGCGCGCCGCTGCAGCTGACCGAGCAATAGCTGGCTGCGGGCCCGCTCGAACGGCATCGGCAGCCGGTCGTGGTGTGCCATCGCCTGCCGCGCCGCGACCACTGCTGCATCGAGGTCACCGCTGGATGCCGACACCATTGCGCGGCACCGTCCCTGGATCGCCAGCATCCACGCCCGTCCGAGTCGCTGGCCGTTGTTCTCAACGGCGGCGATCAGCGGTTTGGCCTCGTCGGCTCGGTTCAAGGCGATCAGCGATTCGACGGCGTCCGGCACGAACGACGCCGCAAAGATCTCGGTGTTATCGGGCGCGGCTGTCAGCGTGGTGAGCAGGGGTTCGAGCACAGTCAGGGCCGCGCTGTAGTGGCCCAACGAGGTTTCCAGGAAACCGAGTGCCGTCAGCGCCCAGTCGCCGTGCCATGACGTGTCCGTACGCTTGCTCGCGTCGATCGCGTCGCCGACGTCGCCGCGGGCGTCGTCCTCGGAGGCGCAGTAGGCGGCGAGGGTGGCGCGCATCACGAGGCTCAGCATGACCGGGAACTCACCGCCGAGTTGCTGTGCCAAATCCGCCGCCGCCCGGCAGATCCGCTCGGCTTCGCCGAAATCGGCACGCCAGATGCGGTTCAGAGCAGCCTGGAACATGACGAAGATCAGTTCACCCTCTTCGCCGCGGTCGCGGCAATGACGCTGGATCGCCTTCAGCCGCCAGTAGGCCTCGTCGAGATCGCCCACCCACCCGGACTGTAGGGCGTGCAGCACGCTCGGCCGCAGCAGGATCGGTGCGGGTTCGTCGGCATCTTCCAACTCGGCGGAGCGCCGCAGGCCGGCTTCGTCCAGGCCACTGCCGCGCAGGAAGTGCAACATCGCCCGTACGGCAAGCGCTTGACTGAGAAGGCTTGGCGTGCCGACTTTTTCGGCGAGTACTACTGCCTGTTCGGCGCGGGCCCAAGCCGCGTCGGTTTCCCCGGTATTGAACAGCGCGTAGGCAGCGGCGGTGAGCATGCTGACCCGGGTGGCCGGCTCGGGCTGGTCTTCGGTCAAGCCGCGCTCCAGCAGGTGCGCACCGTCGACGTAACCCTCGTCCATGAACAGCACCATCGCCAATGCGTAGCGCGTTTCGGCGCGCAGCGGACCCGGGCGGAGTTCGGTGATCGCGCGCTCCAGCACCGCTTTGGCGCGTTGCGGATCACCAGAGTCGAAACAATGTTTGGCCAAGCGAATCTGGCGCTCACCGGTCGTTCCGCCGACGGCGATCGCCATTTCCATCAGTTCGGCCGCTGCGGTCGGCGCCCCACGGGCCTGCGCGGCCGCCGCGGCGCTCTCGAGCGCCGTCACCGTGGTGCCGTCGCCCGCTTCGGCCGCCAGGGCCAGATGTCGTGCCCGCAACTCCGACTCTTCCAGTAAGCCGGATATCCGGCGGTGCATGTCGCGCCGCTGGTCGGCCGTGGCACCGGTGTATACGCCGGTGGCCAACAACGGGTGCGCGAAGCGAATGCGGTTGCCCTCGATACCGATGATGCCCTGCTGCTCGGCGGACTCGAGGAGTTCGATCACCCGGTCGTGCTCGCGGTCGACGGCGGCGGCGACCAAGTCGACAGTCGGTGCGTCGACCGACGCGGCTGCGAGTAGAGGGCCGAGCGCTTCTGGGTCTAGGCCGTCGATCCTCGCCTGGACCACGCCGGCGAGAGTGTGCGGCAGCGGGCTGTCCACGCTGCCGTCGGCGACGCGAGCGAGTTCGATCGCGTAGAACGGGTTACCACCGGAGATCTGGAAGATGCGCGACATTTGGGTCCGTGGCACCGGCCGGCCGAGATGCGCCTTCAGCACGGCATGCAGGTCACGGGACGACAACGGCTGCAACGTGATCCGATCCACCGCATCGGGCCTTCGCATCTGCAGCCACGCGGCGCCGTCGTCGGCGGCGGCTTCGGTGCGTACGGTCCCGAGGATGCCGACCGGCGTCGACAACCGCCGTGTCGTGTAGGACAGTACGCGGGCGCTGGACGGGTCCACCCACTGCAGATCGTCTATGGCCAGCAGCACCGGCTGGGCTTCGGCCAAGCGCTCGATGATCGACAGGGACGCCGCCGCAACGGCTCGCTGCCCGGTGGGCGCCGCGCCGGAGCGGTCGCCGCGCTGGAGCCGTTGGACCGCGACGCGCTGTGGCGCTGGAAGTTCGGCCACGGCGGCCGAATCCGCCTCGGTCAGCAGGTCGGCCAGGGTCGAGTAAGCGAGGACGGACTCCGCGTTGGACGTCCACGCCGACAGGACCCGGAAGCCACGGCGACGTGCGCGCTCGAGGGCGGTGTGCCACAACGCGGTCTTGCCGATGCCCGCATCGCCTTCGATCACCAGGGCCGACGGCGTTTGCGATGCGCTTTCCAAGAACTCCGCGACCGCGGACTCTTCCCTTGCGCGGGTCGCGATATATGCGGGCATGGCGATGTGCTGTCCGCCCTAGACGTCTCCGTCGCGGACTTTGGCCATGGCCAGCACGTCCAGACGCCGGTCAAGTTCCTCCTCCGACAGCTTGTCGCCGATCAGCCCCCGGTCGATGACCGTCTGCCGGATGGTCTTCTTCTCCTTGAGCGCCTGCTTGGCCACCGCCGCGGCCTCCTCGTAGCCGATCGCCGAGTTCAGTGGCGTCACGATCGACGGCGAAGACTCGGCCAGCTCGCGCAGCCGGTCCTCGTTCGCGACGAGGCCGTCGATGCACCGCTCGGCGAACAGCCTCGAGGCGTTGGCCAGGATCTTGAACGACTCGAGGATGTTGCGGGCCATCATCGGGATGTAGACGTTGAGCTCGAATGCGCCGTTGCCGCCGCCCCACACGATCGCGGCGTCGTTGCCGATCACCTGCGCGGCGACCTGCGTGACGGCTTCGGGAATGACGGGATTGACCTTGCCCGGCATGATCGAGCTGCCCGGCTGCAGATCCGGCAGCTGCAGCTCGCCGAGCCCGGTGAGCGGGCCCGAGCCCATCCACCGGATGTCGTTGGCGATCTTGGTCAGCGAGACGGCGATGGTGCGCAGCGCACCGGACGCCTCGACCAGCCCGTCCCGAGCGGCCTGGGCCTCGAAATGGTCTGCCGCGACGCGCAGTTCGGCCACCCCGGTCTGTTCGGTGAGCACGGCGACGACGCGCTCGTCGAAGTCGTCGGGCGCGTTCAGGCCGGTGCCCACCGCGGTGCCGCCGATGGCTAGTTCACCGAGCCGGGGGAGACACGCGCGAATCCGTTCGATGCCGGCCTCGACCTGGCGGGCGTAGCCGCCGAACTCCTGGCCCAGCGTCACCGGGACGGCGTCCATCAGGTGGGTGCGGCCGGATTTGACCACCGTGCGCCACTGGCGGGCCTTGGCCTGCAGCGACTCGTGCAGTACCTCCAGCGCCGGAATCAGTTGCCGCACCGCGGCTTCGGTCGCCGCAATGTGCGTCGCGGTGGGGAAGGTGTCGTTGGACGACTGCGACATGTTGACGTCGTCGTTGGGGTGCACCGTCACGCCGTTGCGCGCCGCGATGCCGGCGATCACCTCGTTGGTGTTCATGTTCGAACTGGTGCCCGAACCGGTCTGGAAGACGTCGATGGGGAACTGGTCGTCGTGCAGGCCGTCGGCGATCTCACCGGCCGCCGCGATGATCGCGTCGGCCTTGGCCGGGTCGAGCAGGCCGAGGTCCTTGTTCACCTGCGCGCAGGCGCCCTTCAGCAGGCCCAGCGCCCGGATCTGGGCGCGCTCGAGGCCGCGCCCGGAGATCGGGAAGTTCTCGACCGCGCGCTGTGTCTGCGCGCGCCACAGCGCGTTGACCGGCACCCGGACCTCGCCCATGGTGTCGTGCTCGATGCGGTACTCGACGTCCTGAGACGACTCGACGCTCAATTTTCGCCCTTCGTTGGTTCGGTGAGTTACGGCAGCGGGTAGACGGCGTTGCTGTCGCCGGTGAAGTCGATCGCGGAGTACTCGTTCAGCTTCGAGAGCCGGTGGTAGGCCTCGATCATCCGCACGGTGCCCGACTTGCTGCGCATGACGATGGACTGGGTCGTGCAGCCGCCGCCATAGAAGTGCACGCCCTTGAGCAGGTCACCGTCGGTGACGCCGGTCGCGCAGAAGAACACGTTGTCGCCGGACACCAGGTCCTCGGTGAACAGCACCTGGTCGAGGTTCAGGCCCTTGTCGATCGCCTTCTGGCGCTCCTCGTCGTCCTTCGGTGCCAGCTGGCCCTGGATGGCGCCGCCCATGCAGCGGATCGCGGCCGCGGCGATGATGCCCTCGGGGGTGCCGCCGATGCCGACGAGCAGATCGGTGCTGGTGTTCGGCCGGCATGCCGAGATGGCGCCGGCCACATCGCCGTCGGAGATCAGCCGGCATCGGGCGCCGGCTTCGCGCACGTCGCGGATCAGCTGCTCGTGGCGGGGCCGGTCCAGGACACAAACGGTCAGATCGGCCACCGAGACGTTCTTGGCCTTGGCGACCCGGCGGATGTTCTCGCCGATCGGGGCGGTGATGTCGATGGCGTCCACGGCGTCGGGACCCACGGCGATCTTGTTCATGTAGAACACCGCGGACGGGTCGTACATGGTGCCGCGTTCCGAGACGGCCAGCACGGAGATCGCGTTGGACAGGCCCTTGCTCATCAGCGTGGTGCCGTCAATCGGGTCGACGGCGAAGTCGCACTCCGGCCCGTCGCCGTTGCCGACTTCCTCGCCGTTGTAGAGCATCGGCGCGTTGTCCTTCTCGCCCTCGCCGATCACCACGACGCCGCGCATCGACACCGAGTTCACCAGCTCGCGCATGGCGTCGACGGCCGCGCCGTCGCCGCCCTCCTTATCGCCGCGGCCTACCCAGCGGCCGGCCGCCATGGCACCGGCTTCGGTGACTCTGACCAGTTCAAGGGCGAGATTTCGGTCGGGAGCTTCCCCGCGGCTCGGCGTCATGGGCAGATTGTCCCACTAGCGGGCCCGCCTGCGGGAGCTGGGATACTGGCGATGTGACGACGGAACCCCAGCCCGCTCCCAGGCCCGCCAAGTCGCGGCTGCTGCAGGACGGCCGCGACATGTTCTGGTCGATGGCACCGCTGGTGCTGGCCTGCATCGTGCTGGCCGGGCTGCTGGGCATGTGCTCGTTTCAGGCCACCGGGCCGGGCGAGGGCCCTCCACCGGACTACGACGCCCCGGCGGCGCTGCAGGCCGACGCGGACGCGCTGAAGATCCCGATCCGGGTGCCGAAACTCCCCGACGGATGGCGGTCCAATTCGGGCAGCCGCAAGGGCATCGACGGTGGCCGCACCGACCCCGCGTCGGGTCAGGCTCAGCGCGCGGTCAGCTCCACCGTCGGCTACCTGACGCCCGGCGGGATGTACCTGGGCCTGACGCAGAGCAACGCCGACGAGGACAAGTTGGTCGGCTCGCTCAACCCCGACGTGGTGCCGACCGGCGTCCAGGACATCGGCGGGGTCCGGTGGGTGGTCTACGAGGGCGGCGACGACGAGGGCAGGCCGGCCGAACCGGTGTGGACGACGCGGCTGGCCGGCCCGACCGGACCGGCCCAGATCGCGTTGACCGGTGCCGCGGGTACCGACGAGTACCGTACGCTGGCGACGGCGACGCAGACCGCCTCGCCGCTGCCCGTCGAGTAACGACGAGAGGTGCCATGACCGTGCCCGACCCCAACGTCGCCGGCCGCGCGGCTCCGGAAGCCGACCTCAGCGGATGGACCGTGGCGCCGTTCTCCGCCTCCGGCTACACCCACGACGTCTATCGCAAGGGTGAGGGCCCCGGCGTCGTCCTCATTCCCGAGATGCCAGGAGCGCATCCCGGTGTGCTGGCGCTCGGCAATCATCTCGTGGCCAACGGGTTCACCGTCGCCATCCCGTCACTGTTCGGCACGCCGGGCGCACCAGCAATGCGGCCAGGAGCGGTGCCGGTGATGCTGCGTGGCTGTGTGGCAAGGGAATTCGCGGCGTTCGCGACGAACGCCGACAGGCCGGTCGCGCATTATCTGCGGGCGCTGGCCCGCGACCTGAACGAGCAGACGCCGGGCAAGGGCGTCGGGGTGATCGGGCAGTGCTTCACCGGCGGTTTCGCGCTGGCCGCGGCCGTCGACGACAGCGTGCTCGCACCGGTGCTGAGCCAGCCGTCGCTGCCGTTGCCGCTGACCCCCGGGCAGCGCCGGGATCCGGGGCTGTCCGACGCCGAGTTGAAGATCGTCGAGCGTCGCGCCGAGGGCGGCGGGCTGTGCGCGCTGGGCCTGCGGTTCACCGAAGACCCGTTGGTTCCGGCGCAGCGGTTCCAGACGCTCAAGGACCGGCTCGGCGACGCGTTCGAGGTCATCGAGATCGACTCGCGCAAGGGCAACGAGCACGGGTTCACCAAGATGGCCCACTCGGTGTTGACCCTCGAACTGCGCGAGCGGGAGGGCCATCCCACCGACGTCGCACTCAAACGCGTCGTGGCTTTTCTCAGGGAGCGGCTGACGTAGGTTCGTCCTCGGTTTCTTCGGACTGCGGCTTGTCCGCCTTCTCCTCGCGCGCCTCCTTGATGCGACGGCCCAACCACCAGAACGGGTTTCGCTTCTTGGGCTTCTCGTCGCCTGCGTCGTGCCGCTGCATCGGCACCCCCTTGTAGACGGACAGGTAGACGCTGATCGTGGTCACGATGACGATCATCAACACCGGGCCGATCACGATGCCCCACGCGCCGAACATGCTGATTCCGGCGAACACCGCGAGCAGCATCAGCGCCGAGTCCAGGCGCGCTTCGCGCGGCACCAGGATGGGCCGCAGGAAATTATCGATGTTGGTGACCACGATGATGTGGAAGACGATCACGAACACGCCGCCGAACACGTTGCCGAACAGGATCATTCCGATCCCGAACGGGATCGTGATGATGCCGCTGCCGAGCGGGATGACCGACAGCGCGGACAGCAGCACCGCGAACAGGAAGAAGCCTTGGTGGAAGCCGGCGATGTAGATCGACGCCGCGCCTGCGACGCCCTGGCACACGGCGATGACGAACTGGCCGAACACGGTGCCCTTGACCATCGCGCCCATCTTGCCCATGTAGAGGTCGGTGACCTCCTCGCCGAGAGGGTTGAGCTGACGAATCAGCGTGACCACGCGCTCGCGGTTGACCAGCAGCGAGATGAACACGTACAGAAACAGAATCAGCGCCGTGATCACACCGAACGCCCCGCCCGCGGCGCCCTGCAGCAGTCCGAGCAGCCACTGGCCGGCCTCCTGGGCGACCCTCGTCATCGTGCCCTGCAGCGACTCCGGGGTGACGGTCGTGTCGACGTAGGGGACCCGGGCCAGCAGCTCGTTGACGAACTGCAGCGCCCGATTGCCCAGCGCCGACAGGTCGGTGCGCGCGACCCAGTCGGCTACCCGCTCGACCATGGTGGTGATCTGCACGACCGCCAGGAAGACGAACAGGCTCAGCGGCACGATCACCGCGGCGACCGCGGCCAGCAGCGTCAACGTGGCCGACAAGCCGGTGCCCATCCGCGTGTTCAGCTGCCGGTACAGCGGGGAGAACAGGTAGGCGAACACCGCGGCGACCACCACCAGGATGAAGTAGCCGCGCAGGAAGTACGCGCCGAACAGGATGGCGACCACGGTCGCGATCGCCAGCGCACGCTTCTGGGTCAGAGTGAATTCGGTATCCATCGCCGCTATGTCTACAGCGTGCCGGCCCTCGGCTGCGCTTGTTTGGCCCTCTGGTCGGCGACGAAGCGCATGGAGACCCGGTTCATCAGTTTCGGCGCGAGGCGGGCGAACACCCACTGGGCATGGGCGATGCGCGGCTTCACCAGAATCGCCTTGTTCTTCTCGACGGCGCGCAGGATGTCGTCGGCGAGCCGGTCGGCGTCGTAGGGCTTGCCGCCCTGGGCGGGCAGGAAGTAGTCGCGGCCGACGAACCCGCCGATCGCGCCCTTGTCCAGGATCGGTGTTTCCACGGCGGCCGGGCAGACGACGAGCACGCCCACCCCGCGGGCGGCGGCCTCGGACCGCAGTGCCATCGACAGCCCGACGACGGCGTGCTTGGTCATCACGTAGCTGGTGACCTGTCCGGCGGCGGTGAGCCCGGCCATGGATGCGGTGTTCACGATGTGGCCGTGCCCCTGGCGCACCATCAGCGGGTAGGCGGCGGCCACTCCGTGCACCACGCCGCGGATGTTGACGTCGATGATGGCGTTCCACTGGTCCAGCGTCAGCAGTTCGGTATCGCCGCCCCAGACGATCCCGGCGTTGTTGAACATCACATCGAGTCGGCCGCTGCGGTTGACCACGTCGTCGACGACGGCCTGCACCGCGGCCGCATCCGTGACGTCGAGGCGTGCCGCACGGGCCCTGGCGCCGAGGGCGGCCGCCGTGCGTGCGGCGGCGTCACCGTCGATGTCGGTGCACACCACGTCGGCGCCCGCCGCCACCAGTGCGCGGCACAGCGCGGCGCCGATGCCCGAGCCGGCACCGGTCACGATCGCCTGCTTACCGTCGAAAGTCACTGCGTGTCCGCCAGTTTCATCACATGGCCCAGCACGTCGGGGTATTTCTTCAAATGTGCGCCGCCGTTGAGGTCGAGCACCTCACCGGTCAGCCAACCGGCCTTCGGCGAGCACAGGAACACCACCGCGTCGGCGATCTCCTCCGGTTGTCCCGCACGACCGAGGGCGGTGTTGTCGACGTAGTCCTCGACGAGGCCCGGGATGAGCGACGAACCCTCCGTCAGTGGCGTCTCGACGAAACCGGGAGAGACGGCGTTGACCCGGATGCCGCGGGGGCCCATCTCGAGCGCGGCGACCTGGGTCAGCATCGACAGCCCGGCCTTGGCCGAGCAGTAGGCGCTCATCCCCACCGCCGGTTGGCGTCCGTTCAGGGAGCTGATGGATACCAGCGACCCGCCTCGGCGTAGCACCTGGCCCGCGTACTTGGCGACGATGAACGCTCCGTTCAGGCAGACGTCGACGACAGACCGGAACTCCGCGACCGCCAGGTCGGTGATCAGGCCGAGGCTGCCGAAACCGGCGCAGTTGACCACGATGTCGAGTGGGCCCGTCTCGGTGAACAGGCGCTGCACGGATGCCTCGTCGGTGACGTCGACCTCGGCCGCGGTGTGCGGATCGCCGAGTTCGGCGGCGCGCTCCTGGGCGCCGTCGGCGTTGCGGTCGGCGAGCGTCACCCGGTCGCCCTCGGCGGCCAGCGCCCTGGCGGTCGCCCAGCCGATGCCCGACGCCGCGCCGATGACGACGGCGTGGCGGCCGCTACTGTTGTCCATCCGGTGAGCCCTTCGACGGCGAAGTAGAACGCGTTACAACCTAGCGCTTTGGCACACTCGACCGGTGAGCGATTTGACGATGTCCGAGTCGGTCCTCGTCGCGGCTTCCCCCGACGAGGTGTACGCGATGGTGTCCGATGTGACCCGCATGGGCGAGTGGAGCCCGATCTGCCGGGCGTGCTGGTGGGACGAGGGCGACGGGCCGCGCGTCGGCGCCTGGTTCACCGGACGCAACGAGACACCGGAGCGGACGTGGGAAACCCGCTCGCAGGTCGTCGCGTCCGACCCCGGCCGTGAGTTCGCGTGGGAGGTCAACGACGGCCGGGTGTACTGGGGCTACACGTTCGAACCGGTGGACGGCGGCACCCGGCTCACCGAGACGTGGAAGTTCCTGCCGAAGGGCATCGACGGCTTCCGCGAGCGGTTCGGCGATCAGGCTGGTGCCGAGATCGACAAGCGTCGCGACGCCGCGAGGAGCGGAATCCCGGCCACCCTCGCGGCGATCAAGAAGGCCGCCGAATCCGGCTGACGTCTACTTGCGCCGACTTCTGCACCGGGGTCGTCACTGCGCCGATTTCACGACCGCTGTGCAGATCTCGACGGCGAACCACGGCAATACAGTCGAACCATGGCACTCGCCGTCTGCCTGCTCTTCGACCGCCGATCCGAGCGGGCCGTTCGAGCGCTGTGGGACCGGCTCGAGGACGCAGGCGTGCCGAGCCTGCGCTCGCACACCCACGGCAGCCACCTGCCGCACCTGTCGTATGCGGTGCTGCGCGAATGGGACGACGCGGCGGTCGCCGATGCACTTGCCGGCATCGACGGCGGCGATCCGGTCGAGTTGACCTTCGACGGTATGGGTCTGTTCCGGCGCGGCCGGGTCTGGCTCGTCGCCGGCGTCAGCGCTCAGTTCGTGGCGCGCCAGCAGCGCGTCGTCGAGGCCGTCACCGCCGCGGGCGCCGACCTGCACAAGCACTACCGGCCGGGCATCTGGTTGCCGCACTGCTCGCTGGCTCCGCGAGCGACCCTGGCGCAGTTGCCTGCGGTGGCTGCGGCCGTGATGGATGTGCTGCCGCTGCGGGTTCGGATGGACCACGCGGCGTTGATCAACAGCGCCACAGGACAAGTCACCCCGCTGGCGATGTTGCCCTGACGTCGTCGACCGCGTCGACGTGCTCGCGCACCAGTGCCGGGAAGCGGCCCCGGTCGGGCCGGAAGATGTCGTGGGGCGAGTCGGCGAACACGTGCAGCCGCGCCGCCGGGAACAGGCGGTGGTAGCGGGCCCACGCGGCGTCGTCGATCAGCGGGCTGGTCGGGCTGCGTACCACCAGCAGCGGAGGCTGCCAGCGCGCGAGCGGTTCCCAGAACGACTGCGAGCGCGCGGCCAGGAAGGTGGCGACACCGGCGGCGCGGTCGAGCCGCTCGTGCACCGGGGTGCCGCGCCAGCGCCCGTCCAGCAGACGAACGAAGATCTCCTCCGGCAGCGTGATCTCCTGCGGAACGTAGTCGCCGATCGAGATCGAGCGGACCCGGGCCCGGTGCTCCAGCGCCCACGTCAGCGCATAGGCCGTGCCGCGCGAGAAGGTCACGATGTGCACCGGACCGTCGGTGACCGCATCGATCACGGCACCGACGTCACGGCCTAACGTCGTTGAGTCGTAACCGCTTTCGGGTGCACTGCTGCGCCCGTGTCCACGCAGCTCGACGACAACCGTCCGCCGGCCGAACAACGGCAGGATCTCGGCGTAGTCGTCGGCGAGGTCGGTCATGCCGGGCACGAAGACGACCGGTGCGCCGCGGTCGTCGCCGCCGGAGTCGAGGTAGTGCAGGCGTGCGTCACCGTTGGCTGTGAAACCCGTGCGAAGCATCGGCATGAGGAGGACGCTGGTAGCTAGGAGCTGACGGCTGGAGAGATTAATGTACGACAAGGTTCTGGACAACATCTGGCACATCGACGTCGAGTTCGCCGAGGATGACACGCACACCCACGCGACGGTGCGGGCCACCCGCGACAACGGTGAAACGGTGACCGCGCTGGGCGACGCCTACCGCAACCCCAAGGATTCGGTGCAGCCGCTGGTCGGCGAGGAGATCGCCGCCGCAAGGGGGTTGATCGCGCTCGGCGCCGAACTGCTCCAGCGCGCGTCCTCGCGTATCGAGCAGACCACACATCAGCCGGTCGAGTTGCGACGCTGAACGTCAGCCCTCCGGCGGAGTCGAGGTGACGCTGACGGCGGGTTCCTTCGGCGCGTTCTTCATCTGATCGAACAGGTCGACGTAGTAGGGCAGGCAGTGGTCCATCGCCTCGTGGGTGGTGAACAGCGGCCGGTATCCCAGGTCGCGCTCGGCCTTGGCGATGGAGAAGTAGTTGTCCAGGTAAAGCCGTTCCACGCCAAGTGGTTCGATCATCGGCTTGGGCAGGCCGAAGCGGAAGTGCAGCCACTGCCAGACGGTCATGACGAACCACACCAGCCGGCCAGGCACCCGGATCTTCGGATACTTCTGGCCGCACGCCTCCACAACGGGCCGGGAGAACTCGAACATGTTGATCGGCTCGCCGTCGTTGATGAAGTACGCCTGGCCCGGCGCAGTGCCACCGGGCACCAGGTGTTGCGCGGCCAGGATGAACCCATGGATCAGGTTGTGCACGTAGGAGTTGTCGAGCTTGACGTTCTTGCTGCCGACCAACACCTTGACGTGGCCGGCGAGCACGCTCTCGAACACCTTGCGGAACATGGTCTGGTCGCCGCGGCCCCAGATGCCGCTGGGCCGGATCGAACACGTCAGCAGCCCATCGACGCCGTTCTGCGAGAGCACGAACTTCTCGGCGACGACCTTGGTCTCGGTGTAAAGGTCGTTGAACCGCTCAGTGTAAGGCAGGGTTTCGTCGCCGCCCGCGATGCGCTTGCCGCCCATCACCACGCTGTTGGACGCGGTGTAGACGAAGCGCTGCGCGCCCGCGGCCCGTGCCGCCCGCACGAGGTTCTCGGTCCCGGTGACGTTGACCGCGAAACTGCGCTCCCGGGACTCCCTGCTCACGGCGCCCCCGCCCGTGAGGTCGATGATCGCGGCGGTGTGGAACACGGTGTCGATCCCGGCGACCGCGGCGGCGACCGTCTCGGGATCGCAGATGTCGCCCTCGAGCACCTCGAGGTGCGGATGCGCGGGCAGCGGAGACGGGGCACGGTCGAATGAGCGCACCTCGTGTCCGCGCTCGAGCAGTTCCGTCACCAGGTTGGCACCGACGAATCCGGACCCGCCCGTGACGAGCACCCGGCCCAGCGCGGCGGTCAGCGTTGAGTCACCCATGCCGTGCAGCATAACTGAAACGTGTTACAGTTTCGACCCCCTGACGCGAAGGTCGTTGCCGGATCAGCTTCCTTCGGGATCCTTGGCGGCCAGCGCATCCTCGACCCTCTTACGGGCTCCAGCTAAGTGTTCTTCGCAGCGTTTCGCGAGTTCCTCGCCTCGCTCCCACAGTTTCAGCGACGCATCGAGGTCCAGCCCGCCCTGTTCGAGCTGCTGAACGACGGAGACCAGCTCGTCGCGTGCTTCCTCGTAGCCTAATTCACTAATGGGCTTCACTGAGCTGTTCCTTCCGGCCCCTCGCTGACCGCCGTTATTGCGCCGTCGGCCACCCGCACCCGCAGTCGGGCACCCGCCGGGGCGTCGGCCGTCGTACGCAGCACGGCCCCGGTCGGCATGGTCTGCACCACGGCGTAGCCCCTCGCGAGGGTCGCCGCCGGCCCCAGTGTGGACAACCGGGCCGACAGATGGCCGATGCGGTCGGTCTCGACGGCCACCAACCGGGTGATGTCGCGTCGGGTCGCGGCGCGGGCGCGGTGGATCTCCTCGGACCGCGCGGCGATCGCGGTCAATGGCTGGGCCAGCACCGGCCTGGTGCGCAACTGGTCGATGATGCGTTCCTCGCGGTGCACCCAGTTGCGCAGCGCGCGGCCGCCGCGCCGGCACAAGTCGGTGATCAACGCCTGCTCGGCCGCCGCGTCGGGCACGATCCGCTTCGCGGCGTCCGTCGGTGTCGCGGCGCGCAGATCGGCGACGAGATCGCATAACGGGTTGTCCGGCTCGTGGCCGATCGCGCTGACCACCGGGGTGGTGCACTTGGCGATCTCCCGGCACAGCGTCTCGTCGGAGAACGGCAACAGGTCCTCGACACTGCCCCCACCGCGGGCGATCACGATGACGTCCACCTCGGGGTCGCCGTCGAGCTCGCGCAGCGCCTCGACCACCTGCGCGACGGTGTTGGCGCCCTGCACCGCGGTGTTGCGTATCGCGAAATGCACTGCGGGCCAGCGATCTCGAGCGACCGTGACGACGTCGTGTTCGGCGTGACTGGCGCGGCCGGTGATCAGCCCGACGGTGCGCGGGAGGAAGGGCAGCGGCCGCTTGAGCCGTGGGTCGAACAGGCCCTCGGCGTCGAGCAGGCGGCGCAGCCGCTCGATGCGGGCCAGCAGCTCACCGAGCCCGACGGCGCGGATCTCGTAGATGCGCAGGCTGAACGAGCCGTTACGGGTGTAGAACTGCGGCTTGCCGTGCATGAGCACCTGCGTGCCCTCGGTCAGCGGGACGGGCGCGTTGGCGACCAGATCGCGCGGACAGCTCACCGACAGCGACATATCGGCGGCGGGGTCGCGCAGCACCATCCATGCGGTGGACTGGCGCAGCTTCAGCTCGGTCAGCTGACCCTCCACCCACACGGTGCCGAGCCGGTCGATGTACTTCGCGACGCGGGTGGCGACGGCCCGCACCGGCCAGGGGTTGTCCGGGGACTTGCCCGGCTCCACGTCAGTCATCTGCCCGGCCCGCCGGGGTCGTCACTTCGCCGACGCGCGGGTGATCCTGTTGGCGAGCAGCGTCTGAAACGGCGCGCGTTGCTTGGTGGCCTCTTCGTAGGCCAACAGCGCTTCGAGGTCTGCGACCCGCAGCGTGTTCAGCCGCGCCCGCAGCTGAGCCAGCGTGAGCGACTCGTAGTCCAACTCGGTGACGATCTCGGGCGTCTCGGAAACGGCGGGGGCGTCGTCGTCCTGGCGCTCGGCGGGGGCCGCCGGCTCGCCGTTGCTGAAGAGCGCGAAGCGGCCCTCGGTCATGCGCTCGCCCTCGCCGATCGGCGTCACGGACGCACCGCCGTCGAGGTCCTCGTCGAAGGTGGCCCACTCGGGCTGCTCGTCTTTCGGCGGGAACAACGCCTCGAGCGTCTCGTCGCCCTTGATGACCAGGTCGGCGACGTCCTGCTGCATCTTCATCACGAGGTGCGCGACCTGACTGGCGATGGTCATCGGATACATCAGGATGGTCTGCGGAAGCTTGCGGGTTTCCTCGATGGCGGTCACCGCCGCGCCAACCAGCAGACGGACCCCATACGGTGCAGTAGCCATGGGCCCCAGCCTACGGGCGGCCTCTGCGCTGGTACGGCAGGGCCGAGGAACGGCACTGTGCGTACCCTGGGAGTCATGCCGCCGACTATCAACATGGGGATCCCGGGCGCCTCCAGCTCGGTCACCGGGGGTGTCACCGGCAAACGGGTGCTGCTCGCCGAGCCGCGCGGGTACTGCGCCGGGGTGGACCGTGCCGTCGAGACCGTGGAGCGCGCGCTGGAGAAGCACGGCGCCCCGGTCTACGTGCGCCACGAGATCGTGCACAACCGCCACGTCGTCGAGACGCTGGCCGAGGCGGGCGCCATCTTCGTCGACGAGACCGACGAGGTGCCCGAGGGCGCGATCGTGGTGTTCTCCGCCCACGGGGTCGCGCCGACGGTGCACGTCAACGCCAAGGAACGTGACCTCAAGGTCATCGACGCCACCTGCCCGCTGGTGACCAAGGTGCACAACGAGGCCAAGCGGTTCGCCCGCGACGACTACGACATCCTGCTGATCGGCCACGAGGGCCACGAGGAGGTCATCGGCACCGCGGGGGAGGCACCCGACCATGTTCAGCTCGTCGACGGCCCTGACGCGGTCGACGACGTGACCGTGCGCGACGAGAGCAAGGTCATCTGGCTGTCGCAGACCACGCTGAGCGTCGACGAGACGATGGAGACCGTGCGCCGGCTGCGCGAGAAGTTCCCCACGCTGCAGGATCCGCCCAGCGACGACATCTGCTACGCCACCCAGAACCGCCAGGTCGCGGTCAAGGCGATGGCGCCGGAGTGCGAGCTGGTGATCGTCGTGGGCTCGCGCAACTCGTCGAACTCGGTCCGCCTCGTCGAGGTGGCGCTGGGCGCCGGCTCCGATGCCGCCCACCTCGTCGACTACGCCGGCGACATCGATCCCGCGTGGCTCGACGGCGTGACGACGATCGGCGTCACGTCCGGAGCGTCGGTACCCGAGGTGCTGGTGCGCGGTGTCCTCGAGCGGCTCGCCGAGTACGGCTACGACACCGTCCAGCCCGTGACGACGGCCAACGAGACGCTGGTGTTCGCACTGCCGCGGGAGATCCGCCCCGCCCGCGCGTAGAAATTCTTCTTTCTGCCCGCTCGCGCTGCTAGATGTCGTACTCCCAGCTGTCGGCCTCGCGCGCCCGTGGGGTGCGGCGTCGCGTGCGGTACTCCGCGCGGTCCTCGTGCTCCTCGCCGCGGTAGCGCACCCGTGAGATCGGATGGTGCGTGCCGTTGCCGGTCCCGTTGCCAGTCCCGTTGCCAGCCCCGTTGCCGTTGCGGCCGTGGGGCTCTCGCGGCTGGATGTCGTAGTCGTCGAAGCGGCGGCGCCGTTCGGCGCGGTCGTAGCCGCTGCGCCGCTCGGACGGCGGTGGACCCGACTGGCGCGGCGGGCGGGGCCTGCGGCGCGGCTCGCGGGGTTCTCGCGGCTGGCGGGACTCGCGCGGTTCGGCCGACGACGGCTGTTGCCTGCCGCTGCGCGCCCGGCGCGGCCGTTCGGCAACGGGCTCGATGATCTCGGTCTCGGGCGGGCGGACGTGGCGCGACCGCGACGGCGTGCTGCGGCGGGCCGCGCGCTCACGCTCGCCGCGAGCCGACGTCGACCTGGTGGAGCGGGTCGGGCGGCCCTCGGAGGGGCGCCGGCGCCGCGGCGGTTCGACGACCTCCTGGTTGTCCTCGTCGTCGGTATCACGACTGAGCAGCGAGGAGATCTTGGCGGTCAACGCCGACGCGACGCTCGTCGTGGGCTCGTCCTCGTCGGTCGCCCGGGACACGCCGCGGCGGGCGGACACGCCGTAGTACCAGCGGAACATCCCGATCAGCAGCACGGCCGCCGACGTGAAGAACATCAGCGGGAAGCGCTCGATCAGCGGATACCCGCAGTTGATCAGGATGTCCCTGAGCCCGCTGGACTGAGCACCGGTGAACAAGAAGTACGCCGAGGGCACCGCGGCGAACAGGATCAGGGGTGGCTGGATGACCGCGGTGAACACCGCCGCCTGCCGGACGGCCAGCACGGCGCCGATGCAGCCGATCGCGTAGCACCCGGCGAAGACCATGCCCAGTTCTTTGCTGCCGGACCCCGCGTCGAACGCGAAGCCGATCGCCGTCGCAGTGATGGCGATGAGCACAGCACCCCACCACGGGACTCCCGGTAGGTTGGGATGCGCGGACCTGTGGTCGGCGGCCACCGCCGACCGTGCGCGCTGTGCTGACACAGGTAGACCGTACCGGCTTTCGCTGGAAAGGGCCGTCAGCGCGGTGCTGGCGCGCCCGTCACAGTCTCCTAGACTCTGGACCCTGTGGGCCTGAACCTGGGAATCGTCGGACTGCCGAACGTCGGGAAATCGACGCTGTTCAATGCGTTGACGCGCAATGACGTGTTGGCGGCGAACTATCCGTTCGCGACGATCGAGCCGAACGAGGGTGTCGTGGCGCTGCCCGATCCGCGACTGGCCGAACTCGCCAGAATGTTTGAGTCGGAAAAGATCGTCCATGCGCCGGTCACCTTCGTAGATATCGCCGGGATCGTCAAGGGCGCCTCCGAGGGCGCGGGGCTTGGCAACAAGTTCCTGGCCAACATCCGCGAGAGCGACGCGATTTGCCAAGTGGTGCGGGTGTTCAGTGACGACGACGTCGCGCACGTCGACGGCCGCATCGACCCGAAATCCGACATCGAGGTGATCGAGACCGAACTGATCCTCGCGGACCTGCAGACGCTGGAGAAGGCGTTGCCGCGGCTGGAGAAGGAGGCGCGGACGCACAAGGACCGCAGGCCGGCCCACGACGCGGCCGCGGCTGCGCAGGAGATCCTCAACGGCGGCACGACGCTGTTCGCCGCGGGCATCGACGCGACGCCGTTGCGCGAGCTGAACCTGCTGACCACCAAGCCGTTCCTCTATGTCTTCAACGCCGACGAGGCGGTGCTCACCGACGAGGCGCGCAAGGCGGAGTTGCGAGATCTGGTGGCGCCTGCGGACGCGGTGTTCCTCGACGCCAAGATCGAGGCCGAACTGCAGGAACTCGACGACGAGTCCGCCGCCGAGCTGCTGGAGTCGATCGGCCAGACCGAACGCGGCCTCGATGCGTTGGCGCGGGCCGGCTTTCATACGTTGAAGCTGCAGACGTTCCTCACGGCGGGCCCGAAGGAGGCCCGCGCGTGGACGATTCACCAGGGTGACACCGCGCCGAAGGCGGCCGGGGTCATCCACACCGATTTCGAGAAGGGCTTCATCAAGGCCGAGATCGTCTCCTACGAGGACCTGATCGAGGCCGGCTCGATGGCGGCGGCCAAGGCGGCGGGCAAGGTGCGGATGGAAGGCAAGGACTACGTCATGGCCGACGGCGACGTGGTCGAGTTCCGCTTCAACGTGTAGACGGCAAGGCCGCCGGGCGTTAGCGAATCGCGGTGGCAGTCGAACTCGGTTTTTTCGTTTCATCCCACTTCGAACCGGCTTACGCTCGCGTAATGCTGTATCGATGGTTCGTCCGCAAACAGGCGCTGGCACTGTGGGACCGGCTGAACGATCAACGCTTCGATGACATCCCCATCGCAAAGGATGTGCACTTCGTATACTTCGGCGACCACCCGCTAGCGACCGAGTTGCAGGGTGCGGATGCGATGCGGAACTGGTTGCGAACTGAGTTATTCGGCCGCCTTCCAGGTATTCGTTTTGAGGTGGAAGAGATCCTCGTCGAGGGCGGCCCGTGGTCGACCCGTATGGCCACCCGATATGCGGCAAAGCGAGACGGCAAGTTGGTCTACCGCGGCGTGCAGTTCACGCGCATCGCTTGGGGCAAGCTCGTCGAAGAACGAGTCTTGCCTGATCCGAAGGCGCTTTCCGCCGCGCTTGAGTGACGGCCGCATCACGGTCGAGTTCCGGTTCAACGTGTAGACGGCAACCCAAGACGAGCGATCCTTTGCACACGTGGTGGAGTTCGGCTCAACGTCGGTAGATTCGGGGCATGACCGAAGATTGGCGCATCGGCCGGGTCGAGCAGATTCGGTCGTTGATCAAGCAAGCCGAACCCGACGTCGTCGAGGAGATCAAATGGCGCAAGCCATCCAACCCTGATGGCGTGCCGGCGTTCTCGTTGGATGGCCTGATCTGCACGCTGGAGATGTACAAGGGCAAGGTCAAGGTGAACTTCGCCAAGGGTTCGTCCATCAGTGATCCGGACAACCTGTTCAACGCGAGTTTGGAAGCCCCCGTGGGGCGTGCCATTGATCTGCGTGAGGACGACGAGTTGGACGCCGACGCGTTCGAAGCCCTGATCCGCGAGGCCGTCAGGGTCAACCGCAGGTAGCGCATCGAGGACGGCGCCGCCCTCAGATGAGCAGGCCGACTGATCAGCCGCTACTCGGCGAGCTTCAATTCCCTTGCGGTGTCGAAGGAGTCGTCGACGAGGACGACGTCTCGATGCTCACGGTCGAGCATCGAGGCCGCGATCGACGATCGGTAGCCCGATTCACAGTGCACCCAGACTTCGCCGGCAGGCACCTCGTTGATTCGATCGGCGAGCTCATGCAGCGGAATGTTGACGGCGCCGGCGATGTGGCCCTCCTCGTGCTCACCGTGCTGACGGACGTCGAGCACCACGAGGTCGTCGCGTCCGAGAACGCCCGCCAGCTCGCCGAAGTCGGCGACTCGATAGGAGCGCAGCGGTACGCCGTCGCTGAATCGCGACACCTCCCCGACCGCCGATCCGGTGACGTTGTCGACCCCGATGCGCACGAGCTCCCTGCGGGCGTCGACGATCTGCTGCTTGTCGTCGCCGATCAGCGTCAGCGGAGCGCCCCAGCGGTAGAGCCAGCCGAGGTAGTTCACGAACGAGTCGGACAGCTCGAAGGCGAGCGTGCCGTCGAGGTGTCCGGCGGCGAAGGCGGTGCGGTTGCGGAGGTCGACGACCCACTCGCCGGCGTTGATCCTGCGACGTAGCTCGTCCGGGTCGACCGGCTCGGGTGTGGAGAGGTCGACCGGTGGCGGTCCCTGCTTGTTGATGACGCCCATGTGCGCGTAGTAGGCGGGGTACGCCGACAAGCCGGCGATGAGTTCGTCGACGTAGGTCTGCTCGTCCTTGGTCAGCGCCGGATTGCTCCGGCGCTGTTCGGCGATCGTCGAGGAGTCACCGCTGCTGGGCGTGGCCGAGCAGAAGCTGCCGAAGCCGTGGGTGGGGTAGACCTGTGTGTCGTCGGGCAGTTCGTCGGCGAGGCGATGAACGGATCGGAACTGGGCGTGGGTGAGTTCCTGGGTGTGTTCCTCGCCGAGCAGATCGGTGCGCCCCGTGGTGCCGTGCAGCATCGATCCGCCCGTGAACACCCCGACCGTCGCGCCGTCGCGATCGCGAAGCACGTAGCTGATGTGGTGGTGGGTGTGGCCGGGGGTGTGGACGGCCTGCAGCTGCATCGGTCCGGCGTCGATGATGTCGCCGTCCGCGACGGCGCGCCGTAGGTAGTCGACGTCGTCGCCGGCGGGCACGACGTACTCGGCGCCGGTGACCCGGGACAGTTCGAGACCGCCGGTGACGTAGTCGTTGTGCAGGTGGGTCTCGAGGACGTGCGTTATCCGCACGCCGAGTTCGTCGGCGAGCTCGAGGACACGGTCGATATCGCGTTGTGGGTCGACGACGACCGCGACGCCGTCCTCGTCGGCGATGTAGCTGCGGTCCCCGAGCCCGGAGGTTTCGATGATGGATACGTTCATGAGTTCTCCTTCGGTCAGTGCAACAGGGTCGTATCGACAAGGACGTATGCGGCGACGGCGAAGACCAGGTAGGCGAACCATCGTCGGAGCCGGTCGGTTTCGATCTTCGTGCCGAGATGACCGGCGACCAACGAGGTGACGATCGCCGCACCGACGAACGCGCCGGTGATGGACCAGTCGATGCTCGCGTCGCTGAGATGGGCCACGATGCCCGCCGCCGAGTTGGCCGCGATGATCAGCAGGGAGGTACCGATGGCGATCGGCATCTCCACGCCGAGCGCGAGCACCAACGCGGGGATGATGAGGAATCCGCCGCCCACGCCGAACAAACCGGTGAGCAGGCCGACGAGGATGCCCGCGGAAATGGAGCGGGGTGCGCACCGCCGCCAGTTGATGCCGGAATCGCCGACGGTGCAGGCCGAGCCGGTCTCGCCGTCATCGCGGAGCATGCGCCAGGCGGCGACCACCATCACGATGGCCAACCCGATCAGCAGGGCCGACTGCGACAGGTGTCTGCCGATGGCCGTCCCGGCGAACGTCGCTGGGACTCCGGCGGTCGCGAAGATCGCCGCCAGGCGCCACTGAACATGACCGGCTCGTAGCTTCGGCAGTGCGCCGACAGCGGAAGCGACACCGATCGCGATCAGGGACATCGGGATGGCCTGTTTGATGTCCAGCCCGACGATGTAGACCAGTGCGGGCACGGCGAGGATGGATCCCCCGCCCCCGAGCAGTCCCAGCAGCACACCGATGACTGCCCCTGAGAGCAGACTGACGAGCATCGCCATGGTGTTTGGACTCCTCCTCCCGGGCGAGCCTATACCCAATGGGGTATGGGTCTAACCATGGCAAGTGTCGGAGTCCTGCCGTGCAGGGTCGGGCTCGGGTTCAATCTGGTGACATGACCCGCACCGATACCGCCTCAACGGTGGTCAAAGCGCCGCTCACTCGTGTGTTTGAGGCTCTCATCGATCCGCAGGCGCTCGTCGAATGGCTGCCGCCGTCCGGGATGACGGGTCGCTTCGAGCACTTCGACGCCCGTCCGGGTGGGTCGTACCGCCTGGTTCTGACGTACACGGTGCCGCCGGCCGACGGCGGAAAGAGCGATGCGGACACCGACGTGGTCGAAGCGCGTTTCGTCGAGATCGAGCCCGACGACCGCGTCGTGCAAGCGGTCGACTTCGCTTCGAAGGATCCCTCGTTCGGCGGCACGATGACGATGACGTGGACCGTCTCGAGGGTGGACGGTGGCACCCGGGTCGAGTTCCGCGCCGACGATGTCCCGCCCGGGGTATCCGCCAAGGACCACGAGGACGGGATGAACTCGTCGCTGCAGAACCTCGCCGCTTACCTCGCGAGGCGGCAGACCACCTTCCGTGGCTCCTGATCGGGGCCGGATAGGGCAGAATCGCGCAGGTGACCCAGCCGCCGCAGCGCCCCGGCCAGCCCGACTGGCGCGGCAGGGGTGCGCCGCCACCCCACCCGGGGCAGCGCCGACCGCCACCGCCACCCCGGCCCGAGCCGCCGCGACGGCCGCCGCCTGCGCAGCCCGAGCCACCGACGCAGCCAGCGCCGAGGCGTCCCGAACCGCCGACCGAACAGATCCGCCAGCATCCTCGGCCGGTCACCGGCCCGACCCAGCGCTTCCCGAAGCCTCCCTCGCCGGCCGATGCGCGGCCAACGGAGCAGATGTACCGGCAGCCGCCGGCACCGCCGCCACCGCCGACGTTCGGCCCGACTCCGGGTGCCGACGAAAAGCCGCGTCGGGCACGCGGATTCAACAAGAAGATGATCGCCCTGACCGCCGTCATCGTGGTCGCGCTGCTCGCCGGGGGGCTGGCCGGTGGCGAACTCTACGCACGGCACCGCGCCGACGGCATCCTGACCGAAGTCGCCGAGTGCGTCACCGAAGACGGTGTGTCGATCTCGTTCGGCGTGAACCCACCGTTCCTCTGGCAGCACGTCACCGGTCACTACACCAATATCTCGGTCACCACGGCGGGCGACCGCGTGCAGAGCGCCGACGGGATGACGGCGGAAGTGACCCTCGCCGACGTGCGGTTGCGGGAGACCGCGGACTCGAAAGGGACCATCGGATCGCTCGACGCCACGCTCAGCTGGAAGTCGGCGGGCATCAAGGACACCGTTGCCGCCAACCTGCCCGGCGTGGGCAACCTGATCACCGGTGTGCGCACCGACCCGAACGCCGGCACCGTGATCCTGGAGGCGGGCGACAACAGGGTGACCGCCAAGCCCGTCGTCACCGACGGCGACCTGAACCTGCAGGTGCTCGACGTCGTCGGCCCGCTTCCGAAAGATGCTGTGCAGACAGCGCTGAACGACCTGACCAAGAAGCTCAACGACAACTACCCGCTCGGAATCCACGCCGACAGCGTCGAGGTCACCGACATCGGGGTCGTCGGCACGTTCTCCAGCCAGAACGCGTCGATTCCCAAGGAAGACGCGAATCCCTGCTTCGCGCGGCTCTAGCGCGGCCAATCAGTCCAGCACCACGGCGATCTCGGCGCCGAGCCGGTGGCCCGGTGTCAGCGGCAGGTCGTCGCCGCTCCAGAATTTGCCCGGATCGAACCAGCTGTAGTGCTTCTCGGTGGTCAGCAGCCCCATCTCCTCGTAGGTGATGGCGACGGTCTCCGCGCAGTACGTCGTCTCCAGGCCGACCTGTAGCTTCTGCTGTTTCCTGCGTTGCGTCGCATCGCGAACACGCCGGTGCACGAACGGGATTCCGCGGGTGAAGTCGGTGGCGGCGAAGCGGCCGCGAAACCAGCGGCCGGTCAACCGCGCGGTGCTGGGAAACGGTGTCCCGTCCATCCGCGCCACCACTTTGAGCGCGCGATCTTCCTGCTCGCGACTGGCTTCCGGCATCAACTGCCGCAGCCAGCATTGCTGGTGGTAGTTGTTGACCCAGCGCTCCACCGCCAGGCGCGCGTCGTTGAGTTGCACGCCGCGATGATGGTCGCCCGTCCACAAGTCGGTCAGCTTGTCCCCGAGTTCGGCGTGCCAGATCAACGGCGGCAGATCCTCGATCGCGATCGTCATCCCGACATGGTTGACCGGCGCGTTGGTCATCGACTGGATCGCCCGGTCCGGCCCTGACCGGCCCCGGAACAGCCACAGGTCACCGGTCCGTGTCGCGTCGAGCGCGCGCTCCAGCGACACCGTGGTTGGTTTCACCCCCGCAGCTTAGGCAGACTGGCCGCCATGCGGGGCATCTGGAAATGGGTCGGGCTGGCCGGAGTCGCCGGCGTCGTGGCGGGCGGTGTGCTGGTCGCGCGCGACCAGCGACGGCGAAACTCCTACACCCCCGACGACATCCGGGCGCGGCTGCACCAGCGGGTCGCCGAGGCCAACACGACCGACGGTTAGCTCGCGACTGCGTACAGCCGGTGCGCGCCGCTGAACCCCTTGAGCTCGGCGTCGCGGCCCTCGTCGAACGCGATGTCGTCGGCCTCGCGCAGCGCGTCGCGCACCACCTCGCTGACCAGCACCTCGCCGCCGTCGGCCTCGCCGGCGACCCGGGCGGCCATCGCGACGTTGCGGCCGAACAGGTCGTCACCGCGGCGAACCGACCTTCCCATGTGAATCCCCATGCGGACCCGAAAGCCGTTGGCCTGCCGTCGAAGTGAGCGCTGGATGTCCATGCTGCAGCGCACCGCCTGCTCGGGATGGGCGAACGCCACCATGAACCCGTCGCCCTGGCTCTTGACGACGTAACCCGAATGCTTGTTCACCTGTCGGCGCACCATCTTGTCGTGCCGGCCGATCAGCCGGACCCAGGCGCGGTCACCGATGCGCTCGTTGAGTGCCGTCGACTCCTCGATGTCGGAGAACAGGATCACCGTCTTGCCGCTCGGCGAGAGCCGGGCCAGGTCCGGCCGCTCCACCTCGGCCCAGTCGGCGAGGTCCTCGATCGAGGACCGCACCGCGGCGCCGAGGCCGTCCTTGCGCAGGATGTTGGCCGTCTGCCACACCTGCTTGACGGCCTCACGGCCACCGGTGAACAGCATGTTCCTGGTGTCGACGCGCTTGCGGGCCTCGAGGAGTTCGTCGCGCTGGCGGGTATAGCGGATCCACAGGATCCCGAGCGCGACGGCCTCCGCCGCCGCGACGACTGCCAACACGTAAGCCGCGATCTGCGCTCCCATCACGGGTCAAGTATTGGATGCTGGTCCCGTGATGCCCGCGCAGGCCCCGTATTACGAGAGTCGCTACCTCCGCGCCAACCACCCTGACCTGCCGAAGGCACTGTGGCTGCGCGAAACGCTGCTGCTGCCGACCGCCGGCGAACCCGTCGCCGACGTGTGGGTGATGGTCTTCGACCCGGACGGCGCCGGCAACCGGGCGCTCAAGGAGCCCTATCCCATCGCCGCGGCCGACTACCGCTACGACGAGTGGACGGCGCGCATCGGCGCGACCTTCCTCGACGACCAATCGGCCGAGGGCGTCGTCACCGGTGGCGACCGCTCGGCGCGCTGGGACCTTCGGATCACCCCCGGCTCCGCGGACCCGGTCAAGCTGCTCACCGAGCGCGCATACCGAGCGCGCTTCCCGACGGCGAAGACGACGGTGCGCCATCCGCTCGCCCGGTTCGACGGGCTGCTCGAAGTCGACGACATCCGGGTGGCGCTCGACGGCTGGACCGGCAGCGTCAACCACAACTGGGGTACGCGACACACGCCTGCGTACGCGTACGGGCAGGTCTGCGGTTTCGACGAACACCCCGACTCGTCGCTGGAGATCGTCACAGCCCGTGCCAGAGTGGGTCCGGTGTTACTGCCCGGCGCGACGTTGTTCGTGTTCCGCCATGCCGGTCAGGAGTTCGCGGTGCGCTCGATCCTCGGCAGTATGCAGACGCACGGGCGCTACCGGCCGTTCTCGTGGACCTTCGGCGGCCGGGTGGGGGAGCAGATGGTCGAGGGCGAGATCGTCACCGAGCCCGCCGATGTCATCGGGCTGACGTACACCGACACCGACGGCACGACGAAGTTCTGCTACAACTCGGCCATTGCGACGTGCCGGATTCAGTTGGCGGGCAAAGCGTTCGAGCGCGCAGAGTTGACCGCGACCCGACGAGCGATGTTCGAAATCCTGACCGACGCCCGCGACGAGGCGGTCCCGCTGCTGGCGTGATTCATACGCGAGTGTGAAACCGTCGCGGAAATTCGCCGGATTTTTCGCCGTAGTTTCACAGTCGTGAACCTGTCGGTGGTCGAAACCAAACTGGCCGCATGGGAGCGGAGCCGTTCATCGGGAGTGAGGCCGTCGCGGCGGGTCGGTTGAGCCCGTACACGTTGAGAAGCAGGTTCGTCGCCGTTCATCGAGACGTGTACGTCGCGGCCGATGCGCAGCTCACGGCGGCCACTCGTGCGAAATCGGCTTGGCTGTGGTCGCGGCGCCGCGGAATCATCGCAGGGCAGTCCGCAGCGGCCGTCCACGGCGCGAAGTGGATCGACGGCCAGGCGCCCGCGCAGCTGATCTACGACAATCGTCATCCACCACAGCACATCACGACCTGGGCGGACCGACTGATTGCCGACGAGATCGAGACTGTCGCGGGAATGGCGGTTACGACACCCGCGCGAACGGCACTTGATCTCGCATGCCGATACCCGATGGAGTCCGCCGTGGCGAAGATCGATGCTCTCGCTCGCGCGACGAACCTCAAGATGGCCGATGTCGAGTTGCTGGTGCAGCGCCACTCCGGCCGGCGGGGAATCAGGCGTGCCCGGCAAGCGCTCGACCTCGTCGACGGCGGAGCCGAGTCACCGCGCGAGACGTGGTTGCGGCTGCTCCTCATCCGCGCCGGCTTCCCAAGGCCCCAGACGCAGATCCCGGTCCGCAACGAGTTCGGCGTTCTGGTGGCCGTGCTGGACATGGGCTGGGAGGACATCAAGGTGGGCGCTGACTATGAGGGTGAGCATCACTGGTCGACGAGGAGTCAGATCGACCGCGACATCCGGCGTTTCGACGAAGTCACCGCACTGGGCTGGATCGACGTGAGAGTGACGGCGCGGGATACGGAAGCCACGATCGTTCAGCGCATCGCGGCCGCCCGCGCCCGCCGAGTGTGAACCTGCTGCGAGATTTCGGCTGATTTCTCGCAGTGGTTTCACGCTCGCGCGGATTAGCGGGCTACCAGCCTTCGGCCAGCACACAATCCAGGGCGTCGACGTAGAAGTCGGCGCCCTCGGCGTCGATGCACAACGGTGGCTTGGTCTTCAAGATGTTCTGGTGGTGACCGGTCGGCTGAATGATCACGCCCAGTTCGAGCATGCGGTCGCAGATTGCCGCGGTCTCCTCGGTGGCCGGCTCGAGTGTCTCTGTGTCGCGCACCATCTCGACGCCCAGGTACAACCCGATCCCGTGCACCGTCCCGACGATCGGGTGCTTGTCGCGCAGCCCGAGCAGCCGGCTCTTCAGGTGCGCCCCGACTCGTCTGGCGTTCTGCTGCAGCCCCTCGTCGCGGAGCACGTCGAGCACCGTGATCCCGATAGCGCACGACAACGGGCTTCCGCCGGTCGACGAGAAGAAGTAGCCCTGCGACCGAAAGCCTTCGGCCACCGCCCGACTCGTGATCACCGCTCCGAGCGGATAACCGTTGCCCGTCGACTTGGCCACCGACACGATGTCGGGAACGGCGTCCTGCTGTTGGAAGCCCCAGAACCACTCGCCGAGACGGCCGTAGCCGACCTGCACCTCGTCAGAGATCGCCAGGCCGCCGCCCGCGCGCACCGCCGCGTACACCTGCTTCAGATATCCGTCGGGCAGCGCCAGCCCGCCCGCATTGCCGTACACGCTCTCGCAGATGAACGCCGCGGGCGGCCGGCCCGCCGCGATCAACTCCTCGATCTGGCGTGCCGCCTCGCCGGCGTACCGACTCGCATCGGCGCCCCGGTACTTACCGCGGAAGCTGTTCGGCGATTCGACCGTGTGCACCCACTCCGGCCGCGTCGCAAGCGCATTCGGGTTGTCGGCGATCGACGTCGACACGGCGTCGGTGCCGTAGGTCCACCCGTGGTACGCCTCGCGCACCGCGACCATATCGCGTCTGCCCGTCGCCGCTGTCGCCAGCCGGATCGCCAGATCGCTTGCCTCCGAGCCGGAGTTGACCAGGAACACGGTGGCCAGCGGATCGGGCAGCGTCGCCGCCATCCGCTCGCTGAACTCGACGACCGCCTCGTAGTTGAACCGCGAATTGGTGTTGAGCTTGCGCAGTTGGCGGGCGGCGGCGTCGGCGACGCGGGGGTGCGCGTGACCCAGTACCGTCACGTTGTTGACCATGTCGAGGTAACAGCGGCCGGCCGTGGACAGCAGGTAGTTTCGCCATCCCCGCTCGAATTGCGGGGGACTCCGGTAGTAGTGCTCCTGCACCGCAGCGAAACTCGCGTCGCGCCGCGCCAACAGATCCGGCTCGGTCGGTGACATGAGCGGAGACAGGCCCACAAGCGGGCGCGGGTCGCGCGTGAGCGCCAGCCAGCCCGGAGCCAGTTCGGCGGAGGTGAACGCCGGTGCGACCGCCGCGCCGACCGGCCGCACGCTCACCTGAATCCGCTGCTGCGATTGCGCCGACGCCAACTGCTCACCGGCGCCGACCCTTCCGGGCTGCGCGGTCACCCGGGCACCGGACACCGTCACCTCGTAGTCGGCACCGCGCAGCGTGACGGCGTCGGCCGACGACGTCACGTCACCGTGCCACGGTGCGAGCAGTGCGGTGTCCGATGCGAACCACACCGTCATGCCCGTCGCCACCACGTCGGGGGTCTCCTGGCTGAGCCTCGGGGCCCGGCTCAGCACCGGCGTGCCGTAGCGTGTCATCGCGGCCGACGCGCCGGCACGCAGCGCGGCGCAGGCCGCCTCGTCCTCGACGCCCGGCGTCAGCCACCGGCCGTCGTCGTAGAGGTCCGACGCGGTCGACAGGTCCAGCATCACCACCGAGTGGGCGTCCACTTTTGCCAACCGGCCCTGTGGCACAACGGCTTCCACGGCATCAGCCAGGCCGAGGTCGGCCTTGATCACCGCGGTCATGACGTCCATCGGCACCGACGTGGCCTGCTCGAACATCCGGCGCTCGTCATCGGACTGGCCGGTGATGTAGTCGTTGTCGGGATCGAGGGCCGCCTGCTGCGCACCGCTGACGATCAGCACCGCGGTGCGCAGCACCAGCAGCGGCCACAGCACGTCGGCCTCCGCGACGGACAGGGGTCGAATGCTGTTGAAGGCACGGACGGCGGGCAGCACCGACGTCGGACCGCTGCCCGCGTGACCCAACACGCACGACGCCGTGATCGCCAGTTCGCAGACCGCCCAGCTGTCGGTGAGGTCGCCGAAGTCGATGACCCCGTCCGGATGCCGGCCGGCCGACACCACCACGTTCGCGTCGGTGAGGTCGAGATGCACCGCCTGGCGCGGCAATGCGTCGGCTCGCGGTGCGATCCGCGTCCACGCCGCGCGGGCGGCCGCCTGGATTCGCGCCCGCAGCACCGCGTCGCCGACGTGCGGGACCAGGTGGGCCACCACGTCGGCGCCGTAGCGCAGATCCCACTGCAGGACCCGGTCCAGCCCGGGATGCGTGAAACCCGCCAGCGCCCGGCTGACCCGGCCCGCCACGTCGCCCAGGCCTGCGACGGCGGTCGGCGGCAGGTATCCCGAGTCCAGCAGGGTGCCTCCGGGCAGGTAGCGCAACAGTCGCACGTACGCCGTGCCGTCGACCAGACCGTCGACCGGCGTGCACTTCTCACCCGCGCGGTTGGGCAGCGGCACCGCGATGCGCAGGGTCGGCTCGGCCTCGGCGATCGCTTCGGCCGCGGTGTCCTGGGCTGCCAGTTCCGTGGCGTTGAACGCGGGATTGGCGACCTTAAGCACCCCGATGACGGTGCTGTCGGCGGCGGTCGCGAGGAAGTTCTTGTCCTGCTGGCTGCCCAACGAGGTGGCGCGGGCGGTGACGCCGTAGTGGTCGGCCAGGACCTGCTCGGCCTGCCGCTCACCGACCGCGGGCGCAGGCAGCTCGGGCTCGGCCAAAATTGAAGCCGACGGTGCGGCGGTCGACGGTCACCGGCTGACGAACTGCACCACGACTTCGGAGAACGCGTCGTTGTCGTCGCCCGCGGCGGTATGGCCGGCCTGGGCGAGTTCGACGAACTCCGCACGCGGCACCTTGTGCAGGAAGTCCTTGACGCCGTCGGCGCTCACCACGTCGGAGAGCTTTCCACGGATGAGCAGGATGGGGATGGTCAAGTTCATCACCGCGTGCTCCAACTTCTCCACCCGCACGAACGGGTCGTCCATCGGAGCGGTCAGGAACGCCGGATCCCAGTGCCAGAACCACCGGCCGCCGCGGCGCCGCAGGTTCTTCTTGAGTCCCTCCGTGCTGCGCGGCCGCTCCCGGTGCGGCAGGTAGGCGGCGACCGCGTCGGCGGCGTCGTCCAGCGTTTCGAAACCGTCGATGCCACTGGCCATGAACTCGCGGATCCGGGCGCTGCCGTCCTTCTCGTAGCGGGGCACCACGTCGACGAGCACCAGCTTCGTCACCGTGTCCGGGCCGGCGGCGTCGGCGACCAGCATGCCCGTCATACCGCCCATGCTCGCGCCGATCAGCGCCACCGGGCGCCCGATCTGCTCGACCACCGCGAGTGTGTCCGCGCACAGTGCGTCGACGGTGTAGTCCGCCGTCGGCGCCCGATCGCTGTCGCCGTGCCCCCGGCTGTCCAGCGCCACCACGTGCAGGCCCTGCTCGGCGAGTATCTGGCCGGTCTTCTTCCAGGAGAAGCGGTTCTGTCCGCCGCCGTGCAGCATCAGCACGGTGGGCCGATCCGCTGCCGTGGCCGCGCCGCGGTTCCACTCGTCGGCCACCAGGGTGAGGTCCTCGGATCCGCGGAACGTGACGGTCTGCGGTTGGCTTCCGATAATGGTCACGGACGTCCTCTCGGCTTTCCCCGGCGCCTCACGTTACTCAGCAGGGGATTTTGCATCGATTCCGGGCTCATTGATGAGCGCGTCAATATACTTTGCTCTCGTGCACGCCGAATCCGCCGACGACGATCGCGGGTGCATCATCGACGCTGCCTACGACTGCCTGTCCGAGCCGCACAGTGGGGCTATCCCCGTCGCTGCCATTTTGCAGCGCGCCGGGGTGTCCACCCGAGCCTTCTACCGGCACTTCGAATCCAAGGACGAGCTGTTCCTTGCGATGCTGCGCAAGGAAACCGACGCGCTGGCCGAACGCCTGAACCGGGTGCTGGAGAGCCACCCCGGCGACGCCGTCCGCCAACTCGAAGCCTGGATCGAGGGCATGTTCGGGTTGATTCACGACGACCGGACGCGCCAGCACTTCACCGTGATCGACTCCGACGAGGTCCGCGCCGCCAGGGGGTATCGCGAGACCCGCGAGCAGGCCCACGCCGACCGGGAACGCTCGCTGGTGGAGATCCTGCGCCGCGGTCGCGACGACGGTTCGTTCCCGCTGGCCCGGCCCGAGATGGACGCCATGGCCATCAACGCGGTGATCAGCAGGGTCATGATCGCCCAGTCCTACGACGACCACGACGGCCTGACCAGGGCGAAACGCGACATCCTCGACTTCGCACTGCGGGCGCTGGGAGCGGACCCACCCACGCCTCGATGACTTTCGGCCGTCTCACAGGTCTACCCGGCATGCCTGCAATCACCCCCTCCCTCTGGTTCGACAACAACCTCGAAGAAGCCGCGCGGTTCTACACGGCGATCTTCCCGAACTCGTCGATCGAGAAGCTCAACCGCTACACCGACGCCGGACCCGGCACTCCCGGCGACGTCGTTTCGGGCACCTTCGTGCTCGACGGCAACCGCTTCATCGGCATCAACGGCGGCCCGGCGTTCGCCTTCACCGAAGCCGTGTCGTTCACGGTGCACTGCCGGGGCCAGCAGGAGGTCGACCACTACTGGGACCGCCTGGTCGACGGCGGCGAGGAATCGCAGTGCGGCTGGCTCAAGGACCGGTTCGGCCTTAGCTGGCAGATCGTGCCCGACCGCCTCTACGAGTTGCTCGACGATCCCGATCCCGCCCGTGCTGCGGCTGCGACCAAGGCGATGCTCGGAATGCGCAAGATCGTCATCGCGGAGCTGGAGGACGCGGTGGGCACCGCTTGACACCCGAATTGTGACAGAACCCCCCGGTTCCGGCTGTGCTGTTGCCCGGCCGCAAATTCTTGATATACGGTTCCCCGGCGTCCGCCCGTGTGTAACCTTGCGCCACAACCATCACGGGCGCGGGTTGTTGGTGTCAGGGAAGGTCGGCGGGCTATGGCAGTGCAGTGCACGCGGATGAGAGCCGACTGATGGTCGCTGTCAACGCAATTGCCACGCCGGTGCGCGCCTTCGGCGGCTTCTACTCGATGGCGCTCGACACGTTCGTGCAGATGTTCAAGCCGCCCTTCGCGTGGCGAGAGTTGATCGCTCAGGCTTGGTTTGTCGCGCGGGTGTCGATCGTGCCGACGCTTCTGTTGACCATTCCGTACACGGTGTTGCTGACCTTCATCGAAACCATCCTGCTGAGCGAGATCGGCGCCGCGGACTTTTCGGGTACGGGGGCCGCCCTCGGCACCGTGCGGCAGATCGGGCCCATCGTTACGGTTCTGGTGGTCGCCGGTGCCGGCGCCACAGCCATGTGCGCTGATCTGGGTGCGCGGACGATTCGAGAGGAGCTCGACGCGCTGCGGGTGATGGGCGTCAATCCCATTCAGGCGCTTGTGGTTCCCCGGGTGTTGGCCGCCACCGTCGTGTCGCTGGCGCTGTCCGCCACCGTGATCCTCGTCGGTCTCTCCGGTGCCTACTTCTTCGTCGTCTACATCCAGAACGTCTCGCCGGGCGCCTTCGCAGCCGGTCTGACGCTGATCATCGGGGCCACCGATGTGGTCATCGCGCTGGTGAAGGCGGCGTTGTTCGGGCTCTCGGCCGGCCTGATCGCCTGTTACAAAGGGATTTCCGTGCGGGGCGGCCCGGCCGGTGTCGGTAACGCGGTGAACGAAACCGTGGTGTTCACCTTCATGGCGCTGTTCGCGATCAACATCGTCGCAACCGCCGTAGCGATCAAGATCACGCTATGACGGTCTCGAGGCCCCACTCCCAGTTCCCCTGGCTGAAGAGCCGGTTCCGCAGTGTGGCCGACCCCTGGAACCGCATCGGGATGCAGACCAAGTTCTACGGCCGCACCATGCGTTCCATCCATTACGTCTTGATCCACTACCGGGTCGAGCTGATACGGATCATCGCTCAGATGGGCCTCGGGGCCGGGGCGCTCATCATCATCGGCGGCACGGTCGCGATCGTCGGCTTCCTGACCGTCACCACGGGCGCACTGGTGGCGGTGCAGGGCTACAGCGACTTCTCCGAACTCGGCGTGGAGGCCCTGACGGGATTCGTGTCGGCCTACTTCAACGTGCGCCTGATCGCACCGGCCACCACCGCGATCGCGCTGTCCGCCACCATCGGCGCCGGAGCGACCGCTCAACTCGGCGCGATGCGAATCAACGAGGAGATCGACGCCCTCGAGGTGATGGGCATCCGCAGCATCGCGTTCCTCGCCTCGACGCGGGTCATCGCGGGCTTCCTCGTGGTGATCCCGCTGTACTGCGTCGGCGTGCTGATGGCGTTCTGGGCGGCGCGGTTCGGCACCACCGTCATCTACGGGCAATCGACGGGTGTCTACGACCATTACTTCAAGACGTTCCTGAACCCGACCGACCTGATGTGGTCCTTCGGCCAATGCATCGCTCTGTCCGTCGTCATCATGCTCGTGCACACCTATTACGGCTTCACCGCACGAGGTGGGCCGGCTGGGGTGGGGGAGGCCGTCGGGCGGGCGGTGCGCTCCTCGCTGATCGTCTCGGCCTTCGTCCTGGTCATGCTCTCGCTCGCGGTCTATGGCCAATCCGGCAACTTCAACCTGGCCGGGTGACGATGGAAGGAAAAGACGAAGGCCTGCACCCCGCCTGGTGGACGTTGATCCTCGTGATCCTGATCGTCGTCGCGCTCTGGCTGACCTATTCGCTGTTCCTCGGCACCTTCAAGCGGACCGAGACCGTCACGCTGACCTCCGACCGGTCGGGCCTGGTGATGGAACAGAACGCCAAGGTCAAGTTGCGCGGCGTCCAGGTGGGTCGGGTTTCTGCCATCCAGGGCGGCTCCGAGCCGGTGGCGTTGAAGCTCGAGATCGACAAGGACAAGATCGAGTTCATCCCGGCGAACGTCGAGGCGCAGATCCGGGCCACCACGGTGTTCGGCGCCAAATTCGTCGATCTGGTCTACCCCAGCGATCCCAGAGGTCAGCTGAAGGCCGGTCAGGTGATCAGGTCGCGCAACGTCACCGTCGAAGCCAACACGGTTTTCCAGAACGTGGTCGACGTGCTCGAGCAGATCGACCCGGCCAAGCTCAACAGCACCCTGTTCGCGCTCGCCGAGGGTGTCCGCGGTCAGGGCGAGCAGATCGGCCAGGCCACCACCGACGCGAATCAGGTTCTGCTGGAACTCAATCCGCGGAATGAGACGATCACCGCCGACCTGCGCGCGCTCAGGGATTTCAACGACACGTACAGCGTTGCGGCGCCGGCCATCCTGACCACGTTGGACGCGCTCAGCACAACGAGCACCACGATCGCCGGCCGCGCCAGCCAACTGGACGCGTTGCTGCTGGCCACCATTGGTCTTTCCAACAGCGGCATCAGTCTGCTCGCGCCGAATCAGGCCAACCTCATCAAGGCGATCAACGTGCTCGAGCCGACGACGAACCTGCTCTACAAGTACAGCCCGGAATACACCTGCCTGCTGACCGGCGCGAAGACCCTGCTCGACACCGGCGGGTACGACGCGCCGGGAGGCAACGGCCGGACGCTGGTGCTGGACGTGGCCCTGACGCTGGGCGACGACCCGTACAAGTACCCCAACCACCTGCCGATCGTCGGCGCCAAGGGCGGCCCGGGCGGCAAACCGAGTTGCGGCTCGCTGCCCGATGTCGCACAGAACTGGCCCGTGCGCAACCTCGTCACGAACACCGGGTTCGGCACCGGGCTCGACTGGCGCCCCAACCCCGGCATCGGGTTCCCCGGTTATGCCAACTACCTTCCGGTCACCCGCGCCGTGCCCGAACCGCCGAGCATCCGCAACCTGTTCGGTGGGCCCGCGATCGGACCGATCCCGTATCCGGGGGCCCCGGCCTACGGTGCGGACCTGTACGCAGACGACGGCACCCCGCTGTGGCCGGGCCTGCCTGCCGCACCGCCGCCGATGGCGCCGCGGGAACCCGGGCCGACGCCGGGTTCGGAGCCGTTCATCGTGCACTCGCCCGCGCAGATGCAGCCCACACCCCTACCGCCGACACCCCTGCCCACCCCGGCACGGCCGGGCCCGCCGTTCCCATGATCGCCAGCGACCCCCAACAGACGACGCCATGAGAGGAGACCAGCCGTGGCAGGCATGAAAGCCAAGATCCGGCACGACGCCGTGCGTCTTGCCGTGTTCTTGTCTGTGTGCGTGCTCGGCGTGTTCGGGTTGTTCGCGGTGTTCGGGGAGATGCGCTTCGGGGAGGTCAGCAAGAGCTACAACGCCTTGTTCACCAATGTCACCGGGCTGGAGAACGGCGACTTCGTCCGCATCGCCGGCGTCGAGGTCGGCAAGGTCGAAAAGGTTGCCATTCAACCGGATACCACGGCGCGGGTGGAGTTCACCGCAGACGAGTCGGTGGTGCTGACCGAGGGCAGCAGGGTCGTCATCCGCTACGACGATCTCATCGGCGGCAGGTACCTGGCGCTCGAGGAGGGCGCCGGGGAGACCAAGAGACTCGCGCCCGGTGCGACGATCCCCCTGGCCCGCACCTCGCCCGCGCTCGACCTCGACGCGTTGATCGGCGGCTTCCGGCCACTGTTCCGGGCGCTGGATCCGGATCAGGTGAATGCGTTGTCGAGCCAGCTGATTGCGGCCCTGCAGGGTCAGGGCGCGACGATCAACTCGTTCCTTGCCCAGACCGCCGCGCTGACGAGCACGCTGGCCGACCGGGACCGGCTGATCGGGGAGGTCCTCATCAACCTCAACGTCGTGCTGGGATCGCTCGGGGACCAGAGCGACCAGTTCGCAAAGGCCGTCGACGCGCTCTCCGAACTGGTGGGGACACTGCAGGAGCGCAAGGAGGACGTCAGCAACGGGCTGGCCTACACCAACGCCGCGGCGGCAACCATCACCGACCTCCTGGCCGAGGCCCGGCCGCCGTTCGCCAAGACGATTCGGGAGACGGACCGCGCGGCGGGGATCGTGGTGGCCGACCATGAGTACTTCGACAACCTGCTGAACACCTTGCCCGATGCCTATCAAGCGCTTGCGCGGCAAGGTATCTACGGCGACTTCTTCACCTTCTACCTGTGTGACATCGTGCTCAAGCTCAACGGCAAGGGCGGCCAGCCGGTGTTCGTGAAGGTCGCTGGGCAGTCCAGCGGGAGGTGTGCGCCGAGGTGAAGTCCTTCTCCGAACGCAATCAGTTCGTCATCGGCCTGGTCGGGCTGGCGCTGACGATCGCCATCGTGCTGGGGTCGCTGAACTACGAGCGGCTGCCGTTCCTCCAGGGCGCCGAGTACTCGGCCTACTTCGCCGACGCAGGCGGGCTGACGACCGGCGAGGGCGTGCAGGTGTCGGGATTCGAGGTGGGCCAGGTCAAGTCCATCGAGTTGGACGGGCCGCACGCACTGGTGACGTTCACCGTCGCCAAAGACATCCGGCTGGGCGATCGCACCGAGGCGGCGATCAAGACCAGGGGTCTGCTGGGCACGAAGGTCCTCGAGGTCGCCTCCCGCGGCGACGGCGAACTGGAGGGCACGATTCCCCTTGAACGCACGACGTCGCCCTATGAACTGCCGGATGCGTTGGGCGAGTTGGCGACGACGATCAGCGGCCTGAACACCAATCAGTTGTCGGACTCACTCCGGGTGTTGGCCGAGACGTTCTCCGACACCCCGCCGGAGTTGCGGATCGCGGTCGAAGGCGTGGCGCGGTTCTCCGAGACGCTGAACGAACGTGACGCGCAGCTGCGAGGTCTGCTGGTCAACGCCGACAAGGCCACCACGGTGCTCGCCGAGCGCAGCGGCCAGGTGGTCAGCCTGATCACCAACACCAACGCGCTGCTGGCCGAGTTGGAGACCCAGAGCGCCGCACTGGATCAGGTCTCCGGCAACATCTCGGCGCTCAGCGAGCAGTTACAGGGCTTCATCGCGGAGAACCGCGAGACCATGAGACCTGCTCTGGACAAGCTCAACGGCGTGCTGACGATCGTCGACAACCGCAAGGAACGACTGCAGAAGTCGCTCGAGTTGCTCACCGACTACTCGATGTCGCTGGGCGAATCGGTGTCCGGTGGTCCGTTCTTCAAGACCTACGTCGCCAACCTGCTGCCGGGCCAGTTCCTGCAGCCGTTCATCGACGCCGCCTTCTCCGACCTGGGGCTGGATCCCAACGTGCTGCTGCCGTCCGAACTCAACGATCCACAGGTCGGTCAACCGGGGACACCCGCGCTTCCGGTGCCCTTCCCGCGGACCGGCCAGGGCGGCGATCCGCGGCTGACCATTCCCGACGCCATCACCGGCAATCCCGGTGAGCAGGGTTGCGGTCCGCCCGGACTGCCGTTACCCGGCCCCACTGGGTGCTATCCCTACCGCGAGCCGCCGCCGGCGCCGCCGCCCGGTGGCCCGCCGCCGGGACCGCCCGCCGAGGCGCCGCCGGGTCTGCAGTCGACCCCGGGCCCCACGCCGGTACCGGCCTTCATGCCCGCTCCCGGTGGGGTGCCCCACCTTTCGACCGCGGAGGCCGGACAATGACGCGCACCGCCCGCATCTTTCTGGCCATTGCTCTGGTCGTGATCCTGGCGGGCGGCGCGATCGTGTTGTTGCGCTCCATCGACCGGACCGACCGCACGCACGTCGTCGCGTACTTCGAGAATGCCAACGGCATCTACCCCGGCGATGATGTCCGGATCGTCGGTGTGCCCGTGGGCAGGATCGAGTCCATCGAACCGCAGCCCGAGCGGGTGAAGATCTCGTTCTGGTACGACAGCAAGTACGAGGTGCCCGCCGACGTGAAGGCCGCGATCCTGTCGCCGACGCTGGTGACCGCACGCAGCATCCAGCTCACCCCGGTCTACACCGGCGGCCCCGTGATGAAGGACGACGCCGTCATTCCGCGGGACCGCACCGCCGTTCCGGTGGAGTGGGACGAGGTCCGCCAGCAGTTGGAGAAGCTGGCAGAGACGCTGCAGCCGACCGAGCCGGGCGGGGTGAGCCCGCTGGGTTCGGTCATCAACACCGCCGCCGACAACCTGCGTGGCGAAGGTGCCAACATTCGTGACACCGTCATCAAGCTGTCGCAGGCCGTGACCGCGCTGAGCGATCACAGCACCGACATCTTCTCCACCGTCAAGAATCTCGCGATCCTGGTGTCGGCGCTGCAGGACAGCACCGACGTGATGCGCCAGCTCAACCAGAATCTCGCGAGCGTGACCGGGCTGCTGGCCAACGATCCCGACGAGGTCGCCAACGCGGTCCGCGACCTCAACGACGTCGTCGGCGAGGTCCAGACATTCGTGGCCGACAATCGCGAAGCGCTGGGCACCACATCGGACAAACTGGCCGGGGTGACACAAGCGCTGACCGACAGCCTCGCCGACGTCAAGCAGTTCCTGCATGTGGCGCCCAACACGTTGCAGAACTACGTGAACATCTGGCAACCCGCCCAGGGCGCGGTGAGCAGCGTGCCGATGCTCAACAACTTCGCCAATCCGCTTTCGTTCCTGTGCGGCGCAGTACAGGCGGCGTCACGGCTGGGCGCTGAGCAGTCGGCGAAGCTGTGCGTGCAATACATGGCGCCGATCCTCAAGAACCGCCAGTACAACTTCCTGCCCATCATGCAGAACGTCTTCGTCGGCGCCTCGACCCGGCCAAACGAGTTGACCTACAGTGAGGACTGGCTTCGGCCGAATTACATTCCGCCGCAACCCGTTCCGCCAGCCGCTCCACCGCAGGCGGCTCAGGCGCAGCCACCGGCGCCGCCGCCGGGTCCGCCGTTGCCTGCAGAGGCGCCGATGACGCCGAATCCCGCCGACGGTCTACAGGGCCTGATGGTGCCGCAGGGAGTGGGACCATGATGCGGGGCAAGGTGTTTCGCACAGTGGCCGTCATCGTCATGTCGGCTGCGGTGCTGTCCGGCTGTGCCGGCTGGCGAGGGCTGAACTCCATCCCGCTTCCGGGAGTCGAGGGCACGGGGCCGGGCGCGTTCACCATCCAGGCGCAGATGCCCGACGTGGACAACATCGAGCCGAATTCCCGCGTCCGGGTGGCCGATGTGAATGTCGGCCACGTCAAGAGGATCGAGCGTCAGGGCTGGCACGCACTGGTGACGATGGAGCTCAACGGCGACGTCGAGCTGCCCGCGAATGCGACGGCCAAGCTCGGCCTGACCAGTCTGTTGGGGTCTCTGCACATCGAGCTGGCGCCGCCGACCGACGCTGCGCCGCAAGGCAAGCTGCGCGATGGCTCGCTGATTCCACTGTCGTCGTCGAGTTCCTACCCGAGCACCGAGCAGGCGCTGGCCGCTGTTGCACTGCTTCTCAACGGCGGCGGCATCAGCAACATCAGCGACATCACCGAGGCACTCAGCGTCGCGTTCACCGGTCGCGAGAACGACTTGCGCAGCCTGATCGAGCAGCTCGACATCGCGATCGGGCACCTCGACGACCAGAAGCAGGACATCATCGCCGCCACTGAGAGCCTGAACAATTTGATCGGTCAGTTCGCGGCGCAAAAGCCGGTGGTGGACCGGGCATTACGGACAATCCCCGATGCCGTGGCGGTGCTGCGGGACCAGCGGACCAACCTGGCCGACGCGCTGACCCAGCTGGGCAGGTTCAGCGCGCTCGCTGCCGACTCGGTCGACCAGACCAAGGATGCGCTGGTGCAGGAGCTCAAGGACCTCGGCGTGGTGCTCGAGGAGCTGGCCGACGCCGGTCCCGCCCTGACCCGCGCGCTGAGCTTCCTGCCCACCTTCCCGTTCCCCAAGGAGACGCTCACCAATTGGATGCGCGGCGACTATGCGAACCTCACGTTGGTCGTCGACCTGACGTTGAGCCGGATCGATTCGGGGTTCTTCACCGGCACGCGGTGGGAGTGCCACCTGACCTGGTTGGAGTTGCAGTGGGGCCGCACCATCGGCCAGTTCCCCAACCCGTGCATCGCAGGCGGGCCGGGGACCGCGGGCAACCCGCTGGTCGCGCCGTACCGCTGGGACCAGGGGCCGTAGCATGCGAATGACCCGGCAAATCCTCATTCAGATGGCGATCTTCTCCGTCATCGCGGCCACCGCGCTCACCATCATGGTGCTGGGGTACATGCGGTTGCCCGACCTTCTCGGCATCGGGCAGTACCGCGTGACCCTCGAGTTGCCCGAGACGGGTGGGCTGTATCCGAGGAGCAACGTCACCTACCGCGGTGTGACGGTCGGCGAGGTGAAAAGCGTCGATCTCACCGACACCGGCGTCGAGGCGGTGCTGACGCTGGACTCCGGCGTCACGATCCCCGCCGACCTCGAAGCCGAGGTGCACAGCGTGTCCTCCGTCGGCGAGCAGTTCGTCCAGTTGCTCCCGCGCGGCGGCGAAGGTCCGGAGTTGAAGGACGGGGACGTGATCCCGCTGGATCGCGCGACGGTGCCCACGGACATCAACGCGGTCTTGAACGCCACGAACCGCGGCCTGGAGGCGATCCCGCAAGAGAACCTCAAGACCGTCATCGACGAGGCCTACGTCGCGGTCGGCGGGCTCGGGCCCGAACTGCGCCGGCTGGTCACCGGAAGCACCACGCTGGCCATCGACGCCCGCAAGAACCTCGACTCGCTGACGACCCTGATCGACCAGTCCAAGCCGGTGCTGGACACCCAGACCGACACCGCAGGCTCGATCCAGGCCTGGGCGGCGAACCTGGCGAGCATCAGCGGTCAGCTGCAGAGCCAGGATCCGGCCGTCGCGGGCATTCTCGCCAAGGGCCCGGGTGCCGCCGACGAGGTGCGCGCGCTGTTCGAGCGGCTGCAGCCCACCCTGCCGATCGTGCTGGCCAACCTGGTCAGCATCGGCGAGGTGGCTGTGACCTACCAGCCGAGCCTCGAGCAGCTGCTGGTGCTGCTGCCCCAGGGCACCGCGGTCACGCAGGCCGTCGGCGTGCACAAGCGGAACACGAAGCAGGACTACGAGGGTGATTCCCTGGTCTTCAACCTCAACGCGATCCTGCCCGCGTTTCCTGCGCCGCTGCCGCTGCCGCCGCAGAATCTGCCTCCGCCGTGCACGACCGGGTTCCTGCCCGCCCAGCAGCGACGGGTGCCGACTTTCGAGGACTACCCCGAGCGTCCGCCGGGCGATCTCTATTGCCGAACGCCACAGGACGCGCCGTTCAACGTGCGCGGCGCGCGCAACCTGCCCTGTATCACCGTCCCGGGCAAACGCGCCCCGACCTGGCAGCAGTGCGAGAGCGGCGAGAACTACGTGCCGCTCAACGACGGATACAACTGGAAGGGCGACCCGAACGCCACGCTGTCGGGGCAGGACATTCCGCATGTGCCGCCGGATGTGCCCGTCGCGGTGACGCCTCCTCCGCCGGGTACGCCGCCGCTACCCGTCGCGGCCGCCGAATATGATCCGACGACTGGCACGTACGTTGGACCGGACGGGCGCGTCTACACGCAGTCCAACCTGGCCCACAGCGCCGCAGAGGAGCAAACATGGCAGACGATGCTGATACCCCCGAAGGGGAACTGACCGAATCGTCGTCGGAACCGTCGGGAGACACCGTCGCCACGGATGTGACGGCGGATGACTCCGTCGAGCAGTCCAGCACCGAGGCTGAGGCGATCGACGAGGCATCTGACGAGGCCGATGACGACCAGGGGGATGACGACGACTCCGAGGCCGAAGCGGTTGCGCCGGCGAAGCCGCCGATGTCGCACGTCCGTCTGGCGACGATCGTCGGTCTGGTGCTGGTGGTCGCGCTCGCCGGGCTGACCGGCTGGCTCGGGTTCCGCGCCTATCAGTCGAACCAGACCGAAGAACTGCACAAATTGCTTCTTCAGGTCGGTCGCCAGGGGGCGTTGAACCTGACCACGATCGACTGGCAGCAGGCCGACGGCGACGTGCAGCGGGTCCTCGACTCGGCGACGGGCACGTTCTACGACGACTTCCAGCAGCGGTCGGCGCCGTTCGTCGAGGTCGTCAAGCAGGCGCAGTCGAAGTCGGTGGGCACCATCGCCGAGGCGGGGCTGGAGTCCGTGTCGGGGGAGGAGGCCAGGGTGCTGGTCGCGGTCACCGTGCAGACGTCGAATGCCGGTGCGCCCGAACAACAGCCGCGATCCTGGCGGATGCGGCTGACGGTGCAGAAGACGGGTGAGGACGAGGCGAAGGTGTCAAACGTGGAGTTCGTACCGTGAGCAACAGGCACAGGCTGCCGAATCGCAGCAAGAAGGTCGAGGGCGATGCCGAGAGCGCCGAGGAGACGACCGAAGCCTCCTCGGAAGCCGTCGAGGTGACCGACTCGCCGGTGGAGCCGTCGGAGCCCGACGTCGCCACCGAAGCTGCCGAGCCGGTGGACGCTGCCGAGCCGGTGAACGCTGCCGAGCCCGTGACCGACGATTCGGACCCCGAACCGGCCGCGCCCAAGCGGCGGATCGACTGGGCGCGGGTGTTCGCGTTCGGTGTCATCCCTGCGGTCGCGCTGCTGCTGGCCGCTGGTGCGGGATACCTGAAGTGGATGGACAACTCGGTGCGCAACGCCGACACCGCCGCCATCGAATCCGTGCAGGCCGCCAAGGACAGCACCGTCGCGATGCTGTCCTACAAGCCGGACACCGTCGAGCAGCAACTCAACGACGCGCGCGGCCTGCTGACCGGTGAATTCCAGGAGTCCTACACCGGACTGATCAACGACGTGGTGATCCCCGGCGCCAAGGAGAAGCAGATCTCCGCCGTCGCCTCGGTTCCGGCTGCGGCATCGGTGTCGGCAGAAGCGAACAAGGCCGTCGTACTGGTGTTCGTCAATCAGACCGTGGTGGTCGGGCAGGACACACCGACGGACACCGCCTCGAGCGTGCGGGTGACTCTGGAGAAGATCGACGGCCGCTGGCTGATCTCCCAATTCGACCCGGTCTGATGGCCGAGCCCGAACTGATCGACGTCGAGGCGCCGAGCGTTCGGTTGCGCGCGCTGTCCTGGGGCCCTCCCGGTGCGCCAGTGGCGTTGTGCCTGCACGGCTTTCCGGACACCGCCCACGGCTGGCGTAAGGTGGCGCCGCTGCTGGTCGAGGCGGGATACCGGGTGGTCGCGCCGTTCATGCGCGGATACGCGCCGTCGTCGCGGGCGTCCGACGGGAGCTATCACGTCGGGGCCCTGATGGACGACGCGTTGCGGACACTCGACGCGGCCGGGCCGACCGGACGCGACGTTGTCATCGGGCACGACTGGGGCGCGATCGCCGGCGCGGGTCTCGCTGCGATGCCCGACAGCCCGTTCGACAAGGCCGTGATCATGTCGGTGCCCCTGGCCGCGGCGTTCCGGCCGTTGGGCCGGGTGCCCGATGGTCTCGCGCTGGCCGCGCAATTGCCTCGCCAGCTGCTGCGCAGCTGGTACATCATGTTCTTCCAATTGCCCGCGCTGCCAGAACGTTCCGAGGCGTGGGTGGTGCCGCGGCTGTGGCGGCAGTGGTCGCCGGGATACGACGCCACCGAGGACGTCGCCCACGTCGACGCCGCCATCGGCGCTCCCGAGCACTGGCGCGCCGCACTCGGCTACTACCGGGCGACCATTCGCAACACCAAGCCGCCGGCGCAGTACTCCGAGTTGCACAAGCACTGGCTGTCCGCACCCGTGCTGCCGACGCTGTATCTGCACGGCACCGACGACGGCTGTGCCTCACCGGAATACGCGCGGTGGGTGCAGCGGGTGTTACCGGAGGGCAGCAGAGTCGCCGAGGTCGAGAGGGCCGGGCATTTCCTGCAACTCGAGCAGCCCGAGGCGGTGGCCGGACACATCGTCGACTTCGTCGGACCGGCCTAGGGGGCATGTTGGTCCGCCGGCTGTCTGCGGTGGACGCGCAGACGTACTGGACTTCGGCGAAGATCCCGAACGACCAGTTCCTGCTCTACGGCTTCGGCGGTATCGCGTCAGATCTGGAGGACGCGCTGCGGCGCGTTGGCGATCGCGCGCGCCGTTGCCCGGAATTCGGGCTCCGGATCCGCGACCACGGCCCCTTGGCATACCCCTCGTGGGTGGGCGGTGAGGTGGCGGCCGACCAGTTCATCGTGCACCCAGCCGATGACTGGTCGAGCTGTCTGGCGGCGGTCGTTCGACTGAACGACGACCAGCTCGACCCGCGAGTGATGGCCTGGCGGCTGCACGTTTTCCCGTCGGTCGGGGGGATGCCGGGCGCTGGACGAGGCACGGTGGCGGTGTTGCAGATGGCGCACGCGCTCGCAGACGGGATCCGGTCGTCGGCCTTGGCGGCGTGGCTGTTCGGGCGCGATGAATGGGTACCAGCGGTTGCGGGCCCGCGGCCGTTGCTGGGCGCGGCGCTACCGTGGCGCGGGTATCGAGCCGCCCGCGCACATCGGCAGCTGGTGCGGGATACCGAGGCTGGACTGGTTGCCCCACAGGCGGATCCGGGTCCGGCGCTGCGTAGCAATGCCCGTCCCGAAGGTGCCTGCGGCGTCCGCACTCTGGTCAGGAAGCGGTCGCAGCTTTCTGGGCCGACGGTGACAGTGGGGGTGCTGGCCGCGGTGTCGACGGCGCTGTCTGCGCATCTGCGCCAACTAGGGGACGACCCGTCGCGGTTGCGCGCAGAGGTGCCCATGGCGAAGGCCGGTGAACGGACCTCGCACAATCACTTCGGCAATGTCGGCGTAGGCCTGTACCCGGATCTGCCGTTCGAAGAGCGAATGGATCGGATCGCCGAGGACCTCGAGCAGCGCCGCCGGAGGGCATCGCATCCGGCCATGGCGGCGGCCGATCGGGCGGCTGCGTCCGTGCCTGCGCCCTTGTTACGTTGGGGGATCGCGCAATTCGATCCGACGGTGCGCTCGCCGACGGCCATCGGCAACACCGTGGTGTCGAGCGTCAACCGCGGCGCGGCGGATCTGGTGTTCGGTGACGCCACCGTCGTGCTGACAGCCGGCCTCCCCAGTCTGTCCCCGATGATGGGCCTCACGCACGGTGTGCACGGTATCGGCGACACCATCGCGGTCAGCGTGCATGCGGCAGAGTCGGCGATCGGCGACATCGACGCCTATGTCGAGAGATTGGATGCGGCGTTGGCCGTTGGAACCAGCCCTCCTTCCCCCACGAGCTAGGGATGACTGCGCTACTCGAGGACAAATGTGACCAGCATGTTGACGCGGTAGGCAACAATCCCGCCGTTCTCCACGTCCACGGACTGTTCCTTGATCCAGGCCGACTTGACGCCACGTAGCGTCTGCTCGGCCCGGGCAAGGCCAATCTTCACGGCGTCTTCGAAACTGGTGTCGGACCTCGCGCTGATCTCGGTGACGCGAGCGACGGTGCCTCCTGACATGACGACCTCCCGGAGTCGATGTTGGTTCGGATGTGGTCATTCAACTGCGCGCGTGACAGAGGCAAATAGGGACGATGTACCCGAAGCCGGAGGGCTATCCGCCACTTGTTTCAACACCGCCAGGGGCCTTATCGCGCGGAGCATGGGAACTCCCAGGCGTCCCGTCACGCCGCGAACATCCACGGCACCGTGCTCAGCGTGGACGGGGCTGGGCAGCGGCTTAACAGATGGCCTAAGTTTTGTTGCATGACTGCCTACGACTTCGCACTTCTGGTACTGCGTGTCGTGCTCGGCCTGACGATGGCCGCGCACGGCTACAACAAGTTCTTCGGTGGAGGCCGCATCCCGGGGACCGCGGGGTGGTTCGAGAGCATCGGCATGAAGCCCGGCGTCTTCCACGCGCGCGTCGCCGCGACCACGGAGATGGCCGCCGGCCTGGGCTTGGCCGTCGGTCTGCTGACGCCGATCCCCGCGGCCGGCTTCCTGGCGCTGATGCTGACCGCCGCGTGGACCGTGCACCGCAAGAACGGCTTCTTCATCGTCAAGGAGGGCTGGGAGTACAACCTGATCCTCGCGGTCACCGCCGTCGCGATCGCCGGACTCGGCGCCGGCAAGCTGAGCCTCGACTACGCCTTGTTCTCCGACACCGCACTGTGGGACTACGTCCAGGGCTGGGGCGGACTGGCCGTGGCGGTCGTGCTCGGACTGGTCGGCGGCGTCGGTCAGCTGCTGATCTTCTACCGTCCGCCTGCCAAGACCGACGCGTAGCCCGGCCACCGCGCCGAACCGGACCTGAATAGCTAGAACACGTTCTAATCTGTCACGCTATGGGGTTTCTGAAGCAGGACGCACCCGTCGTCGACTTCGAGGAATGGAGCAAGGGCACTCGCGCCGAGAAGATCGTGCCGATGGCCCGGCACTGGGCCGAGGTGGGGTTCGGAACGCCGGTCGTCCTGCACCTCTTCTACGTCGTGAAGATTCTGCTCTACATCCTGGGCGCATGGCTGGTCGTGCTCACCACTACCGGGATCGACGGGTTCACCAACGTCACCTCCTGGTACAACGAACCGATCGTGTTCGAGAAGGTCGTGCTCTACACGATGCTGTTCGAGGTCGTCGGCCTCGGCTGTGGCTTCGGGCCGCTGAACAACCGGTTCTTCCCGCCGATGGGCTCGATCCTGTACTGGCTGCGGCCCAAGACGATCCGGCTGCCACCGTGGCCGACCCGCATCCCGCTGACGAAGGGGAACACCCGCACCCCATTCGACGTGCTGCTGTACGCCGCGTTGTTGGTGCTGCTCGTCGTGGCGCTGTTCTCCGACGGCACCGGGCCGATCCCCGAACTCGGCACGACCGCGGGTGTGCTGCCGGTGTGGCAGATCTGGGCGATCCTCGGTGTCCTGGCAGTGCTCGGCCTGCGCGACAAGGTGATCTTCCTGGCCGCGCGCGGCGAGGTGTACGCCTCGCTGGCGGTGTGCTTCCTGTTCGCGGGACCCGACATCATGATCGCGGCCAAGCTGGTGTGCCTGGTGATCTGGCTGGGCGCCGCGACATCGAAGCTCAACAAGCACTTCCCGTTCGTCATCTCGACGATGATGAGCAACAACCCGGTGTTCCGGCCGCGGTGGATCAAACGCAAGTTCTTCGAACACTTCCCGGACGATCTACGGCCCGGCCGGCTGTCGCGATGGCTCGCTCATTTCAGCACCGCCGTCGAGGGACTGGTGCCGCTGGTGTTGTTCTTCTCGGGCGGCGGCTGGCCCACCTACATCGCCGCGTTCGTGATGCTGGTGTTCCACTTCGGCATCCTGTCGTCGATCCCGATGGGCGTGCCGCTGGAGTGGAACGTGTTCATGATGTTCTCGGTGCTGGCGCTTTTCGTCGGCCACGCCGATATCGGCCTCGGCGACCTGCAGAGCCCCTGGCCGATCGTGCTGTTCGCCGTCGTCGCCGGCACCGTGGTGACGGGGAACCTGTTCCCGCGCAAGGTGTCCTTCCTGCCCGGCATGCGGTACTACGCCGGCAACTGGGACACCGGGCTGTGGTGTGTCAAGCCGTCGGCGTCGGAGAAGATCGAGAAAAACATCGTCTCGATCGCGAGCATGCCCCAGGCGCAGATGGAGCGGTACTACGGCAGCCCGGAGACCGCGCAGATGTACCTCTACATGGGATATGCGTTCCGCGCCTTCAACACTCACGGTCGTGCGATGTTCACGCTCGCACATCGTGCGATGGCCGGTCATAACGAGGACGACTACGTGCTCACCGACGGCGAACGGATCTGCAGCACCGCGATCGGCTGGAACTTCGGCGACGGCCACATGCACAACGAGCAGCTGATCGAGGCGCTGCAGAAGCGCTGCGGATTCGAGCCCGGCGAGGTGCGGGTGGTGCTGATCGACGGCCAACCGATCCACCGGCAGACCCAGCAGTACCGGTTGGTCGACGCTTCCACCGGTGAATTCGAGAGGGGCTATGTCGAAGTCGCCGAGATGGTGACGCGGCAGCCGTGGGACGACACCGTGCCGGTGCACGTCACGTGGAAGAAGGACAGCGCTGACGCTCGTTGACTCGGGGGTTACCCCATCACGTCGCGCACCTTGACGTCCTCGAGGCCCTGCAGTAGCAGATCGCGCGCGGTGTCGAGGTGCTTTCGCCAATGGGCCTCGGCCGCCGCGCCATCTCCGGATCGGAGCAGCTGCATCAGTTTTCGATACGACCGCATGAGCTTGTCATAGTCGGCCTTGGATACCGGGCGTCGTTCCTTGAACAGGAATGCGTTGTGGCGCACGGTGATCTCGTGCAGCATCCCGGCGATGATGCCGAGGGTGGCGTTGCCGGACAGCTCGACGACGCGCAGGTGAAAGTCGCCCGTGGTTTCGGCGAGCGTGTCGTTCTGCCAGCCGGACGGCACATGGTCTTCGAGCATCTTCTCGAGCTCGTCGAAAGCCTCGGTGTTTCCGGCTTCCGCCAGCAGTCGCACGGCCATTGGTTCGATGCCGGCCCGCGCCGTCATCAAGTCGGCGATCGTCGCGCCGGACAGCTCCAGCAGTAGGCCGGCCGGGCGGGCGACGATCTCGGGTCCGGGCACGCGCACCCGCGCGCCGGTCCGTGAGCCGCGGCGCACCTCGACGAGGCGTTCGGACTCCAGCACCCGCACCGCTTCGCGCAGCGTCGGCCTGCTGACCCCGAAGTGCGCCATCAACTCGGCCTCGTTAGGCAGGAAGTCGCCGTCCTTGAGCTGGCCGTCGACGACCATGCGGCGCAGCGTGCCCGCGACGAGCTCGGCAGTCTTGGGTGACCGGACCGCCCTGCTCGCGCCGACGGCATCGGGGCCGATCATCGGCGCCAACGGCGTGCTTCGAGTCACCACATCTCCTGCGAATTGCCACCCGGTGGTGGGTGAGCTATGCAACTCAGTAAACCATGTGGACCATCGGTTGCGGCGGGTCGATGACCACCGAGGGCCTACCAACCAGTAGGTTGACCTAGTAAACCATGTTCGTTTACGTTCGGGGGTGACACCCCAGCGTGGGTGAACCATTCGTCTTCGAAGGAGAAGTGTCATGGCTGAAGCCGTCATCGTCGAGGCCGTACGGTCGCCGGTCGGCAAGCGAAACGGCGGGCTGTCGGGCGTCCACCCCGCCGAACTGTCCGCGCAGGTGCTCAACGGGCTGGTGCAGCGGGCGGGCGTCGACCCGGCGCTGGTCGACGACGTCATCTGGGGCTGCGTCATGCAGGCCGGTGAGCAGGCCCTCGACATCGGCCGCACCGCGCTGCTCGCGGCGGGCTGGCCGGAGAGCGTGCCGGGCGTGACCGTCGACCGCCAGTGCGGGTCGAGCCAGCAGTCCGTCCACTTCGCCGCTGCCGGCGTGATCGCCGGGCACTACGACGTCGCCGTCGCCGGCGGTGTCGAGGTGATGTCGCGCACCCCGATGGGCGCCTCGCTGGCCAACGGTGGCAACCCCTACCCCGCGAGCTTCAAGCAGCGCTACGACCGCACACCCAACCAGGGCATCGGCGCCGAGATGATCGCCGAGCAGTGGGGCTTCGACCGCACCATGGTCGACGAGTTCTCCCTCGCGTCACACGACAAAGCAGCCGCGGCACAGGATTCCGGCGCCTTCGACGACCAGATCGTCGGCATCAAGGTAAAGGACGAGCAACAAACAAGCACGGTGCTCAAGGACGAGGGTATTCGCCGCGGCACCACCATCGAGAAGATGGGTCAGCTCAAGCCGGCGTTCAAGGAGGACGGCGTCATCCACGCCGGCAACTCCTCGCAGATCTCCGACGGCTCGGCCGCGATCCTGTTCATGTCCGCCGAGAAGGCGAAGGAACTGGGGCTCAAGCCGATTGCCAAGGTGCACACCGCCACCCTGGCCGGCGCCGACCCGGTGATCATGCTGACCGCCCCGATCCCCGCCACCCAGAAGGCGCTCAAGAAGTCCGGCCTGCGGCTCGAGGACATCGGCGTCTTCGAGGTCAACGAGGCGTTCGCCCCGGTGCCGATGGCGTGGCTGAAGGACATCGGCGCCGACGAGAAGAAGCTGAACCCCAACGGTGGCGCGATCGCCCTGGGTCACCCGCTCGGCGGCTCCGGCGCCCGCATCATGACCACGATGCTGTACCACATGCGGGACAAGGGAATCCAGTACGGCCTGCAGACGATGTGTGAGGGCGGCGGCCAGGCCAACGCCACCATCATCGAACTGCTGTGACCGCAGACGTGACCGCCCCCGCCGCTCTCACCGAGCGGCGGGGCAACGTACTTCTCATCACGATCAACCGGCCCGAAGCGCGCAACGCGGTCAACGCCGCGGTGAGCACCGCGGTGGGTGAGGCGCTGGCCGAGGCGCAGGACGACCCCGAGGTGCGCGCGGTGGTGCTGACCGGTGCCGGCGAATCCTTCTGTGCCGGAGCCGATCTGAAGGCCATCTCGCGACGGGAGAACCTCTTCCACCCCGGCCACGCCGAGTGGGGTTTCGCGGGCTACGTGCACCACTACATCGACAAGCCGACCATCGCGGCCGTCAACGGCACCGCGCTGGGCGGCGGCACCGAGTTGGCGCTGGCCAGTGATCTGGTGGTAGCCGAGGAGCGCGCGAAGTTCGGCCTGCCCGAAGTGAAGCGTGGCCTCATCGCGGCCGCTGGAGGCGTCTTCCGCATCGTCGACCACCTGCCCCGCAAGGTCGCGATGGAGTTGTTGTTCACCGGCGAGCCGATGTCGTCGGCCGATGCGTTGCAGTGGGGCTTGATCAACCAGGTGGTGCCCGACGGCACCGCCGTCGATGCGGCGCTGGCACTCGCCGAGCGCATCACATGCAATGCGCCCCTTGCTGTTTGGGCGAGCAAGCGGGTGGCCATGGGCGTCGACAAGGGAGTGATCGTCGGCGACGAGCCCGGCTGGGCGCGGACCCTGCGGGAGATCGTCGCCGTGATGCGCTCCGAGGACGCCAAGGAAGGACCGCTGGCCTTCGCCGAGAAGCGCCGGCCCGTATGGAAAGCCAAGTAAGCAAAGTGACCATGAAACGACTGGTATTCGAGCCCGAACACGAGCAGCTGCGCGAGACCGCGCGCCAGTTCCTGGAAAAGGAATGCGCGCCGAACGCCGAGAAGTGGGAGGCCAACCGGCTCGTCGACCGCGTAGCGTACGTCGCCGCGGGCAAATACGGCCTGATCGGGTTCAACCTGCCCGAGGAGTACGGCGGCGGCGGCGTCGACGACTTCCGGTTCAACGCGGTGATCGTGGAGGAGTTCTCGAAGTTCGGACCGGCCACGCCCGGGCTGAGCCTGCAGAACGACATCGTCGGCCCGTACTTCGCGCATCTGGCGACCGAGGAGCAGAAGCAGCGGTGGCTGCCCGGCTACATCACCGGTGAGCTCATCGGCGCCGTCGCGATGACCGAGCCGGGTGCCGGCAGCGACCTGGCCGGTATCAAGACCTCAGCGGTGCGCGACGGCGACGACTGGATCCTCAACGGATCCAAGACGTTCATCTCAGCGGGCATCAACAGCGACCTCGTCGTCGTGGTGGCCCGCACCGATCCCGACGCGGGGCACAAGGGCTTCTCGCTGCTGGTCGTCGAGCGCGGCATGGAGGGCTTCGAGCGCGGTCGCAAGCTCGACAAAATGGGCCTGCACGCCGCCGACACCGCCGAGCTGCACTTCGAGAACGTTCGGGTGCCGGGCAACAACCTGCTCGGCGAAGAGGGCAAGGGCTTCTACCACCTCATGCAGAACCTGCCCTCGGAGCGGCTGTCGATCGCTATCGCCGCGATCGCCGGGGCCCGTGCGACGTTCAACGAGACGCTGCAGTACGTCAAGGACCGCAAGGCCTTCGGTCAGCCCATCGGCAGCTTCCAGCACAATCGTTTCCTGATGGCCGAGATGGACACCGAACTCGAGATCGCCGAACAGTACATCGACCGGTGCCTGCGCGCCGTCGTCGACGGTGAGCTCACCGCGGTGCAGGCGTCCAAGGCCAAGTGGTGGTGCACCGAGCTCGGCAAGAGGGTCGTCGACAATTGCGTGCAGCTGCACGGCGGCTACGGCTACATGAATGAGTACAAGGTCGCGCGCGACTACGTCGACGTGCGGATCCAGACGATCTTCGGCGGTACGACCGAGATCATGAAGGAGATCATCGGCCGCGACCTCGGGCTGTAAGGCCCGGGGCGCTCGGCCGCTGAGCCCAGGGCCGGGCCCGGACGCTACCCGATGGGGGCGTCCGCGGCCGGCGTCGGCTCCGGCGTGGTCGTGGTGGTCGTCGTCGTGGTGGTCTCGCTGGTCGAGGTCGCCGACGGGGTGACAGCCTCCGGCGGGGTCTTCGGGTCGAGCACCGTGTCGATCAGGTAGATCCGCGCATTGGCGGCCTGGATGCCGCCGCAGACCACCTTGGCGGTGTCGTTGATCTTGACGTCGGCGTTCTCGCCGGTCACCTTGACGTCCGCACCCTGCTGGGTGGGCCGCTGACCCTCGACGTCCTTGGGTCCGAGGATGCCGAGGAACACGTGGTAGTAGTCCAGGTCCGTCAGCGCGGCGGGATCGGCCTTCAGCGCCTCGAGCTGTCCGGGCGGCAGCGCGGCGAACGCCTCGTTGGTCGGGGCGAACACCACGTACGGGCCGTTCTCGAGCACCGGAAGCACGTTGACCGCGGGGTTCAGGCCACCGGAGATCGCGGAGTAGAAGGTGCTGGCGTCCGGGATCGCCTGCAGCGCCTGGCCGAGCGGCAGGGCGTTGAGCGACTTCCAGTTCGGCACCGCCTCCTTGAAGGCGTCGCAGCCCGAGCCCTCCGGATTGGGGATCTCGACGGTCGGCTCGGTGGTCGGCTCCGCGGGCTGCGCGTAGGCGGTCACCGCGAGCGGGATCGAAACGGCGATCGCGGCGACGCCGGCGGCGGCCCCGATGGTTTTGCTGGCGCGAGTCTTCACGTACGGCTCCTCAGCTAGTCAGGTCGTCTGCATGTTAGAGGCAGTCGTTGCCCAACTTCAAAGTCACGACCACGCGGACGTCCCCCCGCAGGGGCACTGACCTGGGCTTTGCCAATCTGAGCACACCGTGCCGCGAAGACGACGCGAGCCCACAGCGTCAGGACAGCACCGCGGCGACCGCACCGGCGAGCTCGTCGGCCGTTTCGCGGAACCCGCCCGCGCCGCAACTGGCCTGCACCAGCGCACCGATCAGCCCGAAGTGCAGTGTCTCGGTGACCTCGGGCCACGCCCCGGACCGCAGCGCGGTGCACACCCGCCGGCGGTACTCCGCATTGATGCGGTGCCGGATCGACCGCACACCCGGCTCGTCGCCGATCAGCGCGGCCGAGCAGGCGGCGGCGAGCCCGGGTTCGTCGGCCAGCAGCATCACGAGTTCGTGGAACTGGTCGGCGATGCGGGACCGGACATCCTGCTCCACATCGACGGTCAGGGGCGCCGCGCGCAGCCGCTGCAGATAGATCTCCGCGACGATGGCGTCCTTGGACGGAAAGTGCGCGCGCAGATCGCGTGGGGTGATGCGGGCCCGGTTGCCGATCATCCGCAGGGTGACGCTGTCGTAGGGCACCTCGCGGAGCAACTCGACGGTGGCGTCCAGCGCCTTGCGCGCGTCGGTGTCGTCGACCCGCCCGCGGTCGTCGTAGGACCGCAGGTAAACGAGGTCAGCCATCCGCGGCACCCACGGTCACGCTGCCACGCTACTCGCCCGGGCGACCGGTCGGAGAACAGCAGGTGAATACGATGTCGCGCATGCCTGAACCGCTGATCCTGTCCATCCGCGGCCGCGCCCCGCAACTGCATGCCGAAGCGTGGGTCGCGCCGAACGCGAGCGTGATCGGCCGGGTGACACTCGCCGCTCGGGTCAGCGTCTGGTACGCCGCCACCCTGCGCGCCGAGGCCGAGCCCATCGAGATCGGCTTCGGCACCAACATCCAGGACGGCGTCACCATCCACGTCGACCCCGAGTTCCCGATCTGCATCGGCGCCGAGGTCAGCGTCGGGCACAACGCGGTCCTGCACGGCTGCACCGTCGAGGACGGCGTCCTGATCGGCATGGGTGCGGTGATCCTCAACGGCGCGACGATCGGGCAGGGGTCGCTGGTCGCCGCGGGAGCCGTGGTGCCTCAGGGCTTCGTCGTGCCGCCGCGATCACTGGTCGCCGGGGTGCCGGGCAGGATCCGCCGTGAGCTCAGCGACACCGAGGTGGCCGCAAACAAGCACAACGCGCAGGTCTACCAGCGGCTCATCGAACTGCACCGCGACGCGAGCAGCTGACGGAATCCTGCGTATCAGATCACGATTGGTGGTCAACGCGGGCCGATTGGGTACAGCCGTACCGTGAAGAACGTGCGAACCCTGGTCACCGGCGCCACCGGGTATGTCGGTTCGCGACTCGTCACGGCCCTGCTCAACGAGGGCCATGACGTCGTCGCCGCGACCCGAGACGCCGCGAAACTGTCCCGCTTCGGCTGGCACAACCGCGTCAGCGGCGTCGCGCTGGATGCCCACGACGAAGCCTCGGTGCGCGCCGCATTCGCCGAAGCCGGCCCCGTCGACGTCGTCTACTACCTGGTGCACGGCATCGGCGAACCGGACTTCCGCGAGGCGGACAACCGGGCGGCGGCCACCGTGGCGAACGCCGCGAAGGAGGCCGGTGTCCGGCGCATCGTCTACCTCGGTGGCTTCGTGCCCGACGGCGACGATCTCTCCGAGCACTTGACCAGCCGCGCGGAGGTCGCCCACGCGCTCAGCGTGGATGACGGGCCCGACGTGGTGTGGCTCGGAGCCGCGATCATCATCGGTGCCGGGTCGACGTCGTTCGAGATGCTGCGCTACGTCAGCGACCGATTTCTCGTCATTCCCATGCCGTCGTGGTCGACGAACCCGATCGACCCGATCTCGATCCGCGACGTGCTGCATTACCTCGTCGCCGCCGCCGACGGTGACCGCGTCCCCGCCGGTGCCTATGACATCGCCGGGCCGCAGACGACGTCCTACGGCGACCTGCTGCGGACCTACGCGCGCATCTCGGGCCAGTGGCGCGCCGAGCTGCCGGTCAACGGCGTCGACACCGGGCTGGTGTCGCTGGTGACCGGGGTCGTGCTGCCGGTGCCGGGCGGGCTCGCGTCGGATCTGGTTCAGTCCCTTGACCATCCGATGGTGGCCTCGGGCGCCGGATTGCGCGATCTCGTACCCGATCCGCCGGGCGGGCTGATCGGCGTCGAGGACGCGATCACCCTGGCACTGGCCAGCAGGCGGCGCGGGCCCGTCGACAGGCTGGCCGACCCCCACCACCTCGCCGACACCGACCCGGAGTGGGCGGGCGGCGACACGCAGCGCATCCAGCAGGTGGCTGGCGCGGTCACCCCGGCGATCGCCCGGCCCGCGCTCGGGCTCATCGGTGCGGTGCCGGGACCCGTCGCCGGCGCTGTGCGGACCGGATTGGACACGCTGATCCATCTGGTGCCGAAGGGGTGAGCCCGGCATGACGCAATCGGCCAGGATGCGCCCTGGTTGGCTGGCCGAGGCCAAGGACATCGTCGGCGCGTGCCCCGTTCCCCATCACGAGCCACCGAGCCTCGTCCGACGCCGGCGCATCATCGTCGCGGTGGTCCTTGTCATCGGCGCTGCGCTGCTGGGCTATTCGCTGACGCGGCCGCCTGGCGACTCGTCGTTCTACTGGCTGACCCTCGCGCTGGCCGGCGTGTGGGCCGCCGGCGCATTCCTGTCCGGGCCCTTGCATCTCGGGTGCATCCGCGTCCGCGGCCGCAACCAACGCCCGGTCATCACGGGTGCCGCGGTCGGCCTCCTGTTGGGCGCGGTCTTCATCGTGGGTGGGCTGATCGCCCGCGAGATACCCGGGGTGCGCGAATACATCACGCGGGTACTGGAATACGCCGACTACGGACCGCTGGCGCTGGTCGCGTTCATCACGGTGATCAACGGCCTGGCCGAGGAGATGTTCTTCCGCGGCGCGCTGTACACCGCGCTGGGCACGATGCGGCCGATGCTGATCTCCACCGTCTTCTACGTGTTCGCGACCGCGGCCACCACCGCGAACCCGATGCTGGGGTTCGCGGCGATCATCCTCGGCACCGTCTGCGCGTTCGAGCGCCGGGTGACCGGCGGCGTGCTCGCACCGATGCTCACCCACTTCTTCTGGGGCCTGGTGATGGTGCTCGCACTGCCGCCGATCTTCGGCGTCTAACGCAGCGGGTTGGTGATCTCGTCGCGGCGCATCCCGGCCGCCCACATCGCGACCGCGGCCAGTAGCACCGGGGCGATGCCCGCGACGAGGAAAATCGTCTGCATCGAAACGACTTTCGACAGCGGCCCCACGATCGCGAACGACACCGGCATGAACGCCAGCGACACGAAGAAGTCCAGGCTCGACACCCGGCCCAGCATCGCCGTCGGAACCCGCCGCTGCAGCAGTGTGCCCCAGATGACCATGCCTGCACCGTCTGTCACACCGATGACGAAAGTCGCCACCGCCATCACCGCGAAGGACGACGTGAAGCCGAACACGATCAGAGGGACCGCCCCCAGGCCCCACATCGCCATCATCACCGTCAGGTAGCGGCGCGGTAGCCGGCCCGACGACACCGCCAGTGCGCCGAGCGCGCTGCCGACACCGAAGAACGCCAGGATGAACCCGTACATCCGGGCGCCCTCGGCGAAGCGGTCGTTGGCGATGAACGGCAGCAGCACCTCGATCGGGCCCAGCACCACCAGAACGAACATGCTGGCGAACAACAGCGTCCACAACAACCACGGGGTGTCGAGCACGAACACGCAGCCGTCGCGCAGATCCCACAGCACCTGCCGACGCTCCCGGTCCGGTTGCGGCACAGTGTTTCTCGTGGGCCTGGTCGCGATGAGCAGCACCAGGCCGACGGCGAACAGCGCGGCCACAGTCACCGCGCCGAGCGCGGGAAAGGTCGCGCCGATCAGCACGCCGGCCACGGCCGGTCCGACGGCGCGCTGGAATACCGGTCGCACGACGCCTTCGACGCCGTTGGCGGCCAGCAGTTGTTCGGGGGGCAGAATCCGCGGCAGGATCGCGCTGTACGCGGGGAAGAAGAACGCCGCGGCGATACCGAGCGCCGCGGCGGCCACCGCCATATGCCAGATATGCAGCGCGTCAAGCATTCCCAGCACCGCGATCACAGAGACGGCGGCGATGTTGACGGCCTCGACGGCGATGATGATCGTTCGCTGATCGATCCGGTCGGCGGCGATGCCACCGACCAATACGAACGCCACCAGGCCGGCGCCCAGGCAGGCGGCCACCAGTGACAGCGACGCGGGATCGTTGGACAGCTCGATGACCTGCATGGCCATCACGACCGCCCACATGCCCTCGGCGAAGATCGACAGCGACACCGCCGCGATCAGCAGGCGGTACTCACGGATCCGGAAGGGTGCGAGTACGCGCCAGCCGCCGGTGTCGTGCACCGGCGCGGTCTCGAATTGCGTACTCACCCATCGATGGTCGCCGAACCGATGCGGCGCAGTCCACCGAATTTCCCCGGCGCCGAGCGCACGCCCTTGTACGGTTTTGAAGCCTGAAACCGTACAACGATGTGCGCTCGCGCCGGAAGAAAACTAGCTGTCGGTGAACTTGGCGGGCCTGCGCTGTTGAAAGGCCTTGGTGCCCTCGCGGAAGTCGTCGGCGACGAGCAACTCGAGCTGGCCCTGGGTTTCGCGCCCGAGTGCACCTTCGAACTCGGTGAGCGTGGCGGCGTTGATGGCGTGCTTGGTCTTCCGCAGCGCGACGGCGGGCCCGGATTTCAGCGTGACGATCACCTTGTCGACCTCGGCGTCGAACTCGTCGGCCGGGTAGACCGCCGTCACCAGGCCCCACTCGTAGGCTTGGTCGGCCGGAATGCGCTCGGCCAGCAACGCCATCCGCGTCGCCCGGATCCGCCCGACCGCCGCGGCGATCAGGGCCGACGCCCCGCCGTCGGGCATGAGCCCGATCTTCGTGAACGCCAACATGAAAAACGCCTTGTCCGAGGCCAATACGACATCGGAGGCCAACGCCAGCGACACCCCGACGCCCGCGGCGGGTCCGTGCACGACGGCGACGACCGGCTGCGGCACGTTGACGATCGCGCGCACGGCGCGGTTGGCGGCGTCGAGCACGTCGGCCGGTGTTCCGTTCGCACCCGGGTTGGCGTGGTCCTCCTCGCTGATGCCCGCCCCGGAGGAGAAGCCGCGGCCCGCGCCGCCGAGCCGCACCACCTTGACCCGGGGATCGGAGGCCGCCTCGGTCAGCGTGTCGGCGATGGCGGCGAGCATCGAGGACGTCAGCGAGTTGAGGCTGTCGGGCCGGTTCATCGTCACCGAGAGCACACCGTCGGCGAGGTCGACCGACAAGGCGTCGATGTCGGTGTAGGTGGGTGCTCCCGAATCGAGTGAAGTCATGATCGCACCCTAGAGCGGCCCCACTTGGTTATACAAGTAAGCTATGTCGGCGATCGACAGCGACAGTCGGACGAAGGGCGGAACGACCATGGCGGGACCACTTCAGGGACTGCGAGTCATCGAACTCGCCAGCATCGGGCCCGGCCCGCACGGCGCAATGATCCTTGGCGACCTCGGCGCCGACGTCGTCCGCGTCGAACGCCCCGGCAAGCTCGGCGGCATCCCCACCACCAAGCGCGAGGCCACCTTGCGCAACCGGCGTTCGGTGACGGCCGACCTCAAGTCCGACGATGGCCGCGAACTGGTGCTGCGGTTGGTCGCGAAGGCCGACGTGCTGATCGAGGGCCTGCGCCCCGGCGTGACCGAGCGTCTGGGTCTCGGTCCGGAGGACTGCGCGAAGGTCAACCCGCGGCTGATCTACGGGCGGATGACTGGATGGGGGCAGGCCGGCCCGCGGCGGCTGCAGGCCGGCCACGACATCAACTACATCTCGCTCAACGGCGTGCTGCATTCGATCGGCCGGGCCGGTGAGCGGCCAGTGCCGCCGCTGAACCTGACCGGCGACTTCGGTGGCGGGTCGATGTTCCTGCTCGTCGGCATCCTGTCGGCGTTGTGGGAACGGCAGACGTCGGGCAAGGGCCAGGTCATCGACGCGGCGATGGTCGACGGTGCCAGCGTGCTGGCCCAGATGATCTGGGGCTTCCGGCAGGACGGTTTGTGGTCCGACGAGCGCGGGGTCAACATGCTCGACGGCGGCGCGCCCTACTACGACACCTACACCTGCGCCGACGGCCGCCACATCGCGGTGGGTTGCATCGAGCCGCAGTTCTACGCCGAGTTCCTCAAGGGACTGGGCCTCGAGGGCGCGGACCTGCCCGACCAGAACGACATGAGCCGGTGGCCGGAACTGCGCGCCCGGCTGTCGGAGGTCATCGCGGCCAAGGACCGCGACCACTGGGCCAAGGTCTTCGAGACCAGCGACGCGTGCGTGACGCCCGTGCTGTCCTTCGGCGAGGTCGAATCCGAGCCGCACATCACCGAGCGCGACACGTTCTATCGCGACGGCGACTACCTGCAGCCCATGCCCGCGCCGCGGTTCTCCCGCAGCCAGCCGCCCACGCCGACACCGCCCGGTCAAGCCGGGGCCGACACCGAAGCCGTCTTACGAGACTGGGCCTAGAGAAAGGAACACCTTCAAGTGGAGATCAAGGACGCCGTAGCCGTCGTCACGGGTGGTGCGTCGGGCCTCGGCCTGGCGACCACCAAGCGGCTGCTCGACAGGGGCGCATCGGTGGTCGTCATCGACCTCAAGGGTGCCGACGCCGTCGCCGAGCTCGGCGATCGCGCGCAGTTCGTCGAGGCCAACGTGACCGACCCCGACGCCGTCAGCGCGGCGCTGGACGCGGCCGAGAAGATGGGCCCGCTGCGCATCAACGTCAACTGCGCCGGCGTCGGCAACGCGATCAAGACGCTCTCCAAGGACGGCCCGTTCCCGCTCGACGGGTTCCGCAAGGTCGTCGAGGTGAACTTGATCGGCACGTTCAATGTGCTGCGGCTGAGCGCCGAGCGGATCGCCAAGACCGAGCCCATCAACGGGGAGCGCGGCGTCATCATCAACACCGCGTCGGTCGCGGCGTTCGAGGGCCAGATCGGTCAGGCCGCTTACTCGGCGTCCAAGGGCGGTGTGGTCGGCATGACGCTGCCGATCGCGCGCGACCTGAGCCGCGAGTTCATCCGCGTGGTGACCATCGCGCCGGGCCTGTTCAAGACCCCGCTGCTGGGTTCGCTGCCCGAGGAGGCGCAGGCCTCGCTGGGCAAGCAGGTGCCCCATCCCGCGCGGCTGGGCGATCCCGACGAGTACGGCGCCCTGGCGGTGCACATCGTCGAGAACCCGATGCTCAACGGTGAGGTCATCCGTCTGGACGGCGCGATCAGGATGGCCCCGCGATGAGCGCTTGCGCGAAGAGCAAGGAAAACCGATGACTCTGACGACGAAGTTCACCGAGACGTTCGGGATCGAGCACCCGATCGTGCAGGGCGGCATGCAGTGGGTCGGCCGTGCCGAACTCGTTGCGGCCGTTGCCAATGCGGGTGCGCTGGGTTTCATCACCGCGCTGACCCAGCCGACGCCGGCCGACCTGGCCAGGGAGATCGCGAAGTGCCGCGATCTGACCGACAAGCCGTTCGGCGTCAACCTGACGATCCTGCCGACCATCAACCCGCCGCCGTATGACGAGTACCGCCAGGTGATCGTGGACTCCGGGATCAAGATCGTCGAGACCGCGGGCTCCAACCCGGCGCCGCACCTGCCGATGTTCCACGAGAACGGCATCAAGGTGCTGCACAAGTGCACCTCGGTGCGGCACGCGGTTAAGGCCCAGAGCCTCGGGGTCGACGGCATCAGCATCGACGGGTTCGAGTGCGCCGGTCACCCCGGCGAGGACGACATCCCGGGCCTGGTGCTGATCCCGGCCGCGGCGGCAAAGGTCGACATCCCGATGATCGCCTCGGGCGGCTTCGCCGACGCGCGCGGCCTGGTCGCGGCGCTGGCGCTGGGCGCCGACGGCATCAACATGGGCAGCCGCTTCATGTGCACGGTGGAGTCGGCCATCCACCAGAACGTCAAGGAAGCGATCGTCGCGGGCAGCGAACTCGACACCGAGCTGATCTTCCGCCCGCTGCGCAACACCGCCCGCGTCGCGAGCAACGCGGTGTCGCGTGACGTGGTGGAGATCCTCAACAAGGGTGGCCAGTTCTCCGACGTCAAGGACCTCGTCGCGGGCAAGCGCGGGGTGAAGGTCTACGAGGTCGGCGATCTCGACGCCGGGATCTGGAGCGTCGGAACGGCCATGGGCCTGATCAACGACATCCCGACCTGTGGCGAACTGGTGTCGCGGATGGTCGACGAGGCCGAGGAGATCATCACCGGGCGGCTCAACGGGATGATCACCGCGGATGAAGAGGAGAACGTGGCCTAGCAGCTAACGGGGGCATCGACGGGTGCCCGGTTGCGGGCAAACAGTCGCGGTCGAACGCGCGGCCCCTCGGCGCGCGTTCGGTCAGACCGCGGTTGGCAGCGTGTGCTCGTCGTCGAGTTGCTCGGAGGTGTCGCCCTCTACCAGGACATCGCCGTGGTAGAGCGCGTCGAAGTCAACCTTGATGACATCGGCACTGGTGTCGTCGATCCACATGTACTCGACAGTAGGGATCACCATTAAGGAATCTTTGAGTCACGATTCGGAAATTGGTGGCAATTCTTACTGCCAAGTAGGTTGGCGGGCCACCGGCCAGTAGGTGATCAGCTGGTCTAAACCGTGATGTGGATCGGGTTGCTGCCGTTGAGTGCGACCCAGGTCAGGATCGCCGCCGCGATCGCCAGGACCAACAGCCCGGTGAGTAAGCGACTCTGCCAGTTGATCCGGCCCAGCACCCGGGCGTCCACGGAGTAACTTCCCGCGCCCGCGAAGAGCAGCGCGGTGGCGCCGATGGCGACCATGAACGGGACGTTGAACGGCTCTGACCAGAACGCCCCCGCCGAGACGTTGACCGCCCAGGCGTCGATCATCGCGGCGATCACCGCGCATGCCGCCAGCGGTGTGAGCACCCCGAGCAGCAGGCCGATGCCGCCCAGCGTCTCGGCGGCGGTGACCATGAACGCCGCGAACTTGGGCAACCGCCAGCCGCCCTGCTCCATGAAGGCGGCGGTGGTGTTGAAGTCGAAGGCCTTGATCAGGCCGGCCTGCAGCATCGTCGCGCCCACACCGATACGCAGGATGAGCAGTCCGATATCGGTGGTGGTGCGGGTGGTTACTGGAGACACCGTCACGTCCGTCGTCGTCATGACAGATACGACTACCAGACGAGGTGAAACTCATCGACGCATCAAGTCGGTGAACGAATCCGGGTCCCCCCGCCGTGTCATGGGCAGGGTGTTGACCGCCATAACTTATCGCTGATAAGTTATCGGCGATACCTCAACGGTCCGGCGGAAGGATGCAGCGTGCTGCAGCGAATCGCATACCTGGCCCTCGCGGCGCCTCGCCGTATCGTCGCCATCGCGCTGCTGGTGATGGTGGCGTGCGGGGTCTTCGGGGTCCCCGTCGCCAAGCATCTGTCCGCGGGCGGCTTCCAGGACCCGACGTCGGAGTCGGCGCAGGCCACCAAGCTGCTGGTCGACAAGTTCGGCCAGGGCGACATGGAGCTGCTGATCAGCGTGCGCTCCGAGGACAGCGCGCGGAGCGCCGCGGCGCGGGCGGTCGGCAGCGACATCGCCGCCCAACTGCAAGCGGCGCCGTACGTCGCCGACGTCACCTCGGCATGGACGGCGCCGCCCACCGCGGCGCCGGCGCTGATCAGTCAGGACGGCAAGACCGGGCTGATCGTCGCCGGCATCACCGGGGGGGAGAGCGGGGCGCAGGACCACGCCAAGGAGCTGACGGCGCGGCTCGTGCACGACCGCGACGGAGTCACCGTGCGCGCGGGCGGTGAGGCGATGACCTACGTCCAGATCAACGGGCAGAGCGAGAAAGACCTGCTGATGATGGAGGCCATCGCGATCCCACTGAGCTTCGTGGTGCTCGTGTGGGTGTTCGGCGGGTTGTTGGCCGCGGCGCTGCCGCTGGCGGTGGGCGGTTTCGCCATCCTCGGCTCGATGGCGGTGCTGCGCGCGATCACCTTCTTCACCGACGTGTCGATCTTCGCGCTGAACCTGTCGGTGGCGATGGGGTTGGCGTTGGCGATCGACTACACGCTGTTGATCATCAGCCGCTACCGCGACGAACTCGCCGACGGCGCGGACCGCGAGCGCGCCTTGGTGCGCACCATGGCGACGGCCGGGCGGACCGTGCTGTTCTCGGCGCTCACGGTCGCGCTGTCGATGGTGGCGATGGTGCTCTTCCCGATGTACTTCCTGCAGTCGTTTGCCTATGCCGGTGTGGCGGTAGTGACGTTCGCGGCGGTCGCGGCCATCGTGGTGGCACCCGCGGCGATCGTCCTGCTGGGCGACCGTCTGGATTCGCTGGACGTGCGCCGCTTCGCCCGCAAGGTACTGGGCAGGCCGGAGCCGGTGCGTAGGCCGGTGCAGCAGTCGTTCTGGTACCGGACCACGAAATACGTTGAGCGACGAGCAATTCCGATTGGATTGGCCATTGTGGCGCTGCTGCTCGTTCTCGGCGCGCCGTTCCTCGGCGCCAAGTGGGGCTTCCCCGACGACCGGGTGCTGCCCGAGTCGGCGTCGGCGCGCCAGGTCGGCGACGACCTGCGCACCAACTTCGCCGTGGACTCCGCGCGCAACGTCACCGTCGTCATACCGGACACGGGTGGCGTCACACCCGCCGACCTGAGCCGCTACGCCGCCGACTTGTCCCGGGTCGCCGACGTGTCGTCGGCGTCGGCGCCGGGCGGCTCGTTCGTCGGCGGCGAGCCCGCCGGTCCACCGTCGGCCGCGACCGGTTTCGCCGACGGCAGCGCGTTCCTGACGGTGGCCAGCACCGCACCGTTGTTCAGCGACGCCTCCGAGGCTCAACTCGACGCGCTGCGTGCGGTGCCCAGCCCCGCCGGGGTACCGGTGCAGCTGACCGGCGTCGCGCAGATCAACAGAGACAGTTCGTCGGCGATCACTTCGCGGCTGCCGATGGTGCTCGGGGTGATCGCAGCGATCACGATGGTGTTGTTGTTCCTGCTCACCGGCAGCGTCGTGCTACCGCTGAAAGCGCTTGTGCTCAACGTGCTGTCGCTGACCGCCGCCTTCGGCGCGCTGGTGTGGATATTCCAGGAGGGCCACCTCTCGGCGATGGGCACCACCCCGACCGGGACGCTGGTGGCCAACATGCCGGTGCTGTTGTTCTGCATCGCGTTCGGGCTGTCGATGGACTACGAGGTGTTCCTGATCTCGCGCATCCGCGAGTACTGGCTGAAGTCCGGCAAGACCCGGGCGGACAACGACGAGAGCGTGGCGCTCGGCCTGGCCAAGACCGGCCGCGTCGTCACCGCGGCGGCACTGCTGATGTCGATCTCGTTCGCCGCGCTGATCGCCGCACAGGTCGCCTTCATGCGGATGTTCGGGGTGGGGCTGACGCTGGCGATCCTCGTCGATGCGACGCTGGTGCGCATGGCGTTGGTGCCCGCGTTCATGCATCTGCTCGGCCGCTGGAACTGGTGGGCGCCGAAACCGCTGGCCCGGTTGCACGAGCGGATCGGGATCAGCGAATCCGGGGACGGTGAGGAGCCCGCACCGGACCGACGCGAACGAGCGACGGCGTCCGTGGCGGACGGACCAGCGTGACAGCGGAGCCTTCGAAGCGGCGCCGGGCGCCACGCGGATCGGGCGAGCAACTGCGCGAGGAGATCCTCGACGCGACCACCGACCTGCTGTTGAAGACCGGGCACGCCAAGGACGTGTCGATCCGGTCGGTCGCGCAGCAGGTCGGGGTGACGCCGCCGTCGATCTATCTGCACTTCGCCGACAAGGACGCGCTGCTGGACGCGGTGTGCGCCCGGTACTTCGAGAAGCTCGACGAGGAGATGCAGGCGGTGTCGGCCGACGCCGGGTCGGCGATCGAGGTGTTGCGTGCGCAGGGACTGGCGTATGTCCGATTCGCGTTGAAAACCCCTGAGCTGTACCGCATCGCGACGATGGGGGAGGGCCGGCCGGGAAGCGATGTTGACATGATGCTCAACAATTCGGCCTTCGTGCACCTGCGGAACTCGGTGGAGCAGTTGATGGCCGAGGGTGTCTTCGCGCCGGGTGACTCGACCGCGACGGCGCTGGAGCTGTGGACCGCGGCCCATGGGATCGCCGCGATGCTGATCTCCCGGCCCTATCTACCCTGGGGGGACGCCGAGGAGTTCGCAGACCGGATGCTGCGGGCCGTGGTGACCGGGCAGATCGTCTCGGGCTCGATCGATCCGGCGATCAGCCCCCAGGATGCCGTCGCGAGGCTGAAGGGACTGTTGGATGAGCAACGAGGTCGATAACCCGTTCTTCGCCCGGTTGTGGACGGTGATGTCCGGCCACGAACCCGAGGCGCTGAAGCGGCTACGGCGCGAGAACCTGGCCGGCCTGACCGGGCGGGTGCTCGAAGTCGGTGCGGGCACCGGGACCAACTTCGAGTTCTACCCCGACACGGTGACCGAAGTGGTCGCCGTCGAGCCCGAACGACGGCTCGCCGACCGCGCACAGCAGGCCGCTGCCGCCGCTCGGGTGCCCGTCACCGTCAGCACCGACCAGGTGGAACGCTTCACCGCCAGCGAACCGTTCGACGCCGTGGTGTGCTCGCTGGTGCTGTGCTCGGTCGAACAGCCCGATGCTGTTCTGCGGCAACTGCATTCGATGTTGCGTCCGGGTGGCGAGCTGCGTTACCTCGAGCACATCGCGGGCAGCGGGGCGCGAGCCCGCATGCAGAAGTTCGCCGACGCGACGGTGTGGCCGCGGCTGCTCGGCAACTGTCACACGCACCGCCACACCGAGGAGGCCATCGTCGGCGCGGGGTTCCGGGTGGCCGGTGCGCGCCGCGAGTGGACGATGCCGTCGTGGGTGCCGGTGCCGGTGGCGGAATTCGCGATCGGCCGCGCGGTGCGCTGAACGTGAATTACCGCGCCGGAAATTCGAGCGGCAATTCACGTCGGCGAAGAACGGTTAGTCGAGGAGGGCGGGTAGCCGCTGCAGCAGGTTCGGCAGCGCGCCGGCGGCCGTCTCGCGCAGTGACACGGTCGCGGCGTCGGAGAGAGGCGTGGGCTCCGGATTGACCTCGATGACGACGGTGCCGTTGGCCAACGCCAACTCGGGCAGTCCCGCCGCGGGATAGACGATCGACGAGGTGCCGACGACGATCACGACGTCGGCCCTGGTGACCGCCTCGACCGAGCGCTGCCAGGCATCCTCGGGCAGTGCCTCGCCGAACCACACGACATTTGGCCGGATCATGCCGCCGCACTGGCACCGCGGCGGATCGACTGTCTCGACCGGCTCCGGCATGGGGGGCAGCTCCCCGGCATAGGCGGAATGACAGTGATCGCAACGGAATTCGAACAAGCTGCCGTGCAGGTGGTAGACGTTGCGGCTGCCGGCCCGCTCGTGCAGATTGTCGACGTTCTGGGTGACGACGTGCACCTCGGCGTAGTCCTGCCACGCCGCGACGGCGAGATGGCCGTTGTTCGGCTGCACCGAGCCCATCATGTAGTGGCGCCACAGGTACCACGCCCACACCTTGTCCGGGTTTGCCCGCCACCCCTGCGAGCTGGAGATCTCGTAGGGGTCTACCTTCGCCCACAGCCCGGTCTCGGCATCTCGGAACGTCGGCACCCCGCTTTCGGCCGAGATGCCTGCGCCGCTGACGACTGTTACCTGCACATGACCAAACTAGCCGCTGTGGGCGATACTAGGCACGTGGCCGATTTGGGGGATTGGGTACGCATCGACCAGCACGCTTCGGGGGCCCTGTTCGACCAGCTCAGAACGCAGATCATCGCCGGTGTGCGCGACGGCAGGCTGACGCCGGGCACCCGATTGCCGACGGTGCGCGAACTGGCCGGACAGCTCGGGCTGGCCGTGAACACCGTCGCGCGCGCCTATCGCGAACTGGAGGCGGCGGGCATCCTTGAAACGCGCGGCCGGTTCGGCACGTTCGTCGCCCGCGCCGACCCCGCCGACGCCGCGATGGCCTCGGCCGCGCACGCCTTCGTCTCGGCGGCCAAGGCGCTGGGCGTCGACAAGACCGACGCGCTGCGCTACGTCGAGACGGCGTTCGGTTAGTCGAACGACGATCTAGCGGTGAGGTACGAGCCGCGTTGAGGAGTTCGACGATTCGGTTAGGTCAGCCGAACTCCAGTAGCGTCAGCACCGGCCGCACGGGATCGAACAGCGGTAGCCGCTGAACGGCCCACGTCACCGCGTTGAAGACCCGCCCGCGGCCGGGCGGCAGCGGGATGTCGTGGACCGCGCGGATGCCGGGCACGTCGTTGCGCAGGTTGGCCAGTTCGGACGGCGTCATGCTGAACGGCATCGGCGGCACCCGGTAGCCCAGCGACGGCCGCAGCAAACCACGGGTGATTCCCCTGGCGAACCAGGCCGGAGGCAGGTCGAACATCATCCGGCCGCCGGGGAAGCGCCCGGCGCATTCGGCGATCAGGCCCAGTGCCTCGTGCGGCTGCAGATACATCAGCAGACCCTCGGCGGTGATGAACACCCCGTGCTCGGTGTCGACGCGGTCCATCCAGCTGAAGTCCAGCGCCGACTGCGCCAGCAGTGTCACCCGGTCCGAGGCGGGCAGCAGTTTGCGGCGCAGATCGATCATCGGTGGGAGATCGACTGTCAGCCAATGGAACTCGTGGCCCACCGACGCTTCGTCGAGTCGGTAGAAGCTGGTCTGCAGGCCTTCGGCGAGCGCCACCACGGTGGCCTGCGGGTGGTCGCCGAGGTAGCGGCGGGCTTCCCGGTCGAAGGCGAGCGCGCGCACCGCCATGTCCTGGCGGCGGGTGAACCCGAACTTGGCGTAGTCGAACTCGATGGAGTCGGCCAGTTGGATCGCCATCGGGTCGTCGATGATGGCGTCCGGTCGGCGGGCCTCGTTGGCCCGCACCTTCAGGGTCATCAGCGCGGTCTCGGAGACGCCGGTCAGCACGGTGCCGTCGGCTTTAGCGGTCGGTGTGGAACTCACGTCACCGAATCTACCTAGCGCAGGACTTTGTCCAGCGTGCGCAGGTTTCGGGTGGTGGTCGAGGACTTGTAGCGCTTCTTGCCCATCGTCTTGCCGATGGTGGAGTCCAGCGTGCCGGTTCGGGGCACCTGCCAGTAGACGACGCCCTCGCCGCGCGCGATCTTCTCCTGCGGTTTCGCCTCGGCGGCGAGGGCGGCGAGTTCGTCGAGCACGGCCTCGTCGGTCACGAAGGTGACGTAGGAGTGGTGACCCTCGACCTCGCGCTCGAACGGATAGGCCGCCGAGATCGCCGCCACCGCGTCGATCGGGTAGGCCAGCACCCAGGCCTCGTATCCGAACGCGTCGCGCAGCGCCTGCTCGGCCTTCCTGCGAACGGCGTCGACACCGGCGCGGCTGTCCAGTAGGACGTTGCCGCTCGCGAGAACCGTGCGGACAGAGGTGAATCCGGCACTCTCGAGTGCCTTGGCGACCTCGGCCATCTTGAGGTTGACACCCCCGACGTTGACGCCGCGCAGGAACGCCGCATAGCGGGTCATCAGCCGAACTCCAGCAGCGTCATGCTGGGCCGGCCGCGGCGGTGCAAACCGACCCGGTCCAGCGGTGGCCACGCGAGCACCTTGAACAACCCGCGACCGGGCAGGTGGGCCACGTCGTGGGCGGCCCGCACGCCGGGGATCCGGCCCGCCAGCGCAACTGCCTCGTCGGCGCTGAGCGAGAATGGCATGGGCGGGGTGACGTAGCGGTCGGAGAGCTTGAGCTTGCCGTTGACCGTGCGCCTGCTGAGCCAGTGCGGGACGCTGTCGAACATCATCTGTCCGCCGGGAAACCGATTGGCGCAGTCGTGGATCAGGTCCAGCGCGTCGTCGGGATCGAGGTACATCAGCAGTCCCTCGGCGGTGATGAACACGCCGTCCGACGGGTCGACGCGGTCCATCCAGCTGCGGTCCAACGCGGACTGGGCCAGCGCGACGATGCGGTCGTCGTGGGGCAGCAGCTTCTCGCGCAGCGCCATCACGGGCGCGAGATCGACGGAATACCAGGTGATTTCGTCGGTGACACCGCGCCGTTGCAGGCGCCAGAAACTGGTTTGCAGTCCTTCTGCCAGCGCCACCACCGACGCCCTCGGGTGGGCGCGCAGGTACTCGTGGGCGGCGCTGTCGAACGCCACGGCGCGCAGGCCGTGCGACTGGTTCGGCTTGCCGAACTTGCGGTAGTCGTAGTCGATCGTGTCGAACAGCGTGACGGCCCACGGGTCGCGGATCACCCCGTCGGACCGCTTGGCCTCGCTGGCTCGGTTGTGCAGCGTCCACAGCGTCGTGGCCGAGACGCCGTCGAGAACATTGCCGTCGATTCGAAGGGCAGGACTGGTCACATGTCGATGGTAGAGACGTAGGCTCGCCGTATGGGACGTCACGTGTTCGACGACAAGCTGTTGGCGCTGATCGGCGGTAACTCGCTGGGCGTCCTGGCCACCATCAAGCGCGATGGTAGACCGCAGCTGTCCAACGTCTCCTACTACTTCGACCCGCGCGCGTTGACCATTCAGGTCTCGATCACCGAACCGCGGGCCAAGACGCGCAATCTCCGGCGCGACCCGCGCGCGTCGGTTCACGTCAGCTCCGACGACGGCTGGTCCTATGCGGTCGCCGAAGGCGATGCGGTACTCACCCCGCCGGCCGCTTCGCCGAGCGACGACACCGTCGAGGCGTTGATTGCGTTGTATCGCAACATCGCCGGTGAGCACCCCGACTGGGACGATTACCGGCGGGCCATGGTCGACGACCGGCGCGTGGTGATGACGCTGCCGATTTCGCATGTCTACGGCATGCCTCCCGGGAAGCGGTAGGCTCCCGTCATGGCACCTGAGGGCGCAGCCCGAAATTCGGCAGATGCACCGGAAGACGACACCAAGCGCAGGTTCCGGGAAGCGCTGGAGCGCAAGAACGCCAAGGCGGCCGGCGGCTCGGCCCACACGGACGGCGGCGCCAAGCAGCCGAAGGCGCACGGACCGGTCGAGAATCGTCGGGAGTTCCGCCGCAAGAGCGGATAGTCGGAGAAACGATCTCGCCGTGTACCACTGCGTTGGGTTCCTATACCCCTATGGGTATGCGTGGTAGGCTTCGGGTGATTACGAGGAGTCGCCATGACGGCAGTCAAGGAAGTCGACATCACCACCCTGGCGCGCGCCTGGGAATCCGGTGCGCCGGTGCTCGACGTGCGCGAGGATCACGAGTTCGCAGAGGCGCACGTGCCGGGCGCGCAATGGATACCGCTCGGCGATCTGCCCGCTCGTGTGGCCGAGGTGCCTGCGGACACGACCGTCTATGTCATCTGCGCTTCCGGGAACCGTAGCAAGCGCGGGGCGGAGATCCTCGAGGAGTCCGGCCGCAGCGCCGTATCGGTCGCCGAGGGGACCAAAGGGTGGATTCGCGCCGGGCATCCGGCCGAACCCGGCTGAGCGGGCCTACCGACAGGCTTGCTGCATAAGACGTTTGAACCATCGGTGCACAGGAAAGCCATGGGCGTCGAGCAGTAGCAGTGATGAGGAGGAGTGATGACAATGGCACAACGACGTGCGGGCGGACGGGTTCCACGCTTCATGGCCGCCGCAGGCGTCGCGACAGTGATGTCGCTGGCGGCAGCGGGGGCCGCGGCCGCCCAGCCGCCACCGGATCCGTGTTCTCCGGCGGCGATGATGCGTGCCCACGCCGCCGCGATGATGCAGATGGCCGACTATCTGGACACGCGCCCCGACGTTCAGCAGGTGTTCGTGGATGCCAGGGGGCTGGCCACGCCGCAGGAGCGGCACGACGCGATCAAGGCCTTTACCGACACCCATCCCGACGTGGCGGCCACCTTCCGGAACATTCACCAGCCGGTTCAGGATCTGAGCACCAGGTGCGGACTGCCCATGCACGCGGGCATGCCCGGAGGCATGGGTGCCGGATCCATGGGGCCGGGAGGCATGGGTGCCGGTTCCATGGGGCCCGGGGCTATGGGGCCGACAGGCATGGCGCCCGGACAGTAGCCCGGGCCGGCCCCGTGTGGGTCAGCCATGCCCGGGGTGCGATGGTGCCGGCTCGGTCCGCTCGACCGAGGGCGCCGGGACGTCGAGCGCAATGGTTGCGTCGCCGGCCGCGGGTGGCCGGGTCGAATAACTGATCCCATTGGGGTCGTCGCCGACCGCGACGGTGGCCACGACGGCTTGGCCGGCCAGGTCGATGACGGATATTGAGTCGTCGTAGCTGTCGGTGACCCAGGCCCGCGTGCCGGCGTCGTCGATCACCACGCCGTGCGGCCCGGCGCCCGTCGGTACGGTGGCGCGTACGGTCATCGTGGCGGCGTCTATCAGCGACGCCGCACGCCCCGGGGTTTCGCGGGTGCCTTGATCGGCCGAAACCACCGTCGCCCCATCGGGAGTCAGGTAAAGCTGCACGGGCGACGCCGACACGGAGACGCTGCCGACCACCGTGCGCGCATCGAGGTCGACCTTCACCACCGCGGGCGGTCGGGTCGTGCCGGTATAGGCGTAGCGGCCGTCGGCGGTCACCGCGACCTGCGCCGGCCCTTCGCCCACCGGCACGGCGCCCACCATCCGGTCGGTGTGAGGATCGATCAGATCCATCGCTCCGGCCATGTGGTCGGCCACCACGATCACCGAACCGTCTGCGGCAGCGCGCAGTCCGTGCGGCATCCCGCCCACGTCGATTCGGCCCACTGGTTGCAGCTGCGGGCCCTGATAGACCGACACGGTGCCGTCCCCGGAGTTGGCCACATAGACCTTGCCGTTGGGGGCCTCGATCACATGCGCCGGCTCCGGCCCCGTCGAGGCCCTCGCCGCGACGCGGTAGGTCGCGGCATCGATGGCGACCACGGTGTCGGTGCTGCTGCTGGATGCATACACCGTGGCGCCGTCGCCGCTGACCTGTACGTTGTGCGGACCGGGCAGACCGGTCAGGGTCGCCGTCACGGTGTTGGTGCCCGCATCGACGACTGTAAGGGAGTCACCGCCTTCGTCGGCGACCCATACCGATCCGGCCACTTCGGCCTGCGGGTCCGCCGAACAGGCTGCAACAGTAGCGAACAGGGCAGCGGCCAACGCTGCACGCGGTTTACCGAAACTCATGCGCTGCACCACCTTACGCAGAACTCGTCCTACCGACTGTAGCTGGCGACCGGCGTTCCCGCGCCACGATTGCGATCAGGCACGCCAGCGCGAGGATCGCGACGGCCACCGCGAAACTCACCCCTGCTGTGCGCAATCCCCATTCCCGGGCGACGAGCCCTTCCCCGATCACGGGTAGCGAGATCGCCACATAGCCGATGACGAAGTACGTCGACGTGACCTCGGCGCGGCGGTCGGCCGGGGTGCGCTCGGAGATGGCCGCCAGCCCCCGGCTGAAACTCATACCTTGGCCGATGCCGGAGACGACGGCGGATGCGATCAGTCCCGTCAACGACGAAAGTTGCAGGGCCACAGCGAGGATCACCATGCCGGCCACCAGGATTGCGCAGCCGATCGCGACGGCCCGCTGCGGTGCCATCCGGTTGGTGGCGACCTGCGTGAGGGCCGATGCGAGGAAGATCGAGCCGGCGATCGCCCCGGCGAGCGCGTTGTTGCCGATGCCGACCACGTCGACCACGAACGACGGCGCCACCGCGGCGAACAACCCCGTCACCGCGAACCCGGCGAACCCGGCGAGGGAAGCGACGATGAACACCGAGCGCACCTCGGCGGGCACCGACAGCCGCTGCACGCTGATCCGCCCGGCACGCGGCGACGTCTCCGGCGCCAGCAGCACCGCCACACCGGCCACCGCTGCCAGCACGATGTGCACGATGAAGCTCAGCTGCAGCGGGTGCGGGGCGTACTGCACGAGCAGGCCGGCCACCACCGGACCGGCGCCAAGGCCGCCGATGTTGGCGATGGTCGCGACCGCGGCGGCCCGGTCGCGCCAGCGCTGCGGTGCCGCCTCGATCACCGCGGCGGTGGCGGTGCCGGTGAAGACGCCCGCCGACAGCCCGCTGAGCACGCGCCCGACGAGCAGCAGCGGCACCGAGTCGGCAACCAGGAACACGCTGGCACTGAGCAGCGCGGCGGCCACCCCACCCAGCAGCAGCGGGCGCCGGCCGATGGCATCGGACCACCTGCCGAACGCCAGCAGCGCGAACAGCACGCCGCCGGCATAGGCGGCGTAGACGACTGTGGTGGTCAGTACCGAGAAGTGCATCTGCTGGCCGTAGATCGCGTACATCGGCGTCGGCATCGTGGTGCCGAGCATGATGGCGGCGAACGCGTAGGCCAGCAGGCCGAACGCGAGTCGGGCGGTCACACGGGAACCCGCCGAGGGGGCATCAAGCACGCTTGTTGATAACCACCTCGGCGGGTCCCCTAATCCCCGACGTCCCCCGACGTACTAGTGGGCGATCGCCTTCTCGGCGCCGACACCGGTGAGCGACCGCACCTCCATCTCGGCATTGCGTTCGACTTCACCGCGGTCGCCCGGCGAGGTCAGCGTGCCGATGATGCCGAGCGCGAAGGCCAGCGGGATCGACACGATTCCCGGATTGGCCAGCGGGAACCACGCGAAGTCGACGTTCTTGATCATCGCGGTCTCGGAGCCCGACACCGCAGGCGAGAACACGATCAGCACGATCGTGGAGATGAGTCCGCCGTACATGCTCCACAGCGCCCCGCGGGTGTTGAACCGTCGCCAGTACAGGGAGTACAGGATTGTCGGCAGGTTCGCCGAGGCGGCCACCGCGAACGCCAGCGCGACCAGGAACGCCACGTTCTGCTCGCGGGCCAGGATGCCGAGGGCGATCGCGAACACGCCCAGCACCACGGCCGTGATGCGCGAGACGCGTACCTGTTCGTCCTCGGTGACGGTGTGCCCCTTCATCACGCTGGCGTAGATGTCGTGAGCGAACGAGGCCGACGCGGTGATGGTCAGCCCGGCCACCACGGCCAGGATGGTCGCGAACGCCACCGCCGAGATCACGCCGAGCAGCACCACACCGCCGAGTTCGAAGGCCAGCAGCGGTGCTGCCGAGTTCACTCCGCCCGGGGCGTCCAGGATGCGGTCGGGTCCGACCAGCGCCGCCGCGCCGTAGCCGAGCGCGAGGGTGAACAGGTAAAACGCACCGATCAGCGCGATCGCCCACACCACCGACCGGCGGGCTTCCTTGGCCGTAGGCACCGTGTAGAAGCGCATCAGAACGTGCGGCAGGCCCGCGGTGCCGAGCACCAGGGCCAGCGCCAGCGAGATGAAGTTGATCTGCGTGGTCAGCGAGACGCCGTACTGCGCGCCCGGCGCCAAGACGTCGCGGGCGGCGACCTTCGGGTCGGCGCTGCCGCTGATCATCGACTGCGCCGCCCCCAGCATCTCCGAGAAGTTGAAGCCGAACTTCGCCAGCACCAGCACTGTCATGATGCCGGCGCCACCGATCAGCAGCACCGCCTTGATGATCTGCACCCACGTGGTGCCCTTCATGCCGCCGACCAGCACGTAGACGATCATCAGCACGCCGACGACCGCGATGACGATCGACTGTCCGAGGTCGCTTTCGATGTTGAGCAGCAACGCGACCAGGACGCCGGCGCCTGCCATCTGGGCCAACAGGTAGAACAGCGACACCGCGAGGGTGTTGGTGGCCGCGGCCAGCCGGACCGGTCGCTGCTTGAGGCGGAAGCTCAGCACGTCGGCCATCGTGAATTTGCCGGTGTTGCGCAGCAATTCGGCGACCAGCAGCAGCGCCACCAACCAGGCGACCAGGAACCCGATCGAGTAGAGGAAGCCGTCGTAGCCGTAGACCGCGATGGCGCCGGCGATGCCCAGGAAGCTGGCGGCCGACAGGTAGTCGCCGGAGATCGCGATGCCGTTCTGGGTTCCGGTGAAAGCTCTTCCCGCAGTGAAGAACTCGGTGGCGGTCGCGTTCTTCTTGCTCGCCTTGATCACGACGTAGAGCGTGACGAGGACGAACACCGCGAAGATCGCAATGTTGGCGGTGGGGTTACCGACGGCTTCGGCGGCCAGGATGGTCATGCCCTGTCCTCCAGCTCGGCGCGGATCGCCTCGGCACGGGGGTCGATCTCCTTGTTCGCGAAGCGGATGTAGAGCCCGGTGATCAGGAACGTGGTGAGGAACTGACCGAGGCCGATCAGCAGACCGACGTTGATGTTGCCCCAGACCGGAGTCGCCATGAAGCCGCTCGCGAAGGAGGCGAGCACCACGTAGGTGGCATACCAGATCAGGAATGCCGCGCTCATCGGAAAGACGAAGCGCCGCAGCCTGCTCCGCAGTTCTCCGAACTCGGGGGTGGCCAGCATGGCCACGTATTCATCGCCGCCGATCTCTCGGTGCGGCAAGTCTGTCTGGGGCATTGCGGAACTCCTAGCGACCTTGACTGTGAACCTGCTCAACTGCAGAAACTAGATGAGATGTGGCTCACATACCCAGTGCTGCGGCGGGTGACACGGTGAAGCCGGAGGGCTCTGCGGTGAGCGGTCGATCAACGGCGATGAGCGGTGTCGGCCTCAACCCCTGGGAACGCGCTCGACGCCCATGCCGAGTCGTTCCGGAACATGCATGCGCGCGAAGATCTGCGCCACGTCGGCGGGCGCGGACGTGCGGGTCATCCGGCTGGCCAGGATCATCGTCGCGAACGCGACCGGCACGCTGACGGCGGCGGGATAGCCGATCATGACCGCGGGCCAGCCGCCGAGCGCGTCCTCGTCGATGGCTCCCGTCACCGCCAGGGTCACCGCGCTGCCCGACAGCAACCCGCCGACCACCAGGCCGCAGCCGGCGCCGAGGGCGGTCAGCCCGCGCCACCAGATACCGAGGACCAACAGCGGGCACAGCGTCGATGCGGCGACGGCGAACGCCAGCCCGACGCTGCGCGACAACTCCAGCCCGCCCGAGGTGGCCAGCGACAGCGGGATCGGGATCAGCCCGCCCACGAGTGCGGCGATCCGGAAGTCGCGCACGCGGCCGCGCAGCACGTCGGTGGACAGTGCGCCCGCGATACTGACGAGCAGACCCGACGACGTCGCGAGGAAGGCGGCGATCGCGCCCGCGGCCACCAGCGCGCCGAGCAGCTGGCCGGCCAGCCCGCCGACCGCCGACCCCGGGGCCAGCAGCACGGCGGCGTCGGCGTTGCCGGTGATCAGCAGCCGCGGCACGTACAGCCGGGAGAACACCCCGAGCAGCGTCGGGAACAGGTAGAACAGCGACAGCAGCGCGATGACCGCCAGCGCCGTGCGGCGGGCGGCGCGGCCGTCGGGGTTGGTGTAGAACCGCACCAGCACGTGCGGCAGGCCCATGGTGCCCAGGAACGTCGCGACGATGATCGACAGCACCTGATAGAGCGGATGCCCGCCGCCCAGCCCTCCGCCGGAGGCGATCCAGTCGGTGCCCGTACTGGGGGCGCCGGCCACCACCGGAGTGGCGGCCCCGGCCGCTAGCGACAGCGTCGATCCCGCACCGAGGGTGTGTTCTCCCGCCGATGGCATCGGCTGTGCCTGAACGGAATCGCCGTCGAGCGTGCCGGTCACGGTGAGGCCCGCCGGCCGGTCCACCTGCACGACGACGTCGGTCTCGATCGCCACGGTGGTGGGCTGGCCGACCGTCGGCGGCAGCGGCCCGCCGAGTTCGCCGCGGTCGGCGAAGAACAATGCGAGCAGGGCAAGTGCCGGTATCGCGATCGCGGTCAGCTTCAGCCAGTACTGGAACGCCTGGACGAAGGTGATCGAGCGCATCCCGCCCGCGACGACATTGGTGACGACGATCGCGCCCACCACCAGCGGGCCGATCCACACCGGAACGCCGAGAAGGGTTTTCAGCGCCAGCCCGGCGCCTTGGTACTGCGGTACCAGATAGAAGACGCAGATGACGACGACGACGAGCATCGCGACCTTGCGCAGTCGCGCCGAACCGAGGCGGAACTCCGCGAAGTCGGGAACCGTGTAGGCGCCGGAGCGCCGCAGCGGCGCCGCGACGAACAGCAGCAGGCCGAGGTAACCCGCGGTGAACCCGACCGGATACCACAGCGCGTCGGCGCCGTACTTGGCGATCAGCCCGGCGACACCCAGAAACGATGCCGCCGAGAGGTATTCACCGGAGATGGCGGCGGCGTTCCACTGCGGCCCGACGCTGCGGGACGCGACGAGGAAGTCGGATGTGGTGCGCGACAACCGGACCCCGTATGCGCCGATGGCGACGGTGGCCACCGCCGCCGCGATCAAGGCGGCGGCCGTCAGCGCGGAGCCGGTCATGGCTCGCTGTCTACGACGCCGACGAAGTCACGCTCACCCTGTTCGGCGAGGCGGACGTACAGCCGCCCGACCCCGTAGAGCAGCGGGTAGACCAGGGCGCCGAGGACCAGCCAGTTCAGCCGCATCCCCGCGACGGTGAGGGCGGCCAGGTCGGGAAAAGCCGCATTCAGCAACGGAATTGCCGCCACCGCGCAGACCACCACGGCGGCGAGCCGCAGCGCCAGCCCCAGTTGCGCCCGCACCAGGCCGCGCACCAGGGCGTCGCCGACCAGGGTCTGCTCCTGCACCTCGACGCGGGTACGCACCATCCGGGCGCCGCGCCGCTGGCCGAGGACGACGCGCTGGCGTTGCGGCCGTTCGTCGCTAGTCATCCGGCCTCAGCTGGCGCATCGGGTCGCGTACGACGCGGTCCCGCAACTCCCGGGCCTGGCGCCGGCTCACCGGCAGTTCGACGGCGGGCGAGTTGCCGTTGGCGCGTAGGCGTACCAGCACCGCGCCGTCGCTGCTGCGCAATCCGGTGACCATCCGCAGCGCGACCAGGTAGCTGCGGTGTACGCGCTGGAAACCCTTGTCGCGCCATCGGCTTTCGAGCGTGCTCAGCGGGATGCGCACCAGGTGCGAGCCGGACGCGGAATGCAGGCGCGCATAGTCGCCTTCGGCCTCCACCCAGCCGATGCTGTCGCGGGGCACCAGATGGGTGACGCCGCCGAGCTCGGCGGGGATCACGTCGTCACCGCGCTCGCGAGGAGCGACAGCGGCACCGGGTTCCTCCGGTGCGGGTTCGCCGCCGCGGGCGGCCAGCACGCGGCGCACCGCCTCGTCCAGCCGGTCCTGGCGGATGGGCTTGAGCAGGTAGTCGAGCGCGCCGACGTCGAAGGCGGCGACGGCCTTGTCGTCGTGTGCGGTCACGAACACCACGGCGGGCCGGTGCGAGAAGTTGGCGAGCACACCGGCCAGTTCGATTCCGGACAGGCCCGGCATGTTGATGTCCAGGAAGATCGCGTCGAACGGCTTGCGGTTCAGTTCGCGCAACGCCGAAGTGGCGTCGCTGCAACGGTAAACCTCGCCGATGTCCGCGTGCCGCTCGAGGAGATAGGCCAGTTCGTCGAGAGCGGGCGCCTCGTCGTCGACGGCGAGCACGGTCAGGCCCGTCTTCATTGGACTCTCACCCGATCCCTCCGCTGGCCCGCACGCCCGACCGGAACTTGGGGACGCGCATGAGAACTCGCGTACCCGCGCCGATCGCGGTCTCAACGACCAGACCGTAGTCGTTGCCGAACGCCGCGCGCAGCCGATGGTCCACATTGGTCAGCCCCACATGCGCCGAATGGCCGTCGCCGGCGGGTGAGCCGGCGGCCAGCGCGTCACCTGGCCCGGCGCGCAGCATCTCGGGATCCATTCCGACACCGTCGTCCTCGACCGTGATCACGCAGTCGGAGCCTTCGTCGCGGGCGATGATCTCGATCTCGCCGCCGCCCCGGCCGGCGAGCCCGTGGCGGACCGCGTTCTCGACGAGCGGCTGCAGGGCCAGGAACGGCACGACGACGTTGAGCACCTCCGGCGCTACCTGAAGGGTGACCTTCAGGGCGTCGCCGAAGCGGGCGCGTTCGAGCGTGAGATAGCGGTCGATGTTGCGCAGTTCGTCGGCCAGCGTCGTGTACTGGCCCGCGGTGCGAAACGAGTAGCGGGTGAAGTCGGCGAACTCGAGGATCAGCTCGCGCGCTCGGTCGGGGTCGGTGCGCACGAACGAGGCGATGGTGCTGAGCGCGTTGTAGATGAAGTGCGGGCTGATCTGGGCCCGCAGGGCCAGCACCTCGGCGCGGTCGAGTCGGGCGCGTGAGGCGTCGAGTTCGGCGAGTTCGATCTGGCTGGCCGCGTAGCGGGCCACCTCACCGACGGCGCCGAGCAGTCCGGGCGCGGGGGAGCGGGCCGTCACCACGACGAGCACCCCGAGCACATCGCTGCCCTCGGCGAGCAGCGGCTGAGCGACCACCGCCGAGGTGCGGGCGTGGGTGAGCACGCGACGCTCGCCGGAGATCGACTGTTCGGCGGCCCCGCCGCAGGCTGTCAGGACGTCGTCGGACCAACCGTCGGGCGGATCGAGGGCGAGCATGCGGCCGTCCGCGTCGAAGATCGCCACGCCCTCGGTGCCGGTCAGCCCCCGCAGGAACGGCGCGGCGGTCTTCGCCGATTCGGTGTCGAGGCCCTGGCGCAGCGCCCTGGCCGCCAGCGAGGCGGTGTGCAGTGCGGCGTGCACGGCGCGTTCGGTCGGTGTGGCCACCACGCGGCGGGTGCGCACCGCGATGACGGCAGCCGCCACCGCGGCGGCGATCAGCACCGCCGCCAGGGCCAAAGCCAGCTCGCCAGACATGGTTGACGCCAATTTAGACTGGCGGCGTGGCGAAACTGCAGCTTGTTCAGGATCCCGCGGCGGACGCGCTGCTGGAGTCCAACCCGTTCGCGTTGTTGGTCGGGATGCTGCTGGACCAGCAGTACCCGATGGAGGCGGCGTTCGCCGGGCCGAAGAAGATCGCCGACCGCATCGGCGGCGTCGACGCTCGCGAGATCGCCGAGTACGACCCCGACGAGTTCGCGGCGCTCTGTTCGAAAACGCCTGCCGTCCACCGCTTTCCGGGCTCGATGGCCAAGCGGATCCAGGCGCTGGCGCAGCTGATCGTCGACCGCTACGACGGTGACGCGGCCGCGTTGTGGACCCAGGACGACCCGGACGGCGCGGAGGTGCTGCGTCGGCTCAAGGGCCTGCCGGGGTTCGGCGAGCAGAAGGCCAAGATCTTCCTGGCGCTGCTCGGCAAGCAGTACGGGGTCACGCCGCAGGGCTGGCGCCGGGCCGCGGGCGACTACGGCAAGGCCGGCTCGTTCCTGTCGGTGGCCGACGTCGTCGACGCGGGCTCGTTGGAGAAGGTCCGGTCATACAAGAAGCAGGCCAAGGCCGCCGCCAAGGCCTGAGCGAATTCAGCCGGAGCGAAGGCCGCCAAGGGTTAGCACTGCTGCGCAGTCTCGCCGTCGAGGTGGGCCAGCGTCGAGATGACGCTGGCGACCACGCGGCCCGTCGAGGTGCCGGTGTCCAATCCTTCGCGCAACGTGCGCAGCCGCAGGCCGCGGTCGGAGAGTTCGGCGATCGTGCGGGTCACCTCCGCGCCGGTGCGACCGAGCCGGTCGAGTGCGACGACGACGATGGTGTCGCCCGAGCGGGCGTAGCTCAACATCGCGTGCAGGCCGGCGCGCAAGCGGTCGGCGGATTCGGTGAGCCGGTCGGTGAACACCCGCCGAGGATCGACTCCCGCCGCGTTGAGCGCCGCGAGCTGACCCTCGAGGTTGTGCTCGACGGCACTTGCTGTGGCGTAGCCCAGCGTGCAGGTCACGCATTCACGGTCTCACGGTGTGAACGGTTGAGAACAGAAACTCGGCTCATCGATTTCGGTTTACCGCCCAACCGTTATCCGACTTCAACATGCCCGCCGAGCGGTTCGCCGTCGAAGCGCTCCCTCGTCGCGAGCTCGGCGACGGGTCGGCGGGTGAGCCTGGTCAGCTGGCGCTTCGGTTTGCCGAGCGGCAGCAGCGCGGCGACCGCGTAGTCGTCGGGGATGCCGAGCAGTTCGCGCACACGCGGTTCCTCGGCGATCGCGGCGGTGGTCAGCACGCCGCCGTACCCCTCGTTGCGGGCGGCCAGCAGGATGTTCCACACGAACGGGTACACCGAGGCGCCCGAGATCAGACCGATCCGGTCGAGGTGCTGATCGAACGCCGCCACCACGCCGAGGTCGACGCAGACCACCAGCACCACCTCCGCGGTCCGCAGCGGCGACCCCGACGGGACGTCGACGGCGTCGATGGTCTGCGCGTCAACGCCGCACGGATGCAACGGGTTCCACGGGCTCTCGCCGTTGCGCAGTTGCGCGATGTAGCGCTTCACGCCGGGGATGGTGCAGGCGATGAGCGCCTCGCGGGTCTGCGGATCGCGCACGGCGATGACGCGGTTGCCCTGGCGGTTGCCGCCGCTGGGCGCGAAGCGGGCGTTGTCGAGGATGCGCTCGAGGACATCGTCGGGCAACGCCTCGCCCGTGTAGTCGCGAACAGCGGCCGTCGTACGCATGACGTCGTAGAGATCCATGGCCATATCTTTGCGACGATCGACGCGACCTATGCAATGGTGATGATATGAAGACGCACCTGAACTGCCCCTGCGGCGAGGCGATCACCGCCAAGGACGAGGACGAACTGGTCGAGAAGGCGCAGAAGCACCTCTCGGAGCAGCACCCGGGCCGCGACTACGACCGCGACGCCATCCTGTTCATGGCGTACTGACGCCTCGGGTGACGCCGGGGCGCTCGTCCGTTGCGTGTCTACTACCCGGCATGACTGACCGTGGCCGCCGTTTCAACTGCAACCTATGTGCGCGGCCAGGCGACGGTGGCCGCGGTGGTCAATGTTCTGGTCAACCCCGCCATCGATTGGCTGAGTAACCGGGACAAGGGCGCCCTCCCGCTCTGGGCAGCCGACGGCCTCGTGGTCAACTTCGCCGCCACCTCGCTGATCCTATCGGTACTCGTCGCCGTGTTCGCCACCCTCGGCATTCGTCACCGGCACCGCCCCCGACGTATCGCCGTGCCCGACCGCAGCGTGTCGGTGCCCCGGTGGCTGATCCGACTGCCCGGACGCGGATGGCTGCTCGGGTTGGCACTCGGCGCGGCGGCGGCGCTGCTTGCCGTCGCCGCCGCATTCGCGTTTCACACCGTCGGCGTGTCGACGCTGTCGCTGGCCTGGCTGCTGGCGGTCAAGGCGGCGTTCGCCGGTGTGCTGGCGTTTTTCGTCGCCCGGTGGACGATCCTGCGGCAGCTGGCGGGATGAAGAACTACGGCACCACCGTCGAGCCGATCGTCGGCATGAACTGACACTGCTTCTCGGTGGTGGTGACCTGACCGAAGATCGTCGAGATGATGCTGCCCGAGCCGGTGTCGACGATCGCGGTGAGCGTCGTCGGGCCCTCCGGGTTGATGTCCGATCGGGGCGTGAGCGTGGCGCTGCCCGACTTGCCCGTGGTCAGGTTCACCCAGGTGACGTTGAGCGGCAGCTTCTGCTCGGCCGCCGGTCCGGGCGTGCCGACCGCGGTGAACACATAGGCGGTCTGCCCGGGACCGGGTCCCGGCGTCGGGATCTTCGCGGGGCCGGCCACCGAGATCGCCGTGGCGAGCACGTTGCCGCCGTCCGTCAGACAACCGTTGCTGATCGACGGATACATGAAGTCCTGCGTCGGCGGGGCGTCGGGGCCGAACTCCGCACCCGGCGCGGCAGCCGGAGCAGGCGCCGGTGCCGCCGCGGGAGCGGCAGGCGGTGCCGGAACAGCCGCGGGGGCGGGAGCCGGCGCGGGTGTGACGGCCACCTCGGGTGCGGGACCCGGCAGTGTTTCGGGAACCGGGCCTACGGCGTGCGCGGGGTTGACGCCCGCGGGCAGGTGCGCCTGGGTGCCGGGTACGGCGCCCGGCGCCGGCACGTGCGCGGCGGCGGGTTCGGCGACGAACTGGTTGACCGCCGATGCGACATTGCGCGAATCGGCCGGTGCCACCGCATCACCGGCGAACACGGCGGCGGCGGCCATCAACGTGGACGCAGCGTTCGTCGGATCGGCGGCGGCCTGCTGGATGGCCGGGCTGATGCCCTGCACCGCCGACAACCCTGGTGCCTGCAGCCCGTTGATCGGCAGTGGCGGAACGGGTGGGACGGCCGGCTCGGCGGTGGCGACACCGGCCACGCCGAACAGCAGCGTGGCCGATGTGCCGATCGCAGTGGCGACGGTGGTGAACATTCTTCGAGCTGACATGGCTCCCCGTGGGTGTCGTCGTGGTTGGTTGTTCTGCCGTCGCCGCGGTTGTCAGGGCAGTGCCGAGAGCGGCATCAGCAGCGGTGCCATGCCGGGCGCGGGTGCCGCCGGCGCGGCCGGTGCGGGTGCGGCGGGTGCCGCAGCACTGGTCCCCGAAGGCAGGAGACCCGCCAACGGCATTCCGGCGGGGATCAGCGACGTGATCGACGACAGCGGGTTCGCCGGAGCCGATGCCGGTGCGGCGGCGCCGGGCATGCCGGGCAGGGTGGACGGCGTGTTCAGCGGCGCGGGGGCGCCGGGCATGCCGGGCAGCGCGGACGGCTGCGGGAGGGTGACCGTCGCGGTCGCCGCCGGCGGTGTCGCGGCGGGCGCGGCCGGTGCCTGAGCACTGCCCAGCAGCGAGGTGAAGCCCTGCATCAGCTGCGACGCGGCGGCCGGATTGGCCGCGAGTTGCTGGATGAACGGCAGTCCCGGCACGCTCGGAGCGGGCGCAGGCGCGGCCGGCTGGGCCGAGGCGGTCGCGCTGAGGGCCAGCGCGGCCGAGGCCCCTCCAGCGACGGCAAAGATTGTGGTCGCGAACAGTTTTCTGGTGCGAAGCATGATTCTCCGATCGGTTGTGTAGGCACGCCTTCACGCGAAGCTACGGAGTTACTGGTGTTACTCAAGGGACACGTGTGGCGGTTATTCAACCGTTACGGGAGCGAAGGGTTTCCGTGTCCGATGGATAGAGTCGGTCGGATAGACACCTCGATCGCCGCCGGCTCGACCGCCCCGCGCACGCCGTCTCGACTGGCCGCCGCGGCGCCGGTGCTGCTGGCGGTGAGCATCGCCGCGCGGCTGGCATGGACGTATCTGCTGCCGACCGGCGCGAACTTCGTCGACCTGCACGTCTACGTCGGCGGCGCGGACGCGTTGACTCAGCCGGGCGCGCTCTACGACTACGTCTACGCCGACCAGACGCCGGACTTCCCGCTGCCGTTCACCTACCCGCCGTTCGCGGCGGTGGTGTTCTACCCGCTGACCCTGCTGCCGTTCGCATTGGTCGCGCTGCTGTGGCAACTCGGCATCATCGCCGCGCTCTACGGCGTGGTGCGGGTCAGTCAGCGGCTCCTCGGGGGCGGCGATCGACGGACCGCCATGCTGTGGACGGCGGTGGGCATCTGGATCGAGCCGCTGCGCAGCACGTTCGACTACGGCCAGATCAACGTCCTGCTGGTGCTCGCCGTGCTGTGCGCGGTGCACAGCACCCGGTGGTGGGTGTCGGGACTGCTGGTCGGCCTCGCGGCCGGGGTGAAGCTGACGCCCGCGGTATCCGGGCTGTACTTCGTCGGCGCGCGGCGCTGGGTGGCCGTGGCGTTCTCGGCGGTCGTCTTCCTTGCCACGGTTGGTGTTTCGGCGCTGGTGGTGGGCGACCAGACCCGCCGCTATTTCTTCGAACTGCTCGGCGACGCCTCCCGCGTGGGGCCGATCGGCACGTCGTTCAACCAGTCCTGGCGCGGCGGGATCTCGCGCATCGTGGGGCACGACGCGGGCTACGGTCCGGCCGTGGTCGCCGGAATCGTGGTGACGGCGGTGCTGGCGCTGCTGGCGTGGCGCGCGATCGGCGGCGCGTCGGACCGGCTCGGCGCCATCGTGGTGGTGCAGTTGTTCGGACTGCTGTTGTCGCCGATCTCGTGGACCCATCACTGGGTCTGGTTGATCCCGTTGATGATCTGGCTGCTGCACGGCCCGCTTCGCGACCGGCTCGGTGCCAGGATTCTCGGCTGGGGATGGCTTGCGCTGACCGCAGTGGGCGTGCCGTGGCTGCTGAGTTTCGCGCAGCCGACGATCTGGACGATCTCACGGCCGTGGTACCTGGCCTGGGCGGGGCTTATCTACATCGTCGCGACACTGGCCACCCTGGCGTGGATCGCGGCGACGGGCCTTACTGCCCGACGATCGCGTTGATGTCGCGGGCCATCTCGACGTCCTTGTCGGTGATGCCGCCTTCGGAATGTGTAACCAATGCGAAAGTAACTGTCCGCCAGCGGATATCGATGTCGGGATGATGATCCTTGGCCTCCGCGTGCTCGCCGACGCGGCGCACCGCTTCGATGCCGTCGAGGAAGGCCCCAAACTTGACGGAGCGCCGCAGCGCCCCGGCGGCGCGCTCCCAGCCGGGTAGGTCGGGCAGTGCGGCGTCCACCTGTTCGTCCGTTAACACAGCCATGGCCCGACGGTACCCGTACCGCCCGCCCTTCCGGTCGAGTGCGGCCGATGTCGCGCACCGCCGCCATCGGCTGGCTCGACTTGCGTCGGCGCAAGCGATGACGACACACGCTCATCGGCGGAGGTATACCGTCAGCCGCGATGCCGAATCAGATCGTCGTCGCCGGAGCGCTGATCTTTCGTGGTGCCCTGTTGGTGGCCCAACGCGACCGGCCACCGGAGTTGGCCGGACTGTGGGAGTTGCCGGGCGGCAAGGTCGCTGCGGGGGAGAGCGACGCGTCGGCGTTGGCGCGTGAACTGCACGAGGAACTCGGTGTGCGGGTGGAGGTCGGTGATCGTCTCGGTGCCGACGTCGGGCTGAACCCCACGACGTCGTTGCGCGCCTACCTCGTCACGCAGACCGGCGGCACGCTGCATCCGAACGACCACCGCGCGCTGCGGTGGGTCACCGTCGACGAACTCGACGACCTGCCCTGGGTGCCGGCCGATCGCACCTGGCTCGGCGCCTTGCGCCAAGCGCTCGGGGCCTGAATCGCTGATCTTGATGTTCCCGCGAGCGGGTCAAGCGGACATTAATGTTCCGACATGCGTGTGCTGCGGTTCCTCTGGCAAGGTGTGCTCGCGTTCGACCGGATCGGGAGCCGAATCCCGCAACTGGTGCAGATGTGGCTCGTCGGGCTGTTCTTCGCGCTGCCGCTGACGTTCTTCATCGCCAAGATCACCGACATCCGCGGCGCCGGCTGTCATGGTCCTGATGACGGTCAATCACGGTGACAGCACCTTCTACTGGCGCGTCGCCGGCACCGTCGGGTTGATCGTCCTGGCGTTGATGGCCGTCGCGCGCCTGTTGAGTTGGTACGTCTTCCGTTCCGGTCGTCGTGAGATCGACGCGCACGCCGCCGCGACCGGCCTCTCGACCCGCAAGCTCGGCTGGGAGATGGCGTGGAAGCCGCTGCTGATGCTGATGGTGATGGTCTATGCCATCGTCGCGATCCCGCTGACCTACATGTGGTGGGACGAGTTGCGCACCATCGACAACCTGCCCGCGGTGACCGTCGCGGACGGAACCGGTCGCGGTGGCAACAATTTCTCGGGAGCCGGTGTGCTGGTCGACCTTTCGTCCGGCGGGGAAGCGCTGCTGCTGGCGGAGTCGCTGTCGGTGCCGGACTTCGTCGGCGTGATGAAGGACGTGCGCAACGGTGAAATCCATACGCACGGAAAGGTGATCGACCACATCACCGACACCCAGTGGGAGTATTACGGCTTCGACGAAGCCGACTTCCCGGGTCGCCCAGCCGCCGGCCGGGTGATGGTGCTGTTGTCGTATCCGTAGCGGATCTCGCGGTCTAGGCGGTTTCCACCAGGATCAGCCCGCGGTGAGCGCAGCCGCGACGATGTCTACTGCAGGCCGCCAGGCGCGCGACGGCTAGCTCGATGCCGCGCGCCAGGGCGTCGACGTCGGGCACCGTGTCGTAGTCGGCGAGAATGCCGAAGAAGAGGCCATCGGCATAGCTGAGCATCGCCACGCCGGTGCGCATGTTCATCGCAATCGGCGGAATCGGGAACAGGCTCAGCATCTCGCGGCCCATGACGGTCAGCCGCCGGCGCGGGCCGGGAACGTTCGTCGCAAGGGTCATCACGCCGCGCTGCGGCACCCGCGCGAGCAACCGCACCGCCCACGCCGTCACCGGGAACGGGATGCGGTTGGCGGCCGTCACGAATGCGTTGCCGGCCCGATGTTGGCCGTGGGATCTCGTTCGGCCCACGCGGGAGTGGACGGCTTCCAGGCGGCGAAGCGGGTGCTCCTCGCCGACCGGCAACTGCGGCAGCAGCATCGACACCCGGTTGTCCGTCGCGTGGACCGCATCGGCGGACCGCATCGAGACGGGGACCAGCGTGCGCAGCGAGTCCGGCAGCGGTTGTTCGCCGCGGCGAATCAGCATGGCGCGGTAGCCCTCGGTGATGGCGGCCAGCGCGACGTCGTTGACGGTGACGTCGAACCGTTCGCATACCGAAACGACATCCCGCATCGGCACGCGTGCCGCGCTGTACCGGCGCAGGTTGCTCACCGGCCCGTTGAGGGTCGACGCCGCCGCAGGGCGGGCCAGGTCGACGGCGATCTCCGCTGCGCCCTGCGCGACGCGGACAGCGGCCGTCGCGACGGAGGTCGACGTGTGCCACAACGCATTTGCCAATTTCAGGGGATTCAGCGTCCAGTCGGGGCCTTCGGGCTTGGGCGGATCCGTCGGGTTCGCTGCGCGGACCCGGTCGGCGGAACTGTCGTCTGCGGCGTCGTCGCACAGACCCGTGAGCATGTGCGTCGCCGCGATGCCGTCGGCCATGCAGTGGTGGACCTTCGTCAGCATCGCCCACCGGTCGTCGGTGAGTCCCTCGATGACCCAGACCTCCCACAGCGGACGGTCCCGATCCAGCCGCATGGCCATCAGGTCGGCGACCGTCCGGTGCAGCGCGCCGTCGTCGCCGGGCTGCGGTAGCGCGATGCGGCGGACATGATGGGCGAGATCGAAGTCGCCATGGGGGATCCACTGCGGGGCGCTCAGGTCGAACGGGTGTATCCGCAGCCGCTGCCCCAGTCGGGGGCAACGGTTCACCCGCACCGCGAACGTCGACATCAGCGATTCGTGATCGGGCGCCGGACCCGCCAGGACGGCCAGCCCGCCGATGGCCAGGCTGACATGACGGTCGGCATCTTCGGCGTGCAAGAAGCCGGCATCCAGAGTCGTTAAGCGCTCCATTGCAACCTCCGGAAGATAAGTGCAACTGTCAGTACCACTATCCGGCCGGGTACGGATCCGTCAGTAGGGCCGAAAGTCCATTGACTACCGCGGGACGGCACATCACGCCGACGGGGCGCCCTCCCCGGGCCCGCCACCGTTCTCCCGCTGTGTCGCAACACGTTCCCCGAAAGCGGCGCCACGGAAGGGAGCGAAGCCGTGATGAGCAGCGACGTCTACCACCTGCAGGCGCTGATCCTGGGCGCGATCGCGGGCATCACCACGCTGGGCGGTGTCGCCCTGCTCATATACCGCCGTCGCACAACGGGTCCGGTGTTCCTGGCCACCACCGCCAACGACAAGTTGATGTACCTGGTGCTGGTGCTGGCCATCCTGGCCGGGCTGGCCTGCACGCTGGCCAGCGCCACGCCGGTCGGCGAGGAGCACGACTATCGCGAAACCGTGTCGCCGTGGTTCCGGTCCATCTGGATACTGCGGCCCCGCGGTGACCTGATGGTTCAGGCGCCGTTGTGGTTTCAGATCCACGTGATGATCGCGCTGGTGTTGTTGTGTCTGTGGCCGTTCACCCGGTTGGTGCACGTCTTCAGTGCGCCGATCGGGTACCTGTTCCGGCCGTACATCGTCTACCGCAGCCGCGAGGATTCCAGGGAACTGGTCGGATCACGTCCGCACCGCCCGGGCTGGTGAGATGACGCGTCTGCGTCGCGGGGCGTCAGCCGCCGGCTCATCGATCCGGCGATCCGCTCAGCCTGGAGCTTGGCGCGCTCGGCGACCGGGCCGCGGTACATCTCGTCGACGGTGTCGATCCACACGGTCAGCCAGCGGGCGAAATGCCTGGCCGACAGGGGATGTCGTTCGTTCAGCTGCCGGTGGACGTGAAACGCGTTGCGGCGGTACAGCCCGGCGCGGAACAGCACGGTCTCCCAGAAGTCGCACATCACCGGCAGGTGCGACGCCAGGCCGGCGTCCCGTAACTCGCTGAAGGGTTCGGCGAGGATGGCGTCGGCGAACGCCCGGCCGTAGAAGCGGCGCAACAGCGCCTCCACATCGGCGCGGTCGGCCAGGTCCGTCATGGTGGCGACCGGCATGGGAAACACCTTCCCTAGTTTTCACAAAGCAACTTGTATAAACTCTAGCCCATGGCCGGGAAGTCCGATGAGGCCGGCGGTCGTCGCGAGGACGTGCTCGCCGTGTTGAGGGGTTCGACGAGCGCGCTCACCATCGCGGCGGTCGCCGACCGACTCGGAGTGCATCCCAACACCGTCCGCTTCCACCTGGACACCCTGATCGCCGACGGGCGGGTGGAACGGGCCGAGGCGACGCACCGCCGTGCCGGTCGTCCGCCGCAGTTGTTCCGCGCCGCACGGCGAATGGACCCCGGCGGACAACGGCAGTACCGGTTGCTCGCCGAGATTCTGACCCTCGGTCTCGCCGGTGAGAGCGGGGCGGGCACCAGGGCGCTCAACGCCGGTCGTGCATGGGCGAGACGGGTCATGCCTGCCACGCCCGAGCCGCCTGGGGAACGGGAGTCCGTCGATCAACTGGTCGACCTACTCGCCGAGCTGGGCTTCGCGCCGGACCGCCGCATGCACGAGGGTGAAGTGCAGGTGGCGCTGCGGCATTGCCCCTTCCTCGAACTCGCCGAAGGACGATCGTCGGTCGTGTGCCCGATCCACCTCGGGCTCATGCAGGGCGCACTGGAGGCGTGGGACGCGCCGGTGACGGTCGACCGGCTCGAGCCGTTCGTCGAGCCGGACCTGTGCCTGGCCCACCTGACACCACCGAAGGAGGTCTCATGAGCCTCGGTCCTGCGGTCGCCGTCGCGGCGACATTCGTCTGGCTCGGCATGGTGTTGGCGATCTCGTTCCTCGAGGCCCCGCTGAAGTTCCGGGCGCCCGGCGTGACGCTGCCGATCGGGCTCGGGATCGGCCGGCTGGTGTTTCGCGCCTTGAACGGCGCCGAAGTCGCCCTCGCGGCCGTCGTCCTGGTCGCGGTGGTGCTCAGTGGCCCTCCCGTCGGTGCGGTCGTGGCGTTCGCCGTCGTCGCCGTCGCGCTGATCGCCCAATTGGTGGGCGTGCGGCCACGACTGACGCGGCGCTCCGATGCGGTGCTCGCCGGTCAGCAGGGGCCGCGCTCGCGCGCGCACTACGTTTACGTCGGGTTCGAGATCGTCAAGGTGATCGCGCTGGCGGCGCTCGGAATCCTGTTGCTGGCCAACTGAACACGAAAGGGGCGACGCGTGGAATGCATTTCGTTGACGGGGTTCGTCGAGGAGACGCTGGTGCAGGCCCGTGAGGCGCACAGTGGTCGGGCCGCGCACGCCATCCACGGCGGTCACGGCCACGAACTGCGGCATACGGTGCTGGCGTTGGCCGCCGGTCGTGAGTTGGCCGAACACGAGAGCCCCGGCGAGGCCACCCTGCAGGTTCTGCACGGTCATGTCCGACTCAGCACGAAAGCCGATTCCTGGGAAGGCAGAACCGGCGACTTCGTGGTGATCCCGCCCGAACGGCACGCGTTGACCGCGATCGAGGATGCGGTCGTTCTGCTGACCACCGTCAAGCCGTCCGCGCGCGCCTGACCGGAGTCAGGACAAGCCCAGCGAGCGTTGGACGGCGTGCAGCGCGGTGGCCGACGCCCGCAGGCCGTCGAGTTCAGCCGCGGCCAACGGCACTTCGAGGACAGTGGCTGCGCCCTCGGCGGCGACGATCGTCGGCAGAGAAAGCGCCACTCCGCTGATTCCGTATGCGCCTCGCTGCACCGTCGACACCGGCATGATCCGGCGTTGATCGCCGAGGACGGCCTCGACGATGCGCGCCGCGGACAGTCCGATCGCGAGGTTGGTGGCGCCCTTGCCCGCGATGATCTCGTATGCGGCATTGATGACGCCGGACGAGATGTCCCGGCGCGTCGTCGCGTCGAACACCACGGTGCCCTCGGCCGAGCGGAACTGCTCGGCCGGAACCCCACCGATCGACACGCTGGACCACAGCGGGATCTCCGAGTCGCCGTGCTCGCCGACGATCAGGGCGTGCACGTTGCCCACGTTGACGTTCGCGAACTCGGCGATCAGGAAGCGGAAACGGCCCGAATCCAGCACCGTTCCGGACCCGAACACCCGATGCGGTGCGCCGCCGGCGACTTGCGCGACCGCATGGGTGACGATGTCGACCGGGTTGGTCACCACCAGGACGACGGCGTCGGGCGCGTGCTCGAGAATCTGAGGTGTCAACGCCCGGGCCATCGCGACGTTGTTGCCTGCCAGGTCCAGCCGGCTCTGGCCGGGGTGCTGTTTGGCCCCGGCGGTGACGACGACGATCCGCGAACCGGCGATGACCGCGATGTCGTCGGACCCCTCCACGGTGCAGTGCGGAACGAACTGGCGACCGTGGTTGAGGTCGAGCACCTCCGAGCGGACCTTGTCGGCGTTGACGTCGTAGAGCGCCAGCGCACTGGCCGATCCGCGGATCAGGCACGCGTATGCGATCGCGACACCCACGCTGCCTGCGCCGATCACCGAGACACGCCGTGGCTCAGCCGCCGTCGTCACCGCTGGACCCGCCGCGCCCGCTTGAACACCTTGGCCAGCTCCTTGCCGCGGATCCCGTTGCGCTCGGCCTTGCGCACCTGATGCAGCACGACGGGGCAACGCTTGCACCGGGGCTTGCTGCGGCAGCACTTCTTCTTCGCCTTCAGCTCGGCCAGCTTGCTGGGCTTCACGTGACGGGCGTCTCTCGTTTTCGTGATCCGCCGATCGCACTGCGACAATCACGGGCGTGGAATTTCGGAATGTCGCCATCGTGGCACACGTCGACCATGGGAAGACGACCCTGGTCGACGCGATGCTGCGCCAGTCAGGCGCCCTCACGCACCGCGGTGACGACACCACAGAGCGCATCATGGACTCCGGTGACCTCGAGCGCGAGAAGGGCATCACGATCCTCGCGAAGAACACCGCGGTGCACCGCCACCACGCTGACGGAACCGTCACGGTCATCAACGTCATCGACACGCCCGGCCACGCAGACTTCGGCGGCGAGGTCGAGCGCGGGCTGTCCATGGTCGACGGCGTCCTGCTGCTGGTGGACGCCTCGGAGGGGCCGCTGCCCCAGACTCGCTTCGTGCTGCGCAAGGCGCTCGCGGCGCACCTGCCGGTCATCCTGGTGGTGAACAAGACCGACCGGCCCGACGCCCGCATCGGCGAGGTCGTCGACGCCAGCCACGATCTGCTGCTCGACGTCGCGTCCGACCTCGACGACGAGGCGCAGAAGGCCGCCGAGCACGCGCTGGGCCTGCCGACGCTGTTCGCGTCCGGCCGCGCCGGCGTCGCGAGCACCACCCAACCCGCCGACGGCGACGTCCCCGACGGCGACAACCTCGACCCGCTGTTCGACGTGCTGCTCGAACACATCCCCGCGCCGAGTGGCGATCCCGAGGCTCCGCTGCAGGCCCTGGTCACCAACCTCGACGCCTCGGCGTTCCTCGGCCGCCTGGCGCTGATCCGCATCTACAACGGCCGGCTGCGCAAGGGTCAGCAGGTGGCGTGGATGCGTCAGGTCGACGGATCGCCGGTGATCACGAACGCCAAGATCACCGAACTGCTGGCCACCGTCGGCGTCGAGCGCAGCCCGACCGACGAGGCCGTCGCGGGCGACATCGTCGCTGTGGCCGGACTGCCCGAGATCATGATCGGCGATACGCTCGCCGACCCCGAACACGCGCACGCGCTGCCGCGGATCACCGTCGACGAGCCGGCGATCTCGGTGACCATCGGCACCAACACCTCGCCGCTGGCGGGCAAGGTGTCGGGCCACAAGCTCACCGCGCGGATGGTGCGCAACCGGCTCGACCAGGAGCTGGTCGGCAACGTCTCGATCCGTGTCGTCGACATCGGCAGGCCCGACGCCTGGGAGGTGCAGGGCCGCGGCGAGCTGGCGCTGGCCATCCTCGTCGAGACGATGCGCCGGGAGGGTTTCGAGCTGACGGTCGGCAAGCCGCAGGTGGTCACCAAGACCGTCGACGGCAAGCTGCACGAGCCGTTCGAGGCGCTCACCATCGACTGCCCCGAGGAGTTCGTCGGCGCGATCACCCAGTTGATGGCCGCGCGCAAGGGCCGGATGGAGGAGATGGCCAACCATGCCGCCGGCTGGGTCCGGATGGACTTCGTCGTTCCCAGCCGCGGGCTGATCGGCTTTCGCACCGACTTCCTCACCCTGACGCGAGGCACCGGTATCGCCAATGCGGTGTTCGACGGCTACCGGCCGTGGGCCGGCGAGATCCGGGCCCGGCACACCGGCTCGCTGGTGTCCGACCGCGCAGGCACCATCACGCCGTTCGCGTTGATCCAGCTCTCCGACCGCGGGCAGTTTTTCGTCGAACCGGGCGACGACACCTACGAGGGCCAGGTCGTCGGCATCAACCCCCGCGCCGAGGACCTCGACATCAACGTCACCCGCGAGAAGAAGCTGACCAACATGCGGTCGTCCACCGCCGATGTGATCGAGACGCTGGCCAAGCCGATCCAGCTCGACCTCGAGCAGGCGATGGAGTTCTGCGCGGCCGACGAGTGCGTGGAGGTCACCCCGCAGGTGGTGCGGGTGCGCAAGGTCGAACTGACGGCAAGCCTGCGGGCCCGCGCCAAGGCTCGCGCCAAAGCCCAGAATGCGTAGGCCCAATGTCACCGCCGGGGCGGCTCCGGCGGCCGCTAGCCTGTAGGGCGTGTCGGGCCCCCATCGCGTCGTCGTTGCGCTGTTCGCGCTGATGACGCTGGTGGCAGGTTGCACCGTCAGCCCGCCGCCGGCCCCGCAGAGCACGGACACCTCGGAGTCGCCGCCGCCCCCTCCGATGAAGGCCACTCAGATCATCGTGGCCATCGACTGGATCGGCCCCGGCTTCAATCCGCACCTGCTGTCGGATCAGTCGCCGGTCAACGCGGCGATCAGCTCGCTGGTGCTGCCGAGTTCGTTTCGGCCGATCCCGGATCCGAACACCGCGACGGGGTCGCGGTGGGAGATCGACACCACGCTGCTGGAGTCGGCGGAGGTGACGAGCCAGAACCCGTTCACCGTCACCTACAAGATCCGGCCCGAGGCGTCGTGGACCGACAACGCCCCCATCGCCGCCGACGACTTCTGGTACCTGTGGCGGCAGATGGTCAGCCAGCCGGGGGTCGTCGATCCCGCGGGTTACGACCTGATCACCGGCGTGCAGTCGGTGGAGGGCGGCAAGACCGCGGTGGTGACCTTCTCGCAGCCGTACCCGGCGTGGAGAGAGCTGTTCAACGACATCCTGCCCGCCCACATCGTCAAGGACGTGCCCGGCGGATTCGCCGCCGGGCTGGCCCGGGCGCTACCCGTCACCGGCGGCCAGTTCCGGGTGGAGAACATCGACCCGCAACGCGACGAGATCCTGCTGGCCCGCAACGACCGGTACTGGAGTGCGCCGGCGAAACCGGACCAGGTGCTGTTCCGCCGTGGCGGCGACTCGGCGGCGCTGGCCGACTCCATCCGCAACGGTGACACGCAGGTGGCCCAGGTGCACGGCGGTGCGTCCGCGTTCGCTCAGCTGTCCGCGATTCCCGACGTGCGAACCGCGCGGATCGTCACGCCGCGCGTCATGCAGCTGACGCTGCGGGCGCAGCAGCCCGCGCTGGCGGATACGCAGGTGCGCAGGGCGATTCAGGGTCTGCTCGACGTGGACCTGCTGGCCGCGGTGGGGGCCGGTGACGAGAACACGGTCACGTTGGCGCAGGCGCAGGTGCGCTCGCCGTCGGATCCCGGTTACGTGCCGACGGCGCCGCCGGCGATGGCCAAGGAGGATGCGCTCGGGCTGCTCGCGGATGCGGGCTACGAGCTGGAGCCGGTCCGGACGTCGGCGCCACCGACGCCGGGGGCACCGCCGCCGGACGGCGACCGCGGCCGCATCACCAAGGACGGGGTGCCGCTGTCGTTGGTGATCGGGGTGGCGGCCAACGACCCGACGTCGGGGGCCGTGGCCAACACCGCCGCCGACCAACTCCGCAACGTCGGCATCACCGCGTCGGTGTCTGCGCTCGACCCCGCGGTCCTCTACGGCGAGGCGCTGGCCAACAACCAGGTCGACGCGGTGGTGGGCTGGCATCACGCCGGGGGAGACCTCGCGACCTCGCTGGCGTCGCGCTACGGGTGCCGGGCACTGGAGGCGACGCCGGTACCGACGGCGGCCCCCGCAACCCCGGCGCCCGCGACGCCTGGCACCGGCGCGCCGCCGGCCCCGCGGCCCACGCCCACCGCCACCACGCCGAGCCCGCCCCCCGAGGGCGATGAACTCGTGCAGGCGCCGAGCAACATCACCGGTATCTGCGACCGCAGCATCCAGCCGAAAATCGATGCGGCACTTGATGGTTCGGAAGAGGTAGCCGACGTCATCACCGCCGTCGAACCGCGGCTGTGGAACATGGCGACCGTATTGCCGATCCTGCAGGACACGACAATCGTGGCCGCAGGGCCGAGCGTGCAGAACGTGAGCCTGTCCGGCGCGGTCCCGGTCGGCATCGTCGGCGACGCCGGGCGGTGGGTCAAGACGCGGCAGTAACGGGCCGAGGACGCTTCCTCTCCCGCACGACCCGCAGGCCGTGCGCCGCGTACGCGGCGACCGCGAACACGATCAGCAGCCAGAACGGTGGGTGCGCCAGTTCCCAGACGAACAGCGCCGCGAATGCCGGCGCCCGTTGCGTGATGGCGAGCACGCCGGCCGCGCACGTCAGCGACACCGCCGGCACGTCGAGGTCCGTGCCTGCCCAGTGATTGAGCGCCAATGCCACCACCGAACCCGTCGCCGCCCCGGTCGCCAACGCCGGTGTGAGCAATCCGCCGACCGCCCCCGCGCGCAGGAACAGCGCCGTCAGCAGCGGCTTGAGAAGCAGGATCATCGCCGCGGCGCCGAGCGTCAGCCCGCTGTCGACGCTGACGGTCAGAATGCTGCGCCCGTTGCCGGGCAGTTCGGGCCACCAGATCGAGCAGACGCCGGTCGCCAGGCCGGCCGCCGCGATCGCGGGAATCAGCGGCCACGACCGGATCTGGAGGTGCGGCCTGGCCGCCGCCATGACGCGATCGAATGCCAAGCCGACCGCCGCGGCCAGTGGCGCGAGGGCGAGCGCGAGGAACACGAACAGATACGACAGTCGGGCCTGCGGCCAGGTCAGTGCATGGTCGAGGTGCGTGACAGGGGACGCGACCGCCACGGCGAGGCTCGAGGTGATCAGCGCCGTGCCGACCGCGCGCGGATGCCATGTGTTGAGCAGGATCTGAACGGTGAACAACGCGCCGCCGAGCGGCACGCTGTAGACCGCGCCCAGGCCGGCGCCCGCCGCGCAGGCCAGCAGGATCTGGCGGTCGCGTGCGGTCAGCGACAGCCGCGTCGTCCCCGCGTCGCCCATGGCCGCGGCGAGTTGACGAGGCGCGCCCTCGCGGCCCAGTGACGCGCCGGACCCGACGAGCAGCACCTGCAGCGCGGCGTCGATCGACAGTGGCGCCCGCGGCAGCGGTCGGGGACTGGTGATCGCCGCGGACAGCGGCGGCACCTCGCTGCGCCGGCGCAGAAGCCACCACCCGAGGCCCGCGACGGCCCCGCCGATCATCGGTCCGAGTGCGCGGCGAACAGGACTGCTGCCGCCGACGCCCGTCAGCAGAGTGCCGAAAGAGTAGTGATAGGTGAGGTGTTCGACGCCGTGCAGCAGCAACGTGGTGGCGGCGCCCGCGACACCTGCGAGCAGTCCGATGACGACGATCGCGCAGCCGAACTCGACCGTGCGCCGGGACACCAGGTGAATCTATGCCAGGCAACCGGCAAGCTGGTGCGAATGGACACCACCCCGCGGCTGCTGTTCGTGCACGCACACCCCGACGACGAGACGCTGACCACCGGCGCGACCATCGCGCACTACGCCTCGCGCGGAGCGCAGGTGCGCGTCGTCACGTGCACCCTCGGCGAGGAGGGCGAGGTCATCGGCGAGCAGTGGGCTCACCTGGCGGTCGATGCGGCTGACCAGCTGGGCGGGTACCGCATCGGCGAGCTGACCGCGGCGCTGGCCGCCCTCGGCGTCGACGAGCCGATGTTCCTCGGCGGCGCGGGCCGCTGGCGCGACTCGGGCATGGCGGGCACGCCGCCGCGTCACCACCCGCGGTTCCTCGACGCCGACTTCGGCGAGGCGGTTGGCGCGCTGGTGGCGATCATTCGCGGGCTGCGCCCGCACGTCGTGGTCACCTACGACCCGAACGGCGGGTACGGCCACCCCGACCACATCCACGCCCACCGGGTGACGATGGCCGCCGTCGAGGCCGCCGCCGCGTCGTCCGCTCATCCCGGCGACCTGTGGACGGTGCCGAAGCTCTACTGGACCGTGATGTCGAAGACGGCGATGGCCGGCGGCTTCGACGCGCTTGACGATGTGCCTGCGGACTGGACGCGGGTGACCGTCGACGACATGCCCTTCGGGCACCCCGACGAGGCGATCGACGCGGTGGTGGACGTGCCGGACCAGTTGCCCGCCAAGGTCGCCGCGCTGCGGGCGCACGCCACGCAGGTCAGCGTCGCGCCGGACGGCCGGTCCTGCGCGCTGTCGAACAACATCGCGCTTCCGATCGGCGCGGTCGAGCACTACGTCCTGGTGTCGGGCACGGCGGGTGAGCGCGACGCCCGCGGTTGGGAAACCGACCTCCTGGCGGGCTTGAACCTCGAATAGCGCAGGCGTCCCGGGGTAAGCTCCCAGACATTCGGCGGCGCGGAAGGGACGGCACATGGATCCGGATCTCGATCCCAACCTGCAGCACTGGCAGGACCGGTTCGACAGCCTGCAGTGGGTGATCGGCTCGATCGCCGGATTGCTCGACAGCATTCCGACCTGAGGTCGCCTGCCACGGACCGTCAGCGCGTGGCGGTCCTGACGCTGCTCGCCCTCGACGGGGTGCTCTGCGCGGTCGCGGCGGCTTTCTGGTTGCCCCTGCGCATCGGAACGATTCCCTTTCCCGTCAGCGCACTGATCGCGGGCCTGGTCAACGCCGCGCTGGTATGGGCCGCCCTGCACTGGACGTCGGCGCCGCGCGTGGCGTCGCTGCCGCTGTGGACGTGGCTGCTGACCGTCGCGCTGATGTCGCTGGGCGGGCCGGGCGAGGACGTGATCCTCGGCGGCAGCGGGATCATGGGCTACGCCGCGCTACTGCTCATCGCGCTCGGCGTCCTGCCACCTGCCGCCCTGCTGTGGCGGCACGTGAACACCTGACCTCACTCGGTCGCCGACGCTTCGTCCCCGCCGCCAGCCGCCGGGGTCCCGGGGCCGTCATCAGTCGAGGGAGGTGTCGGATCGACGTCCGTCTGGGCCTCGGTTTCGTTCACGTCGTTGTCGGCCGCGGTGTCGGTGCCCTCTTCGGCGGCGGGAGTATTTCCGGTGATCGCGTCGAGTCCGCGCACCTCGCCCTGCGCAGACACCGTGCCGGAGGTGTCCGTCGTCGGGTCGGTTCCAGTCGTGGCCTCATCGCCCGTTTCCTCGGTGACCTCGTCTTCGGTCCCCGTGGTCTCGCCGTCGACGCCCTCGTCCACGGGTTCGCCCTGCGCCGGCGCGAACTGCTCGAGCGATGCCTGCACCGTCATCTCTTCGGTCTCGGTCTCGGTCTCGGTCTCGGTCTCGGTCGCGGTGAAGGGGAACGGCGGTAGCGGTGGCAGCGGCGGCAACCAGAAGTTCCACTGGTCGATGCCGAGCTGAATGAACGAGTTGACCGTGTCGACCCCGACATTGGCCAGTCCCTGGATGAATGAGATGTTTCCGTCGAGGAAGTACGCGATGTTGTAGGTGATGCTGCGGGCGATACGTTCGCCGAAGTTGTAGAAGATCATGATCTGGCCGGACAACCAGCCGACGTAGGGGACCCAGCCGACCGCATAGGTCGCGAGCTCGAAGCCGTACTGCACCCACGGCTCGATGGCGTTGTAGGTGTTGATGATCGCGCTGCCGATCGACGTGCCCCCGACGACGGGCTCGAACTGCGGCTCCGGGAAGGGCTCGCTCGCGCTGGGCGGCACAATGACGCGTTGGACGACGCGTTGGACCCAGCCCGCGAGGAGGTCGGGTAATTCGGTCACCGCCAGCGGTTGGACTGCGGCGGCCAGTTGCACCGGCGGCGACACCGCCTGGACAGCCGGTGTGGTCGACGTCGGCTCTGACTTTTCTGGCGCCGACGGAACGACGGCGACGGCGATCGCGGTCATCGCGGCGACACCCGCGGTCAGAAGGGGACCGGGAAGAGTCATCTGCGACCTCGCAACACTCGATGAGACATCATCTGGACGTTAATCTCGCCGAGTTTGCGGAGGTTAGGGTCCATCTCCCGTCGCTGCAGGGCACTTGGTCCCTCGCGTCCGCGCCCGCGGCGCCACAGCGTGGCCTGCGGGGACTAGGGTGACCCCTATGTCAGGCGTATGGCAGGCGCATGGTGTTTCAGGATGTGAGACGCGCGGATGATTTCCGTCTACCCCGGGGTTACACGGGAGTGGCTCTGAACCCCCAGCGCGGCGCCGATCTGCCCAGCCCGGTGGTCCCACCGATCTCCTCGACTCCCAGTCCAGCGGCACTGCGGCGCGTACTGCGGCGGGCCCGTGACGGGGTTGCGCTCAACGTCGACGAAGCCGCCATCGCGATGACGGCCCGCGGCGAGGACCTCGCCGACCTGTGCGCCAGCGCGGCGCGCGTGCGCGATGCGGGACTGGAAGCTGCCGGACGCCGCGGACCGAACGGACGGCTGCCGGTCAGCTACTCGCGCAAGGTCTTCATCCCGGTCACGCACCTGTGTCGCGACAAGTGCCACTACTGCACGTTCGTCACCGTTCCTGGACGGCTGCGCGCGGAGGGCCGCGGGCTGTACATGGAGCCCGACGAGATATTCGATGTGGCGCGCCGCGGTGCCGAATTAGGTTGCAAGGAAGCGTTGTTCACCCTCGGCGACCGGCCGGAGACCCGCTGGGAGGAGGCGCGGCAATGGCTCGACGAGCGTGGTTACGACTCGACGCTGGACTACGTGCGGGCGATGGCCATCCGCGTGCTGGAGGAGACGGGCCTGCTGCCGCACCTGAACCCGGGTGTGATGAGTTGGTCGGAGCTGTCGCGACTCAAGCCGGTCGCACCTTCGATGGGCATGATGCTCGAGACCACGTCGCGGCGACTGTTCGAGACCAGAGGGCTGGCACACCACGGCAGTCCCGACAAGGACCCTGAGGTCCGGCTGCGGACGTTGGCCGACGCGGGCCGCTTGTCGATCCCGTTCACCACCGGACTGCTTGTCGGGATCGGGGAGACGCTGACCGAACGCGCGGAGACCGTTCACGCGATCCGGCGCTCGCACAAGGAGTTCGGGCACGTTCAGGAAGTCATCGTGCAGAATTTCCGCGCCAAGGACGGCACCGCCATGCGCGCGGTGCCGGATGCGGGCTTCGAGGACTTCGTCGCGACGGTGGCGGTCACCCGGTTGGTGATGGGGCCCAAGATGCGTATCCAGGCGCCGCCGAACCTCGTGTCGCGCGCGGAATGCCTGGCACTGGTCGGCGCGGGCGTCGACGACTGGGGCGGCGTCTCCCCGCTGACGCCCGACCACGTCAACCCGGAACGGCCGTGGCCCGCGCTCGACGAGTTGTCGGCCGTCACCGCCGAGGCCGGCTACGACCTCGTGCAGCGACTGACGGCGCAACCGCAGTACGTGCAGGCGGGTGCGGCGTGGATCGATCCGCGGGTGCGCGGCCACGTCGACGCGCTGGCCGACCCCGACACCGGGTACGCGCTGGACGTCAACCCGGCGGGCCGGCCGTGGCAGGAGCCCGATGAGGCCTGGGAATCGTTGGGACGCACCGATTTACATGCGGCGATCGACACCACCGGTCGTCTGACCGACACCCGCAGCGACCTCGGCAGCGCGTTCGGCGACTGGGAGTCGATCCGCGAGAAGGTCGGCGAACTGGCGGCGCGGGCACCCGAGCGCATCGACACTGACGTGCTGGCGGCCTTGCGCTCGGCCGAACGAGACCCGGCCGGGCTGACGGACGACGGCTATCTGGCGCTGGCCACGGCCGACGGTCCGGCCCTGGATGCCGTTGCCGCGCTTGCGGACTCGCTTCGTCGCGATACCGTCGGCGACGACGTGACCTTCGTCGTCAACCGCAACATCAACTTCACCAACATCTGTTACACGGGTTGCCGGTTCTGTGCGTTCGCGCAGCGCAAGGGCGATGCGGACGCCTACTCGCTGTCGGTCGACGAGGTGGCCGACCGCGCGTGGGAGGCCCACGTCGCGGGCGCGACCGAGGTCTGCATGCAGGGCGGCATCGATCCGGAACTGCCGGTCACCGGGTATGCCGATCTGGTGCGGGCGGTCAAGGCACGCGTTCCGTCGATGCACGTACACGCCTTCTCGCCGATGGAGATCGCCAACGGCGTCACGCGCAGCGGCCTGTCGATCCGTGACTGGTTGACGAGCCTGCGCGAAGCCGGGCTGGACACGATCCCGGGGACCGCCGCCGAGATCCTCGACGACGAGGTGCGCTGGGTGCTGACCAAGGGCAAGCTGCCGACGTCGCTGTGGATCGAGGTCGTGACGACGGCACACGAGGTGGGGCTGCGGTCGAGTTCGACGATGATGTACGGCCACGTCGACCAGCCGCACCACTGGGTCGGCCATCTGCGGGTGTTGCGCGAGATACAGGACCGCACAGGCGGATTCACCGAGTTCGTACCGCTGCCGTTTGTGCACCAGAGCTCACCGCTGTATCTGGCCGGCGGTGCGCGCCCCGGCCCGACGCATCGCGACAACCGCGCCGTGCATGCTCTCGCACGGATCATGTTGCACGGCAGGATCTCCAACATCCAGACCAGTTGGGTCAAGCTCGGCGTCGAGCGTACGCAGGTGATGCTGGGCGGCGGCGCCAACGACCTCGGCGGCACGCTGATGGAGGAGACGATCTCGCGGATGGCCGGCTCGGAGAACGGCTCGGCGAAGACCGTCGAAGAGCTCGTGGCGATCGCCGAAGGAATCGGACGCCCGGCGCGTCAACGCTCCACCACCTACGCGCCCCTGGCTGCGTAACCCTTTCGACTCTTTCGCGCGGACGTGCGTGTCTTCACACGACACGCCGCGCGTTTGCAGCCCTTTGCGCACGCTCGCGCCGGAACGTCGGTGTGGCGCGGATCAGGTCTTCCACTGGATCGGCGCCGGGGTCTCGTCGGGTACCACGACTGCGACGGCGGTCTCGAGAAGCCAGAACACCACGGTGGAGACCAGGATGGCCAGGGCGGGTAGGGCGACGACCGGCGCGGCGACGAGCAGCAACAGCGCCGCCGCGCCGGGGATGTCCTTCCACCACCCGGCACCGCCCTTGCCCTGCAGGATCGCCGAGGCCCGCACCGTCGCCCACATGACCCAGCGGCGCAGCAGGCTCACGCCGTCGCGTTGCATCTGCAGCCGGAACCGGTAGTCGGCCTGTCGGCGGTCGCAGCCGGTGCGGTCGGGATAGCGCCAGAGGTAGTCGTGCAGCACCGCTGCCCGCGCATAGCGTCCGGCGCGGGGAATGAACCACGCGACTACGCCAGGCGCCGAGACGAGATCGGTCGCGAAGTCCGCAGTCACCTCGAATTCGCAGTTGGGCCCTTCGAACCGAAGCGGTTGGGTGGTGCGCCATTCGTCCCAGGCGGTCTCTTTGAACAACCGCTTCGTCGCGCGCACCGCCTCGAGTTCGGTGGCGGTGAGTTGGCGGACGAACAGGACGGCAGACGGATCGGCGGGTGCACATCGCTCCATGTCGGAGGTATAGCAAGGCCGCGCATCGCTACGGCCAAGCATTGGCATCACTTGACGCACGGTCGTGGCGGGGCCGGGCGTGCGCGAACTGCCGGCTACGAGCGGCGAGAAATGGGGCGCCGGTGCTGAGCAGTCGACCAGCAAGTTCGCTCGAACCCGGGGTGGCGGCTAGGCACCTGTATGTGCAACGTTTAGTATCAGTAACCACGCGCCACCCGTAACTCGGGGGCGCGCGAAGTTAGGGCACACTGAGACGACCGTCCAGGTATCGACCACGGATACTTGCCGCCAGGCTCAACGCCCTAGCCAACGGCAGCCCACCGGACAGGAGATCGAGGAGACCTCGTGACGTACACGATTGCTGAACCCTGCGTCGACATCAAAGACAAGGCGTGTATCGAGGAGTGCCCTGTCGACTGCATCTACGAGGGTGCCCGCATGCTGTACATCCACCCGGACGAGTGCGTGGACTGCGGAGCCTGCGAACCGGTGTGTCCCGTCGAGGCCATCTATTACGAGGACGACGTTCCGGACCAGTGGAGCCAGTACACCCAGATCAACGCCGACTTCTTCACCGAGTTGGGTTCGCCAGGCGGTGCGTCCAAGGTGGGCCAGACCGACAACGATCCGGAGCCGGTCAAGAGCCTGCCGCCGCAAGGTGAGGACTCATAACGGCTCGTCCCGAGCTTCGACAGCCCCGTAGCGCGACGCTGCCGGTGTTCCCCTGGGACACCCTGGCCGACGTGACCGCGCTCGCCCGCGCGCACCCCGACGGCATCGTCGACCTGTCCGTGGGCACCCCCGTCGATCCGGTGGCGCCGGTGATCCGCGAGGCGCTCGCGGCGGCCGGCTCGTCGCCGGGGTATCCGACGACGGCGGGCACCCCCGCGCTGCGGGACTCGGCCGTCAACGCCCTGGCGCGCCGCTACGGCGTGACCGGGGTCCCGACCCAGGCGGTGCTGCCCGTCATCGGCACCAAGGAACTCATCGCGTGGCTGCCCACCCTGCTGGGTCTCGGGCCCGACGACGTCGTCGTGGTGCCGGAACTGGCCTACCCCACCTACGAAGTCGGCGCTCGGCTGGCCGGTGCGCAGGTGGTACGCGCCGACTCGCTGACCCAACTCGGTCCGCAGACGCCCGCGCTGGTCTACCTCAATTCGCCAAGCAATCCGACCGGCAGGGTGCTGGGTGTCGACCACCTGCGCAAGGTCGTCGGCTGGGCCCGCGAGCGCGGCGTCGTGGTGGCTTCCGACGAGTGCTATCTCGGCCTGGGATGGGACGCGCAGCCCCTGTCGGTGTTGCACCCCTCGGTCTGCGAGGGCGACCACAACGGCCTGCTGGCGGTGCACTCGCTGTCGAAGACCTCCTCGCTCGCCGGGTACCGGGCCGGTTTCGTCGCGGGGGATCCGGTGGTGATCGCCGAGTTGCTGGCCGTGCGCAAACACGCCGGGATGATGGTGCCGACGCCCGTGCAGGCCGCGATGGTGGCCGCGCTCGACGACGACGAGCACGAGCGAGAGCAGCGCGCCCGCTACGCGTGCCGCCGCGATGCACTGCTGCCCGCCCTACGTTCGGTCGGGCTGACCGTCGACTACTCCGAGGCCGGCCTGTACCTGTGGGCGACGCGCGGCGAGCCGTGTCGCGAAACAGTCGCGTGGCTCGCCGAACGCGGGATCCTGGTCGCGCCCGGCGAGTTCTACGGCCCGCGGGGGATTACCCACGTGCGGGTGGCGTTGACCGCGACCGACGAGCGGATCGCCGCTGCGGTGCAACGGCTTACGGCCTGACCGACTCGGTCGCGCGCAACCCGAGGGCGAGTACCAGTCGGTCGTCGGGATCGCTCAACGACGTCGACAACAACTTCTCGATCCGGCGCACGCGGTAACGCACGGTGTTCGGATGCACATGGAGGTGTTCGGCGACGGTGGCGATGTCGCCGAACCCGTCGAGATACGCCTGCAGCGTCTCGGCCAGCATCGGGTCCTGTGCCCGCAGTTGGCGCACCCGCGGGTCGATGAGCCGCGGCTGGGCCGCCACCCGCGACACGATCTCGTCGAGCAACACCGTCGTTCTCGCCTCGTCCAGTGAGGTGACCTGCCCGATCGCCCGGGGGTGGCGCTGGGCGCTGTCGAAGACCCGGTCCACATCGGCGCGGGCGCCTGCCGCGGCGGCCAGGCCCGTCAACGGCGCGGCGATGACAGCCCGCAACGTCAGCCCCAGTTCCCGGTCCAGCGCCGCCACCACGCCGCGCGTCCACGACATCACCGCCGCCGCCGCCCCGATCTTCGGCAGCAGCACGTAGACCCGCTCACCGGTCGTGGCGACCTGGGCATCGGCGCGAAAAGCACTGGCGCTCAGCGCGATCACGTCAGCGGGCACCGTCGCTCGGTCGCATACGAAGCCGACGAGCGCGGACCGGGCGTCGAGCGCGATCGCCAACTCGCGCCCGATGGCGGCGACGTCGACGTCGTCGCCCGCGAAGCCGAGCAGTTCTTGCACCCGCACGGTGTGGCTGGACGGCGCGGCGGACAGCCGCGACATGATCCTGGCTGCCAGCACCGCGCCGCCGCGCAGCACATCCTCGACGTCGTCGGCCAGCGGTGCCGAACCTTGTTGCAGCCAGATGGTTCCGGCGAACCCGGGCCGCCGGCGCGTATCCGACTCGGGCAGATGGATGCCCACCGCCAGCCGGGGCCGCAGTCCCAGCTCCGGTCGCTCGGCGACGCGGACCACCTCACCGCTGGAGCGCAGCGCGTCGAAGATGCCCCACTGCCCGATCCATTCCAGATGTTCGGGCGGCCCGGCGCGGCCGAGAATGGTGAGGCGGCGCAGCTCGTCGGCCTCGTCACTGGACGCCGAGTATGCCAGCACGTGCGACTGGTCGTCCTCGATGCTGACCATCCCGCGGGTGCGATCGGCGATCGACTGCGCGAGCCCGAACAGGTCGGTGCCGGAGTCGCGCAGCGGGTCGTCGCGGTCGCCGTGGTGCTCGAACGCGTGGTTGACGAGCTTGTACAGCAGTTCCCAGCGCGCCCGCGGTTCGACGGTCACCACGGCGGCACCCAGCGCGACCGCCCTGTGCACCGCCACCGGCGAGGGCTCCTTGACGAAGACCGCCGCAGGCACCCGCCCGGTGCCGGCGAACTGGTGCTCGAGCCAGCGGACCGCGTCGGCGTCGGACACCCCGAGCAGGAAGAACAGGTCCGCCGAACTCGGCCCGACCGCCAGACCCAGCCGTACGTCGTCGGCGTCGACGAGAGCGACCGAGCCGACCGGCATGTCGAGCCCGCGTGGCGCCTCGACGAGCGTGACCATGGTGCGGTCCAGGGCCAGCAGCAGTTGGCCGAGGCTCAACGGGGTGCGAGTGTCCATGCCACCACCTTTTGTCTGATTCGACTATAGGTTGCCCGTGAGCTTGTCGGATCGGCCATCGGTCGGTGGGTCGCGAAACGGCATCCTTGCTGCATGGACGCCATCACCGCGGTACCGCTCCCGGCCAATGAGCCGGTCCACGATTACGCGCGTGGGTCGGGTGAACGCGCCCGGCTCACCGAAGCACTGCGATCCGTCGAGGCAACCGACCTGCCGCACGTCATCGGAGGCCGGCACCGGATGGGCGACGGGGATCCCGTCGGGGTGGTCCAGCCGCACCGTCACTCCGTGCGGCTGGGCACCTTCACCACCGCCACGCACGAAGACGCCTCGGCCGCCATCGAGGCCGCGACGGCCGCCAAAGCCGACTGGGAGAACACCCCGTTCGACGAGCGCGCCGCGGTCTTCCTGCGCGCCGCCGACCTGCTCGCCGGGCCGTGGCGGGAGAAGCTGTGCGCGGCCACCATGCTCGGCCAGTCCAAGTCGGCGTACCAGGCAGAGATCGACGCGGCGTGTGAGCTCATCGACTTCTGGCGGTTCAACGTCGGTTTCGCCCGTCAGATCCTGGCGCAGCAGCCGATCAGCGTTCCCGGCGTCTGGAACCGGGCCGACTACCGGCCGCTCGAGGGGTTCGTCTACGCCATCACCCCGTTCAACTTCACCGCGATCGCGGCCAACCTGCCCACCGCGCCGGCGCTGATGGGCAACACAGTGCTCTGGAAGCCGTCGCCGACGCAGACGTTCGCCGCGCATCTGACCATGCAGCTGCTGGAAGCGGCGGGTCTGCCGCCGGGCGTGATCAACATGCTGACCGGCGACGGGTTGGCGGTATCGGATGTCGCACTTGCCGATCCGCGCCTGGGCGGAATTCACTTCACGGGGTCGACGACGACATTTCAGTACCTGTGGCGCGAGGTCGGCACCCACATCGACCGGTACCGCACCTATCCGCGACTCGTCGGCGAGACCGGCGGCAAGGATTTCGTGGTGGCGCACACCAGCGCGCGTCCGGATGTGTTGCGCACGGCGCTGATCCGCGGGGCGTTCGACTACCAGGGCCAGAAGTGCTCGGCGGCATCTCGGGCCTTCATCCCGCGTTCGGTGTGGCACCGCATGGGCGACGAGTTCCTCTCGGCCACCGAGGAACTCAAGTACGGCGACGTCGCCGACCTCACCAACTTCGGCGGCGCCCTGATCGACGAGCGGGCGTTCGCGAAGAACGTCACGGCCATCGAGCGGGCGAAGAGCGCCTCGCACGTGACGATCGCGGTGGGCGGTGAATACGACGACAGCGAGGGCTATTTCGTTCGGCCGACCGTGCTGCTGTCCGACGATCCGACGGACGAGGCGTTCCGCACCGAATACTTCGGGCCGATCCTCGCGGTGCACGTCTATCCCGATGACGACTACGACCGCATCCTCGACGTCGTCGACGGCGGCGCCGCGTACGCGCTGACCGGCGCGGTGATCGCCGACGACCGTGCGGCGGTGCTGCGGGCACAGCGGCGGCTGCGCCACACCGCGGGCAACTTCTACGTCAACGACAAACCCACCGGCGCCGTCGTCGGACAGCAGCCTTTCGGCGGCTCGCGGGCGTCGGGCACCAACGACAAGGCCGGCTCGGCGCTGAACTTGTTGCGGTGGACGTCGGCCCGGTCGATCAAGGAGACGTTCGTCCCGTCGACCGACCACACCTACCCGCACATGGAGGCGTGACGTGGGGGCCTTCGACCGGGTGGCGCGCCCGGCCATCCTGGCCGCAAGCAGACGCGACGGCCTGCGCCGGGCGCTCGAACGGCTGCCCGTGACCCGGGAGGTCGTGCACCGGTTCGTGCCCGGTGAAACCGTAGGTGACGCCCTCGAATCCGTTGCTGCACTGCGTCATTCCGATCGCCTGGTGTCGATCGATTACCTCGGCGAGGACGTCACCGACACCGAGACGGCCACTCAGACCGTCGACGCGTATGTCGACCTCCTCGACGCGCTGGCTCGCCGCGATGAACCCGCGGCCGCTGTGCGCCCGCTGGAGGTGTCGCTGAAGCTCTCGGCGCTGGGCCAGGCGCTGCCGCGCGACGGGCAGAAGATCGCCCTGGAGAACGCACACGCCATCTGCGGCCGCGCGCAGCGGGCCGGCGTGTGGGTGACGGTGGACGCCGAGGACCACACCACCACGGATTCGACGCTGTCGATCGTGCGGGATCTGCGCACCGAGTTCGCCTGGCTGGGCACGGTCCTGCAGGCCTATCTGCGGCGAACGGAAGCCGACTGCAGGGACTTCGCGGCATCTGGTGCGCGAATCCGGTTGTGCAAGGGCGCTTACGACGAACCGCCGTCGGTGGCGTACCGCGACCGCGACGACGTGACCGACTCGTACCTGCGCTGCCTTCGAGTGCTGATGGCCGCTGACGGCTACCCGATGGTGGCCTCGCACGATCCGGACATCCTCGCGGCCGTCCCCGCGATCGCCCGCCGGCACGACCGCGGACGCGACGATTTCGAGTATCAGATGCTCTACGGCATCCGGGACGCCGAGCAGCGCAGGCTGGCCGAGTCGGGCAACCACGTGCGGGTGTACGTGCCGTTCGGCACGCAGTGGTACGGCTACTTCGTGCGCAGGCTCGCGGAGCGGCCCGCCAACCTGACCTTCTTCCTGCGGGCGCTCGCCGAACGCAGGCCCTAGACGGGACGCGCCCCGACGGGCATTGTCACCGTTCCGCGGCACGGTCCGGACAGAATGTCGGTGTGCCACGTGCCGAACAGCGTGCCGTCGATGTCGGGTGCGTAGAACACGCGCGACCGCGCCGGTGCGTACTCGCGGGGCAGTCCGTCGCCGCGGAAGCACTCCCACTGCCAGTTGTAGGAGTACTGCCACCGCGACCCGTCCCAGGTGTAGCGGATCGGTTGCGGGATGGTGGGATTGCTGGGCGCGGGCCCGTCGACGACGGTGGCGACGCACAGTCCGCTCGTGCAGTCGGTGGCCAGGGTGTACTGCGCGCCGAAGTCGGGTTCGGGCTGGGCGGCGGCCACACTGGTGCCCATCTTGTTCGACGCGTAGGTGATGATCTGGTAGCGCCCGTTCCATCCCGGGTCCGCCGCACCCGCCGACGGTGAGGCCGAAAGGGCCGCGGCGGCAGCGCAACACACGCCGAGCAGGGCGTGCCGGAGCCGACGGGCAGACATGGATCGCACATTAATTGCCTGCGTCGTCAGTAAGCGCCGCGACACGGCCTGCCCGCGGCTACAAGACGGTCACGGGTTGGTATCGGCGAACGAATGGTGTTCGTGGGTCACGACCCAGCGACCGTTGCGCTTGCGCAGTCCGATCGTCAGGCGCAGCCGGTTCTCCGGGTCGGCCGCCAGATCGTCAGGCTTGCCGCAGCGCAGCAACGCCCACGCGAACGCGACGTCGGAGCCCGCCGTCACCTCAAGCTCGACGATCTCGAACACCGCGCCCTGGCGCTGCCATTCGAAGAACGGCGGCCACGACTCGCGGTACTCATCGGTGCCCCGGTTGCCGCGGTGCGGCGGCGGCACGTCGAACATCACGATGTCTCGATCATGTTCGGCCAGAACCGAAGTCATATCGCCGGCGTGCACCGCGTCAGCCCAATTGACGATCAGCTCGCGGATGGCAGCCTCGTCAGTCATGTGAACCTCGTCCCCGGTGCTCTCCGTCGGAGGACACGAGGACGTAGCCGGCGCTGGCGAACAGGACGGGCATCATCGCCATCATCCCGTACACCGCGGTCATCGTGTCACCCCTCTCTAGCGCATCCGCTTCTGTAGTGGTTACAACGGTGTAGACCGTTACGGGGTTCAAACCTCATCGCGGGGTCGGCGTTCGTAGAGCAACAGCAGCGCCCACGCGGCGATCGACTGCGCGTCGGTGATCTCCCCGGCGCGCATCATCTCCTCGACCTGTTCGCGGGTGAACCACTCGCTGTGCATGTCCTGCTCTTCGTGCTCACGGTCGTGGTCGCCTTCGGTGAGGCCGGTCGCCAGAAACACCCAGCCGCGCTGGCTGCTCATCCCGGGCGCGACGTCGAGTTGGCCGAGCGCGACGTAGTCGGCCGCGCGCAGCCCGGTCTCCTCACGCAGTTCACGCGCGGCGAGGTCGACCGGTTCGAGGTGTTCCCGCTGGGGCGCGGTGCCCTGGGGGAACTCCCAGCGCCGCAGGCCCAGCGGGTAGCGGAACTGCTCGACCAGCCGGATCCGGTCGCCGTCACGCGCGATCACCAGCGCATAGTCGGGCTTGTCGACCACCGCGTAGACGCCGTCACTGCCGTCGGGGCGGCGGATGTCGTCCTCACGCAGCGTCATCCAGTTGTTCCGGTAGACCTCACGCGACGCCAGCCGCTGGATGTGATTCACGCGCCCAGTATCGCCGAGCCGGATGTGGGTAATCTCGCTGGTTATGCTGCTGGCTTCGCTGAACCCCGCCGCGGTCGCCGGCGGCGCCGACATCGCCGACGCGGTCCGCATCGACGGCGCGACGTTGAGCCGCAGCGATCTCGTCGGCGCCGCGACGTCGGTCGCCGAACGCGTGGCCGGGGCACACCGGGTCGCGGTGCTGGCCACCCCGACCGCGACGACCGTGCTCGCGGTGACGGGCTGCCTGATCGCCGGGGTGCCGGTGGTGCCGGTGCCCGCGGATGTCGGCGCCGCAGAGCGCAGGCACATCCTGACCGACTCCCGGGCGCAGGCCTGGCTCGGGGACAAGCCCGACGACACCGGCGGCCTGCAGCACGTGCCGGTACGACTGCACGCCCGCTCGTGGCACCGCTACGCCGAGCCACCCGCCGAGTCGACCGCCCTGATCATCTACACCTCCGGCACCACCGGGCCGCCGAAGGGCGTTGTGGTGAGCCGGCGCGCGATCGCCGCCGACATCGACGCCCTCGCCGAGGCTTGGCAGTGGACACCCGACGACACCCTGGTGCACGGCCTGCCGCTGTATCACGTGCACGGCCTGGTGCTCGGGCTGCTGGGATCGCTGCGGGTGGGAAACCGCTTCGTGCACACCGGAAAACCGACGCCGGAGGCCTACGCGGCGGCCGGCGGGTCGCTGTACTTCGGGGTGCCGACGGTGTGGTCGAGGGTGGTCGACGACCGGACGGCCGCGTCGGCGCTGGCGCAGGCCCGGCTGCTGGTGTCGGGCAGCGCGGCGCTGCCGGTGCCGGTGTTCGACAGGCTGGCCGAACTGACCGGGCACCCGCCGATCGAGCGATACGGCTCGACGGAGTCGCTGATCACGATCAGCACGCGCGCCGACGGTGAGCGCCGACCCGGTTGGGTGGGGCTGCCCCTGCGCGGCATCGAGACCCGGCTGGTCGGCGAGGACGGCGGCGACGTGCCGCACGACGGCGAGACCATCGGACGCGTGCAGATCCAGGGGGCCACGCTGTTCGACGGGTACCTCAACCGGCCGGACGCGACCGCCGAGGCGTTCGACGCCGACGGCTGGTACCGCACCGGTGACGTCGCGGTGATCGACGGCGACGGTATGCACCGGATCGTCGGCAGGGAGTCCGTCGACCTGATCAAGACCGGCGGGTTCCGGGTCGGCGCGGGCGAGATCGAGACGGCGCTGCTGGGCCATCCCGGGGTGCGCGAAGTTGCCGTGGTCGGCGTCGCCGACGACGATCTGGGGCAGCGCATCGTCGCGTTCGTGGTCGGCGATGCCGATCCGGATGCGCTGATCGAGTATGTGGCACAGGAACTCTCGGTGCACAAACGGCCGCGCGAGGTGAGGCTGGTGGATGGGCTGCCGCGTAACGCCATGGGCAAGGTGCTGAAGAAGGAGTTGGCGCGATGAGCCTCAAGTTCGACGAGATCTGCGTCGATGCGCACGACGCCACCAGGCTGGGAAGTTGGTGGTCCAGCGTGCTCGGCTGGCCACACAGCGTCGACGACGACGGCGACGTGGTGCTCGAAGCACCGCCCGGGGCGGGGCCGAATTGGCTGTTCCTCGCGGTGCCCGACGACAAGATCGTCAAGAACCGCATCCACTTCGACTTCCGGCCCGACGATCAGGCCGCCGAGGTCGAGCGCGTGATCGGTCTGGGCGCGCGGCGCGTCGACATCGGCCAGGGCGACGAAAGCTGGGTGGTGCTCGCCGATCCGGAGGGCAACGAATTCTGCATCCTGGCCGCCGAAGATTGACCCGCCATCTGTCGCGAGCGTGCGTGTTCGCACACGACACGCCGCGGAAATTCAGCATCTTGTGCACGCTCGCCGCGCTGTCGGCGTGCGCATTTGTCGCGTGTGGTGCGAGCGGATCCCCACCGCCGCCGAGCCCCGCCGTCGGCCAGGAGCCGCTGCGCATCGGGCCGGCTGCGCAGGACACCGTCGGCGGCTGGCTGCCCGAGGGGCGCACGCTCAGCCCGTTCGACGTGGACCATCCCATCGTGGAGTGGCTCGACCCTGCGCTGCTCACGGCCGTGCAGGATGCTGCCCGTCGCGCCGAGGCCGAGGGCATCGAGATGCGCATCACGTCCGGATGGCGGTCGACGGGTTTCCAGGAGCGGCTGTTCGCCGACGGCGTGAAGACCTACGGAAGCGTGCAAGCGGCAAGGGAATTCGTCGCCACACCGGAGAGGTCGAAACACGTCACCGGACAAGCTGTGGACATCGCGCCGGTCGAAGCCGACAAGTGGCTGATCGCCAACGGCGCGAAGTTCGGCCTGTGCCAGATCTACGCCAACGAGATCTGGCACTTCGAACTGGCTGCCGCGGACGGGCGGTGTCCGCCGTTGAAGCCGAACGCCGCGGCTGGTTGAGCACGCCGGCGCTTCGCGAGCGTGCGCAAAGTGAGGAAACCGCCGCGGCGTGTCGTCTGCAAACCACGCACGCTCGCGACAACGCCAACTCAGTTCTGGTGCAGCGCCTCGTTCAGCGTGATGCCCGTGCCGTCGCGCTTGACCACCTCGACGGCTCCGGACAGCGAATTGCGCCGGAACAGCAGGTTGTTCGCCCCCGACAGCTCGCGCGCCTTGACCGTCTGGCCGTCCGCGGTCTGCACCTTGGTGCCCGCGGTGACGTACAGACCGGCCTCGACCACGCAGTCGTCGCCCAGCGAGATGCCCAGTCCCGCATTGGCGCCCAGCAGGCAGCGCTTGCCCACCGAGATCACTTCCGTGCCGCCGCCCGACAGCGTGCCCATGATCGACGCGCCGCCGCCGAGATCGGACCCGTCGCCGACGACGACGCCCGCCGAGATGCGGCCCTCCACCATCGAGCTGCCCAGGGTGCCCGCGTTGAAGTTGACGAAGCCCTCGTGCATGACGGTGGTACCCGACGCGAGGTGCGCTCCGAGTCGCACCCGGTCCGCGTCGGCCACCCGTACGCCGGAGGGCAGCACGTAGTCGACCATGCGCGGGAACTTGTCGACGCCGTAGACCGTCACCGGGCCGCGCTTGCGCAGCCGCGCCCGCACCGTCTCGAAGCCGTCCACCGAGCACGGCCCGCGGTTGGTCCAGACGACGTTGGTCAGCACGCCGAAGAAGCCGTCGGCGTTGAGGCCGTGCGGCGCCACCAGCCGATGCGACAGCAGGTGCAGCCGCAGATAGGCGTCATACGCGTCGGTGGCCTTGTCATCGAGCGAGGAGATCACCGTCCGGACCGCCACCACATCGACGCCGCGGTCCTCGTCGCGCCCGGTCAGCACGCCCAGCTCCTCGGGTACCTCGGCCACCGACAGCCGGACCGTGCCCGTCGGGCCGTCCGCGCCGAGTTCAGGCGCCGGGAACCAGGTGTCGAGGACCGATCCGTCGGCGGCGATCGTCGCCAGCCCTATACCTACAGCAGAAGTCACGCGGCTAAGACTAACGTCGGCCGGGTGGGCCTCGATTTGCACGGTGATCCGATCGCACTGACCGCTGCGCTGGTGGACATCCCCAGCGAGTCGCGCCAGGAGAAGCGCATCGCCGATGAGGTCGAAGCCGCGCTGCGCGGGCAGACCGCTCTCGAGGTGATCCGCAACGCCGACGCCGTGCTGGCCAGGACCAACCTCGGTCTGCCGTCGCGAGTGCTGCTCGCCGGCCACCTCGACACGGTGCCCGCCGCCGACAACCTGCCGAGCCGGCTCGTCGATGGCGAACTGCACGGCTGCGGCACGTCGGACATGAAATCCGGCGACGCGGTGTTCCTGCATCTGGCCGCCACCGTCGCCGAGCCCAGGCACGACATCACGCTGGTGATGTACGACTGCGAGGAGATCGAGGCGTCCGCCAACGGCCTCGGCCGCATCGAGCGGGAACTGCCCGACTGGTTGCAGGCCGACGTCGCGATCCTCGGCGAGCCGTCCGGCGGCTACATCGAGGCCGGCTGCCAGGGCACCCTTCGCGTCGTGGTCAGCGCATCGGGCACCCGCGCCCACTCGGCGCGGTCCTGGTTGGGCGACAACGCGATTCACAAGCTCGGTGCGGTACTGGACCGGCTGTCGTCGTATCAGGCCCGCAGCGTGGACATCGACGGCTGCACCTACCGCGAGGGGCTCTCGGCCGTGCGCATCGACGGCGGCATCGCCGGCAACGTCATCCCCGACGCAGCGTCGGCGACAATCAACTTCCGGTTCGCCCCGGACCGCAGCGTCGATGACGCACTGCAGCACGTACGCGAGGTGCTCGACGGCCTCGACGTGGACATCGAACTGACCGACGCGGCGGCCGGCGCCATGCCGGGATTGACCAGGCCCGCCGCCGCCGCGCTGGTGAAGGCCGCCGATGGGCAGGTGCGGGCCAAGTACGGCTGGACCGACGTCTCCCGATTCGCCGCGCTCGGGATTCCGGCGGTCAACTACGGCCCCGGCGACCCGAACCTCGCCCATCGCGCGGACGAACGCGTCGAGGTGATGGCCATCACCGCGGCGACGGAGACGCTGCGGCGGTACTTAACCGCTTGACGCGGTCCCTACGCTGAAGGCATGTGAGTCGATGACGCCGCCGGTGTTTCACCGGATCGAGCCCATCCGCGTATCCACGAAGAGATCCCTCACATGTCTTCTGTTGTCTGTTCGCACGTGTCGTTCGCCTGGCCCGACGGCACCCCGCTGTTCGCCGGCCTGTCCTTGTCCGTCGGCGACGGTCGCACCGGCCTCGTCGCTTCCAACGGAGCCGGAAAGAGCGCGCTGCTCAAGCTGATCGCCGGTGAGCTCGCCCCGACGGCCGGTTCGATCACCGTCGACGGCACGCTCGGATACCTGCCGCAGTCGCTGCCGTTCGTCGCCGAGAAGACCGTGTCGGAGCTCCTCGGCATCGCACCCGTCGTCGAGGCGCTCGACGCGCTGGCCGACGGCCACTCCGATGACGCCGTGTTCACCGCGATCGGCGACGACTGGGACGTCGAAGAACGTGCGCGCGCGCAACTCGACCGGCTCGGGCTCGACCATGTCGCGCTGACCCGGCGGCTCGGCTCGTTGTCCGGCGGCGAGGTCGTCACCATCGGGTTGGCCGGCCAACTGTTGCGCCGGCCCGGCGTCCTGCTGCTCGACGAGCCGACCAACAACCTCGGCGCCGACGCGCGCCACCGGCTCGACGCCGCCTTAGACGAGTTCACCGGCTGCCTGCTGCTGGTCAGCCACGACCGGGTGCTGCTGGACCGGATGGACCGGATCGCCGAGCTGCGCAACGGCGAAATCCATTACTACGGAGGCAATTACACCTCCTTTACCACTGCGGTCGACGAGGCGCGACAGGCCGCCGAAAACGCCGTCCGCAATGCCGAACAGCGGCTCAAACGCGAGAAGCGCGACAGACAACTGGCCCGCGAACGCGCCGCGCGGCGATCGGCCACGGCGGCCCGCACCGTCAAGGACGCCGGGCTGCCGAGGATCGTCGCGGGCGCGATGAAGCGCCGCGCGCAGCAGTCCGCCGGGCGCCTCGACGACGTCAGCGCCGCCCGTGTCGACGATGCCAGGGCGCGTCTCGACGAGGCGGAGCGAATGCTGCGCGACGACGACACCCTCGCGCTCGACCTACCCCATACCGACGTGCCCGCCGGGCGAAACATCTTGACGCTGAGCAACATCCGTGTCAGCCGCGGCCGACGAGTCCTGCTCGGCGACGTCGCCCTCTCCGTGCGCGGCCCCGAGCGCATCGCGCTGACCGGCCCCAACGGCGCGGGCAAGTCGACCCTGCTGCGCATCATCGGCGGTGGGCTGCGACCCGACGCCGGTACCGTTGCGCGGGCCGACGGGCGGGTGGCCTACCTGTCGCAGCGCCTGGACCTCCTGGATCCGCAGCGCACCGTGGCCGAATGTCTGGCGGCCTTTGCCCCCAGCCTGACCGCAACGCGACGCATGCACCTGCTGGCCCGGTTCCTGTTTCGCGGCAGCCGAATTCACCTACCCGTCAGTGCCCTCTCCGGCGGCGAGCGGTTGCGCGCGACGCTGGCCTGTGTGCTCTACGCCGAACCGGCACCCCACCTCCTGCTGCTCGACGAACCGACCAACAATCTCGATCTGGTCAGCGTCGGCCAACTGCAGTCGGCTTTGACCGCCTACCGCGGCGCCCTCATCGTGGTCAGCCACGACGAACGGTTCCTCGACGAGCTCGGGATCGATCGGTGGCTCCGGCTGTCCGGCGGATACCTGCAGGAATCAGCGCATCAGCAGCCACCGGGGACCCGGTAAATTCGGTAGCTGGACCGTGTCACCCAGGAAGGGGGTCGGGTCATGGCAATCGAGCCGGACTCCAGCCCGTACGGTGGGCAGACCGTGACCGGCCCGGGCTGGCCGAACGTCGACGAAGAGGCCCTTGCCGCCGCGGCGGCGTCCTACGAACAACTCGCCGCCAAGATCAGCGGCACGGTGGTGCCGCAGCAGCAGGGTCAGCTGATGAAGCTGTCCGACGTCTGGCACGGCGCAGGTGCGCTGGCTGCAGGTGGTGAGGCCAGCACGATCATCGGCGGCCACGAGGCCAACGCCGCCCAGGCCGCCGCCATCGCGGCCAAGCTGCGCGCCATGGAGGTCACCGTCGCCAAGACCAAGATGTTGGCCAACACCATCGCCCAGGAAGTCCAGCACGAGTGCGAGGCGCTCGCGGCGATGCCGTTCAGCAACGTCCAGGAGCTGGTGCAGAGCCGAATCAAGATGGGGCTCTCGCAGAACATCGCGAACGTGACCGCGAATACCACCGAGCTGGCCAATACGCTCGGCGTGCCGCCCAGCGTCCCCTTCATGGGTGCCCCGCCGGTCCCGGGTGCGAAGGAAGCGCAGGACAGCGGGGAAGAGGCCGCCAAACAAACCTCGCAGGGTCCCGACCAGGCAATGCAGATGATGAGCCAGATGGGCTCCATGGCCGCGCAGCTGCCGATGCAGATCGGCCAGTCGCTGATGCAGTTGCCTCAGCAGATGGGCCAGCAGCTGCAGCAGCTGTCCCAGCCGTTGCAGCAGCTGACGTCGATGTTCGGCCAGGGTGGCAAGGCGGACTCGCTGGGCGCCGCCGGTCTGCCGTTCTCCTCGTTCTCCAACCATCCGGCGGCGGGCGGCTCGGGCGCGGGCGGTGGCTCGGGGATGGTGCGGGCCGCGTCGCTGCCCGGGTCCGGCGGGGCCCCGCTGCAGACGCCGCAGATGGCCAACCTGGTCGGCAGCAAGGCGGTCAGCACCGCGCCTGCCGAGGGCGCGACGGCCGGGTCGGCCGGTGGGGTGGCTCCGGTCGCCGCAGGCGCGGGTATGGGCGGGATGGCGCCGATGATGGGGCAGCGCGGGGCCAGCGGCGGCACCGCACCGGGCCTTGCCGTGCCAGCGCCGCTGGAATACGACCTGGCCGAAGACGACGTGGACGACGACTGGTGACGGTAGGGGAGATGGTCGATGTCCGGTGAGTTGCGCAAGCCCGAAGGCATCAGCTGGAACGCGGCATCGGTCGAATTGCCCGAGGTGCCAATGCTTCCCGCGGGGCCGGACGCGATGAGCTCCACCATCGCGGCGGTGCTGCCCACGCTGGCCGCCCAGCTGACCACCAACGTCGCGGCGCTGTCGGCCAAGGAGAACACCTTCTCCGGCAAGCTGGGCGCCGCGCAGGCGGCGTACCAGAATTCCGACGACGCCGGCTCGCAGTCGGTGGGACAGGTCGTCGGGATGCTCGGCCAGCTCGGCCAGCAGGCGGGACAGATGGGTCAGCAGGCCGGCGCGCCGATGCAGGCGCTCGGCGGGCAGACCGGGATGTTCGGCTCGATGATGCAGCAGGCGATGCAGGGCGCTGCGGGCGCGGGCGGGCAGTCCCCGGGCGGGCAGGGGACCCCGCCGGCCGGCGGGGCCGCGCCTGCGACGGCGGGTGCGCCGGGTCAACAACCGCGCGACGACGCTCAACTACGGGCCGAGCCGCCCGATCAGGTCCGCCAGCCCGAACAAGGCGAGTCGGAGCGGGACGACAGCGAGGAGCGCCGGCCCCTGCAACGGGCCGACGAACGAACCGCGTCCGGCGCTGCGGGCTCCGGCGCACCGGTGACACCGCCGGCTCAGCCGCGCCACGGCGACGAGGACGTCGCCCGCAACCTGTAACCGCGCGTTATCGCATCCGCCGCGATCAGCCGACCTGGGGACGCGTCTGCGCCGGCTGCGGTCGCGCGGGCGCGGCGGGTTGATCGGGCGTCCGGCCGCCGGCTGCCCCGCCGGCGGCTGCCCCGCCGGCGTCGGGCCGCTCCTCCGGCGCCGGTTCGGCGATGCGGCTGTTCGGCTCGGTCGACGCCGCGTCGTCGTCTGCCCGTTCCCTGGTGCGGTCCGATGCGCCCTTTCCGGTCGACGCCGCCTTGTCGGTGTCCGCGCCGCCCTGGACGGCCTGCATGATCTGCTGCGGAACCTGTTGCAGCCCTTGCGCGATGCCCGCGAGCGGCTGCGCCACCATGCCGGCCAGCTGGCCGACCTGTTGTCCGACCTGGCCGAGCATCTGCCCGACCATCCCGGCGCCGGCCGCCCCCGCCCCGGGCCCGGCCGCGGTCGACGGACTCATGGCCGGGGCGCTCACGCCGCCGGCGGACCCAACCGCGCCGCCGGATCCCGGCGCATCGCCCTGTTGCAGGACCTCGGCCGCCGCGCGCAGCTTCTCGGCGCTCTGCGTGTCGCCCTGCTCGTACATCCGAGCCGCCTTCTGCAGCAACTCGGAGATGGTGGTGCCCGAGGTCGCGGTGGTCTCCATGGCGCCCTGGCGGGTGCCGAGCGCGGTTGTCAGCGCGGTGCTCACCGCCGCCGCGATCGGACCGTGACTGGACTGCACGCCTGCCGACGCGGGTGCTGCGGCGCCGATCACCTGCGACAGGCGCGTCGCGACCCGGTCGTGCACTGTGGCGGAGGACCGCACCCCGTCGGTCTGCACGAACAGCTGGCTCATGTGCACCTCCTCCGGCTGCTACGCCTAGAAATTCTAGGTCCGCCGGCGCACCCGGCCGCGCACCAGTTTCAGCGGCCGTCCCCGCCCTGGGCCGCGGCGTCGGCGGCCGCACCGTGCCAGCCGACGGCGGCGTAACGTTCGGCGACCGCCGCCAGCGCGGGCGCGTCGCGGCCGGCCAACGCGCGACCGTGCTCCAAGGCCAATCGGCCCATTACGCACTCACATTCGGCGCCCAACCGGGCGACGGCGTCGACCGCTCGCGTATCGCCGAGCCGGACACCCTCGAGCAGCGCCCGCAGGGCGACCGCGGTCTGGCCGCCCCGCTCGGCGCTGCGCACCGCCTCGCGGGCCGCGTCGATCGCGCCGTGCACGTCGCGACGCGCCCATGACGTCCACGCCCGAGCCAGCGCCAGCTCCGGAGCAAAGAGCATCGACTTCAACCCGTGCCGGGACTCCGCTCGCGCCAACGCTTTTCCGGCGTCCACCGTCGCGCCCTGCTGCCCGAGCGCCTGGGCCAGCAGCATCCAGGCCAGCGGGCCCCACGAATATCCCGTCGGCGCCAGCGCCGCGGCCGCGTGGCGCAGCAGCCGCACCGCCGCGTCGAGCCGCCCCTTGGCGATCAGCACATCGGCCACCAACACCTCACCGATCGCACGGCCGGGTTGCTGTAGCTGCGCGAAATCGGTGAGTCGCTGGGCCAGCGCCTGGGCCCGGTCCAGTTCACCGGCCGCTACCAACGCCGTCGTCTGGCCGAATCCGCTTGTGAAACGCAACAATCCGGGGGCGACGATCGCCCGCTCGGCCAGCGCGTCGACGTCGGCGAAGCGTCCCATCCGCGCCGAGCTCAGCGCCGCGGCCGCGGCGGCCCAGCCGATCGCGGTGTCGTCGGCGGACGGCGACGCCAGCACCTCATCGGCGATCTGCCTCGCGCGCCGCGGATTGCCCGCGTTCATCGCGAACGTCGCCGACAGTGCGTCGAGCGTCGTCTGCGCGGTCGGTGAGGACACCCGGTTGCGGGTCGCGCGCAGGAACGCGGTCGCCCGCTCCGGCTCGGACAGCATCCAGAACTGGTTGGCCGCCCGGGGCAGCGCCCACGCCATCAACTCGGTCTCGGTCAGCGCGGCGGGGTCCACCGCGTCGAGCACCGCGTCGGCCTCGCGGCCACGGCCCTGCCAGGCCAGCGCGTACGCCAACGCCAACCGCGCCTGCAGTGCGGGCGCGCGCTGCACTGCCGCCCTGCCCAGCCGCTCGCTGAGCGCCAAGTCGCCCAGCCGCAGTGCCTCCTCGGCGGCGGACACCTGATCGGCGGGGGGCTGCGGGCTGTCGCTGTCGAGGGCGAGCACCGCCAGCCGCAGCCGCGAAACCACCCCGCGTGCCGGCCGGGCGGTGAGCAGGTCGACGAGTTCGCCGCGTAGCCGGCGCAGGTCGGGTCCGCCGAGCGCGTCGCGGACCGCGTCGACGAACAGCGGGTGGGCCGGACGCACCCACGCGCCGTCCAGCACCACCGCGCCCGACGCCTGCGCCTCGTCGACGGCCTCCCGGCCGGCGAGGGCCTCCATCTCGTCGAGCGCCAGCGGATCGTCGGCCGCCAGGCACTCGAGCACCCGGTGTGCCCTGGCGGGCAGTGCCGCAACGAAGTCGTCGATGACCGTGGCCAGCCTGCTGTCGTCGTGACCGGCCGGCTCCAGATCGATGCGCTCCAGCAGGCCGTCGTCCCACAGCGCCGAAACCTCCTGTGCGACAGCGCCGTTCGCGGTCAGTGTCACGATCAGCGACACCGTGCCGCTGACCGCCAATTGGTAGACCAGCACAGCGGACAGTCTGTCGAGCAGGTGTGCGTCGTCCACGACCAGCAGCCGCCCGTCGCCCAGCGACTCCCGCGCCGAACGCAACACCTCCGCGGTCTTTCCGGTGTCGGGCACGTCGATCAGGTGGCTCACCGCGGCGAACGGGACCGCGGCCGTCGACGCGGTGGCGGTGATGACGTCGACGCGGCCGAACCCCGCGCCGAACCGCTCGACGGCCGTGCGCGCCAGCGTCGTCTTACCCACCCCGGCCGCACCGAGCACCACCGCCCCGGCGCGATCCCGCAGGCTCGTTTCGATCGACGAGAGTGCCGGCTCAAGCGGCGAGACGACCCACTCAATCGGCACCGCCGGAGTCTATGGCTAGGTTGTGGTCGTGTCCGGCGAAACCGACCGCCAGTGGGCGGTGTGTGTCTACTGCGCGTCGGGGCCGACGCATCCCGACCTCCTCGCGCTCGCCGAACGGGTGGGCGTCGCGATCGCCGAGCGCGGCTGGAGCCTGGTGTCCGGCGGCGGCAACGTCTCGGCGATGGGCGCGCTGGCGACCGCGGCCAGAGACCGCGGCGGCCACACCATCGGCGTCATCCCCAAGGCCCTGGTGCACCGGGAGGTCGCCGACGTCGACGCCGACGAACTCGTCGTCACCGACACGATGCGGGAGCGCAAGCAGGTCATGGAGGACCGCGCCGACGCGTTCATCGCGCTTCCCGGCGGCATCGGAACCCTCGAGGAGTTCTTCGAAGCCTGGACAGCGGGGTATTTGGGTATGCATGACAAGCCGGTGGTGATGCTCGACCCGATCGGGCACTACGACGGCTTGCTGGCCTGGTTGCACGGGCTGGTCGGCAGCGGTTACGTCGCCCAGCGTGCGCTGGACCGGCTGGTCGTCGTGGGTGACGTCGAGGCGGCAATGGCGGCGTGCGCGCCGGACCGGTGACTGCGGTCACTATGGTGTTGCGACAAACGAACAGCGGAGGGGACAGATGACCGAAGACAAACCGGGTACCCGCAGCAGCGTCGGGCTGCTGGACATCGCGGCTCAGGTACCGGGCCTGATCATGGATGTGCCGACCATATTGCGCGGGGTGATCACCGGCTTCGGGGCACGTCCGTCGGGAAAGACGTCGATCGGCAAGGTGTTCCAGGAGCGCGCCGAACGTCACGCCGACAAGGTGTTCATCAAGTTCGAAGACCGGCAGCTCACCTACCGCGAGGCCAATGAGACGGTCAACCGCTATGCCGCGGTGCTCGCCGCCCGCGGCGTCGGCCACGGTGACGTCGTCGGCATCATGCTGCCCAACTCGCCCGAGTCGGTGCTGCTCATGCTGGCCACGGTCAAGTGCGGCGCCATCTCGGGAATGCTCAACCACCATCAGCGCGGCGACGTGCTTTCCCACAGCCTCGGGCTGCTGTCGGCCAAGGTCGTCATCGCCGATCCCGACTTCGTCGACCCGATCAAGGAGTGCGGTGCGGACACCGACGGATTGGTGACCCTCGACGAGTTCCACCGGCTGGCCGAGACCGCGCCGACCGAGAACCCGCCGAGCGCCAGCGCCGTGCTCGCGAAGGACAAGGCGTTCTACATCTTCACCTCGGGCACCACCGGCATGCCGAAGGCCAGCGTGATGACGCACTACCGGTGGCTGCGGGCGCTGGCCGGCTTCGGCGGGATGGGCATGCGCCTGTCCAGCAGCGACACACTGTACTGCTGCCTGCCCCTGTACCACAACAACGCGCTGACGGTGGCACTGTCGTCGGTGCTGAACTCGGGAGCGACGCTGGCGCTGGGCAAGTCGTTCTCGGCGTCGAAGTTCTGGGACGACGTGATCCGCCACGAGGCGACCGCGTTCGTCTACATCGGCGAGATCTGCGCCTACCTGCTCAACCAGCCCGCCAAGGACACCGACCGCAAGCACCGGGTGAGGGTGATCGGCGGTAACGGCCTGCGCCCGGCGATCTGGGACGACTTCACCGAACGCTTCGGCATCGACCGGGTCTGCGAGTTCTATGCGGCCAGCGAGGGCAACACCGCGTTCGTCAACTTCTTCAACCTCGACAAGACCACAGGTATCTGCCCGACGCCGGTGGCATTCGTCCAGTACGACCCCGACAGCGGCGACCCGGTGCGCGACGAGAACGGCCGCGTCAGGAAGGTCCCCAACGGGGAACCGGGTCTGCTGCTGTCGAAGGTCAGCAACTTCCAGCCCTTCGACGGTTACACCGACCAGAAGGAGTCGGAGAAGAAGCTGGTGCGCGACGCCTTCAAGGAGGGCGATGTCTGGTTCAACACCGGCGACTTGATGCGCTCGCAGGGCTTCGGCCACGCCGCGTTCGCCGACCGCCTCGGCGACACCTTCCGGTGGAAGGGCGAGAACGTCGCGACCACCGAGGTCGAGGCGGCGATCTCCACCGACCCGCAGGTCGAGGAGGCGACGGTGTTCGGCGTCGAGGTCGAGGGCGCCGGCGGACGGGCGGGCATGGCCGCGATCGAACTCAAGGAGGGCCAGGAGTTCGACGGCAAGGCGCTGGCCAAGGCCGCCTACGACAAGCTGCCCGGGTACGCGGTGCCGCTGTTCGTGCGCGTGGTCAAGGAGTTGGCGCACACCTCGACGTTCAAGAGCCAGAAGGTCGACCTGCGCAAGGAGGGCTACGGCGGCAGCAGCGGCGAGGGCGACGAGGACGCCGGGGCGATCGAGGACCCGATCTACGTGCTGTCCGGCCGCGACGAGGGCTATGTCGAGTACTACGACGAGTACCCCAAAGAGGTCGCCGAGGGCAAGAAGCCCAAGAACTAGCGGCTTGGGCGTGAAAACGTGCGCTGAGTGGCTGTTGCGAAATGCCGGTGGAGGTCCTTTGTCTTAGCGGGTGATCGCGAAACGATGGGGTATGGCTCGTTCGTATCGTCCGCTGGTGCGTGATCAGGAGTTTCTGTTGCCGTCGAACATGGCGGACTGGCTGGCCGGTGATCATCTGGTGTGGTTTGTCCTCGATGTGGTCGAGCAACTGGATACCTCGGCGTTGCACGCGGCCCGCCGCACCGGTGGTGTGGGGCGGGCCGGCTATGACCCGGACATGTTGTTGGCGTTGATGATTTACGCCTATGCGACAGGACAGCGGTCGTCGCGGCGCATCGAACAATCGTGCGCCGATCATGTCGCCTATCGGGTGTTGTGTGCTCAGGACCCACCGGATCACACCACGATCGCGCGCTTCCGTGCAGCTCATGACGAGGTGTTCACCGATGTGTTCGCCCAGGTGCTGCGCTTGTGCGCGCAAGCCGGGTTGGTGCAGGTCGGGAGCATCTCCATCGATGGCACCAAGATCGCGGCCAACGCCTCGAAATCAGCCAACCGTTCCCAGCAGTGGGTGGCTGAGCAAGCCCGCCGTATCGCCGAGCAGGCAGTCCAGGACGCCGCGCAAGTCGATGCCGAAGAGGACGCCGCCGAAGCCGCCGCCGGGCCTGCCAAACGCTCGCCGGCCGGGCTGGGCACTCGGGCGGGGCGGGCGGCAGCAATCAAGAAGGCGATGGAGGAGATCGCGCGTCAAGACGCCGCGCATGCCGAGGCCGATGCTGGCGACGCAGCCCGTCAAGAGCAGTACCTGCAGCGCATCGAGGCCGGCGAGAACGTGCCGAACCGACCGCCGGCGGGGGTCGATCAGGTCCGCCTGTGTCAGGCCCGGATCGCCCGCGAACAGCAGCGTCTGGCCCCGCTGCTCCACGTGCGTGGGACCGCGCAAGCCCAGCAGCGCGCGGCTATTCGCAGGGCCATCAGAAAGGCAGAAGCCGGGCTGCAGCGTGCCCAGCAGGAGCAGACAGCGGGGGTCGTCGACCGGCGGGGTTCAGCAGCGCGCAGTCGCGCCCGTGACCAGGCTCGGCGCGGTCCGGCGAACGGGCCGGTGGTCAACCTGACCGACCCCGAGGCGCGGTTGATGGTCGAAGGCTCTGGCGGCGGGTCGGTCCAGGGCTACAACAGCCAGATCGTGTGCTCCGATGACCACCTCGTGATCGGGGTGCACGTATCCCAAGACGCCAACGATGTGCATTGCTGGACACCAGCTTTGGCAGCGGCGACCTCCCAGATGGACGCTCTGGAAAAGACGATCGAATTGGTGTTGGCCGACAACGGCTACTTCACCGAGGACAACCTCACCAGCCCCGGACCCCAACGACTCATCGCTCCCGGCAGCGGCCGAGACGTTCACCACGACGCCAAACACCGGCCCACTGAAGGCCCGCCACCGCCCAATCTGTCAGCCACTGAAGCGATGCGCCACACAATGCGCGATCCCGACCAAACACAGCTGAAGTACCCCAGGTTTTGTTCCGATCCCTATAGGAGGATTGGAAGAATGCCCCGTCAGTATTCGCCGGAGTTTCGGCAGCGTGCGTTGCGGTTGTTGGAGACCACGATGGAGGCCTCAGATATCTC